>NZ_JABXKH010000046.1 GCF_017115105.1 Nostoc sp. NMS2
GGGAGCATCCCAATGCAAGCTTAAATCTTTTCCCTCACCCCCAGCCCCTCTCCCAAAGATGGGAGAGGGGAGACATAACTCTAGTTCCCCTTCTCCCAAACATGGGAGAAGGGGTTAGGGGATGAGGGCTATCAAGGTTTTTGCACATTTGGGATGCTCCCTTTTCCACCACCTCTTACTCCCCACAACTCCTTCTGTTATTAGTTTACTTGGACTTGTGTGTACACCGTAGGCACGCGGGGAGGGGAGACAAAGCGTAGCTTTGGCGGGGTGGGGTAAAACGCTTGTGGGATAAGCGTTTGCTCTTAATTTGACACCAATGACCAATACTTCGGCTTACCTCGACTTCGCTCGGCACAAGTCGCTCGGCACAAGTCGCTCAGTACAAGTGACCAATGACAGCCTTTGCCAGTTAGCTTTAATTGCGCCGACCGACTTATCATCTGGAATAACACTCGGCTGTTGTGTAAGAACTTCATAGCTGAACTTTGATGACCTAGAGGTTTTTCTAATGCCTATCGATCTATTAAGCCGCAAAAAAACTCATTTTGTCTTGTGGCGTGTCGGTGCTTCAAAACTAGCTCCTACTCTCTACATTGGCAACACTACTCCCGAAAACCCAGACAGATTAGCTCAATTGAGAGAAATTCCGCTTCGTCAATCAGCAGAATTTCCAGAATTGTGGGAAGTTTCGGCTAAAGAATCTGGTCTGACTGAAGGACAGGTCTACTATTACTGGTTTAAAGTCCGCAACTCAGACCCCTACGCATCTGCCAATGCTAACCAAATTCTTTACTGTACAGATCCAACAGCGACAACTATAGATCGACGCTTTCCTGCACCAACGCCGTCAGAGTCAGGAGGCGTTACTAGCTCCGATCCGGCAAGCGTCGTGCTTTATCAAAATGGGACATTGATTCCCTGCGATCCGCAAGGGCAAACTGTAAATTGGCAAGGCGATGCTCCTTTAGAGACGCTGCCAACTAATAATCAACTGGTGATTTACGAATTACCAACTCGCTGGACAAAGATTAACTCAAGTGGATTAATTGAAGAAGGAAACGGTACATTTCGTGATGTACTGGCACTATTGATACCAGAAGCGATCGCTCCTACTTTTCCCATGATCACCGCCTTGAATAACCGCGCTCATCTTGGGGAACTGGGAATCAACGCCTTAGAACTTCTGCCACCAGAAGACAGTGATGATAATCTCAATTGGGGCTATGGTACCGCAAATTATTTTGCCGCAGATTTTGACTTAGGCCGTCCAGATAGCCAGTCAGCACCCACTGCTTCAACTGATTTAGCTAATTTGATCAAAGCCTGCCATCAGCAAGGGTTGCGCTTTTTTGTGGATGTGGTGATGGCATTCTCACGGAATAATCCTTACCATAACGTTAATTTTTTGGAATTTTACATCAAATGGGCCAGTGGCGATCCAGAACAAGGATCAAGAGATGGCTTTGGTGGGGATTTATTTAAGTACAACTATTGGGTAGAGGGCTATAATCCCACTACTGGACAAAAGTCCTGGTTTGTGCCAGCCCGTGAATACTTAAAAGCCCATATTGCCCACTGGTTGGAATACTATCGGGTTGATGGTCTGCGGTTGGATAGCGTGAACAATATTGCCAACTATGACTTTTTGCAAGAATTTAAGGATTTTGCCCGCACCCTTTGGGACAAAAGAGGTGGAAGCGGCGATCGCTTCCTCGTAGTTGGCGAAGAGTTGAGTGTACCTCTATCTCTCATTCAACAAAATCGTCTGGATGGACTTTGGAATGAAAAGTTCAAGCAAATCATCCGACAAGTGATTTTAGGTAAGAATGCCTGGGATGAACCCAGCTTTGAGTGGAGTATCCGTAAACTAATTGATTGCCGAAACTTAGGCTTTACAGATGGTTCTCAGGCGGTAAACTATATAACTTCCCATGATGTTGGCGGTTATGGCAACGAGCGTTTCTTCAGCTACCTGCTTAGTAATGGAATTGCTGATACTGAACCGCGCATTAAGTTAGCATTTGTCTCGCTGCTTACCTCTGTAGGAATTCCCATGATTCTTGCCGGAGATGAATTTGCCGATCAGCAAGATTTGCCTCCAACAGACGATCATAAACAAATTGACCCAGTTAACTACAGCCGTGTAAAAGATGATTGGCGGCAACGCATTTTCCAATACGTTGCAAGGTTGGTTCGCTTGCGTAAAACTTCTGATGCTTTAGCTGTGAATGATACTAAATTTATTCATGTTGACTTTAATGATGGTAAGCGAGTTCTAGTCTGGCAACGTGGTAATAAAGCCGATCAATTAGTAGTTGTAGTGGCAAATTTCTCTGACTACGGCACTCCTCCTGCTTCTGAGTACAGAGTCCCGAATTGGCCTGCAACCCCAGTTGGCAAGCAGTGGAAGGAAATTACTCAAGAGCGGATAGTTCCATCAGAATGGGTAGGCAGAGAAGGCATCTTCCCTTGGGAAGCGAAAGTGTACGCTCTAGTTTAATCTTGATACCGCTCAATGAAACATGATGTTAGGGACTGACAAGAAATAAATTACCCAATCTTGTGGGGTGGGCCGAAAAGCCATTGGTGTCAAGTTAACGCGAAACCCTTGTCAAGACGTGATATTGAGTTTACTCACTGACCATCACTCACCGCGTTACCCCACCCTAACCCTCCCCTTATAAAGGGGAGGGAACCAGATTTCTGATCTCCCCCTTAACAAGGGGGGATTAAGGGGGGTAAAATGCTTGCGGGATAAGCGTTTGAGCTTAATTTGACACCAATAGTGGGGACACCCATCCCACAAGAAAATTTGGGATGTTTTTTTATTTGGAGGTTAGAATACCTTTACTGAATTCTGTTTCGATAAACCAGCGCACAGATATTTTATATGTAGAGATATTGCATACCAAGTCTTTGCTTGAGTTACTTGGCTAAACCCTTCTAGAATTAAAACTATTGTAGGGAAATTGTATTAATAAACTTACTTTTATTCTGGGAGGTATGATGAGCCGTCCAATAATTCTTGGTATTGTCGGCGACAGCGCTGCTGGGAAAACAACACTAACGCGGGGAATCGCTCAGGCACTCGGCCCAGAAAATGTCACAATCATCTGTACAGATGATTACCACCGTTACGATCGCCAACAACGTGCAGAAATTGGCATCACTGCCCTCCACCCAGATTGCAACCATCTGGATATTATGCAGCAACATCTGTCGCTGCTACGCACAGGACAACCAATTCTTAAACCAGTTTATAGCCACAAAACAGGCACATTCGAGGCACCGCATTATATCAAGCCCAGTAAATTCGTGATTATCGAAGGATTACTCGGTTATTCTACTCGTGCTGCCCGTGATTCTTACGATGTGAAAGTCTACCTTGCGCCTCCTGAAGAATTACGTGCTAAGTGGAAAGTCAAGCGAGATACCCAAAAACGAGGCTACACACCTGAACAGGTGCTAGCGGAACTAGAAAAGCGCGAACCAGACTCAGCCCAGTTTATCCGTCCGCAACGGCAATGGTCTGATATAGTCATTAGTTTTTATCCACCCACCGATGAAGATGATGAAACCAATGGACACCTAAATGTCCGACTGGTACTGCGTCCGACAATTCCCCATCCAGATTTTACCGCAATTACCAATTCTAGCTACGGTAATTCTGACTCAGCCATCCGTTTGGGGCTAGATAGGGATATGAGTAAACCGGTAGATGTCTTAGAAGTTGATGGTCATGCCACCTTAGAACAGGTGAATAAGCTAGAGCATATTATTTGTTCTGATATGCCGCATCTGCGAAATATTTGCGATCGCGAAAGTAATCCAGAACTGGGTAAAATTGCTGGTACAACTGGGGAGACATTGCAAAGTTACCCCCTAGCTCTCACCCAGCTAATTATTACCTACCACATGCTCAAAGCAACACAAATTTATCAATAATCAGCGAAGATGAAGGGTTTAATGGGTTTGCGATGCCTGTGGTCAGCTACGCCAACGCACTATACTTATGCTCTTCAAACTCAGATGCTCAGGATTGTGACTTGACAGGTGCTTGTAACAATTCAATATCTCTAATTTGAAGAATGCCACTACTCTCAAATTGCACACTAATTTGAACTTTGGCAGCATCTACTTCTTTTTTAAAATGGGCACGCGCTTCGTAACGCTTAAAATCTAGGGTTGGTGAAACTCCTGTAGCCCATGATGTTGTGGTTCTTCCGCCCCATTTTCCTGGTCTACATAAACCTAAACTCACATTAATTGGTTTTTCTGTGTCTAGCGCTTTCGCATTAAATTGACAAGCAAAAACACACTCTTGGACATTGGGTTCTGCAACTTCAAATAAGATGACATTTCGCAAAGGATCTGTACTAGTCAACAACAACTGATTATTATCGTCATAAGCTTCAATTTGCCAACTTTCTCCAACAATTGCAATACCTCCCTTTGTCACCGTAGAATCGGCAGATGTGAATCGACGAATCAGCACAAATGGCTCTGCGGGTTCGGGAACGCCGAAGCGCTTTTGCAGATCGTTACCGACTTCTTGAATTTTAGAGTCAATAAAACCTTTCAGATTGTTGAATAAATCGTCAAACATAGCGATCGCCCTAAATTATATTATTTTTAGTATTCCCTGTGAAAGTTGCCAATGAGATTACCCACATAAACTTACAAGGTTAAAGATTTTCTCAAATAAAGGTGATTTTGACCGCAAAGGAGGGATAACTAAGGATAGTTCGATGTGTGGTGACGATTTTCTTAGTTTATGACCTATTGCCTCA
Source organism: Nostoc sp. NMS2 (assembly GCF_017115105.1). Taxonomy (GTDB): domain Bacteria; phylum Cyanobacteriota; class Cyanobacteriia; order Cyanobacteriales; family Nostocaceae; genus Nostoc. The sequence goes on from NZ_JABXKH010000046.1 coordinate 4,794, forward strand.
GAATTGCCGACCTACCGACAAATGAGCGTCCGCGTGAACGATTAATGACGCATGGTGCCAAAATTTTAGCCACAGCAGAATTAATCGCAATTCTTCTAGGCACTGGTCAAGGCCCAGGGAAATTATCTGCTGTGGGTTTGGGACAATTTATTTTGAGCGAATTAGGCAAACACCAACGCGATCCTTTGGCAGTTTTGCGAGAAGTTAGCCCCGCAGAGTTGATGCTAATTTCTGGTGTTGGCCCGGCAAAAGCGACAAGTATTTTAGCAGCAATTGAATTAGGTAAACGTGCCTTTCAATCTCGACCGAATGACGGAACATTAATTGATAGCCCACTTGCTGCTGCTGCTACCCTCAGTCAAGATTTGATGTGGCAGACACAAGAACGTTTTGCAGTGGTGCTATTAGATGTTAAAAATCGCTTGCTGGGTACGCAAGTAATTACCATTGGCACAGCAACCGAAACCCTAGCCTCTCCCCGTGATATTTTTCGGGAAGTTATTCGCCAAGGTGCAACGCGGGCAATAGTTGCCCACAATCACCCTTCTGGGAACCTTGAACCTAGCCATGAAGATATAGAATTGACGCGCCAGTTGTTAGCAGGGGCGCAGCTTTTGGGTATTCCGGTACTAGATCACCTGATTTTGGGTAATGGCAATCATCAGAGTTTACGAGAAATAACAACCTTGTGGGATGAACATCCGCAAGGGGATTAAAATAATTCGTAATTCGTAATACTTCGGCTACGCTCAGTACAAGTTCGTAATTCGTAATTCAAGACTTGTGAGAATTGCAACCCCCAGATCCCCTTCCTACTTTTTACTATTGAAGCTTCTTAATTAACTCCAACAGTTGTTGATAATCATCTGTTTTCCCTTGTTCCAAATTGAGATTAGCAGCTTTTTGTAAATCCGCGATCGCACCCTGTTTATCTCCCAATGTATAACGGGCAACTCCCCTCCCCGTATAAGCTGGAGCAAAGTTAGGATTAATCCGCAAAGCCTGATTAAAATCAGTAATTGCTCCCTTTTTGTCTCCCAACTCAAAACGGGCAATTCCTCTTCCGGCATAGGGTGGGGCCAGGTTGGGATTAATTCGCAAAGCTTGGGTATAATCTGCGATCGCTCCCTTTTTATCTCCCAACTGATAACGAGAAATTCCCCGGCCCCCGTAGGCTTCCGCATAGTTGGGATTAATTTTTAACGCTTGGTTAAAATCTGCGATCGCCCCTTTGCTGTCCTCTAGATTATTGCGAGAAATCCCCCGATTATTGTAGGCAAAGACATAGTTGGAATCAATCTTTATAGCTTGGTTATAATCTGCGATCGCACCTTTCTTGTCTCCTAAGCTATAACGAGCTAAACCCCGGTTATTATAGGAGTCGGCATCTTTAGGATTAATCTTGATAGCTCGGTTATAGTCATCAATTGCCCCTTGGAAGTCTCCTAAGTTATAGCGGGCAAGACCACGATTATTGTAGGCTTTAAGATATTGGGGATTAAGACTAATTGCTTTAGTATAATCAGCGATCGCACTTTTAAAATCTCCTTTATCGTATTTATCGCCACCTTGAATATAGAAGTCGTCCGCTTTCGGTGCTGTTTCTGTTGCTATGCTGGGAAGACTAACGCCTAAATCTACCCCAACTTGAGTTGACAATCTCAAAAAGGTATTAACCGGAATGCCTAAATTAAAACCTGATTTCACATAAGCAATTGTGGAATTAATTTTTGAAGTTTCTATATCTGCTTCATCTCCTCTACCATGAATTCCTACCAATTCACCTCGATCGTTCAGCACCGGGCCACCACTCATCCCCGGTAAAGTAAGATTACTGTAGACCAAGGTATAGCCATCACGCAGAGGTTTAGAAGCATTAGCAGTAATCCGCCCAGTGACGAAATTATAAATTGTGCTGGAAATTGCTGCTGTGGCTTGTGGGAAACCAGCCACATAAGCTGTAGTTCCTTCTGTAGCTGCATTTGAGTTGCCGATTTTAGCAACAGTGTAAGTTTGTTGGCTGGTAAACTGTACAATTGCTAAATCTACTTCAGGCAGCTTTTTCACAGTCTTGTAGTCGAGTGGATAACGTTGACCATCTGGGGTGACAATTTCATATTTGGCTTGATTTTCGATTACGTGCTTGGCAGTAAGGACAATATAAGTGTTGCCTTCTCGCTGAATAATTACTCCAGTACCGGAACCATTTTGATTGTCAATTAGTACCGTGATTGCTTTGGCAATTTTACCCACCTCATTTGAGGATAGGGCCACGGCAAATTGCGGTGGTCCAAGGGTAATTGCCACTCCCATGATTGCTGGTACGATCGCATAATAAAATTTCATCCTTTCTCCCTCATCACCTCTTATCAGCCTTATAGGTTGTTTGAAAAGTCCTCTTCTCGGTAACAAAACGTTCTAGATCCCCCTACCCCCTTAAAAAGGGGGACTTTAATTCTAGTTCCCCCCTTTTTAAGGGGAGCCAGCGCGGTCTTGGGGTCTCCCCCGCCGCAGGATGCGCGAAGCGCTGTAGTGGAGCGACTGGCGTGGGTTAGGGGGGATCAACAAGTGCCTAAAATCACAGCTAACTACTTTTCAAACAACATCTTATTTAAAACGGGAGAATCTTTCGTTTTTGTAGATTTTGGTGTCATTTGCACAAGCTTTTCTATTGGTACAGCCCAACTCAAGCGAATAATCATCTGATGTAATTGTTCATCTGCCTTGGAGCCATCCTGAAAAACAGAAGGAGCATCCCACAGAGGATAAGCCTGCATTCCATTCACGCCCACAACCTCACCCTGACAATTCAACAGTGGTCCTCCACTCATCCCCTTTTTGAGATCGTTAGTATATCCAAGCTGATAGCCTCCCTCTAAAGGTTTGAGTAGTACTAACGAAATCTTACCAGCAGTAAACGCCAAACCTTGGTTCTGAAAACCCTCTTCAGTAGCAGGAAAACCCGCTACAAATACCTCATCTCCCTCTTTTGGGGAAGATGCAAGGGATGCTACACCATAGATGGTGGTGGTACTTTGAAATTGTAATAAAGCTAAATCATTTTCCCCAAAGCTGGAATTTTGAGGTAAATTAGCTGCATAAATGCTACCATCCGATGTTTGAATGCGATAGGGGCGATCGCCTGCTTGTAACACATGAGCATTAGTTAACACTGTATAAACAGCAGCTTTTTTCCGCAGCATAATTCCTGAGCCGAGAAAATCTGCTGATAAAACTTTGACCGTGATAGATTGTGCATGGTGCAAGATTTGCCCCGATTGGGAAATGTTGCAATCAAAACTTTTGTATGGGGCAGAAACACTGTTAACTGGTGTTGATGCTGACAATGTAAGAGATAAACTGCCAATATAAATAACCAGTGTGAATTTATGCCAATCCATCTGAGTTTACAGATAATATGAAATATTAGCGACACCAAATAGCCCGTCGTAGACATCCCTTAAAAAAGCAGGGAAGCAGGAGGGCATTGGGCATTGGGAATTGGGCATGAAGAAGAGACAAGGGAGACAAGGAAGAGACTTGTTCAATAATTCCCCCTTGTCCCCCTGCTCCCCTGCCCCCAGCCTCTTATCAAGGAGTATTACCTGAATCTTGATTGGACTCACTATTTAGCTCATCTGTAGCGTTATTTAAATACACATCAAAATCGATATTAAGCGTGTCCCCACCACTTTCATTCAATACACTTCCAGCTACCAACCCACGGCGATTTAATAACCTTCGCACAGTAACTTTGGCATTACTACCACGCTTGAGAGTGAATAACAAAGTGCTATCTGTACAAGGAGCATTTTCCTTAGTCGCAGCACATACAACTGGTTCTCCTCTCAGCGTCCCAGTCTTGATGTACTTTAGCGTACCATTATCATAGCTCCTTTGAAATCTGCGAGATACTTCTTGACAACGACGTTCAACAGTCCACTCTTGCGAAAAGTAGTTCTGAGAAATCCATTTAATCATTGGTACTTTTCTCCCATCCTGGGTACGAGCAAATGTTACGGGTACACCATTACTCTTTTCGCAGTAGAAGGTTGTCCCTCCAGCGTAGCTAGGGTGATTGATGCTTACAATTGTGGTAAATGCAGTCAGCGAAGCTGTTACAATCCCTATCGATCTTTGACCAAATAACTTTAGTCTCATCATTAATGCGTGGCTTACTAACAAAACAGCAAATATGTTACTGAAATATTAAGACTTAATTGGCAACAAACCCTAAGCGCTTGTTTCCCGTGAAGTTGAATGCTAAGTCTATTGATACTCTACTTTAATAGTTAATAATATTTTAAACTAAGTATTACCTATTTTTCATGTTTATATAACTATAATACATACGGTATAAATATTTATACATATAATGAAAGATTCATTTACCAAAACAGCAGAATTGCTTCGCCAAAATTTACAAAAGTATTTGCGATCGCTGAATAATTGGTTTTTCGATACGCCAGAAAGGGCACTTTTAGAAGCTCAACAAGCCGCTCAGAGAATTAAAAACATCGAAATAGAACATTTTGAAGGTAAAAAAATATCTTCAGAATCAGGAAAATATACTAAAACCGCGATGTCTTATTGGCAAGTCTACCTTGATAAAAATTTAACTATTATCAAGTTCAGGCTGGCAGAATTTCAACTTAGTCGGGGAATTATCAATATCTCTAATTCTGTTTTATTAGAAAAGCTGAAGGTGATTGATGAAGTTGTAGAGAAATATGCTATCAAAGATGAACTGATTAGCAACAGTGAGTTATTGTCAAATTATGAACCACCAAAAATTAATCAGACCAAAATCAATAAACAACCAGGATCATATAATATTAAACGTCTGCCTCCAAATCAAAACACCAGAGTTTTACCTGGGTCTATTGGCAGAACTATTAATAGAATTAAAGGAGATTTTTCCCCACAGGGAGAAGAAGAATTTGTCAGAAATTACCGAATTTCTCAAAATAGAACAAGAATTGGTGTAAAATTTTTGCTCACTTTAATGATTGTTCCTCTTTTGACTCAGATTTTATCTAAAGAATTCTTAGTAACTTCCATATTAGAAAAGACTAGAGGAGAAAATACATCTCAAATTTTCATCAATTCTGACATGGAAAAAGAAGCTCTCCATGAATTATCTAATTTTCAACACAATTTGAGATTTGAATCTTTATTAAATCATGCACCAGCACTTTCTCCAGAGGTAATTAAAGAAAAAGTAAAGGACAAAGCAATTGAGATAGCTGAGGAATTTAATATAAAAACTAAGAGTGCTGTTAGTAATGTTTTTGCTGACTTGATATCATTAATTTCTTTTAGTATGATTATCGTTTTTAGCAAAAGAGAAATTGTGATTGTGAAGTCTTTTATAGATAATATAGTTTATGGATTGAGCGATAGTGCTAAGGCTTTTATAATTATTCTCTTTACAGATATATTCGTAGGATTTCACTCACCAGATGGCTGGGAGGTTCTTCTGGAAGGATTCGCTGAACATTTAGGTTTACAAGCTAGTAGAAATGCAATATTTTTATTTATTGCGACATTCCCTGTAATTTTAAACACTATCTTTAAGTACTGGATATTCCGTTATCTGAGTCGCTTATCTCCATCGGCATTAGCTACATTAAAAGAGATGGACGAGTAATTTATAATTCATAATTATATTATTTTGACGCATTTTTCTGATGATTCGTTAGGCTATGTATATCCTGGTTCTTCTGAAGCGTACTATGGATTTTGAAAGTAAAGCCAATGCCCCAACTTCCACAGACAATATAGAGTTTGCTCAACAAACTACTAGTCGTAAGCCATTGCAATTGCTGCGAGATACCGAGGCTTTACTACGCCGCCCAACTGTAGCAACACTGTCGCCGATTTTGCCACCAAAACTGAGCAATAAATTCCAAGCAACCTCATCTTTGGCAGATGACTCCTTTAAGGAATTGGCAGAAATTGACCTAGACACTATTAGTGATTTTGAACTGCGACCTGTAAGAATTCGTGTTGGCTTAAGCTTTGTTGGTTTTGGGGCGCTGATGATATTAGTGCTACTACTGTACTTGAACACGTTGCATCCAGAACTCAGCACTAGTGAGCAGATTCGGCAATACTGGTATCAATATATTTGGTTTGTTAGTTTGGGTGTTGCGGGGATGTTTATGTTGGGCCGAGAAGCGATGCGTCCTATGCCAAAGCGACGGAAATAATTCGTAATTCGTAATTCGTAATAGAGCCTCCGGCACGCTCCGCGTTAAGCGTTCGCGTAGCGTCTCGTTCGCGCAGCGTCTCCGATAGGAGAAGAGAAGCTATGCCGCAGGCTTTACGTAATTAAGTTTTGTAATGGGGATTTAACCCCAACACAAAACTTGCTTTTTTATTGAACCGGGGGACTTAAACCCACGGAACTAGTTAAATTATGAGGGGTATTTAAAATAGCCACAAAACTTGCCGATGATGGATAGGGATACTTAACTCCTCAAAATTGGTTAAAAGTTATGAATTTGGAATCAAAATTTTATTTATTTAATTAAGAAATTATAACTTTCAGAAATTAGCACTTTATAATATGCTTCGGTATAAACAGCCGCTAAGAAAGAAATTTTATATATGAATTACGATGCTTTCATTGTTCCACCAGGTTCAAAGATTTCTCTGAAAAAAAACTACGATCCAGCTTATAAAACTGATTTTGATCAAAAAGCTGATGCTGCAAACAGATTGCAGACAGATATTGAGCGATTAGCCAATTACCAAAATATTCTCTATGCTCAAAACACCTATGCCTTGCTGATTATTTTTCAGGCAATGGATGCAGCTGGTAAAGATAGCACAATTAAACACGTGACCTCTGGGGTGAATCCGCAAGGATTTCAAGTGTTTAGTTTTAAGGGGCCCAGTACGGAAGAATTAGACCATGACTACCTGTGGCGAACAATGAAGGCTTTGCCAGAAAGAGGTCGAATTGGGATATTCAACCGCTCATATTATGAAGAAGCGCTAGTGGTTCGTGTCCATCCAGAAATGTTAAAAAAGCAACAACTTCCTCATTTTCCTAATGGAAATAAGATATGGAAGCAACGCTTTGAAGAAATTAATAATTTTGAAAAATATTTAGTAGACAATGGTGTGATAATTTTGAAGTTCTTTCTCAATGTTTCTAAATTGGAGCAGAAAAAACGTTTTTTAGAACGGATTGAATCTCCTGAAAAAAATTGGAAGTTTTCAGATAGCGATGTCAAAGAAAGAGCTTTTTGGGATGATTATATGAATGCTTATGAAGAGGTTTTCAACAACACTAGTACAAAATCGGCCCCTTGGTATATTATTCCTGCCGATCGCAAATGGTTTACACGTCTGGTAGTCGCCAATATCATCTGCACAAAATTAGAAGAGCTAAATCTACAATACCCGACGGTTAGTGATGAACATAGGCAGCAACTTTTGGAGGCAAAACGCATTTTAGATCAAGAAGATGAACAGATGATTATAACAGATAAAGGAAAAAAAAAGTAAATTAGTTTAAATATACTGTACAATTTATATAAATGAAGATGAGCAATTGTAAATTGATTAATGTTCTCTGTAACTAATAAGTTTGGTTGGTACTGACAGCCAAAAAATCATGATTCAGATGGCAGAAGATGCCAATAACGCTCCACCTCGCTTTGCTAATGCTGCCTTTGATATTGTAGCGATCGCAGCGTCAGCAGGTGGTCTGACTGCTCTAATTAAAGTGCTATCGACTCTAAGAGCAGAATTTCCAGCCGCGATCGCCATTGTGCAACACATCTCTCCTGAACATCCGTCATTCATGGCAGAAATTCTCAGTCGGCGCACGGATATTACCGTCAAGCAGGCAGAGGAGGGAGATTGCCTTACATCAGGAACAGCTTACATTGCTCCACCCAATCGTCACTTGTTGGTTAACAATGACGGCACGCTTTCCTTATCACAATCGAAATTAGTACATTTTTTACGTCCTTCGGCTGACTTATTATTTGAATCGGTTGCAGCCACTTACAAAGAAAGAGCGATCGCCATTGTGCTAACTGGAACAGGTAGCGACGGCGCGATGGGAGTAGAAGCAATCAAAAAAATGGGTGGTACTGTCATTGTCCAAGACGTAAAAACCGCCGAATTTGCCGGCATGCCTTCAGCTGCGATTCAAACTGGCAACGTAGATTTTATTCTCCCCCTAGATGAAATCTCCAGCGCTCTGGTGACTTTAGTCATGGGAGAATGTAACTAAGATAAGAATTAAGGGGCAGAGGAAATAGATTTTGGAATAACAAATGAGTCTTTGATACTCATTAATAAAGCTTAAAACCCAATACGCTTGGGTTAAGGATAATCGTAATAGCACGTCAACCTTAAAACATTGGAAGTCGCAAACAAAACTATTTTATGATTACTCAACCCAACAAATTAAGCTTACCGCGCTAGTAGGTTGGGTTGAACGAAGTGAAACCCAACAATTAACGCTTGATGTTGGGTTTCGTTCCTCAACCCAACCTACGCAGGTTAAGGTTTTTATGGCTAACTGAACCGTATTGGCTGAGAACTCCTTTAATAAGTCTTTGATAGTCGTAGACAAGTATAAAAGTTTTACTCTTATCCCCCCTATCTCCCAATACTGCGTAGGTTTTGAGTCGATCCCCCGTTTTGGTTTTATACAAACTTGTGTAGGGACTAAGGGGGATCTCTGATGACTATGCGCCAAAGTATTGCCCTATCCCCTACGCCATAGCTTATGACTTCCGCAGAAAGAGATCCCAAATTTGAAAATATACTGATTTATCTCAGACAAAGCCGGGGATTTGATTTTACAGGCTATAAGCGATCAACTTTGATGCGTCGAGTTCGCAAGCGGATGCAGTTATTAACTATAGAAAACTTTGAAGAGTATTTAGACTACCTAGAAGTTGATCCAGAAGAATTCAATTATCTTTTCAACACTATCTTAATTAACGTCACCGCTTTTTTTCGAGATTCATCAGCTTGGGAATACCTAGCAGAGCAAATACTGCCTAATCTAATTAAAAATAAAAAAACTTCTGACCAAATACGCATTTGGAGTGCTGGCTGTGCTTCTGGGGAAGAAGCTTACACTTTAGCAATGTTGATGTCTGAAATATTGGGACCAGAGGAATTTCGCCAACGGGTGAAAATCTACGCCACAGATGTAGATGAAGATGCTCTCAATCAAGCTCGTCAAGCCATGTATTCAGCCAAAGATGTCCAGGCAGTATCAGATGAACTGCGGCAGAAATACTTTGAGATTGTCGGTAATCGCTATGTCTTCCGTCAAGACTTGCGACGCTCAGTGATTTTTGGTCGTCACGATCTGCTTCAAGATGCGCCCATTTCGCGCTTAGATTTGCTGGTTAGTCGCAATACATTAATGTATTTTAATTCTGAGACTCAAGCACGAATTCTAGCCCGATTTCATTTTGCCTTAAATGATAATGGCTATCTGTTTTTAGGGAAAGCAGAGATGCTATTGATGCATTCTAGTCTGTTTACCCCAATAGACTTAAAAAACCGGATATTTACTAAAGTATCGTCGGTGAATATACGCGATCGCCTTCTAGTTATGGCAAATTCAGTAGATGACGAATCTAGCAGCCGTGTGTCTCGACATTTGCGGCTGCGAGACATGGGTTTCGACACATCACCAATCGCCCAAGTAGTCATTGATATCAATGGCGCTTTGGTACTGGTGAACGAGCAGGCGCGGACTTTGTTTACCCTTTCCCCTAAAGATTTAGCTCGTCCTTTCCAGGATCTAGAACTTTCCTATCGACCGGTTGAATTGCGATCGCTAATTGAACGTGCTTATACTGAACGCCGCCCAATTACCCTAACAAATGTAGAGCGCTATTTGTCTAACACAGAAACCCAATATTTGGATGTGCGAATTACGCCTTTGCCAGAAACAGACACCAGCTTTTTAGGTGTTAGCATCGCCTTTCATGATGTCACCCGTTACATTAAACTCCAAGATGCCTTGCAACGCTCCCAACAGGAATTAGAAACCACTAACGAAGAACTCCAATCTACCAATGAAGAATTAGAAACCACTAACGAAGAACTTCAATCTACCAATGAAGAATTAGAAACTACCAACGAAGAACTCCAATCTACTAATGAAGAATTGGAGACGATGAATGAAGAACTCCAATCTACTAATGAAGAATTACAGACAATTAATAACGAACTAAGTGAACGCACCACAGAACTTAATCGTACAAACATTTTCCTAATCTCTATTCTCAGAAGTCTCCAAACTGGAATAGTGGTAATTGACGGCAGTTTTAACATCTTAATTTGGAATTACATGGTAGAGGATTTATGGGGACTGCGAACTAATGAAGTTCTAGGAAAGTCTATCTTCAGCCTAGATATTGGGCTACCTGTTGAGCAGTTGCGATCGCCCATTCGCGACTCCCTATCTGGTAAAAAACAATTTCAAGAAATGATCCTTGATGCTACCAATCGTCGAGGCAGGCAAATAAAATGTTACTTGGCAATCACTCCGTTGCTTGGCATAGAAATACAAGGAGCAGTTTTGATGATGGCAGATGTAGAGAGAGTCCATAGTATGATTTCTAATCAAGAAATGGAGGAACGGCGGCAGCAGGAATGAAAAAGGTAGGGGGCAGGGGGAGAAAAAACTTGATTTTCTGAGGAGAAACCCCGCAAAGTTTCTTTGGTGGACTATTAGTTTAAACTATGAAAAAATCCAAAATCCAAAATCCAAAATTGATTGACCCTGTGCTTACTCAGTTACCAACTATCAACGCCCTGAAACAGCCCACTAGTTCTGCTTGGGTTGAACAAGCGATCGCTAACTTAGACATCATCTTACTCGACCACTCCCACTGTGAACGCAAAGCAGCAGGTGTGGCTTTGAATATGATGTTTCGCTACCCTTCCAATACTAAAATGGTGCGGGAACTAACTGCGATCGCCCGCGAGGAACTAGAACACTTTGAGCTAGTTAACCAATGGTTAGAACGTCGGAATATTCCCTTAGCCCCCTTACCGCCACCTCCTTACGGCGCAGGTTTAAAAGCTAAAGTTCGCCCGAAAGAACCTGAACGATTTCTAGATTCCTTACTAGTCACTGGTTTAATTGAAGCTCGTTCTCACGAACGCCTCGGACTATTAGCTGCTCACTGTCCAGAGCCAGAGTTAGCAAAATTTTATCGGGGGCTAATGGCATCTGAAGCGCGTCACTACGGTATATATTGGGTTTTAGCTGCTACTTATTTCGACAGAGAAATTGTCATGCAACGGCTTGATGAATTAGCAATTGTCGAAAGCGAGTTGCTGGCGACTTTGCACTCAGAACCTAGAATTCACAGTTAGTAGACTAACCCAACAGATATGAAGCTTCAGCTAACACACCTGAGACTGCTTGTCTCCAACTACAAAGATTCTTTTCTGTTCTACCGGGATCTGCTGAAATTTGATGTCGATTGGGGCGATGAAGATAGCGGATATGCTGAGTTGAATACCGGATATCTCAAGCTCGGTTTGTTTAAAAAAGAATTAATGGCTGAAGTAGTTCCAAGAATAGAACAGCCTTCTTATGTTGCCAATCGAGATAAAACAGTCTTGATTTTTGCAGTCGATAACGTGGATGAAGTTTATGAGAGAGTAAAAAATCAGAATGCGATCGTTGTGACTGAACCACAAGATCGCTCAGACTGGGGAATCCGCACCGCTCATTTTCGCGATCCTGATGGCAATCTCATCGAAATTTACAGCAATCTAGGAATTGTCAGTTAAAATTTGGCTGTCAAAAACTATCCAATATCTGAACTACCAATTTGGCTATAAAACCAAGCTTAGTCGTAAAATTAGTGTCAGCGATCGCTACTATATCGCTGAATTATCCTTGCTAAAGAGGCAAGGGGAGGGGAATTATCTTCCCTTTCTCTTATCCCTTTATTGACACCTTGAGATTATCGTTTGAAATGAACTCTGCAAGAATTGCTATTTGCTGGGTAAATTGGGATATAGAACCAGAAAATTTTCTGTGTAAACTTGACCAGCAGATGGTAATGAAAAACTATTATCAAGATTTTATAATTCGTGATTGGGTCGCAAGCGATCGCACAAGAGCCGCAGAAGTCATCAGTTATGTATTATCAGAATACGGTCTGGGTTGGGAACCCAACGGCGCTGACCGAGATGTGCTGCGAGTCGAGGAATGTTATTTAGCTACTGGGGGAGAGTTTTGGGTAATTGAACACCAAAGCCAGTTAGTAGGAACTGGGGCATACTACCCCATACATCGGGGTGAAAAAGCTGTAGAAATCCGCAAAATGTATCTTTTGCCCAGCATCAGGGGTTTGGGATTAGGGAAATATTTGTTACAACAGCTAGAAGCAGCGATCGCAGAGCGTGGTTTTGGGCAAATTTGGATTGAAACCGCCAGTGTTTTGGTGGAAGCAGTCAAGCTGTATGAAAGCAATGGCTATACTCCAGCAACGGGAGTAGAAACAACACGCTGCGATCGCGTGTATTTTAAGTCATTGGTCATTGGTCATTAGTCATTGGTCACTTGTACTGAGCGTAGTCGAAGTATTGGTCATTAGCTAAGAACAAATGACAAAGGACAAAGGACAAATGACAAAGGAAAATTCTAAATGCACACTTGGATTAAAAATCTCACAGGCTTACTTAATCTTTTTCTCCAATCCCATTGCCCCTTATGTCAACGCGCAACTTCTCAAGAATTTTGTCAGAATTGCACCAGACAACTGCAAAAATGTCAACGTAAAGACCCGATTTCTCTATGGAAAGAGCCAATACCAGTATTTGGCTGGGGGGAGTATGGTGGCCCAGTGAAACGAGCGATCGCAGCGATGAAATACGAAAATCAACCCCAAATAGCTCGTCCTTTGGGTCAATGGTTAGGAGAAGCATGGTTATTAAATTCACCGAAGCGAGATAGCCAGCCTGTGGTGGTTCCCATTCCACTCCACCCTAGCAAGCAAAAGCAACGTAAATATAATCAAGCTGCACTAATAGCACAAAGCTTCTGCGAAATAACTGGATTAAAATTGAAACTAAACGGTCTAGCCAGAGTGCGAGAAACTGAAGCGCAATTTGGTTTATCGGTATCTAAACGAGAAAAAAACTTAGCTCAAGCTTTTGCTGTTGGGCAAGAATTTTGCGATCGCCCCCCAAATGTTCCTGTACTGTTAGTGGACGACATTTATACTACTGGTGCTACTGCCAGGTCTGCTGTGCAAACACTTCGTCAGTATGGAATAGTGGTCTTAGGATTAGTAGCAGTAGCCACTGCCGTCAAAGACGGATAAATCCAGAATTAATGGGCTAGATTGAACATATAAGCGCATAAATTGACCGAATTACTCTATTTTTGTGGAAAAAATTGCTTGAAATGTATGAATAAAGTTTTTGCGGCGGGTTTAAAACAACTCATGATTATTCCTGCCACATTGCTGGCAATAGGCGTAAGTACAAGCGCCGCTTTTGCCCAAAATAAGTTGTATAGTCCAATACCTTTATCTAACAGTACTGAAGTTAACGATAGCCTCTCAGATAAAGACATTCCCACAGGTCAAGGTGGGTTTGCTCGTGATTATACTGTGAAGTTACAAAAGGGCGATAATTTAGCAGTTGACCTATCATCTGAAAATTTTGACAGCATCATCACATTGCTGGCACCTGATGGATCGACTCTGGCAGAAAATGATGATGGCCCTGATGGTAGTAGCAATTCGCTACTATTTACCCGCATCGTAGAGACAGGGAATTATGTGATTCGTGTCCGGTCTTTTGGGGAAACTGGGGTTGGGGTTTTTAAACTCAAGGTGACAAAGCTGCAACCGATTAAATGAATTGGGAATTGGGAATTGGGCATTGGGCATGGAAAAGAGGCAGAGGGGCGGGGGGCAGGGGGAAAACTCTTCTCCCTTGCTCCCCTGCTCCCCTGCTTCCTTGTCTCCCTCATCCCCCGGTTGGTGAGCGAAGTCGAACCACATCCCCCTCATCTCCCTATTTCCCACATCTTAAAAAACGGTCAATACGCAGAGAAATAAGGCTTCAGTCCACTCGACGACTGCGCCGTAGGTATCTCCGGTGTGTCCGCCTAATTTGTGGTTGAACCATGCACCAGTTAGAGTGGCGATCGCACTTCCTGCAATTATCATTGCCAGTGCCAGAAATAATTGCTGTTTATCTATCAGCACAAGTAAACCACTCAAACCTAAGAGCAAAAACAATCCTGGTAACAAATCTTTGTAAGAACGAATGGCTTGTTTGTGAAATGCACCTTTGCCGGTTGGTTTCAAATAAGGATACCGCGCGATCGCTACCTGTTGTCCCCAACGTCCCCAGCCACAAGCAGCCATCAGTAACAAACAACGGTTTTCTGACATATCTGTTAAGGCTGTTATTTTAAGTAGCACTAAGGCGATCGCAGTCATTGCTCCAAATGCACCTGTAGCACTATCTGCCATCACCTCCAGCCGCCGATCTGGGTCGCCCACTGCTAAACCATCGGCAGTATCCATTGCCCCATCTAAGTGCAGTCCTCCAGTTATACCAATCCAAATACTGATTACCAAAGCACTACGAGTTAACACTGGCATCCCAAGATAATCCATTCCTATATCCAGTAACCCTAAAATTCCCCCAATTATCACCCCTACAAGCGAAGCAAGACGTGCCACTCCCTGAAAGTCTAATCCGTCAAAATACGGTAATGGAATACTAGTGTAAAATATAATACTAGCTGCCAGCTTTAACAGCAGCTTTTTCCACCACTGTTGCTGTTTCGTCATCGTAGTTACATTAATATTTGGTTAATTGCTGGATAATCATCATAATTTGACTACAATCGAACATCAGTACACTTTAAAGCTTTAGATAAGATTTACTTCTGTTAGAGATTATCACTTAAAATTTTGTTATGCTGGTCTAAGTATTGAATAAAAAGTTTTAAGTAATTTTTGATACAAAAAACAAATGATTCAGGAAATTAAAATTCCATCAGGAATCAAAAATTGTGTTTTGTATTCGTTAACTAAAAACTTACTCCAAATTGTTAGACGATTGCCCCACAAAATTGATATTTTTTTAAATGTAGGGAGTAAACAAGCTATTCAATTCTGACAGTTTAGCTCTGTTGTTGCTCTCCTTAGCTCAATCGCTATTTTCCTATGAGTCACCATCTACCCGACACCAGGATACCGGCTCCGTGCATTATTAACACGGGCATCATTGTGAATAAGCTCGACATCCGGCGATTGCTGGCAGATTTAGGTCGAGTCCACTACATCTACACCCAAGAAGATAAGGTACTGAGCGAGGGTGAAGGGGATGTGATGGAAGTTTTTGCTAATCCACAAAGGTCTACCTTAGTGGCTAACCATGCGCTATATTTGAATGTTTGTAGTTTCGATTACTTGGAACTCAAACAGTCATCGCAACAAGAAACTTACTTCGATTTGATGCAAGAAGGAGTGTGTCTGCGGTTGATTCCCCGCTCAACCCCCATCCAGGAGCGACGAGAGCGAACCTTCAATGTCAGCGCCATAGAAGCGATGATGGAGCAAGTCCTCTCAGCCAGATGGGATGCAGAAATTGACGATGACTGTTCTGATTCTTTCTAAAATAGCGACTACTATCCCAATTTGATGTAAGGCTGCGCTTTATTGATGTAGGGGCAATTCATGAATTGCCCCTACGTCGTATAGTTTTGCATAAGTCTTAATAGGCGCATCTTCAAAAATCTAAAATGGCATGAGTGCGAATTTTTCCTTTGAATGTCTTGCTCGCTGTAGTCAGACAAAAGCTAGAGCCGGAGTGTTTTTCACTCCTCACGGGGTTGTAGAAACCCCAAGATTTATGCCAGTGGGAACGCTGGCCAATGTCAAAACTATCACCCCAGCCCAGCTACGAGATACTGGGGCGCAAATGATCTTATCTAATACTTATCATCTTCACCTACAACCAGGGGAAGCGATCGTGGCTGGGGGTGGAGGATTACACAAATTTATGGGTTGGAACGGTCCAATGCTCACAGATTCCGGTGGGTTTCAGGTCTTCAGCTTAAGTGAGATGCGAAAAATTACTGAAGAAGGTGTAACTTTCCGCTCACCACATGATGGACGAATTATTAATTTGACACCAGAACGCTCCATTGAGATTCAAAATACTTTGGGGGCAGATGTGATTATGGCCTTTGATGAGTGTCCGCCCTACCCAGCGACTCATCAAGAGGTTGAAACTGCTACTGAACGAACTTATCGCTGGTTAGAACGCTGCATAACGGCTCATCAACACAGTGAGCAGGCTTTGTTTGGGATTGTGCAAGGGGGCGTGTATTTGGATTTGCGTTGCCGTGCGGCTGAAGCTTTGGCTAAGTTAGATTTACCTGGATATGCCATTGGTGGCGTGAGTGTGGGAGAACCGCCAGAATTGATGGCTCAGATTGTCAAAGTGACAGCACCGCTTCTACCGCCCGAAAAGCCACGTTATTTGATGGGTGTGGGTACTTATCGGGAAATGGCGATCGCGATCGCATCTGGGATAGATTTATTTGATTGCGTGATTCCCACTCGCTGGGCGAGACATGGAACGGCGATAGTTCAGGGCGGACGCTGGAATTTAAAAAATGCTAAGTTTCGTGAAGATTTTACGCCATTAGATGAAACTTGTACCTGCTACACTTGTCAAAATTTTAGCCGTGCTTACGTTTCTCATTTAGTGCGATCGCAGGAAATTTTAGCTTATACCTTGTTGAGCATTCACAACATTACCGAGCTAATTCGCTTTACCCAAAAGATTAGAGAAGCAATCTTGAGCGATCGCTTCACCACAGAATTTGGCCACTGGCTCAACGAAGAAACGCGAGATGAGGGAGATGAGGGAGAATAACTAATACTCAATGTCCAATGACAAATGACAAATGACCAAACCATGTTAAGATACTTTTCAATTATGAAAGCTAGTGTTGGATAGTTGGATTTAAACAAACATGGAAGCAGCACTTTTATTAGCAAAACTGCCTGAAGCTTACCAAATCTTCGATCCTTTGGTAGACGTTCTCCCAGTCATCCCTGTATTCTTCTTGTTGCTTGCTTTCGTTTGGCAAGCAGCCGTCGGATTTAGGTAAGTTAATCTATTTTTCAATTAAGTAGAACAGGTATATTACCTGTTCTATTTTTTTGTGGCACTACATTTTATAAAATTAACATTCGTTAATATTTTGTAATGTTTTAATATAATAAGTAAGATATGAATCAAGCCATGTCAATATGAAGCCTTGAAAGCCAAGCTTAGAGTCAGGGAGGAATCAGTTATGGGTAATATCAAATTCGTTAAAGAGAATAAAGAAGTAGTGGCGGCAGATGGAGCCAATCTTCGACTCAAAGCCATGCAAAATGACATTGATATATATAAATTTATTGGCAAGATGACCAATTGCGGTGGTAATGGTCAATGTGGCACTTGCATTGTTGAGATAGTCGAAGGACTAGAAAATCTTTCTCGCCGCACAGATGTAGAAAATCGTAAATTCAAGAAAAAGCCAGAAAATTACCGTCTTGCCTGTCAAACTTTAGTGAATGGCTCAGTCAGTGTAGTTACGAAGCCTTAAGTTTTTTGGGATCATCCGTGGTTAGCATTTGAGAAAGTAAAAAATTTGGGCTAACTCTGTCGTTGATAATGCTATCCTAATGTTGTTGACTGGAAAACTAAGAGAGGCTTTCTTGCCATGCAAGTTAATGACCTGGGGTTCGTAGCGAGCATTTTGTTCGTATTAGTTCCCACTGTGTTTTTACTAATTCTGTACATCCAAACTGCTAGCCGCCAAGGTGGAAAAGATAGTTAAGAATTTGTGTATAAAATAAATAACCCCTGCACTAGTACTGTGGGGGTTTTTATTTATCAACCGCTAACTGATAGCATTTCTGTAGAGGCAATTCATGAATTGCCCCTACAGTTTTATAGGCGCATCTTCAAACAAAAATAGTATAAGTGCTGAGTAGTAAGTAGGAAGTTACAATTATTTGTAAGACGCATTTCGACTTCGCTCAATGCTCTCTCCCTGAGAAGACGAGGGTTGAGCGGAGTCGAAACCCGGCAATCTAGGTGAGCTTTAATTTAGCCTTCCTACTTAGACAAAAAATCTTGCTTCTCTACTATTTTATTACAACAATTTTTATACTCAGCACTCTTGATTTAAGCGATCGTCCGCGCCAACAATACCGGACAAGTGGCATTGACTCGAACATAGTCAGACAAGGAAGATCCGATGAGTCGGTCTATATCAACAAAACTCTTAGCGATGGATGGACGACGATCTGGGGAACCGAGCAATAATAAATCTATATTCAACTCCTCTGCCAATCGACAAATTTCTTCACCAGGTTTGCCACTGCTGATATAAGAACGAGATTGGATACCCTGTTTTTGAGCTTCTGCAACTGCGGCTGCTAAAACTGGATTTTTATCTGAGTTAACCTCGGTTATTTCCGATTTTTTACCGCCTAAATCTGTACTAATATTTGCCAAAATTAACTGGCCTCCCTGAATATCTCGCAGTAAAAACAGTGCCAATTTCAAGCAGTTTTTTGCAGAATCAGAGTTGTCTATTGCCACCATAACGCGCTTAATTCTTTTAACATAAATGTCATCTTTTACCAGCAACATGGGGCGAGAAGATAGCTGGAAAACATACTGACTGACTGAGTTCGATAAAATAGATTGCAGTCGCTTCAGTCCGCGTGAACCCATAACAATCAAGTCAGCGTCGATTTCATCAGCTACTTGGCAAACTACATCTTTGGGGTCGCCTTCGCGCAAAATTGAAGAAACCTGACTAGGATCTAAGTTCAAAGTTTGAATGGCATTAGCCAGAATTTTACCGCCATTTTCCCATTTAGTTGTCATGGTAGAAGCAGTATTTTGTGCCTGAACAACATGCAAAATTGTAACTTTCGCAGATTCAATTGAAGGGATTTCTCTCAGGGTTTTGAGCATTTCTTCTGCGTGTCCCAATCCCGATACAGTCAACAAAATTTTGTTTATCATCTTGCGTAATTGTTTTTAAGTTTACTTTTGTTTTCGCTGTTATTATTTGGCTTAGGTCGGATTTTCACCGCCTCGCTTGATAACCTAGTTAGTATTGTTTTTGAATATTTAATACTAAACAAATGGCAAAGTACAAAATACTCAACAAATATTTAAGTTTGTTTGCACCTAGTTACTTAAATTCTCAACTAAACTTCAATTATTAAGCATACTCTCAATTGAGTCTGATGAACTTAATAAAATATGATGTTAGTTATCATTGTTAATCTATATTTACTTTTTTTAATTAGAAGTTAGTTAAGTATTGCAAAGAAATTTCCAAAATAACTCTTGAGGATAATTTATTTGCTGTAATGCTTAACAAGCGATCGCTTCCGGCTTGAAGTCATATTTCATACCATAAAGACCTCTCCCTGGTTTTACTACGCAAAACCGTCCCTCTCCGAGTCGGAGAGGGAGAGACTTGAACTTTAGTTGAAGTCAGGAAGAGGTTGTATCGAACTCACGTTAATTTAGATGCGCTCCTGGTTGTCCGTTTTGGACGACAAACGAAGCTAGAGTTTTGACGGAGGCATTCAAGTCAAGGATGCTTGATACAACGCGGTAGTCACTTTGCCAGCGTTGTGGGGTAAGGTTGCAACGGACGTATCCCCGGAAAGCACCGTCAAAAAACTTAGTATGGGGATTGTTGGGTAGAGCAGCTTGAACTGGAGCGATAAATGATGTGGGAAAGTCAGAGGTAATTGAGGTTCCGACGAACTCAGTGCCGACTGTGGCTGAGTTTGGGTTATCAAAATCAAGCTTCAGATCGTGTACCCAACTAGAATGGATATCTCCGGTAATCACCACTGGATTAGAAGGTTGGCGCTGGTTTAGAAAACTCAAGAGCCGATTACGGAAAGCCACGTAGCCGTCCCACTGATCCACATTGAAGACACCGGGGCCTGGACTACTATTAAAATTGTACTGGCCAAGCATGGTCTGTTGAGCAATTACATTCCAGCGCGATCGCGACTGATCTAAACCTTTTCGTAGCCACTGCTCTTGTTCTGAGCCGGTCATGGTAGCATTTGGATCAAAAGCTTCTGGGCAGCGAGGCTTCAGTCCATCATCACAAGGTTGGTTAGTACGGTACTGCCTCGTGTCTAAGACGTTGAACTCAGCTAAATTACCGAAAGTCAACCGCCGATAAAGCAGTGCATCTGGGCCCTTGGGCAGCGAAGACTGACGGAGGGGCATGTGTTCGTAGTAAGCCTGGTAAGCACTAGCTCGACGTTTCCTAAAAGCCTCTTCGGTTTGGTTATCTTCGGGGATTAAGTTGGCATAATTATTGTCAACTTCATGATCGTCCCAGGTGACAATCCAGGGAAAAGCAGCATGAGCAGCTTGGAGACTCTGGTCTGTTCTGTACAGGGCGTAGCGATCGCGGTAATCTGCAAGAGTAATGATTTCTGGACTGTTATGCTGGCGTGGCCCACCAGATTGTGGCCCGTATTCGTAAATGTAATCACCCAGATGAACCACAAGGTCGAGGTTTTCTTCAGCCAAATGCCGATAAGCCGTATAGTAACCATTTTGCCAGTCTTGACAGGAGACAAAAGCAAAGTTTAGTTGTTGGGTATAGCTATAAAATGCTGGTGCTGTGCGAGTCCGCCCAATGGGGCTAGCTTCCCTACCTGCTTGAAATTGATACCAGTACCAACGGTCAGGGTCTAACCCACGCACATCAACATGGACTGAGTGCGCTAACTCTGGTGTTGCTAGCGCTGTTCCTCGACGCACAACCCGTTTCATGTTTTCATCAAGGGCAACTTGCCACCGCACTGGCACATTTACCAATGGCATTCCACCTCCAGAAAGTGGATTTGGAGCCAGTCGTGTCCAGATCACAACACCATCCGGTAAAGGATCGCCAGAGGCAACACCAAGACTGAACGGATAACCAGAAAACCTTGAGTTAGCCAGTACCGGATGCAACTGGCTAGCGATTGTTAACCCCGTTAATAATCCTGCACCCAACAAAAAACTCCGCCGTCTGCACCGATTTGCTAGCAGGCGTGTGCTATCCATAAGTTCCATATTCACCTCTACCCAGATGTAAATACAGTTGGCAAACTTCGGGAGAGTCAGCTTTAAATAATTCGTAATTCGTAATTCGTAATTCGTAATTGGGTTTTGCGTGAAGATTTAGACACCAAACAAAATGTGGCTGCTTCTTATATAAAGAGCAAATTCTAAACCGTCTAATAATTATGAATTATGAATTAGTAATTACTATTTATCTTGATTTGACTTGTCTCCCAATTGCTGCTCAACCAAACACAAGCAACCTACCAAACTAGGATCAAGCAGAAATTAAGATTTTGTTAAGTTTAAAATTGGATTGGGGCATTAAGAATTTAGACCACAACAGAACTTACGCAAAAAATAGCCCAAACCTTGATTTTCCGGTAGGGGCAATTCATGAATTGCCCCTACCGCGTATTGCCCCTACCGCGTGTAGTTTTACGTAAGTCTTACACAACTAATGCAGAAGTACTGCTATGAGCGGTCACTCTTGGCAAACCCTTTTCTAATTACGAATTACGAATTACGAATTACGAATTATTTAAAACCTGCCATTTCCCTGAACAATGTGCTTAACGGTGGTCAAAGTTTCTAGGCTGATAAATCCTCGACGATGGCCTTTTTGGTTAGACATACCGAGAAACACCGAATCTCCCCGCGAGGGGTTGCGGGAAAAACGCGGGGAAGTGTTGATGTAGGTAGAGGCACTGTTAACTCCTAAAGCAAACTGCCGACTTTCCTGATAAGATTCAGTAACGATGGAGTCGGCATGACCACTGCTATGTTCATTAATCCAAGCGATCGCACCTTCTAAGCTATCTACCAGTTTAAAAGCTACTGTCTTTGTTAAATAAGGGTTTCCCCATTCGCCCTCCTTCACTACCTGCAACTGGGGAAAAGCTTTTACTAGTTCTGCATCGCCTCTAATTTCAAAGCCTTTTTCTATCAAGCTGTTCCACAAAACTGCTAAGGATGATGGCAAGGCTTGACGATGAATAAGTACCTTTTCAATGGCATTGACTTGATCGGGTTCACTTTGATGGCTATCAAGAATCATCCAGCGCACCATTTCTAAGCTGGAATTTAGCGACCAGTAGAGACAACAGTTACCTATCGCGGACTTTAAGACTGGGCAAGTTGACTGTCGTACTACCTGCTGTACCAAGCTAGAACGTCCGTAAGGAATAACTAGATTCACGTACTGGTCTTGGGTGACTAAATCCCGAATTGAAGCCCCATGTTCGGCTGTGATCAGTTCTACACACCCCGGAGGTAGACCAACTTCTGCGATCGCATTTTGCAGTACTTCAGCGATGGCGGCGTTGGAATGGCTAGCTTCAGTACTGCCTTTGAGAATTATACTATTGCCAGTTTTAATACAAAAACCTGCTGCGATCGCCCCTAAATCGGGAAAGGCTTCATAAATAAATCCAATCACTCCCAAAGGCATTAACTGGGTGTAACTCTGGGAATCTTCCAGTTGATAATCAGCCGTTCTAACGCGCCGTAGCGGATCTGATAATTCCCCTAACCGTTGTAAAACGTCTACTGTCATCTCTAGCCTTGTAGGAGTCAGCTTTAGCCAGTCCAATATCAACTCTGGCACTGCCATTTCTCGACTAGCTTCTAAATCCAACGTGTTGGCTTCTAGAATGTCGTCAAATGAGCGCTCAAGGGCTTGTGCCATCGCCAATACTGCACGACTGCGGTCTGCTCCCTTGGTGATTCCCAACTTTAGGGAAGCTTGATAGGCTCGTTGGGCGCTAGTAATCGGTTCGGGGTGGTCATCTAAAACTTCAACAGTCATTGAGTTAACGTCTGTAGGTAAGCCAGACCATTAATGCTGGCAGAATAGCTAATAGCACCGCCACCATTGCCCAAGCAATAATGCTGGAACCATTTGCTAATCGCAGTGCTAATGGCAGCCATATAATCACTAGCACGAAAATAATGCCCAGTGCTATAGGCAGATAGCTTTCTCCCAAGCGGGGATGGACAACGTGCCAACTATTTCCCATCCAACGCCAAGCCCGTTTGTAGGGATAGGTGGTAGAAAGCTGTTCTAGGACATGACCATTATCTTCGACAACAAAGATTTGCTGACAGCGATCGCAACCAAATGCTTCTGTCAACGTAATCGGAATTAACTGACCCCGGCGACGACAGGGACAGGGGTATTCAGCATTGAAATCTATTTTTTCGGGTTTTTGAGATTGCACAAGCGTTCTAGTAACTTGAGCGTGTTTTACACGAACTACGACAATATAATCCTTTGGTAAATGCAATAGAAGCTTCTGCTACTATAGATTGCTATCTTTATATACATAGACTGGCGATACAAATATCGTCATGATTGCAAACAGTAGATGCAGCAGACTCTAAGTATCCTAATTTTCATATCAGTACGGAGTTTTTTATTTGTAATCTTTCCCCGAAGCTGACAATCTTATTTAAAATTTCCTTCTACTAGATAAAATCTAGACAAAGCTAGATATTATTTGACGTTTCAATGGGAGCATAGGAGCAGTTATCCCTTAACGTCGAGACACGATTTAGCTATCCGCGCATCAGTTTCAAGATTTTTAGATGTATTTAAATCTTAATCAGCAGTGTGCTGACATTTCTGACATACATAAACCTGTTTTAAGAGAATAAGACCCTTGAATTCCCCCATAATTTGAACAAGTTTTACTAGATGGGTAAAATCTATCTACGAATACACAGTTCCACCATATCTACTAAATTACTTTATATTCTACCTATCTATGAAATTCATAAAAATTGGCAACGATTCACAGGAATACAGCGCGAATCGCTAAAGACTTCAATACACCCTAAAAATACTAAACCTCTTGAGATTTTTAACTTCAAGAGGTTTTAGTTGGAAGCGGGTAACGCGATTCGAACGCGCGACATTCACCTTGGCAAGGTGACGCTCTACCACTGAGCTATACCCGCAATCAATTGTCATATATCAATATCTCAGATTTATCCCTAATTGTCAAGCCCTTTATTTAGTAATTTGTCATTTGTCATTTGTCATTGGTCATTAGTGAATGACAAATGACTAATGACACGCCCTAGCCGAGTTCTTCTGACTCCGCCGTTAAATTGCCGATGCTGGCATTTTGAAAAGAGGCTGGCAAAGACTGGCTATTACGAGAATATGGCTCTGCTAGGTTAGAACGCAATTGCCGCATGAGGCTTGCCATTTCTAGGGCGTTTAGGGCATAATCCCAGCCATGATTACCTTTGATGCCTGCCCGTTCTAAGGCTTGCTGCATAGTGTCTACTGTCAAAATGCCAAAAATTACTGGCACTCCAGTTTGAAAGCTAGCGGCGGCAATGCCTTTAGAAACTTCGGCGGATACATAATCAAAATGGGGTGTTTGCCCGCGAATAACTGCACCTAGACAAATTACAGCATCATAACGATGGGAAAGTGCTAGTTGGCGAGCTACTAAAGGTACCTCAAAACTTCCCGGAACCCAAACATAGTCTACCTGATTACCTTGGGGGTTAGGATCTACACCGTGGCGTTTCAAGCAATCTTGACATCCCTCTAGCAGCTTTCCGGTAACAAGATCGTTAAATCGACCAATCACCACTGCAAACCGCAAAGGCTCCGTTTGGGTAAAAGTTCCCTCGAAAACTGCCATGACTGCCTCTTAATCAACTATAGTTCTGGCCAATATACATTTCTTATTTAAATGTAGAGGAGCAGGAAAGCCCGGTCAGAAAAAAGGAAATCGGAAAAAGTTTCTCCTTTTCTCCTTTGGTCAAAGACCATTGGCTTTTCTGCCCCTCTAGTTCTTATATTATGTGCCTGCGCCAGAGCAAAGCCGTCGTCTATACGACAAAAAAGTTTAACAAACCAACTAAAAATACCAAAGCAACCCAAACGCCGGAACCAACCCAGAGCAGTTTTTTAGATTCACCCCAATTTTGGGGAGTGGCGTAAGCAACTGGAACACCTACAACTAGGACAAAAGACAACAGGACTAGACCTATCAAGGCAAATTGGAATATTATGGTCATTTTTGCTTCTCCCAATACAGCGAAACACTAAGGATAGAATATCCTAAAGGGCGACACTGACACTTTCTTATTATTTTTAAGCTAGCAGAAATTGCAACATTTTAGTCATTTGTCCTTTGTCTAAGTACCGATGACTAATGACTCTTAATTATGGATTTAATTCTTTGCCACACAACAGCAGATTTTGACGCACTAGGGGCGGCAGTAGGGTTAACGCGCCTACTACCGGGAAGCAAGATTGTGCTGACTGGCGGTTCTCATCCTCCTGTGCGGGACTTTTTAGCATTGCATCGGGATGAATATCCGTTGATTGAACGCCGTTCGGTGAATCCAGAAAAAATTCGTTCTCTGACTGTGGTGGATACGCAAAAGCGCGATCGCTTGGGTAAAGCTGCTGAGTGGTTAGATTTACCCCATCTTGGAGAAATTATAGTTTATGACCATCACTTAGGGCAAGAATCAGATATTAACGCCACGCGATCGCATATTTCTTCTGTAGGAGCCACCACAACTTTAATTGTCGAGCAATTGCAACAACAGCAAATTTCCCTGACTCCTGCTGAAGCAACTGTGATGGCTTTGGGTATCCATGTTGACACTGGCTCTTTGACCTTTGACCAGTCCACACCACGCGATGCCTTAGCTTTGGCTTGGTTGATGCAACAAAGCGCTAGTTTATCGGTAATTTCTACCTACCGAGATCCTGGCTTGTCTTTGCAATTGCAGCAGCTATTAACTGAGGCGCTGGAAAATCTAGAATATCTTTACCTAAGTGGATATACGATAGCTTGCGTAACTCTGAAAACAGATGGTTTTGTGCCGGGGCTATCGAGTTTGGCTTCAGAACTCGTAGAATTAACCGAAATTGATGCCATACTGTTGGCTAATGAGTATCCTTTGAGTGAAAGTGATTCACGGTTAACAGTAATTGGGCGATCGCAAATTCCCAAAACGAATCTTAACCTATTATTCCAGCTACTAGGTGGCGGCGGTCATTCACAAGCCGCATCGCTAAACCTAAGAGGAGTGGATTCACAAGCAATATTAAAACAACTCCTTGACGGGGTAAAAGCGCAAGTTCCCCACCCCCTCACTGCGAGGGATTTGATGTCCTCTCCTGTCCGCACGATTCTGCCTGAAACTACAATTACTGAGGCACAGCGCATTTTATTGCGCTATGGACACTCTGGTTTATCTGTAGTCGATATTCAAGGGCAACTAGTAGGTATTATTTCGCGTCGAGATATTGATATCGCCTTGCATCACGGGTTT
This sequence comes from Nostoc sp. NMS2, assembly GCF_017115105.1. GTDB lineage: Bacteria > Cyanobacteriota > Cyanobacteriia > Cyanobacteriales > Nostocaceae > Nostoc. Next base: position 31,254 of record NZ_JABXKH010000046.1, read on the forward strand.
AGTCATTCGCCCGTTAAGGGCTACATGACAAGAAATCTGAAAACAATTACACCAGATACGACACTGCCACAAATTGAGTCACTAATGGTGACTTATGATATCGGACGCTTACCAGTATTAGAAAATGGACAGTTAGTTGGTATTGTTACTCGTACTGATGTTTTACGCGAATTACATCAAGAAAGAGATGAAGACGAAGGAAGGGGAGAGACGGAGAGGGGTAAAAGTAATATTAATCTCCCTCAATTACAAAATAAACTCGCTCCTCAGTTATGGCAATTACTCACCATCGCATCGCAAGAAGCAGAAAAACGGGGTTGGCATCTTTATCTAGTCGGGGGTGCAGTGCGGGATTTGCTGTTGGCTGAGACAGCAGGTAGCTTGATGATTAAAGATATTGACCTAGTAGTTGATGGCTTTCACAAATCAGCAGATGTTGGTGCTGGTGTGGAACTAGCAAAAGCACTCCAACAACTTTACCCTACGGCTCGTTTAGAAATCCACGGGGCTTTTCAAACTGCTGCTTTGTTGTGGCACAAAGACGCAGAATTAGATTCTCTTTGGGTAGATATTGCCACCGCTAGGACAGAATTTTATCCTTACCCAGCAGCGAATCCAGAAGTTGAGGCGAGTTCGATTCGTCAAGACTTGTATCGTCGAGATTTTACCATTAATGCGATCGCCTTACGACTCACTACTCCCCGTTCAGGTGAATTACTCGATTTCTTTGGCGGTTTACTCGATTTACAAGCCAAGCAAATTCGGGTTTTACACGCCAACAGCTTTATCGAAGATCCCACCCGCATTTATCGTGGTGTGCGCTTTGCTGTGCGCTTCGGATTTGAAATTGAACCGCAAACTGAAGAGTTTATCCGCTATGCCATCAACAGTGGTGTTTACGATCGCACTTCCCAACAAAATAGCAGAACCCCAGCCCTGCAAACTAGACTGAAAACAGAATTAAAACACATTCTAGAAGCCCCTTATTGGAAATCAGCTTTGCAGTTACTCGATAACTTAGGGGCATTGCAATGTATCCATCCTACCCTCAAGTTAGATGGGTTACTCTTGCGGCAATTACGTTTGTTAGAACGTTGTTTGCGACGATTTGATGCTGAACAAACTCTCATTCATTGGCAAATGCGTTTAGAAGCATTAATCGCCCACTTAGCGCCTGAATATCGGGTGAAAGTAGCACAAAATTTGCAATTACAAGAGGATAGCATTGCTCGGTTGAAAAACTTAGTCCAAAGCTTTAGTCAAGTGATGGAATGTTTACCCACTTTTCAACGCCCCAGTCAAGTAATGCAGTTGTTGCGACAGTACGATTTACCAATGCTGATTTTAATCGCTATGCAAAGTCCGCGAGAGATTAGACATCAAATTTGGGAATATTTAACAGTTTGGGCGAATGTGCAGCCACTGTTGAATGGCAATGATTTAAAGAAACTTGGTTACAAACCAGGGCCACAGTATCGGCAAATATTAGATGATGTAGTTGCTGCTACCTTGGATAGAGTGATTAAAGATAGGACTGAAGCTGAGGAGTTTTTAGCACAACACTATCCTAAATGAAATAGTCTTGGCCTAAATTGTATCTGGATCGATATTTAACTCACGCAGTTTTGCAGCCAAACGTTCTGCTTTTTGTTCTGCTTGTTCTGCTGTTTCTTCAGGTGTTGGTACTAGTTGCCCATCTCGTGTAAAAAATCGCAATAGTCCCTGATAAACTCCCAAATATAACCCTAGCTGATGACTCCACAAATATCCTTCTTCACTTGGTTGTAGAGGTTGATATTCTCCATCTACTAAATGAAATCCGGCAAATTCTTGTGTGTAAGGGTCAAACCAAAAATAATCGGGTGTGCGGAAAGTATCTTGATAAATTTTTTTCTTTAAATCTTTGTCAGTATTAGCTGTTGAGTCAGACAGAATTTCCAGAATTACATTCGGATATTTACCATCTTCTTCCCAGACTACCCAACTTTTACGGGTTTTACGTTCAGTTCCCAGCACGACAAAAAAGTCTGGGCCCCGAAAGTGTTCTGATTTAAGTTGGCGCGGACTGTAGTAGATAGTCAGGTTTCCAGCCGTATAAAAATCATTTCTGTCTCGCCACAGCCATTTTAGACATTTGAGTAAGAGCATGATTTGCTCTAGATGTAGTTCGCTTTCCAAGGGAGGTTCGTCACTATATAAATCACCAGGGGGAAATATAACATCTTGGCAGATGCCTTCTTGAGAATCTAATTCTTGAGCTATGGTCATAGAATGGATACGGCATCAAGTAGTTATGGATTGATTTTAGCAGTCTTGTAGTTAGCAATTCGAGAAGTCTAAATTGTCTCTGGATCGATATTTAACTCTCGCAGTTTTGCTGCTAAACGTTCTGCCTTTTGTTCTACCTGTTCTACTCTTTGTTGTGCTTGTTCTGCTGTTTCTTCAGGTGTTGGTACTAGTTGCCCATCTCGTGTAAAAAATCGCAATAGTCCCTGATAAACTCCCAAATATAACCCTAGCTGATGACTCCACAAATATCCTTCTTCACTTGGTTGTAGAGGTTGATATTCTCCATCTACTAAATGAAATCCGGCAAATTCTTGTGTGTAAGGGTCAAACCAAAAATAATCGGGTGTGCGGAAAGTATCTTGATAAATTTTTTTCTTTAAATCTTTGTCAGTATTAGCTGTTGAGTCAGACAGAATTTCCAGAATTACATTCGGATATTTACCATCTTCTTCCCAGACTACCCAACTTTTACGGGTTTTACGTTCAGTTCCCAGCACGACAAAAAAGTCTGGGCCCCGAAAGTGTTCTGATTTAAGTTGGCGCGGACTGTAGTAGATAGTCAGGTTTCCAGCCGTATAAAAATCATTTCTGTCTCGCCACAGCCATTTTAGACATTTGAGTAAGAGCATGATTTGCTCTAGATGTAGTTCGCTTTCCAAGGGAGGTTCGTCACTATATAAATCACCAGGGGGAAATATAACATCTTGGCAGATGCCTTCTTGAGAATCTAATTCTTGAGCTATGGTCATAGAATGGATACGGCATCAAGTAGTTATGGATTGATTTTAGCAGTCTTGTAGTTAGCGATCGCGCGTAGGTAATCGCCTATTTTTAGGGTAAGGGTAAATAAACTATTCTGTCTTGATATTCATTGTCTTCTGATGCCAAAGCAACTATTATAAGTTCTTCTATATTTTCACCAATACTTAAATTTGGATTGAGGATAAAAATTCTTGGTACGTGACGATTAACAGCGATATGGTCAGCTAAATGTACTGGCATAGAAGTTCGGTTATTTGTCACTAATATAAAATTATGATCCTCACACCAACACAGGATTTCTGGATCAAGTGTACTTTTTGGTGGACTTTCTGAGTCTCCTACCACTTTGATCGCAATATCAAATTCTCGTAGCCTAATTTGATTTGGATATATGGGATTGACATTTTCATCAATCAGATTAAGTTAGGCAGAAAACAAGTAAAATATGCCAAGTTTGCTGTGTAATACGCAAATACATTATCAGCAGGAGTAAATCAATTAATCAATGTTTTTAACATTAGTTATAGGTGGAGGAAATTTATATCAAAATTGATCCTAAAAGTCTTCCCTCTGCGTTCTCTGTGCCTCTGCGGTTAAAAATCTTTATTAACGTATTATCTAGCGATCGCATAGCTATTATCGGCGCAAGCGGTTCTGGTAAATCAAACCAAATTATGTTACGAAACGTAAACAGACTTAAAGTCCTTCGGGTGATGCCTCCGGCACGCTTAGGCGAACGCCAGTCAGTCATGGGGGAAACCCCCTACAGCCCTTCTCCTAAAGGAGACGCTACGCGAACGGGCATCCTACGGCAGGCGCTAGCCTCTCCCAATGTGAGAAGACCGCACTGGCTCACCAATGACAAAGGACAGCCTCTGCCAGTTAGCTTTAATTGCGCTAACCTACTTACACCAGAGCAATATTATCAAGAGTTGCTGGAATGTCACGATATATGTTATCTCAGACCGATGTAGCTCTCGTTTGTGTGCCTATAAACTCGGCGAATTCTTGAATTTGCATATCGCGTCACGTAAATTTATCGCTCTACAACAGAAGCCGCAAAGCATACAGGCAAGTTATAATTCTCTTGCGGATCAACGTAACAAAAATTTATGAGTAACCCACTAGTACAAGCCTTTTTCGTAGGCAGAGCAGTAGCCGAAGTAGTTAATGAGCGTTTAGAGGTAGCCTTGACCGATGCTTTGAGCGATCTGGGCAAATTTGATGCGGAAGCTAGAGAGCAGTTGCGACAGTTTACAGAAGAAGTCCTAGAACGGGCAAATCGGTCAGCAGAAGCAGCTAATTCTGGTCAAGCTACTACAGGTAGTGGACAAGCCAATTCTGATTCAGGTGACTTGCAAGCAGATATTGATGAATTACGAGCAGAAATTGCCCTGTTACGCACAGAATTGCAACATTATCGCAGAACTTCTGCGTAAATTTAGTCATTGGTCATTGGTCATTGGTCAAAAATTATTCACAAATGACAAATGACAAATGACACTTAAGAATAAACAGTTTAGGAATCAGAGTGTCTTCTCTTTCAAGTGATTCGGTTGCAAACCAACGGTACACAAAGGATATGGAACAAGGTTATTCAGATAAGGCATACCGTTGGAATCGGGAAAAATACTCTAGCAGACGGCGTTTTGTAGACATTTGGTCTTTTGTCTTGACCTTATTGTTCAAACTTTGGCTATACAACAAATCTTGGAGTTATTCGGGTGGCGTGACTGATGTAAAGCAAGCTGCAAGGCGCAAAACCCAAGCGGTTTGGATTCGCAATACCCTGCTGGACTTAGGGCCAACCTTTATCAAAGTCGGACAATTGTTTTCTACCCGCGCTGATATCTTCCCTGTTGAATATGTAGAAGAACTAGCCAAATTACAAGACAAAGTACCGGCATTTAGCTATGAGCAAGTAGAATCGACCATTGAGAAAGAATTAGGCAAAAAAATTCCTGAACTCTTCCATAATTTTGAACCTATTCCCTTAGCTGCTGCTAGCTTGGGGCAAGTACACAAAGCTGTACTGCATACTGGGGAATCGGTTGTTGTTAAAGTGCAACGTCCTGGATTGAAGAAGTTATTTGAAATAGATTTACAAATTCTCAAGGGAATTACCCGCTACTTTCAAAACCATCCCAAATGGGGACGGGGAAGAGATTGGTTAGGTATTTATGAAGAATGTTGTCGCATTCTGTGGGAAGAAATTGATTATCTTAATGAAGGTCGTAACGCCGATACTTTTCGCCGGAATTTTCGTGGTTACGATTGGGTGAATGTCCCGAGAGTATATTGGCGTTATGCCAGTTCCAGAGTGCTGACTTTAGAATATCTCCCTGGAATTAAAATTAGCCAATACGAAGCTTTAGAAGCAGCCGGTTTGGATCGAAAGGCGATCGCTCGTCAAGGCGCTCAAGCCTACTTACTACAGTTACTCAATAGCGGTTTCTTCCACGCCGATCCTCACCCAGGCAATATTGCCATTAGTGCAAGTGGGGCTTTAATATTCTACGATTTCGGCATGATGGGGCGGATTAAATCCAACGTGCGCGAAGGATTGATGCAAACACTGTTTGGTATCGCCCAAAAAGATGGCGATCGCGTTGTCCAATCTCTGATCGATTTAGGCGCGATCGCCCCAACCGATGATATGGGCCCAGTGCGGCGTTCTGTCCAGTACATGCTGGACAATTTCATGGATAAGCCCTTTGAAAATCAGTCGGTGGCCGCAATCAGTGACGACCTTTATGAAATAGCTTATAATCAGCCATTTAGATTTCCAGCAACCTTCACTTTTGTGATGCGAGCCTTTTCTACCCTAGAAGGAGTCGGTAAAGGTTTAGATCCAGAGTTTAACTTTATGGAAGTTGCCAAACCTTATGCAATGCAGCTTATGACCGATATGAATGGTTCTGAGGGGAATACCTTTATTAACGAATTAAGTCGTCAAGCAGCTCAGGTAAGTAGTACTGCTTTTGGACTACCACGGAGATTAGAGGATACGCTAGAAAAGCTAGAACGGGGAGACATGCGCCTCCGCGTTCGGTCTATAGAAACTGAACGGCTATTGCGGCGGCAGAGCAGTATTCAGCTTTCAATGAGCTATGCTCTGTTAATCAGTGGTTTCACACTTTCAGCTACGATCTTAGTGGTTAGCAATCATGTCTGGTGGGGACTGCTGCCTGGTTTAATTGCACTAGGGATTTCAGCGATCCTGATCCGACTACTTTTGCGCCTTGACCGTTACGATCGGATGCATTAATTGTTGCAAAAAAAAAATTTATGAAACTTAATTTCACGGGTTTTAGCGATCCGGGACTTATTCGTTCTAATAATCAAGATGCTTACTATGTCGATCCAGAAGGGCGGTTTTTCGTTGTCGCCGATGGAATGGGTGGTCATGCTGGAGGTGAAGAAGCAAGTCGCATAGCCACTGAAGAAATTCAGGCGTATTTGGTGGCAAATTGGGAATCTTCTAAGTCTTCTCAAGAACTGCTAGAGCAAGCTTTGTGGGGTGCAAACGAAGCAATTTTGCAGGATCAACAAAATCATCCCGAACGCGCCGACATGGGTACAACAGTTGTAGCAGTAATTTTTCGCGCCCCCGAATCGCCCTGGTGCGCTCATGTTGGCGATTCCCGGCTGTATCGCTTCCGAGAATCGCAATTAGAACAGGTAACAGAAGACCACACTTGGGTTGCACGAGCAATCAAAATCGGTGACATCAGCTTAGATGAAGCGCGATCGCATCCTTTTCGTCATGTATTATCGCGCTGTTTAGGGCGTGAAGACTTGCATCAGATTGATGTGCAACCACTAGATGTAAAAGCTGGCGATCGCTTACTGTTATGTAGTGATGGTCTTACAGAAGAACTTGTGGAAGAGAAGATTACTAGCTGCCTCTTAGATGCTCCTTGGCTTGATAAAGCCGCCATCTCTCTAATTGAGGCTGCTAAGGAGCATGGAGGGCACGATAACATCACAGTTGTCATCGTCTCACTGGAATAAATAGTCATTGGTCATTAGTCATTGGTCATTAGTCGATGCTTAGTAACCTTAAACAAAGGACAACTGACAAATGACAAAGGACAAATCTGGTAGATATACTCAGCAATTTGTTCAGTGTGAGCATTTTTAATTTTTACAATTTGATACAAATATTTTTAGCCTCCAAAGTAACCTAATGAGGCTGAATTTGCATAAAATTGATAAATTGACATCTTGCACAGAATAAGGTAGAGCGACTATAATTCACGCTTATTACCATTCATTTCCTAACCTCCTTAAGTCCTAGCTTCCGAAGCTTCCTCCATATTTATTTGGGGAGACAGGCTCTTAGTTTTTCTCAAACACGGAAACGTATAGGACTCACGGACAAAATCTGCTTATCTCCTCAAAAGAGATCAGTGCAAAGCAGAAAGGGGTGAGATGTAGTTATATCTACACTTAGTTCAAACAGAGCCTATTTTCCGGAATCCGGCTCGGCTGACTTGGGTAGTATATCAGCAGGATTAGGTGCAAGATATCATATCAAAAAAAATCCACACTTAGGATGTGGGCAATGTGTCAAACAATTGTTATCTTTCTTAATACGAAGGAACAAATGCTGGACACATACAAGTCCAATTATTATCCTATTTGGACTTTTACAAACGGTATAACCTTTAGGCGTTTTTTTCGGAGTTAACTATGAACCAACCAATGAAACTCTCCTTGGAACAGCAATTTAGCATCTGCTCTTTTGCCACTCAAGTACAGAATATGAGCCACGATCAAGCCAAAGACTTTTTGGTAAAGCTCTATGAGCAAATGGTAGTACGCGAGGCAACTTATCAGGAGCTTCTTAAGCACCAGTGGGGCTTAGATTCCGGTTCCACTATGGCATAGAGTCGTTCTACTGTCGCAGTGGACGACCTCCTTCTCTTGCTTGGTTCCAAGGAGGAAAAGAGCTGGGGATGTCGGGGCGTCAACTTCGATAAACAATTCCACAAGAGCGGGGCAAAAATTCAATTCACAAAATCAACTAACAACTAGTAAACTTTTCGACGGCACATCTGCTGGAGTCCAGACATAACTTTAGCTTTGAACGCTAAACTTACCGTTTATCTTAGCAAAACTTCTCTACTGTCTCTTTTGTCTAGTCTGAGAATTACACCTGCGTAAATTTACAACTTTCTGCAATATGTACACAAGAATATTTAGAGAGAATTTAGACAGCCTTGATTTGGCAGCTCGTGATTTCACCCTCTATACATATAACTAGAACTTACATCTTTATATATATTTTGTTTATAAAAGTTTACATTCTTTGAGTTAGCAACACTTGGCTACATATATTATGTGTAATATTAAGAAATTATTCCTAGCTAGAAAGATCGTATGGAGAATCTGTATCAATGCTTTCCAGTTTTGCCAGAATTTGAGGCTTAATTTTTTCGTACTCGCTTTTGAGTAAGCTTTTACTCATTTGCGGGTCGGCAGAAGACATCAATGTGTTGCTCATTGCGACCCACTCTTGCAGTCGTTGACGCTGGGCAGAAGCGACGCTGGAAGGCAAGATATGGGTACAGCGATTTGGTGTTTCTCGTGCAAAGAACAGCAGACGGTAGTAACCTGTGTGCTGTAATAATCGGGTAATTTCTTGACCAAGACTGGTTTTAAGATCGAGGTAGTAAGGTAGCCATTTTGCACCATGCTTGCGGTTGTAGATGACAGTAATCCATAGCAACATGGGATGGGGAATAGAGATGAAAAGAAATTGGTTATAGCGGGTACAGAGTAAGCGCTTCTGAATTTCTTCTTGCGGTAGCATCACCCATAGCGCTGGTAAAACCTCTCCATTGGTGTGAATGGACTGAGGAAACACAATATCGGCAATTGGTTTATTTTGGGGCCAGGAAATAGCACGAGCGATTTCATCGTTAGACAAGGATGCCCGCAAATCGGCTTTAGTCTTCTGTTCAAGCTCAGAACTAGCCGTAGTAGTAGGAATTAGGGCATAGCTATCTTGCTTAACTTTGCGTGTATGCTCAGGTTTTTCTAGAGATGCCAGAACTTTGAGGATTTCAGTGATACTTTGGGGGCGATCGCGTGCTACCTTAGCTAGACAACTCATCACCAAATTTTCGATTTCTTGTGGTAGTTCTAACCCAGGTGCAACCTCAGCAAAAGAACGTGGTTTTTGATAGTGATGTGTTTTATACCATGCTCCAAAAGAATGAGTTTGTGCCACCAGTGGCATTTTGCCTGTGAGCATCTCAAACATCATCACACCCAAACTATAAATATCAGCACGGTTGTCTAATTCCTTACCCTCCATCTGTTCGGGAGAAGAATAAGCCAATGTCCCCAAATAGAATTTTGTATGGTCGCCATCCGACTGTAATAACTTAGCAATACCAAAATCTAGAACCTTAACTAATTCTCCGAAACTGGGATCTTGAATCACCAGTATATTGCTTGGCTTGACATCCCGATGGATAATTGGGCAAATTGTGCCCTCAACTGGGATGCCATCATGAGCGCACTGTAACCCCAGGCTGAGTTGACGCGCCATACTCAGAAATCTTGGTAAGGGCAATCGTTGCTTACGAATAATATTGTTTAGGCTTTGTCCTTGTAGATATTCCATGACGTAGAACGGCGTGTTATTGTCATCTACGCCATAATCCATAACTCGGACAATATGGATACTTTTTTGCCCTAGTAAAGCACAGGTTTTTGCTTCTCGTTCAAAGCGGTCTTGCAATCGCATCTTTTCATTTTGAATTGATAGAGCGAGAAACTTAACCGCAACAGGTACACCTCCCAACAAAGTATCTTTAGCACGATAAACCCGACCCATTGCTCCAGTACCGATTAACTCTTGGAGTTGGTAGCGTTTGCTGAGTAAGCGACCAATGTTGGGGTCTGACATAGAGAATTTGAATCCAAAAGCAGGTTGTAAGTGTTTATGAGAAAAAGTGCATTCAAACCGATAGTAGTTTTAGTTTGCCCAATTTTGAGTAAATAGATAACTTTAGGATCTACCAAAAACCTTAATTAGAAAGTACCACACTCACTACAGAGTTATGATAACTGAGTGATGAGTCGGGGTTTTGAATAGCAATAAAAGAGCATCAGTGAACGAGATAAAGGCTTCCTGTCTAGCTTTTATCAGCCCCAAGCCATTGTATCTCGTAAAAAATGCTCTAGTTTGCTAGAATTTATAACATATCAAAAACTGATTTGTTACCCATTACATAGAGTTGAATTCGACGTTTGATAATATTGTTCAACCGGGAAATAAAAAAAGAAAAGATTTGTTGATTAACTATTATTTTGAGGCGTTGGTCAGTAAAACTTTTAGCGACTTCTACAGTTTTATCACTTGAACCACTTAGCTTGATTGACGTTCTAGGCTAACTTCCATTGTATTGGTTAAAAAATGACCAGCCAAGATACCACTACTTAGGTAATATCTATCTTCTGAAATCCGGTGTAGGGTTTCAAAGCCACTACGACGCTGACGATCGCCAAGTACCCAGTAACGCTGCACAATAGTATCTAAACCAATCCAGCCTTCACCTTCAACTTGCCCCAAAATATTATGTTGTAGTAAAAAAGTATACTGACGCTCTCCCTCATGCAGTCGTCCTTTGTATTGTAGAGAGATTTCTGAGCGATCGCTACCAGGAAATATTAGCTTTGTAGCCATAGTAAACCAGTTATCTCGATTCCAAGCTACCAAGGTCATACCCTTGACGCTGATTGGCAGACCATTTCGTTCTAGCCAATTTCCTTGCATTGCCCAGCGTCCTGGTTCCAATAAAAAAGTATGAGCCACCTTATATATTCCCTGTCTTGATCGAGTGCCGCCAAGATTACAGTTATAGCAGTGCTGAGTTGTCAGTGCTGAGTGAAGAATGAAGAAATTTTTTATTGTTCTGGTTTCATAATTCAGGACTGACTTTGGTGAATTTCTCCCAAAAGCACTTCTTGAGGTGCCCCAGTTGCAGTAGGTAGATTGCCGGGAATGCCCAAATGCCGCCAGTAGGCTAAAACTGCAAAAGCGATCGCTTCTTTAAAATCTGCACTTAATCCAACTTCATCTGTAGTCAATACTGGGATTGATGCGAACAATAACTCTAATCGACGTTTCAAATAGAGATTGCGACTACCACCACCACATAATAGTACCCGTTGTGGCATTTCTGGCAAAAAAGTGCGGTAACTATGAACAATTGAAGCAGCTGTAAGTTCCGTCAGAGTTGCCAGTATATCAGCAGCATTGAGTTGGTATTCTTGGGCATCTTTTAAACACTGATGTAGGTAAGTCACACCAAATAACTCTCGACCGGTAGATTTTGGCGGTGGCAGATGAAAGTAATCTTGGTTGAGCCATTGTTCTACCAAAGGATGGCAAGGAGTACCACTTGCTGCCCAATTGCCATTTTCATCGTAAGTTTTAGCACCAGCGCTTAAATGCTCCACCGCCAGATCCAACAGACTATTTCCTGGGCCAGTATCCCAAGCGCGAATTTTTGAGAGCCAATCGCCATGCCGAGGCGGAATATAAGCTACATTACCTATGCCACCAATGTTTTGAATACAACGCCCTTCTTCAGGATGACTGAGCAAATAGGCATCTACTCTGGGCACGAGAGGCGCACCATGGCCGCCAATAGCAATATCAGCAACCCGAAAGTTGCTCATAGTTGTAATGCCCGTAAGATGGGCAATTAATGCACCGCGCCCTAGTTGGAGACTATAACCCAAGAGAGTGCTGTTAGCGGGAGCGGGACGTTTAGCCCGTGAGGAGTGAGAAGTGAGCATTTCTCTCCCTCTGCTCCCCTGCTCCCCTGCTCCCCCTGCTCCCCCTCTTCCCCCAGGTGGGCGATGATAAACTGTCTGACCGTGAGAGCCAATGAGAGTAGCTGGCTGATGACCAATTTGAATATTTTGGGCGGCTTGGGCGAAGACCTGGGCGATCGCATCATCTATTTCTGCCAATTCTGCCATTGAGATGGCAACGCCTGCACCAACTGCTAGTATTTTTTCTCTGAGTTCAGATGGATAAGGATATGTTTTCCCGGCTAGTAATTCAACTTTAAGATCCAATTCCGTACCGGAAATCTCTACCAACACAGCGTCTATGCCATCTACGGATGTGCCACTAATTAAACCGATAACGCAAGTAGAGACAGCTTCTTTAGTCGGATGCATTGATAAAGATTCTTTTATGAATTGCAAGAGGTAATTCGATACGCTTCGGTTAACGTTTCAATATTTTCAGTATCCCCCAAACTCACCTTCAAAAGGGGTATTCATAACCCTTTTTACTCCCTTTTGAAGGGAGTCGATATAAGCGGGGGATCTTAACCGAAGCTTATAGAGAGGTAGTTTAGTTCATGTTACTACCCATGTCAAAAAATTCAGGTGACATAGGTAAACAGAGGAAGGGAAGAATATCAAAGCCAATAGCAAGAGATATCGGCATTAACCAGTCTACAGACTTAACTTGGGATAGAACTGATCCAATACGGTTCAGTTAAGGATTTTTTCGAGAATCACAGCAGTGTAGAGACGTTGCAATGCAACGTCTCTACAGAACAAGGGTTTTAGTTTTATCTGAACCGTATTGAGAACTGATCCTAAAGCCAAGGTCTTAAGAATCGATATTAGGACTTACGCATTGCCAGGAAAGACCAAGTATAGATGATTTGAAAACCAGATCCGTCATCGGGGCAATTCATGAATTATCCCTACGACGCGGGTCTATTTACCATCAATGAATGATTAATAAAAACCTGAAACGACGTAAATACGTTGATGCACAACATGATTCTTTTGTATAGTGCGTAAGTCCTAGATATGATAGAAAAGTAAATAAAATTTACAAAATATTTATCGAATGGTATTTCAATCATCTGGCTTGTCCAAGGTCAAAGACTCAATAACACAAAAAATCTTCTTGGGTAATGAACCAAATGCGGAATTAGTTGCAATTCTCACCGTTTACTTTGTCCAAGGAATTTTAGGGCTATCGCGTCTAGCTGTGAGCTTTTTCCTCAAAGATGAACTGCTGCTGAGTCCAGTCCAGGTGTCGGCGCTATTGGGAATTGTCTTCCTACCTTGGATGATTAAGCCGGTGTTTGGTTTTATCTCTGATGGCTTGCCTATATTTGGTTATCGTCGTCGTCCTTACTTGATTTTATCTGGGATACTGGGAACTGCTTCCTGGATGAGTTTGGCCACAGTAGTTTATACTAGCTGGGCGGCTACGTTAGCGATCGCTCTTAGTTCTCTTAGTGTCGCTATGAGTGACGTGATAGTTGACTCGCTAGTTGTGGAACGTGCCAGAGGCGAATCCCAAGCAAAAGCCGGTTCACTACAATCTCTATGCTGGGGTGCTTCTGCGATCGGAGGTTTAATAACAGCATACTTTAGCGGTCTGCTGCTTCAATACTTTACTACCCGTACTGTCTTTGGAATTACCGCTTTATTCCCTCTCATTGTCTCAGGGGTAGCTTGGTTAATTGCTGAGTCCCCCGTTAGTAAAGATACTAATGAGAGTAATCAAACTAACCCTTTACCAATCAAACATCAACTGAAGCAGCTACGCCAAGCCATTACCCAAAAAACAATTTGGCTACCAACAGCTTTTGTCTTCATCTGGCAAGCTACTCCAAATGCTGAATCAGCCTTTTTCTACTTCTCTACCAACGAACTCCACTTTGAACCAGAATTTTTGGGGCGGGTAAACTTAGTAACAAGTTTCGCTTCTTTAGCAGGTGTTTGGATTTTTCAACGTTTCCTCAAAAGCATCCCTTTTCGTGTGATTTTCGCTTGGAGTACCGTCCTTTCTTCAATGTTAGGGATGACGATGCTGTTGTTAGTGACTCACACAAATAGGCTGTTGGGTATAGATGACCACTGGTTTAGTTTAGGTGATAGTCTTATTCTCACTGTCATGGGCAAAATTGCCTTTATGCAAGTGATGGTTCTAGCAGCAAGGCTTTGTCCCTCTGGAGTGGAAGCAACGTTATTTGCCTTGTTGATGTCGGTATTTAATTCAGCCGGAACAGTTTCCCAAGCATTGGGGGCATTAATCACCTATTGGCTGGGGATCACTGCAACTAACTTTGATTCCCTTTGGCTATTGGTGATAATTACTAACCTTAGTACGCTGTTACCCCTACCATTTATCAACTGGCTACCTGCTGCTGAAGAGCAAGCTGAGACATCCAAAGATGGGGAACAACCGTTTTTGCCTGATTTGATGTCTGAGTTGGTACTGAGAGAACCAGAGTCGGAAATAGTGGAATAGTGTTAGAACTTACGCATCATCAAACACTGTAGGGGCAATTCATGAATTGCCCCTACATGAGAATCAGGGTTAAGTAAGCTATTGTTTCCGTAAGTCTTGAGTGTAATGAATCTCATGTAACGGAATTCTTTGTCAGCTGCTACATATTTTCGTTCAAGGTAACAATAAAAAACAAAGCTTATGCATTTTAAAAGTCAAGAGAGCTTAGTTACAGAAAAATCTTATACTCGTGCAGATTGGCAAGGAGGATATCAATCTCTCACCCAAGAATTTGATTATTGGATTGATGATATAGAAGGGCAAATTCCCAAAGAATTAGAAGGTACGTTGTTTAGAAATGGCCCAGGTTTGCTGGATGTGAATGGGCAATATCTTCATCACCCGTTTGATGGAGATGGGATGATTAGCAAAATTACCTTTACCAACGGACGTGCCCATTTTCGCAACCGCTTTGTCCGTACAACTGGGTATTTGGCAGAACAAAAGGCGGGAAAAATTCTCTATCGCGGTACTTTTGGTACTCAAAAACCCGGCGGTTGGCTAGCTAATATCTTTGACTTCAAACTCAAAAATATCGCTAATACAAATGTTATCTATTGGGGTGGTAAACTGCTAGCCCTGTGGGAAGCTTCTGAAGCATATCGCCTCGACCCCTACACTCTTGAAACTTTGGGGAATGAATATTTTAATGGTGCTTTGTCAACAGGTGAAGCTTTCGCTGCCCATCCCCGCTTGGAAAAGAATTGTGAACAAGATGGGGGCGAACCTTGCCTAGTAAATTTCTCGGTTAAGCCAGGATTGTCTACCACCATTACTATTTTCGAGCTAAACTTAGTGGGTGAAATTGTTAGACAGGAAACTTATAAGGTTGCCGGTTTCTGTTTCATTCACGATTTTGTTATTACTCCCAATTACTGCATCTTCTTTCAAAATCCTGTTACATTTAATCCCATACCTTTCGCCTTGGGAATCCGTACGGCGGGAGAATGTATTAAATTTCAACCAAATCAGCCAACTAAAATTCTAATTATTCCCCGCTTCCCCAAAGAGGGGCAAGAAAAGATAAAATTTCTGGAAACTCAGTCGGGTTTTGTCTTTCACCATGTTAATGCTTTTGAGGTAGGAGACGAAGTTTTGATTGATTCTATTTGCTATCAAGATTTACTAAAAGTGAAACCTAAAAGCGATTTTCGACAAGTTGATTTTGAAGGTTCTTCACCTGGGCAACTTTGGCGATTTTATCTGAATCTCAAGAATGGGACAGTCCGGCGAGAATTAATTGATAGTCGCTGTTGTGAATTTCCCAGCATCCATCCGGCAAATGTGGGACGCTCTTATCGATATCTATATATAGGTGCGGCTCATGCAGAGAGTGGTAATGCTCCCTTACAAGCATTGTTGAAAATTGATTTAGAGTCTGGAGAAAGACAACTTTGGAGTGCTGCACCCCGTGGTTTTGTCGGTGAACCGATTTTTGTCCCGCGCCCAGATTCTGAAAAGGAAGATGATGGTTGGGTATTAGCTTTGGTTTATGATGCTGCCCATCACTGCTCAGATTTGGTAATTTTGGATGCTAGTGATTTCTCTAAAGGAGCGATCGCCCGGCTACATCTTAAGCATCATATCCCTTATGGTCTGCATGGGAGCTTTACTTCTGAAGTTTTTGAGGAAATTTGATCCCCTATTTCGGTGAAACCATTTTTTCGCTGGCAATGATATGCAAATCGATATTTTTGAGCAAGCGCACTAATTTTTGCGTCAAAGATCCTTTGAGGAGCATAAGCCAGCGCGATCGCTGACTCTCTCCAATTACAATTTGAGTAATCCGATATTTCTCGGCGACTTGGGCGATCGCATTAGCTACGTTACTGTTGGTAACACGAAGAAAAGTACCTTCAAATTCGTTACAGAGTTTCTCACAAGTGTGGATGTGTAGGCTTTCCTCCTTAGTGAGGAACCGTTCTGGTTCGGCAACGAACAAGGTATAAATCGGCGCGTTCATATAGTTAGCCAGTCTCGCACCCCGGCGTAACAACTGGACTGAGTTGGGATAAGTAGATATGCAGACTAAAACCCGCTCGTGAATATTACAAAATTGCCCATTGGGAGAAGTAGCGATTGCATTTCCTTCTACGTTATCTGCTACCTCGCGCAAAGCCAACTCCCGTAAAGCAATCAGGTTACGGCGTTGGAAAAAATTATCGAGGGATTGTTGGATTTTTTCGGATGCATAAATCTTGCCTTCTAATAACCGTTCTTGTAGCGTTTCCGGCGTAACATCCACTACCAATATTTCATCAGCTTCATCCAGAATCTTGTCAGGAACACGCTCACGGACGACTACACCAGTAATTCTGGCTACTAAGTCATTGAGACTTTCCAAATGTTGTACATTCATTGTGGAGTAGACATCAATACCTGCTGCCAAAACTACTTCTACATCTTCGTAGCGTTTTTCGCGTGGGGAACCAGGGACATTGGTATGGGCAAGTTCATCGATTAAGACTAATTGGGGCGATCGCTTTAAAATAGCATCTGTATCCATATCCGTTAGCGTCAACTCACCACGAGGATATTGCTTACGGGGTAAAATCTCCAGTCCTTCTGCCTTCTCCTCTGTATCCTTACGTCCGTGGGTTTCCAAAAGCCCAACGATAACATCAATTCCTTCTTGTTTGAATGCGTGTCCCTCTTCTAGCATCCGATAGGTTTTCCCTACTCCAGGAGCCATGCCAATAAATATTTTATGCTTACCCCGCCGTCGTGCCGGATAAAGCGAGTAACTTCCAGAATTTAAAGGTGCAGTGCCATTCAAACTAGTATTGGTCATTTGTCCTTTGTCATTTGTCATTGATAAGGATTTTAAGCATATTTTCGCTTATTCCCGCCCACTTACTTAGTACTCCTACTTCATCGGAAACGAAAACAGCGCTTTACTCATGCCCAATACTTCGACTTACCTCGACTTCGCCCTTCGGCTACGCTCAGGACAGGCTCGGTACAAGTCGCTCAGTACAAGTGCCCAATGCCCAATTTCCAATTCCCATTTACTGATTTTGCTGACGATTAATATCTTGCAAGTCAAGAGCATAATTCAATCGGAGAACATTGACTCCCGGCTCACCAAAAATCCATAAAAATCTGCCATCGGTATACTTGTTAATTAAACGTAGGATCTCATCTTCTTTGACTCCCCGCGCACCAGCAACCCGCGTCAATTGCTGCCGTGCTGCTTTGAAAGAAATGTGGGGATCTAAGCCAGAAGCAGACGTATAAATCATATCAGCGATCGGTTGAAGATTTTCGTCTCGTAATTCATTTGCCTGTTCTAGAATCCGCTTTAGTAGCTCTGGATTGCTAGCAGCAAGATTGCTGGCTCCAGATATGCCAGTTGGCTTGGCTTTTTTTCCTTGGCTATATCTAACAGTACTGGGACGAGGATGGAAATATCGCTCAGATGTGAACAACTGACCTATCAAAGCTGAACCAATTGGTTCATTATTTAGATTCAGCATAATGCTGCCATTGGCTTGATAGGGCAAAAAAACTTGACCCACTACAAGAATGATCAGAGGATAGATGATTGCAGTCAACAACCAAAGCATTAGAGTTATAAAAACTGCTCTGATAGTTTCTCGAATAATAGCCATAAAAACTTTTCCAATTATTACTAAAACTTAGTTTTTAATTTTTAATTTAATTTTTTTTACACAATCAGAACGATATTCAAAAATGCTGTTAGCAACAGCATAAATAACTGGGGCAATTACCACATTCAAGCACAGCAGGAGAAAAATAGCGAGTGGTGAGTGTTGTTTACGCAATTGTGACCAAACAAAGAACATCGCCTTTATTAGATTTATCGGCAGAAACTTTTCCCAAACATCGACCTGTTTATTCATATTCTTTTGGTTCCCTCTCTCAACAGATAAAAGTAAAAATGTTTATTATTTTACTTTGGTCAAAATGCGCTCGTTTCGCATCTCTACTTTTGCTATCCTTAAGCCAAGCCTACAAGTGTAATCAGTATGTCTATCAACTTAATGGCGATAAATGGCGCAATCACGCCACCTAAGCCATAAATTAAGATATTGCGTTGGACTAGCTGATTAGCTGTCAGTGGTCTAAACCGCACTCCCTTCAATGCCAAAGGAATCAAAGCGGGAATAATCAAAGCATTATAAATCAGCGCTGATAATACAGCAGACTTAGGGCTAGTCAAATTCATAATATTCAGGCTTTGCAGGTTAGCCGCGACAAATATCACTGGGATAATTGCAAAATATTTAGCAATATCATTAGCGATAGAAAATGTCATCAAAGCTCCGCGAGTAATCAACAATTGTTTACCAATGCTAATGATATCGATCAGCTTTGTGGGATCGGAGTCTAAATCAACCATGTTGGCGGCTTCTTTTGCAGCTTGCGTCCCTGTATTCATGGCAACGCCGACGTTAGCTTGGGCTAATGCGGGAGCATCGTTAGTCCCATCTCCCGTCATGGCAACTAGTTTACCTGCTGCTTGTTCCTTTTTAATGACGTTGATTTTGTCTTCTGGTGTGGCTTCAGCGATGAAGTCATCCACTCCAGCTTCTTTAGCAATGACAGAAGCTGTAATTTGATTGTCTCCAGTTAGCATGATGGTACGCACTCCCATGCGCCGCAGTTGCTCAAAGCGATCGCGGATACCAGGTTTAACTATATCTTTGAGATAAATAACCCCATAGATTTCGTTATCTAGGCTAACTGCTAGGGGTGTACCTCCTAAGCGAGAAACTCGTTCGTAAGCAGCATCCAATTCTGGCGTATCGTGTCGTCCGTTGCGAGAACGGACAAATCCTTTAATGGCTTCTACTGCTCCCTTCCTTGCCTCATACCCACCAGGTAAGTTAGTCCCACTCATCCGGGTTTTGGCAGAAAAATCAACTCCTTCTGCCTGGTTGGAGTCGAAATCAAACCGTGCTACTAGTTTTTCTGCCAGTCGAATAATGGATTTACCTTCTGGTGTATTGTCAAAGACACTAGCGGCCCAGGCTACATTAGCAATTTCCGATATTGAATGACCGTTGATAGGGATAAACTCTTCCGCCAAACGGTTGCCGAGGGTAATTGTACCTGTCTTATCAAGAACTAAAGTGTTGACATCACCACAGGCTTCGATTGCTCTTCCTGAAGTGGCAATGACGTTAAATTGGGCAACTCGATCCATACCAGCAATGCCGATGGTACTGAGTAAGCCGCCAATGGTTGTAGGAATTAATGCCACCAATAGGGCAATTAAAGTTGGCACGCTGACTGGACTGTTGACATAGTAAGCAAGTGCCGGCAGAGTTACCACCACTAACAAAAACACTAAGCTGAGAACTGCCAACAATACTGTCAGGGCAATTTCATTGGGTGTTTTGCTGCGTTCTGCCCCCTCTACTAAGGCAATCATCCGGTCAATAAAGCCTTTGCCTGGGTCAATAGTAATACGGATAATTAATTCATCTGAGATAATCCGCGTCCCACCAGTGACAGAACTGGAAACATCGGAGCCTGATTCTTTTAATACTGGTGCGGATTCTCCAGTAATTGCCGATTCATCTACTGAGGCCACACCCATAATTACCTCACCATCGCCGGGAATGATATCGCCAGCAACGACGTAGATGTTATCGCCCTTTTGAAGGCTAGTGGATGAAACTTCACTAATTGTGCCATCGGGAGCGAGTTTTTTAGCGATCGCTTCTGATTTCGTTAATCTCAAGGCATCAGCTTGAGCTTTACCCCGCCCTTCTGCCACTGCTTCGGCAAAATTGGCAAACCAAACTGTAAAAAATAAGATCCCCGACAATAAGCCATTGAAAAGTTGCGGGTTCTTTTGTCGGGCTGGGCCAAATAGGTTGGGATCAATCGTTAGCAATAGGATGATGATTGTCCCCACCCAAACCACAAATATTACTGGATTTTTGATTGCATACTTAGGGTTGAGCTTGACAAAAGCATCTCTGATTGCCCTTAAATACAGCCACTTAGTAATTTTTCTCGCCTTTTTACGTCCTTGACGGCGATCGCCAGAACGATGATTTGGCCGTCTAGCTCTGAAGTTAGTTGCCACTTGATTCATGAATAAAGTTAGGAGTAGAGACGCGATTAATCGCTTCTGTACAGGAATTAGGAGACGCGATTAATCGCGTCTGTACAGGAATTAGGAGTAGAGACGCGATTAATCGCGTCTGTTTCCAATAAAAAATAGATCCAAGCTGTAATGGCATGGCAAAGCTAAAATGTTGCATTAAATTTTCTTGTGGTGTAGGCATCTTGCCTGCACCGGACGGGCAAGATGCCCATCCCACAAGAGTTTGTTAATACACAACTTTGCCAGTAGGGTGCGTTATGCGATCGCTAACACAATGCCAGTTGCTACAACGGAAGCGACGCTCGTTCCTCCCTACCTCTGTTCGCGTTCGAGTGTCACCAGAAGGACGCTCGAACGCGAACAGCGTGTCGCAGACAAAACTTGCTCATAGCGTTGCCATGCCGTACCACTTCGTGGAAGCAAGCTAGCAAGAGCGTCTCTAAGAGTTGGCTTTACGCTGCGCTAACACCAGTCGCCTACGGAGAGAAACCTGCCTACAGCGATGGATTCACCACAAAATACTGGCTCCCCTACAAAACAGGATCATTTATTTATTTTTTGGTATTCTCTTAATTCCAGACTTATAACTCATAAATTTTCTAATTGCCAGATGCTAGTTTCAAACCCTCAGCTATGGGGCCTAAAGCTAAAACGGGAAAGAAAGTCAATACTCCCAAAACCAATGTCACTCCAGCAGTGATACCAGTAAATACTAGAGAATCGGTTCTTAAAATACCAGGGGTTTCTTGTACTTGTTGTTTGCGAGACATGCCGTCAGCTAACAGCAGGATGGCAATTATCGGAATGTAGCGTCCTCCTATTAAGCTAACTAAAGTACTCAAGTTCCACCACAGGGTGTTATCCCTCAACCCTTCCAAGCCGGAACCATTATTTGCGGCGGCTGAGGCGTATTCATAAACTACTTGAGAAATACCGTGATAGCCAGAGTTGCTAATTCCAGAGAGAGAGATGGGATAAGCTAGTGCGATCGCACTGGGAATCAAAACTAGAATTGGGTGAATCAACAACACGACGCTGGCAAGCACAATTTCGCGTTTTTCAATTTTGCGTCCTAAAAACTCTGGGGTGCGTCCTGCCATGAGTCCAGTTAAGAACACTGTAAGAATTAAGTAAATGAATAAGTAAGCTGTTCCAGTTCCTTGACCACCCCAGATAATCTGGATAAACAAGTTGAAGAGTGTCGAAAATATTCCTTGGGGCATCAAAGAATCGTGCATCCCATTCACAGCGCCAGACATAGTGGCAGTAGTCATCACTGCCCAAAATGCCGTTTGTGCCCAGCCAAATCGCACTTCTTTACCTTCTAAATTGGGCTGTTCTAATCCAAAAGCAGTATTAACCAGGGGATTACCTTGTAGTTCTCCCACGGCTGTCACTCCCACCAGAACGACAAAAATCACAAACACCATCCAAAAAAGTAGCCAAGCTTGTTTGATGTTGTTGGCAAATATACCGTAGGTGTAAATCAAGGCTGCTGGGATAGAAATCATGGCGATCATTTCTATCAAGTTAGAAGCGCCATTGGGATTTTCAAAAGGATGTGCTGAGTTTACGCCAAAAAAGCCTCCGCCGTTCTCGCCTAAAAGTTTGATCATTTCAAAGGATGCCACCGGGCCTCTGGCAAGATATTGCGTCCCGCCTTCTAAGGTTCTCACATCCATAGTCTTCGCTAATGTTTGTGGTACACCTGTTATAAGCAAAGCGATCGCTCCAATAATCGAAATCGGTAGCAATATGCGCGTAATTCCACGGACGATATCGACATAAAAGTTTCCTAACTTTCTACCCGTCAACCCACGAATAAAGGCAATTCCCACAGATAAACCGGTGGCTGCGGAGGTGAACATCAAAAAGCCTAAAGCCGCTACCTGGCTAAAATAGCTTAAGGTTGTCTCACCAGCATAGTGCTGCTGGTCGGTATTCGTCACAAAGGAAATGGTTGTATGCAGTAACACATCCCAACTGGTAGCACCAAAACCGTTAGGATTCCAGGGCAAGAGCCTCTGAAAATATAGCAGCAAATATACTGAAATACCCATAATCAGGTTGCTATACAATACAGCCCGGATATACTGTAAACCTGTCATATCATCTTTTCTGCGAACACCCGCGAGTACGAACATACTTCGCTCTATGGGGTTCATTAAAAAATCCAGCAGTGTTCTTTCTCCCAAGAAGACACTGGCTATGTATCTACCGAGTAGCGGAGTAATTGCTATGACAATACACAGCGTTAAGCCAATTTGCAAAAAACCTTGTCCCATATATTTCGCGCTCGATAAAATTTAAGTGCTAGCAAGCCAATTATTAGAAATAACAGATTAACTGTTGGAGTATTTGATCTGGAGGAATTTAGTGATATCTCATATCACCGCCATTTTTTAATCTGGATTTACTATTTTCAGTTATCAAACAGAATTCAGGATTCAAGAGCGTCTCCGGCTCCGCTCCTGTTAGCGATAGCGGGGCGTTTAGCCCATTCTGACTCCTGAATTCTTCTTCAATACTATTTTCCAGATACTTGTTTAACTTGTAGTTAAAAATATTTAATCTTTACTTTTAATTCATCTATTTCGCTAGTTAGGATTATTTGTTTATACAATACATTCTCGAAGTTTGCTACGTTCAAAGAATATAAATATTTAAAAGGATTTGATTAAATAAATGACAGTACAGAAAGGTTGTGTTAGATACTCTGGGGAGCATCTCAAATGTGCAAAAACCTTGATAGCCCTCATCCCCTAACCCCTTCTCCTATGTTTGGGAGAAGGGGAACTAGAGTTATGTCTCCCCTCTCCCAAAGATGGGAGAGGGGCTGGGGGTGAGGGAAAAGATTTAAGCTTGCATTGGGATGCTCCCGATACTCTGCCCCTTGTGACAACTACTTAATCCCCAATCCTCAGTTCCCAGTCCCCTTTTTTGCATCTGGACAATCGTAATTTTCGGGTTAATGCTCAAGTGAATATTTGCAGATATAGATTGCAGATAAATCATAATCGCTAAATTAAATAGTTGTAAAGATAGTAAGAAAACGATTTTTTAATAAATCAGAAATGACTATATTAAGTAGATTAGTAGTGATGAAAGAAGCTATAAATGAGCGTGGAGAGACTTATGGGCTAATAGCGATCGCCTTTGCCATCGTGATTAGCTTAGAATATTTGACACCACCTGAGTACGTATTTGGCTACCTCTACACAGGGACAATTTTGGTAGCAGATTCTCGATTGAATCGGGGAGCAGTATTGGGGATCACTCTGGCAGCTACAGGATTAACATTGTTAAATTTGTTTGTCCCAGGGGGAGAAATGATTAATGCCTCAACGTTGGCAAACAGATTGATTGCAGTATTGGCATTGGTAGTGACAGGTTGGTTAAGTGACCGCAACCACCGCAATGAAGAAGCGATCGCTTATACCCAAGCCCAATTACGCTCCCAAGAACAACTAGCTATCATGCGTGAAGATTTTGTTTCTACCCTAACGCATGATTTGAAAACACCCCTATTAGGAGCAATTGAAACGCTGAAATATTTTCAAAATGAGCAATTTGGTGAAATCACGCCAATGCAAGCAAAAGTCCTCCAAACGATGGCTCGTAGTCATCGGAGTACACTCCAATTAGTCCAAACACTTTTAGATGTATACCGGAATGATGCCGAAGGGCTGAAATTACAGATATCACCCGTTAACTTGGCAACCGTGGCGGAGGAGGTAATAGCTACCCTGGCTGAACTAGCGAGAACACGTCAGGTTTATATTTCTCTCCACTATGGCGAATCAGATTTTCGGAGCTTTCTCTGGGTAAACGGCGATCCTTTGCAACTGGGGCGAGTCTTCACCAATCTCCTGAGTAATGGTATTAACCATACTCCCCGTGGCGGTAAAGTGGAAGTAGTACTTGAAGGTTATTCTAGCGATCAAGTGGTAAAAATCCTCGATACTGGTTCCGGCTTTACCGAAGAAGAATTACCCCACTTATTTGAGAGATTTTATCAAGGAGATAGCGATCGCCACGTTTCAGGATCTGGACTAGGGCTTTATTTAACCAGGCAAATTATCGCTGCTCATGGGGGTACAATCTGGGCAGAGAATCGCTCACCACGGGGAGCAATGTTTGGTTTTCGACTCCCAGCTTGTCCACCACCGGGGAGATGAGGGGCAGGGGGCAGGGAGCAGGGGAGGCAGGGGAAGCAGGGGGAGCAAGAGAATAATAATGACCAAATGACAAATAACCAATGACAAATGACAAATGACCAATGACAAATGACAAATGACCAATAACAAATGACAAAAATCTTACTCGTTGAAGACGATGAATTGTTTCTGCTTGGTCTGCGGATGCGGTTGCAGCAAGAAGCTACTTTGGAAATTGTCGCAGAAGCAGAAGATGGAGAACAAGCTGTAGAATTAGCAAATCGCTATCCCCTGGATTTAGTTTTGCTAGATATAGGTTTACCGGGCATTGGTGGGATTGAAGCTTGTCGCCAAATCAAGCAGAAGCACCCAAATTTACCAATTCTCGTTTTAACGTCTCGTTCTGAAAAACCTCTGATTTCACGGTTAATTGCTGCCGGGGCGCAAGGTTACTGTCTGAAAGGTATTCCTGCTGAGTCTCTGATATTGGCAGTGCGATCTGTTGCAGCTGGGGCTTCTTGGTGGGATCAAACGGCAACAACAGAAATTAGAGCCGCTTTTGAGGGCAATTCTACTGTGGTGCTGCCTGCAAAAACTGAGGGAACCCTAGAAAATCCGCTAACGAAGCGGGAGCAAGAAATTTTGGCACTGGTAGCAGCTGGCAAAAGCAATCAAGAGATTGCTGAGATTCTCTACATCGCCCCTGGTACAGTGCGGGTTCATGTCCATGCCATTTTACAGAAACTAGAAGTACGCGATCGCACTCAAGCCGCAGTTTTAGCGATCCAAAAAGGATTGGTAGCACCAGAATTGTTGATTAACTAGATTCATTTATATCGAGCTAAGTGCTACGTCTAAATTAAATGTAAATACTTAGAGCTTTAGTTAAAAACTATAGTTTTTTATAAATAGAAGCGATCGTAAAATCCTAAAAATAAATCATAAAGACGCGAAATTTCTAAATCGGATTGGAGTAACTGTAATTTATTTAAGTAAAATTACAGTTGCTTGTATTGTTTGTACGGTATAAATTTTATTATCTTAGAAAAATTATAGATAGAACATAACTTAGTTTTTCTAGGGTGTATTTGATCGTATATAGCTTTTCCTAATCAAATGAGGTACATTATAGCCCCCTCATCGCTTGCGGAGAGGGGGTGGGGTTTTTGTACCTCACTCAACTGGGAACCGCTATAACGATTAGAAATATTGCGGTTTTATTCCAATAAACAAGAGGTTCTGTCACCAATTTGAGTTGAGCATGGAAGCGAATGTTGAGTCATTCGCTTCCTATTTGGTGTTGTGTGATAAATGCTATTGACGTAAATCCTTAGAGCTAACAAGTCTTTTATTCAATCCAGAATTTTATTACAGGACAATAATTATGACAGAAAATAGTCACTCTAAAAACCAAAATAATTCCGCCAGAAAATTATTAGAAGCGGGCAAAAATATTGTTTTTATAGATACAGCAGTTCTCGATTATCAAAGCCTAGTAGCTGGTATCACACTAGGTAGTGAAGTCGTTATCCTTGACCATAATCGAGACGGTTTAACGCAAATCAGCGAGTTTCTAGCAGGGTGTAAACCTGGCTCAGTTGAATCAGTTCACATTGTCTCCCACGGTGCTGAAGGGAGTTTACAATTAGGGTCAACTTCCCTTAGCCTCACCAACCTAAATAGCTATGCAAATCAGTTACGCAAGTGGGCAAATGTTTTAACTGATAAAGCTGACATCTTACTTTATGGCTGTGATGTAGCCAGTGGTGAGGGCACAAAATTTGTGCAGCAGATTAGCCGAATTACTGGAGCAGATGTTGCTGCTTCCACTGACAAAACAGGAAGTGCAGCTTTAGGTGGTGACTGGGACTTAGAGTTGAAGACAGGGAAAATTGAGGCTTCCCTGGCATTTAAACCAGAAGTAATGCAGGCTTACCAATCTATTTTGCCAGCTAGTTTTACTGGTGCATACTCTCAAAACTTCAACACATTAGCTCGTTCTGGAACATCTATTACTTGGACTAATGATTCAACTATTTCAGGGTGGTATTCCACAAGAACAAATTACAACGCTGGTTCTGGCACTAGTAATGCAGGTGCATTGTATAGTTTTGGTACGACCACAGATCGGGCACTCGGTTCTGTAGCTTCCGGTGCTACAGGAACTATTTATTATGGGTTGCGCCTCCAAAATAATACAGGTTCAGCAATTACTAAGTTGCAAGTAAATTACACGGGTGAGCAATGGCGTAATGGTAATAATACATCGCAACAACAGCTGAAATTCAGTTATCAAACTGGGTCAACTCTCACAAGTTTAACAACAGGAACATGGACACCTGTAACATCACTAGATTTCACCGGGCCAATTGCAACTGCAACCGCAGGTTCCCTGAATGGTAATCAAATTGCTAATCGAACTGTCATCACGCCTGTAATATTTAATCTAGTTACCCCAATAGCTAACGGTGAAGAAATTATATTGCGTTGGGAAGACATAGATGATACAGGTAACGATCATGGTTTAGCCATTGACGATGTATCTGTCAAAGTAGATGGCACTATTTATGTAGTAACTAACACCAATGACAGTGGTGCTGGCTCGTTAAGGCAAGCTATTATCAATGCCAATAACGATCCAGGGATTGAGACAATTGTCTTTGATACGACTGGAATATTCGGTGATGCCACACCCGACATCATTACCCTCACTTCTGGGGAATTGAATGTTACTCAAGGAGTCATCATTCAAGGAACTGGGGCTGATAAACTTACCATCAGTGGTAACAATACTTCCCGTGTTTTTAATGCCAGTGCCTCCCTCTCAATTGATGGGTTGAACATAACTGGAGGAAATGCAGCAAATGGTGGCGGAATATATAGCACCAGTAGTGTCACAGTCAGCAATAGTATTTTTTCTGGCAATACTGCCAGCACTAGCGGCGGCGGCATTTACAGTAATAGTGCCACAGTCAGCGATAGCAGTATTTTTGGCAACACCGCGAACACTAATGGCGGCGGCATTTACAGTAATAGTGCCACAGTCAGCGATAGCAGTATTTTTGGCAACACCGCGAACACTAATGGCGGCGGCATTTACAGTAATAGTGCCACAGTCAGCGATAGCAGTATTTTTGGCAACATAGCTAACCTTGGAGGAGGCATCTACGGCACCAATGCCACAGTTAGCAATAGTACTCTTTCTGGCAACACCGCGAACAGCAATGGCGGCGGTATCTTCAGTAACGGTAGTAACAGTAGTGTCACCATCAGCAATAGCACTATCTCTACCAATACAGCAAAAACTCATGGTGGCGGCATCTATAGCAGCAGCAGTACCACAGTCAGCAATAGCACTATTTTTGGCAACACCGCTGATAGTGATAACAATACCCAAGGTGATGGTGGCGGCATTTATAAATCTGGTGGCACGGCAAGCATCAGCAATAGCATCATTGCTGGCAATATTGACCCAGGTAATCAAGGAGTCGATGTCTATGGTAATAACTTCAATAGTAATGGTTACAACCTGATTGGCAAAATTGCTGGTAAATTATCCGGGACTCTGGGCACGGGTACAGATATTATTAACCCCAATCCTGGACTAAAACCTCTGGGAGATTACGGTGGTTCTACACAAACTCACGCCCTAAGCTTTTCCAGTCCTGCCAAGAATGCTGGCGATCCGGCTTATAGTGGTGGCTTAACTACCGATCAGCGCGGCACGGATTTTAACCGGATTGAAAGTGGCAGAATTGACATTGGAGCATTTGAATATGTGCTTCCAAAAGTCAGCTTTGGTGCTGCTACTTACAATACAACAGAAGATAGTACCGCTACTGTAGTAACTATTTCTGTTTCCTTAAATGCCTCTCCAGAAACGGCTGTCACAGTTCCTATTGTCGTCAAAAATAATAGTACGGCGATTAGTGGCAACGATTACACTTTTTCTCCAAGTACTATCTCCTTTGCTGCTGGGGCTACAGGCTCAGATTTAACAAAGCTACTTACTTTTACTATTAACCCAGACGATTTACCTGAGAATACAGAAACGGTTGTACTCAACTTTGGCACGCTAATAGGGGCTGATTTAGGAACAATAACTGAAACTACTCTGAATATTGCTGCTAATGATTCGATTCAATATGCAGTTTCCAGCGCCACCTCAAATTTGACTGAAGGTAATAGTGGTACTCAAGCTGTTAGCTTTACGGTTACTCGTAGTGGTGGTATTGGCGTGGCTAGTACCGTAGATTACGCTTTTAGCGGTGCGGCAATTTTTGGCAGTGACTATAACAATATTCAAGTTACGGGTGGAGGAAATGCTGCATCTGGGACTTTAAGCTTCGCTGTTGGGGAAACCACAAAAACAATTACAGCCGATGTCTTAGGTGAGAACACATTTGAACTCAATGAAGACATTACTGTTAACCTGAGTAACCCCAACCTCACAGCTGCACCGGCAAATTCTACAATTACCAACAGTTCAGCTACAGTCAACATTATTAACGATGACAACCAACCAACTATCAGCATCTCGGATGTCTCAGTTACTGAAGGTACAGGGACAACAACTAATGCGAACTTTACTATCAGTCTCTCTAATGCCAGTTATCAGCAGATTACTGTAAATTACAACACGAGTGATGGCACTGCTCAAGCTGCTGATTCTGATTACAACTCTGCTTTAGGAACGATTACTTTCAATCCTGGAGAAACTAGTAAAACTCTTAGTATTGGTGTCATTGGCGATAACAAATTTGAAACTAACGAGGCATTTTCTGTCAACCTTTCGGCTGCGACAAATGCCACGATCGCAGATAATTTAGGAGTTGGTACAATCATCAACGATGATAACCAACCAACTATCAGCATCTCAGATGTTTCAGTTATTGAAGGCAATACAGGCACAAATAATGCGAACTTTACTATTAGTCTCTCTAATGCCAGTTATCAGCAGATTACTGTAAATTACAACACGAGTGATGGTACTGCTCAAGTTGCTGACTCTGATTACAACTCTGCTTTAGGAACCATTATTTTCAATCCTGGGGAAACCAGTAAAACTCTTAGTATTGGTGTTATCGGCGATAACAAGGCTGAAATCAACGAGGCATTTGCTGTCAATCTTTTGGGTGCTACAAATGCCACAATTACCGATAGTTTAGGAGTTGCTACCATCATTGATGATGACAACCAACCAACTATCAGCATCTCGGATGTCTCAGTTTCTGAAGGTAATACAGGGACAACAACTAATGCTAACTTTACGATTAGCCTCTCTAATCCCAGTTATCAGCAGATTACTGTAAATTACAATACGAGCAATGGTACTGCTCAAGTTGCTGACTCTGATTACAACTCTGCTTTAGGGACGATTATTTTCGCTCCTGGGGAAACCAGTAAAACTATTAGTATTGGTGTCATCGGCGATAATACAACTGAAACTGATGAGACATTTGCTGTCAATCTTTCAGGTGCTACAAATGCAACGATCGCAGATAATTTAGGAGTTGGTACAATCATTAACGATGACAACCAACCAAGTATCAGCATTTCGGATGTCTCTGTTACTGAAGGAAATACAGGGACAACAAATAATGCTAACTTTACTATTAGTCTCTCCAATCCCAGTTATCAGCAGATTACTGTAAATTACAACACGAGTGATGGTACTGCTCAAGTTGCCGATTCTGATTACAACTCTGCTTCAGGAACGATTACTTTCAATCCTGGCGAAACTAGCAAAACTCTTAGTATTGGTGTCATCGGCGATAACAAATTTGAAACTAATGAGGCATTTTCTGTCAACCTCTCGGCTGCTACAAATGCCACGATCGCAGATAATTTAGGAGTTGGTACAATCATCAACGATGACAACCAACCAACTATCATAATTTCGGATGTCTCTGTTACCGAAGGCAATACAGGGACAACAACTAATGCTAACTTTACTATTAGCCTCTCCAATCCTAGTTATCAGCAGGTTACTGTAAATTACAACACGAGTGATGGCACTGCTCAAACTTCTGGCTCTGATTACAACTCTGCTTTAGGAACGATTATTTTCAATCCTGGGGAAACTAGCAAAACCCTTAGTATTGGTGTCATCGGCGATAATCAAACTGAAAGTGACGAGACATTTGCTGTCAATCTTTCAGGTGCTATAAATGCCACGATCGCAGATAGTTTAGGAGTTGGTACTATCATCAACGATGACAACCAATCAACTATCAGCATCTCGAATGCCGCTCTTTTTGAAGGTAACGCAGGCACAACAACTAATGCTAACTTTACCGTCACTCTCTCCGCACCTAGTTTGCAGCAAGTTACTGTAAATTACAACACGAGTGATGGCACTGCTCAAGTTGCTGATTCTGATTACAACTCTACTTCCGGGACGATTATTTTCAATCCTGGCGAAACCACCAAAACTCTTGGTGTTGGTGTCATTGGTGATAATAAAGTTGAAGCCAATGAGACATTTTCTGTCAATCTCTTGGGTGCTACAAATGCCACAATTACTGATAGTTTGGGAGTGGCTACTATCATAAATGATGACGAACCCCCTGCCATTAGCATTGCAGATGTATCACTCAATGAAGGCACTATAGGAATGATAACTTTTGCTAAATTTATCGTTACTCTCTCCAATGAATTCTATCAACCGATAGCCGTAAGTTACAGTACGAGTGATGGCACTGCTAAAACTTCCGACTCTGATTACAATTCTGCTTTAGGAACGATCGTTTTCAATCCTGGCGAAATCAGCAAAACTATTAGTATCGGTGTTACAGGTGATAATAAAGTCGAAAGCAACGAAACATTTTTTGTCAATCTCTATGGAGCAGCAAATGCTAGGTTCGGTAATAACCAGGCAATCGGTACTATCATCAATGATGACCGGAATGTCGGGTAATTCACATAATATTTAATGGGTCTACATCAATAGTTAGGCTAACAGACAAAGGACAAAGCGATCGCACATCTTCCCAATCTGGCAATTGTGGCAAGGCATCGGGAGCAAATTTAATCAATATCTGCCAGCGATAACGATTAGCTACCCGTAAAATACTTGCTGGTGCTGGCCCTAATATCTCGAATTCTTCTTCTGTACTCAAGGTTGTGGCAATAATTTGCGCTGTATTTTGCACTTGAATGGGATCGAGACTACTTAAACGCAACAAAATTAACCGCCCATAAGGGGGATAATTGAGGGCTTGGCGTTGTTCTAGTTCAGCTTGGGAGAAAGAGTGATAATCGTGCGATCGCACTGCTGCAATTACCTGATGTTCTGTAGTGTAAGTTTGTACAATCACCCTCCCCGGATCGTCTCCTCTACCAGCACGTCCAGCGACTTGAGTCAAGGTTTGAAATGCCCGTTCACTGGCGCGATAATCTGATAAATTTAGCAATCCATCGGCGGCGACAACGCCCACAAGTGTCACCTGTGGTAAATCTAAACCTTTGGTAAGCATTTGCGTACCCACTAATAAATCCGCTTCGCCGTTGGCAAACTGGGTGAGTAGGGTACGATGTGAGCCTTTGTTACGGGTGGTATCGCTATCAAAACGAATCAAGCGTAACTCTGGGAATTGTCGCGCTAATTCTTGCGTGACTCGCTGAGTACCGCTACCGAAAAATTTCAGGTAAGGGGAACTACAATCGGGGCAAAATTTGGGGTGCGATCGCGCATAATTACAATAATGACACCGCAATAATTCTGGCGCTTTTTCTTCGGTGTGGTGATACGCCAGCGATACGTCACAGTGCGGACAGTCCAACACATATCCACAACTGCGACAAGAGACAAAAGTACTGTGTCCCCGGCGATGGATAAATAAAATTCCCTGTTGTTTTCTCTCTTGCAACTGTTGCAAAGCTTCTTGCAACGATCTACTAAATATAGAACGATTTCCCTGCTGCAACTCTTGCCGCATATCGACTATTTCCACGGGCGGTAAAGGGCGGGAGTTGATGCGTTCGGGCAAACTTAAGTAATAACCCCTATCTCCTGCCTCCTGCCTCCTGCCTCCTGCCTCCTGCCTCCTGACGCTTATCCAACTCTCCAAGGAAGGGGTAGCGGAACCTAACAATAAGGGGCAATTTTCTAATTCGGATCGCCACTGGGCGACAGTACGGGCGTGGTAGGTGGGTATGGGTGAGTCTTGCTTAAAGCTGCTGTCGTGTTCTTCATCTAAAATAATTAAACCCAAGTTGGGCAAAGGGGCGAAAACGGCGCTGCGCGTACCAATCACAACTTGGGGTTCTCCTGTGAGCATTTGCCGCCAAGTGTCATAACGTTCTCCGTCGGAGAGGGCGCTGTGATACACGCTGACTTTATTACCAAAACGGGCGCGAAAACGATCGGTTAGCTGGGGTGTAAGTCCAATTTCTGGGACTAAGACGAGGGCGGATTTGCCTTGGTTGAGGAGAGGTGCGATCGCTTGCAAATATACTTCGGTTTTTCCTGAACCTGTCACCCCATGCAATAAAACTTCAGCAAATCCATCTAGTGTTTGGATTGTCGCTAAGGCGCTAGCTTGGGCAGCAGTTAAAGATTTAGCCCCATCGCCTGCTAATGCTGGCCCCTGTTCGGTTCGCAATACTTCCCGTTCTTCAATAACGATGTAACCTTTTTCCTCCAGCCCTTTCAGGGTAGGGGTAGTTGTTTTACAAATCTGTAGGAATTCATTTAACCACAACTCCCCACCACGCCGCCGCAGCACTTCCAAAATCTCTCGCTGGCGGGTAGTTAAATCGCTATCGATTGTACCTGTGAGCGTGACTGCTTTTTGCAGCTTTGGTCGAGTCAACCGTGGCGGTTCTAAATAGCTTTCTACTAACCCGAATCGCAACAACTCCCGAATTCCCCGATAGGCAGATTTGACTTTTTGTTGAAGGTAGACGAAACTATAATCCCCTGCCGGCTGCCCTTGCAAAAGTTCCCAAACTTGCCGCGCCGTTGGAGTCAAAAAAGCTGAAGGATTAGGAGATGCCAGTAAATAACTACTGCCCCCTGCCCCCTGCCCCCCGCCCCCTGCCCCCCCTCCTCTCACAAGGCGGATACGACGCTGCGATCGCCCCAGCAACCCTGGTGGCAGAGCAACCCGGATTACTTGAATTAGAGGCGTATAGTAATATGCAGCAACTCGATTGAGTAATTCCCAATAAGCACTTGGGAAAAATCCTACGCTGACTATATCTTCTACTTCCCGGATTTTTTCTGGTGCTAAATCGACATTTGGTTGTGCCAGTAACCGAATTGCGATCGCTCCTAATTGTTGTGCCCCAAATGGCACGCTTAAAATATCCCCTGGTTTTATTTCTAACTGGGCTGGCAATCGATAAGTAAATAATCCTGTACTTCCTGGACAGTCTACCAGTACTTCAACCCACCTATTAAGAGTTGTACCTGAATGGTACGATTCACTCGGTTCAGCCACCACTAAAGGAGATAAACTTATGTCATTAATATACATAGTTCCTGACTTTAAAGTTAGATGTTTTCCTCACATAGCTGGTCAAAATTAACCTAGCTAACTAAACTCTAATTTTTTGCTTTCTTAAATTTAAATAGTATTTCTCAATACTGTTATCCTTCATAATACTTGATAAGTTTCCTCTTATGTAATCTACTAGACAAATTCGTATCAACTATACGTGCAATAAATATTTGGTACCCACTATATCAATAAAAGCATGTCGGCACTTGCTGCAACAGTTGCTCTATCTACTAAATAGGGAGTAGCCTTTTTCCGCCTATCGATAGATATTCAACTCTTTCTGTATATGAGATGCTTTTATACAAATAAGATCATCCCAAAATTAAGCTGCCATTATTGTAATTTGTATTATTTGGGTAACTTGAAATTGGGAATGCATAACCCCATCACCAGGTTTTAAATTTATCTAGTGACTTCCAATACCTAAACAGAAAAATATATATTTAGAAAAATATATGAAAGTTTAAGAAATTTGGATGGTTAGCTGAGATTTTTATGTTTGTTCAGGTTGAGAAAGTTTGAGGGGGGTTTGACATATTTGGTAATTAAGAAAAAAATGAAGAATATAATCTGTTAGAAGCCTGAAAAGAAAGTTTTGTTGGGTGCTAAGGTCAGTTACGTTATGGGTTGTATCTAACTGTAACCCGTAGGTTGTAGGTAGATATAGATTTTTATTCTTGAATAGAAATTAGCAGAAGCTTTATTTCACCAGATAAAGGGGTGCATTCGTCCATTAGGGAAAACTACCAAGCCTCAAACGAGTAGCTGTAACTAAATTATGTACCAAACAAAACAACAATCCCTAAAGGAAACTATGAATATTGTTGAATTGGGAAAAATGGAAATACTGGAGAATGCTGCTGATATTGAAGAACCATCACTCGATAGTTTAAATGCAGTGGCAGATGAAGAGCCTCCAATTGTAGTAGAGAATCTGGAATCAGATGAACGCGATGGAGATGGCATGGCGGCGGCCCGCCCTTCGGGATACAATAAAACCGAACATGATGATGCCGTCGGCGCGTTTTTTAAAGAGATGGCGCGTTATCCGCTTCTAAAAGCTGATGAAGAAGTAGAGTTAGCGCGGCGAGTTAGATTTCTAGAGGAAATTAGGGAATTACAAGCTGCTTTAAACTTAAAACTAGGACAGGAACCTACCAAACTAGAGGTAGCTTCCGAGCTAGAAATGACCGAAAAGCAACTAGAAAGTCGCTTGTATCAAGGTAGAGTAGCGAAACGCAAAATGATTCGCTCCAACTTGAGGTTAGTAGTTTCTATTGCCAAACGATATCTAAATCGGGGAGTGCCTTTTCTGGATTTAATTCAGGAAGGAGCAATGGGTTTAAATCGCGCTACAGAAAAGTTTGATCCAGATAAGGGATATAAGTTTTCTACTTATGCCTATTGGTGGATTAGACAAGCGATTACCAGGGCTATAGCTAACGATGCGCGGACAATCCGGCTACCTATTCATATTGTTGAAAAGCTTAACAAACTGAAAAAAGCTCAACGGGAACTAAAGCAAAAACTTTGTCGGAATCCTACCGAAGGTGAAATGGCAGAAGCTTTGGAAATTAGTGTACAACAACTACGCCAACTACAACAGTTACGCCGTCAAGCACTTTCTCTCAACCACCGTGTCGGTAAAGAAGAAGACACGGAATTGATGGATTTGCTAGAAGATGAAGATAACCTGTCTCCAGAAGCAAAAATGAATGAAAACATGATGCGTCAGGAGATTTGGGAAGTATTGGGTGACGTGTTGACTCCACGGGAAAAAGATGTGATTTCTCTGCGTTATGGTTTGACAACCAGCGAACCCTGTACCTTAGAGGAAGTTGGCAATATGTTCAATCTTTCCCGTGAGCGAGTGCGCCAAATTCAAAGCAAAGCGATGCGGAAATTGCGCCGTCCCCACATAGCCAAACGCTTAAAAGGTTGGTTGATTTAGTTACATTTACGAAGATAGAGACGCAATACCTGATCGTCACTTCGTTACCATTCAAAATTCAAAAATAGATATTGAATTTTGAATTACCCGGATGGTTTGACTTAATTAGCTGCAATAATTAATTTAGGGGCTGGTATATTTACATTTCTTGAGCTTCGACTACCGTAACTTTCAAAAAACGGGCATTCTGTACTTTTTTCGGCTTTTGTTTAGTCATTATTCAAAAAATTGCACAGTTGCCTATAGACTATGGACTATGAACTATAGACTATAGACTAATGACTTCGTGTAGCAATTTGATTTTGCGTTTTGCTGAACCAACTGATTACAGCGTACTTTTTCAATTAATTCAGGGACTTGCTGAGTATGAAAAATTATCTCATGCTGTCACTGGCGATGCTCTGGCACTTAAGGAGCATTTATTTGGTTCGCACAGATATATAGAAGTGATGTTAGCAGAAACCTCTGGTCAAGCTGTTGGTTTTGCCCTATTTTTTCATAATTATTCAACATTTTTGACCAAGCCCGGAATTTATCTAGAAGACTTATTTGTTTTACCAGAGTATCGTAGGCGAGGTATTGGTAAGGCTCTCATTTCTAAAGTAGCCCAAATAGCTATAGAACGTAACTGTAGACGCTTAGAGTGGAGTGTGTTGGATTGGAATGAACCAGCTAAAGCATTCTACCGTAGTATGGGAGCATCTATATTAGATGATTGGCGAATTTGTCGTGTCACAGAAGATGCGCTTATTCAGTTAGGGGCTGTCAATTGAAGAAGAATTCAGATATTCTGAATTCAGGAGTCAGAAGAGGTTGTTAGAAAAGTGTTTTCTCTGACTTTAGGCACTTTAAGATCCTCACTAACCCTGCTTAAAAGGCTATTGATTAACCGAATATTGCTTAACATTTGCGAGTTTGACTATTTTCATGTATTTGAATTACATCTGTCGTAGGGGTAATTCATGAATTGCCCCTACCGCGTGGTCTAATTACCTAAAAATGGCTGTAATCAAGAAACCTCCTCTAACTCCTAACCTTTTACACTTTTCCTGCCACAACCAAGTCTTTCTTCAAAAGTTCCACTGCTGCTTGATATTGTAGATCCGCTTCACTACCAATCTGTTCGCGGTTAATTGGGTCTTGGGAAATCACTTGATCTGGCTTAATACCTAGTTTGTTAATATCCCGGTGTTGAGGAGTTTCATACTTAGCAATTGTGACTGCCAACCCCGAACCATCTGATAATTCAAATAAAGATTGAATTAGACCCTTACCAAAAGTAGTTTCGCCTACCAACTGGGCACGACCATTATCTTGGAGTGCGCCAGCGAGAATTTCGCTAGCACTGGCAGTTCCTTGATTCACCAAAATCACCAGAGGATCGGTCGTCAGGGCTGGACCAAAGGCTTCAAAACTCCCCTGAATGCCTTGTCGATTCACAGTGTAGACGATAGTACCAGAATCTAACCACTGACGGGCAATTTCAATTCCTGATTGCAGTAATCCCCCAGGATTATTTCGTAAATCTAGAATGTAGGCAGCAGCGCCTTTTTTTTCTAGACTAGAAATAGCGTGTGCCAATTCCATTGAGGCGTTGGCATTGAATTGAGTGAGACGTAAGTAGCCAATGGACGTACCCTCAGGGGAAACACGCAATTCTGAAACCACAGGGTTAAGAGCAATGCGATCGCGCGTTAGTCTAATTTCCGTTTCTGGCTCTCCATCCCGTTCGATGAGGAGAGTAACAAGACTACCACTTGGCCCGCGCATTTTAGTCGCAGCTTCATCTAGAGTAAGATTTTTTGTGGGCACGCCTTCAATTTTAAGAATGCGATCGCGTGGTCTAATCCCCGCTTTATCTGCTGGTGAACCTGCTATAGGAGCCACTACTTCCAACTTCCCAGTCTCAGGATTCAGGACAATTTGCAATCCTACCCCAGTCAGTTCCCCAGAGGTATTTACCTTTAAGCTGCGGTACTGTTCCGGGTCTAAAAAGCGGGTAAAAGGGTCATCAAGGCTCTTGAGCATCTTCCCAATTGCCGCATAACTGGCATTTGAGTCTGCCAAAGGCTTCTCTAGAACCTTTTGCCGCACAGCCGCCCAGTTCTGATGATTAAAAGTCTCATCTAGATAAGCGCGATTAACAATTCGCCAAACTTCAGAAACCAGCTTTTGTTCCCCCGTCAAAGCCAACGCAGGCTGAGTAAGCGTACCAAACGCCAACCAAAACGCCATTAACAATGAAAATCCAACCCGAAAAACTTGTTTGTTCATGAACCCCATTATCAATTCCACGTCAACCCAAATTGCCTATAAATGCCCAGTTAACCTGTTGTTGATGAAATCTATCTCTCGATTATGTTACTTTTTTTATAGAAGTGGTGCATTTCTCTCATCAAGTTGTTCAGTCAACTGATGGTTTGTATCCACTCACGAAAGGATAAAATCTACTTTGTGTCCACCATTTTCTGTGCAGGGGCGTAAAGAGATCGCAATATATTCCTTCTTTACAGAGTGTAAAGTTTCTGAAGGCTCTTAGCACGCTGAAAGCTGACAAGCAAACGAAATAAACTCGTCTTTACTAAAATCCCAAAATTGCTAATTGGGAGAGAAGTCATAAGAGGCGGCTTATGAGAAGTCCATAGACAATTCTGTTGTTACCCTAGCCTGCTGCAACCCCTTGGGCGAACCCGCAGGATGCCGAGGCTTGGAACCATCAGAATTTTAGTCGCCGATTTATAACTTTGGGATTTATCAACCGCAACCGATTCTTAGGAACTTGAGATTGTATGGCCAATGTTTCCGACTGGTTTGAGGAACGCCTGGAGATTCAGGCACTTGCTGAAGACGTTACTAGTAAGTACGTCCCTCCCCACGTCAATATCTTCTACTGTCTGGGTGGAATTACCCTGGTTTGCTTTCTCATCCAGTTTGCCACTGGATTTGCCATGACGTTCTACTACAGGCCAACAGTCACTGAAGCTTTCTCTTCAGTGGAGTACATCATGAATGAAGTCAACTTCGGTTGGCTAATTCGCTCCATCCATCGCTGGTCTGCCAGCATGATGGTACTGATGATGATTTTGCACACCTTCCGGGTTTATCTGACTGGTGGTTTCAAAAAGCCCCGCGAACTAACCTGGATAAGTGGTGTCATCCTGGCTGTAATTACAGTTTCCTTTGGAGTCACCGGTTATTCCCTACCTTGGGATCAAGTTGGCTACTGGGCTGTAAAAATCGTTAGCGGCGTACCAGAAGCAATTCCCGTAGTTGGCGTTCTGATCTCCGACCTGCTGCGCGGCGGTTCAAGTGTTGGTCAAGCAACACTAACTCGTTACTACAGCGCACACACCTTTGTACTGCCTTGGTTGATTGCAGTCTTCATGCTGTTTCACTTCTTGATGATCCGCAAGCAAGGCATTTCCGGGCCTTTGTAATCTCAGTTATTAGCGAAAGGCAAGATTTGTCAGTTTTCAGATGAAGTTGTTTGTTTTAAACTTATGAAACACAATAAATTTAATTGCCCATAAGTTCCAACAAACACTTGTATCTGAAGCCTAAAGCTGTAAATTCCCTCCAGGCGGCTGACTGTAGATAAACAAAACGCTGCTTCCCGCCTGCTCGGTTTGCCTAGTAGCTGATAGTCTTCACAAATGCTTTAATTTAACTTAAGCAGGAGAGCAAATTTCAAAATGTCAACACAAAAAAAACCTGACCTGAGCGATCCTCAGTTAAGAGCCAAACTCGCTAAAGGCATGGGTCACAATTACTATGGTGAACCCGCTTGGCCTAATGACTTACTTTATGTCTTTCCAATCGTGATCATGGGTTCCTTTGCTGCTATTGTGGCTCTAGCTGTACTAGATCCTGCAATGACCGGTGAACCAGCAAATCCTTTCGCCACACCATTGGAAATTTTGCCAGAGTGGTATTTATATCCAGTCTTTCAAATTTTGCGATCGCTTCCTAACAAACTTTTAGGAGTGTTAGCAATGGGTTCTGTACCAGTTGGGCTAATTCTCATTCCTTTTATTGAGAACGTCAACAAGTTCCAAAACCCCTTCCGTCGTCCAGTTGCAACCACAGTCTTCCTTTTTGGTACTCTTGTCACCGTGTGGCTGGGTATTGGTGCTGCTCTGCCATTGGATAAATCTTTGACCTTGGGACTATTCTAAATTAGTCACCAGAAAGTGCTTTGACGCCTGTGAGTTTCAAGAGCATATTACAGATATGTTTTTGGAAGAAATATACAGGCGTCAATTTTAATAGTTCAGATTGTATTCGATATCTGGAGTTTTGGATTTAAAAGCTATCCCAAAATCTAAAATCGCCAAAAGTCATCAAATATAAACATTTTTCACTTAATTAACGTAAGCTGCTAGTACCGCTTCGCGTAATTCGTAATTACCGTTGCGTAAGGGTTTTAGACATTTGAAATGATATGTTTATTTCCGCCGTGTTGTACTAGTTATAAACCTCGAAATGCCAAAATCGTTCATTTTTTGTATTTTGGTACACAAAATATCTCAATTTAGATTTTTCTACATCAGAGCAATTTGGCGAATAATGCAAAATTTAATAACTAGTACAGTTCGGCGGAAATAAACAGACCATTTCAAATGTCTAAAACCCTTACGCAACGGTAATTACGAATTACGAATTACGAATTACGAATTACGAATTACGAATTACGAATTACGCGAAGCGGTACTAGCAACGTGGGTTTATTTATATTCTAAATTACAGTTAATGTTTACTATAGTGCAGCAAGACCATCTGAAGGTTAAGAGCGAACTCAGCCTCCTAAACCATGTGCAAGAATGGTTCGAGCAATTTTGTCTGCAACATTTGTCTCAACTTGGCTGGTCAAAAACCCAACTTGACCGCCTCAATTTAGCATTAGCAGAAGGCTTTACCAACGCTGTTCGTCACGCTCATCATGCTTTACCCCCAGAAACAACCATTGAAATTAACGTTGATTTGTGGATCGATCGACTAGAAATTAGAATTTGGGATTATGGAAAACCTTTCAATCCTGATGCGATCGCAGAGCCAGCCCCAGGTACTCTACAAGTAGGCGGGTATGGATGGTTTCTCCTCCGGCGGTTGGCAGACCGGGTTGTATACGAACGTGGTGCAGATGGTAGAAATTGCCTTCTCATCGTCAAATACTCTGTAGAAGCACAAAAATAAAAGTGGAGTTAAACCACTCACTTCAAAACAGAAGTATGAGCGGAAATGCCTATTACAAGATGTAGTTATTTGATTGATAAAAGTATAGTCCTTTTTCAATATTATTTGAATTGGAGTAATGTATTTTTTGCGTAAAATTGCTTAGTTATTATGATTTTTTTGTAAAATCTCAAAGAATATTTTTGTATAAAAAGAATTAGTGAATACAGTAAAGATAACATTCGAGTTATACTAGCTCCCTTGTTAATATTTGTCAGCAGTGTTGAGAGCCTGAATGTTTGTTCACCAATAAGTGGCATTTAGTCCTTAAGTAAGTTGGCATAAATAAACCAAATTATGTTACGAAACTTAACCAGGCTTAAATTCCTTACTAATGACAAGTGACAAAGGACAGCCCTTGCCAGTTAACTTTAATTGCGCCAACCTACTTAAAGAGATAGAGATAATAGGGGACAGATTATGACTAAAACAGCCCTAATTACAGGAATAACTGGTCAAGATGGCTACTATCTCAGCCATTTGCTGCTCAACCGTGGTTATCGAGTTGTAGGATTAGTACCTCCCCATCGACAACCTAATTTGACAAAACTGGGAACACTGGCGAATCAGGTAGAAATTTTTACGGTTGACTTGAGGGATAGTGGGGCGCTGTTGACCGCAGTTGAGCAACTACGTCCTCAAGAAATTTACAATTTGGCGGCTCCTAGTTTTGTACCCGACTCTTGGAACGACCCATTAGGAACCCTAGATTTAATCACTGGTACAGCTACCAGACTTTTGGAAGCAGTACGACAGGTTGGTTTGTCTACCAGATTTTATCAAGCCAGCAGTTCGGAAATGTTTGGCGATGTATTTAGTTCGCCTCAAGATGAAGAAACGCCTTTTCGTCCCAAAAATCCTTATGCTGCGGCGAAAATGCACGCCCACTGGACGATGGTGCATCACAGACAGCGCTATGGACTATTTGCCTGTAGTGGAATTTTATATAATCACGAGTCTCCTCTACGCGCACCTCAGTTTGTCACCCGAAAAGTTTCTTTGGCAGCCGCTTCGATTAAATTGGGTTTAACTGACACCTTAGAAATGGGTAATTTAGATGCCAAACGCGATTGGGGATTTGCAGGAGATTACGTAGAAGCGATGTGGCTCATGTTGCAAGTCGATGAACCAGAAGAATATGTGATTGGCACTGGTAAACTGCACAGTGTTAGAGATTTAGTTGCCACAGCTTTTGAGTCTGTCGGATTGGATTGGACGCGCCATATAGTTTTAAATACCAGTTTATTGAGACAAGATGAGCATTTTCAACTAGTAGCTAACCCCAGTAAAGCTAAAATAAACCTTGGATGGGAAACCCAAGTGAGCTTTGAAGAACTTTTAGAAAAAATGGTAAAAACAGATTTAGAGCGGTTACAAAGCGGTGCGATCGCGCCCTTAACCCAAGTGTAAATAACCTAATATGTATATCACTAAAGTGACAGAAAACCTAAAGGTAGGTGATAAAGTTAACCAAAAAACTAACCATGTCTTCGTGTTTTTAGAAATTTTTGCCCACGAAGGTGGTATTCAATCATATATAAAAGATATTTTCCGCACCTATCTGGGATTGAGCCAAGCTTACAAGGCGGAAGTATTTTTGCTGCGAGATAGCCCTGATAGGTTAAATCTGTTTGAAGACGAGAACTTAAAATTTCATTACTTTAAAAATCAGTCCCCTCATTTCGGGAGACTGCAAATGGCAGCAGCTTTACTTAAGTGTCTGTTGCAAAACCGTCCGCAGCAAGTTTTCTGTGGTCACATTAACTTAGCAGTATTAATCCAAACTCTTTGCCAGCCCTTGGGGATTCCTTACACCGTGCTAACTTACGGCAAAGAAGTCTGGGAACCTCTGAAAAATCAAGAACGTCGCGCCCTGACATCAGCAGATAGAATTTGGACAATTAGCCGCTACAGCCGCGATCGCGCTTGTCTTGCGAATGGTCTAAACCCCAAAATGGTAGAGATGATGCCTTGTGCAATTGATGGGGATAAATTTACTCCAGGTTTCAAGCAGCCAGAATTAGTTCAGAAATATGGCTTAACTGGTTCTAAGGTGTTAATGACAGTAGCACGGTTATGGTCAGGAGATATTTACAAAGGTGTAGATGTGACAATTCGGGCACTACCAAAAATCACTCAGGTTTTCCCAGAAGTGAAATATGTGGTAATCGGTCGCGGTGATGACCAACCGCGATTGGCGCAGCTTGCTGCATATTTAGGTGTGAGCGATCGCGTCATATTTGCTGGTTTTGTGGCCACAGAAGAATTAATGGAACATTACCGCCTTGCTGATGCCTATATCATGCCTTCGCAAGAAGGCTTTGGCATTGTTTATCTAGAAGCAATGGCTTGTGGAGTACCTGTCTTATCCGGTGATGACGACGGCTCGGCTGACCCCTTGCAGGATGGTAAACTGGGATGGCGAGTACCACACCGCAATCCTGATGCTGTAGCAGCAGCTTGTATAGAAATGCTTCAAGGGGATGACCAACGATGTGATGGAAAGTGGCTGCGAGAACAA
The DNA here is from genome assembly GCF_017115105.1 of Nostoc sp. NMS2. GTDB lineage: Bacteria > Cyanobacteriota > Cyanobacteriia > Cyanobacteriales > Nostocaceae > Nostoc. The sequence goes on from NZ_JABXKH010000046.1 coordinate 75,107, forward strand.
GCGATCGCTTTGTTTGGTATAGATGCCTTCCAGCAGCACTTGCAAAAAATGCTTCTATCCTCAGTCATCAAGTCAAAATGACAAATGACCAATAACAAATGACTAAAATCGCTATCCTAGAAGGAGAGCAGGACGACGTTTAAAAAATGAGCTTTAAGTCATTTCAATTGAATCTTTTAAATCTCCGGCCTTGGCTCACCCTGCTGGCAGTTGTTTGGTTGCTGGCATCACTGGGCTTGGGTTGGTTGGTTAATTCGTTGCTAATTATTGTCGGGTTGCTGTTTTTAGCACCCATTGTGGCTTTTTTTGGCTTTCGTTGGTGGTTGCAACGCAACTTGGTTGCTGACCAGTGTCCCGTCTGTAGATATGAATTTACAGGTTTAAATAACAGTCAGTTACAGTGTCCTAACTGTGGGGAGTCGCTGTTAGTACAAAATAGTCATTTTCAGCGCTTCACACCAGAAGGCACAATTGATGTCACTGCTGTTGAAGTTCCAGCTAAATCGCTGGAAGATTAGTCATTAGTAACTGACCAATGACAACGGACAAATGACTAATGACTAATGACTATTTATTTTGTTGCGAGATTGAGAGGGTGTAGTTATGCTGCTGCTGGGATAGTTCGCCTACATACAGCGAGTATCTTCCTGCTTGCCAGTAACCAGAAAGTTCTGTCTTGCCTCCAGAGTAGCTATCTGCCATTACACAAAAGCGTCCCCCTGGCCCGTCGATCAACAGCGTTGGCTTCCCTTGACTCTCTGCTGTTAACCGCAAATAAGGTAGTGACTCTGTAACCTGGATAACTTGACTAGGTTCAGTGGTGATATTGCCACAATTACTTTTGACAGTTCCCCCAGACTTTCCGTTCAAAACTAGTGGATCTGGTTGGAAATTGCGATTAATTTGGACTTTTGGTGTTTGTGCCAAATTAGCCTCAGTGAAAACCAAACTCATCGCTAAAGCTGTGGAAACAATTGCAAGTAGCCGAAGCGTTTTCATTTTAATTAATGCTCCAGATTTTTTTTAGAGCAATATTGTTATACAGTCTAATTTAATTGACGATATCAATCCATCTTGGTTCCAAAAGCTACCGTATAACCTAATACCATTGAGTTAAAAATTGTTTTTGAAGATGAGATGTAGAGACGTTGCAAAGCAATATCCCCATATTTTTCATGCAAATTAACTCATCTATGATGATTCGTGGCGATCGCATCTCTACTAAAATATTTAACTATCAGTAGAATAAGTACTCACTCAAAAAGCATTATTTCTTACATTTTAAAACCGTAAAATTACTGAAAAATTAGATAAAATACCAGACAATAACAAAAAAACATAATTTTTACCTGTCAGAAAGGTATTGCACACACAGACATTAGCTAAAATCACTAAGACAACCACCAAAATTTAGTTGGCCTGTTGTCCAAAAAGTGTGCTAACTGAAGTAGATAAAGATTTATGAATCCTCAACCAGAAGAAGACTTACAGCGTCGCCTCGATCAGCTAGAGGCAGAGATTAATTCCCCACCTGGGGTGGTTCCTCAACCACAAAGACAAAAACAGATACCTCAGTCTGTTTTTGCCAACTTGAGCTTGCAACTGGAGCGATTTAAGATTTGGTTCAACGGCTTATCTGGGACAAAAAAGCTGATAGTTTCGGGTGTGACAGTGCTAGTAGGCTTGGCGATGCTGCAAACAGTGTTTAAACTAGTTGCATCTGTAATAACTCTGGCACTTTTGGCAGGGTTAGTGTATGTTGGATACAAATTTTTTGTGTCTAGTAGCTTTCAACGTAAGCAATAAGTTGATATGCAATTACTTGGCAATTTGCCCGGAGTTATGAGAGTCGGGAGCCATAATACAAAAGGCTCCTGACTCTCATAACTCCTCAATTCTATTTCAATATGCTTTTCTTTTTGCCGATTTGCTTAGTCTATATTTAATTGTGCGATCGCGGCGTAGAAATAATATCAAAGGGAATTATCCGATGACATCACCAATTGTTAGGAGAAGTAGTAATCAATCTGGTCAGTCAAAAGAACCGGAAAGAGCCAGCTCGCTGTTGCTAGCAAGTAGGCGTTTTGCTGCTTGGGCGGCTGAAATCACACTAGTGGTTGCTAGTGGGTTGATTCCCTTCGGTATTGGTGTTTATGCCAATTCTAGAAGCGATCTGAACCGAGTGCCCCTTAACCCCGTGCTGGTAGTTACGGAAAGAGCGATCGCTAGACCCCTAGCTTTACCTGTAAGCTATGGCATCCGTAACGTCGCATGGCCAACTAATATTTTATGGACAATCGCCCTGTTAGCGCCTGTAACTCTCTCGTGGTGGGAATTGTATTTACTGGCTAAAACTGGTAGCACAATTCCTAAACGCTGGTTCAAAGTGCGGGTTGTCAACGAGCAAGGGAAGCCGCCCGGATTGGGGGCAGTTGTCATTAGAGAAGGAGTTGGACGTTGGACTGTACCTATTTCCATCGCCTATCTGCTGTGGCGCTACAGCTTTGCTTTTCCGAATTTAGGATTATTCACATTTTTGTCTTTATTAATGATTGTGGGTGAAGGGATTGGCTTACCGTCGCGCCGGAGTCGTCGCGCCCTGCACGATCAACTTGCAGGCACTTATACAATAGATGCGACCCGCCCCTTACCATCCTCACTCTTAGCTAACAATAGACAAGCTCAATCTGCTGACGGTAATGATGAAGCAGAAGGGCAAGAAGAATTAGCGGCAGCCGAAACCACCCAGTCGCCCAACCTGTGGCGGCGGATACAGCAAAATCCTAACCTGACTTTATTTGGAGTAGGGCTAACGAGTATGACGGCTGTGTTGGCAACTTTAATCGGCACTCAAGTTTATATCCAAATTCAACAATCCCAGCGAGCAACTAAGCAAATTAATAGCCAACAGTTCCTCGAACTTGTCAAACAATTAACTCCCAACTCTGGGGCGACTAATGAGCAACGCCAAAGTGCAATTCTGGCTATGGGTGGTCTTAATGATCCACAGTCTATTAAATTTCTGGCGGATTTATTGGTTAGCGAAACTAACCCCAGCCTCCTGGATACGATTCAACAATCTTTGACAACTGTTGGGCCCCAAGCTATCCCCGAATTAAAAAATAAGAATCAGTTTTTAGTTAGCGAACTGGAGTCTGTGGGCAGCACCGCAACAAAAGAGCGGGAATTGCGACAAGGGCGGCTACAAAGAAACCAGAAAACAATCAACAAAATTCTCTCTGTTTACAGTGGGAAAATGGAGAGTGTTGACCTTAGTAGCACTCAATTAGGTCAAAGCGGTACTCCAAAAAGTTCCTTCTTTAACTTGGTACTAGACAACCTTGATTTATCTGGAATTAAGTTTAAATCTGCAAATCTTAACCAAGCTAGCTTTAAGGGTAGTCGCTTTCGGGGTGCGGGTGAAGATGGGCGCTGGGATACCTACGACGATGTAATGGCTGATTTAAGCCAAGCTCAGTTGCAGCAAGCCAATCTTACCGATGCTAACCTCAGTCGCGTCTTGATGAACCGGATCGATTTGAGCCGCGCCACTCTCAACAGAGCCAACTTATCCAACGCGCGTTTATATGACGCTAAACTCAACAGCACCCAACTAGTAGGAGCCGATCTGCGAAACGCAGTTTTGGAAAGAGCCAGCTTAACTGGGGCTGATTTAGGTGACGCTAAATTGAACGAAGCCAATCTTTACGCTGCCCGTTTAGGTCGTGTCACTGCGATAGGAACGCAATTATCCTTTGCCAACTTAACTAATACTGATTGGCAAGGAGCAGATTTATCAGGAGCCTATTTGGATCGTGCTAATCTCAGCAATGCTAACCTGAGCGCCACTCGTTTAGCTGGTGCTGTTTTGCGTTCTGCCCAGATGGAAAACGTTAACTTACAAAATGCTGACCTGAGTCTTGCAGATTTACGGGGGGCAAATGTGGCAGGAGCAGATTTTAAGGGAGCAATTCTCGCCCCTAGCAAAGAAGATCCAGCAGATCAATTTGTCAAAACCCCAGATTTAGGCTCAGTATCTGCCGTAGTTCAAGGGGTTGATTTTTCTCAAGCCAAAAATTTAGATCCCAAGCAATTAGCATACATTTGTACTCAAGGGGGCATTCATCCTCGTTGCCCGTAGAATGGAGGGGGCAGGGGGCAGGGGAGCAGGGGGCAGAGGGAGCAGGGGAGATGAGGGAGATGAGGCGAATAATCAATGCCCAATGCCCAATGCCCAATGACTAATGACTAATGACTAATGACTAATGACAAATTGGTGTGAGGAGTCGATTATGAAGTATATTCCATATTTGGTTTCAGTTTTGGGGGCTAGCTTGGTCTTGAGTCTGGCGACTACTAAACCAGCGCAAGCTCAAGTAGCTTATGGCAGTTATATAGGTATAGGCCCCACTGTTGGTTTTACTGATGGTATCCAATTTGGGGGAGTTATAGCTGGGCGCTACAAGCTTTTGGAAGCACCGCTTTCACTCCGTGCCCAAGTGTTAATTGGTAATAATACGGCAGTTGTGCCAACGGTTTCTTACGATTTTCCCCTTAACTGGCAAGCTGATGCTTACCTGGGTGCTGGGTTAGTCTTGGCTGGTGGTGGTGGATCTTCTCCAGTGGGTGACAAAATCAGTTTTGCTTTACAACCGGGCATTGATTATATGATCCCAAATAGCAATACTGTCCTTTTTGGTAACGCCATCATTGCTTTTGATGCCTACCGTGATAGCGGTGGTACAGCTATTTCTGTACAAGGTGGTGTTGGTTTGAGATTTTAATGGGTAGAGGCTATCCCTAAGAAGCGTTAAACTTCATTGCAAATTAAGAAGTTAGTCCAAACAACATGATAATTTTTTGTCATGAAGAGAAATAGCACAGGATTAACACAGGAGAACACAGTGGCAATGGAATCAAATTTATTAACAGATGCGGGCGCAGATGAAGTGAATCAAGATTTCAGTGAATATGTCGCCAACTTACAACTTCACATGACTCTGCAAGCTCGCAATCTTGTTCCATCCCTGAAACAAACACTGGTAGATAGTCGCCAACAATTACTCCATCAAACCCAAGCCCACTTTGAAAAGCTAGTTTCTCGACAAGGGCTGTAAATATATACAAATTTTAATCAAAATTCAAATAAAATAAAGGCAGATGTTGTTAGGTTAACGCCAATGGTGTTCTCACAAGGTCTGCTTTTTCTGCTTTTTTAAGTATTAAATTACTCAAATCACACTTTTGACGCGCTAGTAAAGGGCAGAAAGCAGTTAATATTATTGCAGCAGTTCCTTTGAAGAGCAGTTAGTTAAGGCTAAATAGCGGCTCGAATAAAAATGACTTCATTACTTCCCAGAAACCTCAGCGTTGTTATCCGACCAGTCCAATACCGGGATCTGGACGGGATTGAGCGCATAACTCAAGAGTCATTCGCAGCCCTTACTCCGCAAGGAGCAGGTTTTGCCATCAGCCAGATGCTCATGCTGCGTCGCTGGTATGGATTACTCAAGTTTTTGAGTTGGTTTCCTAACCCACTCCAGTATCGCCTCTGTGCTTATGTGGCAGAGCAAGGGCGGATGCTTCTAGGAATGATTCAAGTGTCACCCTTTAACCGGACACGCAGCACTTGGCGCATCGATCAAGTGCTGTTAGAGCGTGGTGTCGATAAACAAGGAATTGGTTCGCAACTTTTGCGTCATTGCTTTGAATCGATTTTGGAAGCTCGCACTTGGCTACTGGAAGTTAACATCAATGACATAGAGGCGCTGGCACTATATCGCCAAAATGGATTCCAGCGTCTGGCAGAAATGACGTATTGGGAAATTGGGCCAGAATTACTGGCTGAATTGGCACAAGCGGAACCAGATTTGCCTAACCTGTTGCCAGTGAGTAATGCTGATGCCCAGTTGCTATATCAACTAGATACGGCATCTATGCCACCTTTGGTACGTCAGGTTTTTGACCGCAATACCCGCGACTTTAAAACCAGTTTGTTTGGCGCTCTGACTGATGCAGTGAAGCAATGGCTGACTAAAACAGAAGTAGTTAGTGGTTACGTATTTGAACCTCAACGCAAAGCTGCGATCGGGTATTTTCAGGTGCAACTTGACCGGAAGGGGGAAGTTCCCCACGTAGCAACGTTGACGGTTCATCCTGCTTACACCTGGCTGTATCCAGAATTGTTATCTCAACTGGCTCGAATTGCCCAAGATTTTCCTCAGCAAGGGTTACAACTAGCCTCCTCTGACTATCAGGCAGAGCGGGAAGAGTATCTGGAGCGAATTGGGGCAAAACGCATAGAACACACATTAGTTATGTCCCGTTCTGTGTGGCACAAGCTACGGGAGTCTAAATTCGTCTCCTTAGAAGGAATTCAGTGGACTGATATGCTGCAAGGTTTACAACCAGCACGTAAACCTATACCAGGTGGAATGTCATGGATACAACCACCAAAACTGCCATCGTCAGATAAACCATTGCCAATTAAGTCAGAACCGATTAACTTTCCGGTAAAAAACCCTATTATAGAAGCATCGCCGATTCCTGAATCAGCAGATGCAGAGCAGGAGAATTAGTGATATCCCAGGAGCAGCCAAAACCGTTTATTTCAGCCTTGGGACTAGATTTTGGTCGCAAGCGGATTGGTGTAGCTGGGTGCGATCGCACCGGTTTAATTGCCACTGGGATCACCACGATTGAGCGGACATCTTTTGAGCGGGATGTCGAGCAAATTCGCCAAATAGTTAATGAACGCGAGGTGCAAATCTTAGTTATGGGCTTACCTTATTCAATGGATGGCTCAATAGGATTTCAGGCGCGTCAAGTTCAAAAATTTACTACAAGACTTACTAAAGCCTTGAAACTGCCTGTGGAATATGTGGATGAGCGATTAACTTCATTTCAAGCAGAGCAACTGCTGATAGCTGAGAACCGCTCCCCGTCACGCCATAAAGGTTTGATTGACCGCAAGGCAGCCGCTTTGATTTTGCAACAATGGCTGGATGTTAAGCGTGCTAATTCCCGCAGTTCGGTGGCGGCTATTGAATATTGATACCTTTTAACATGATATTCTGAAAACGATTAGCTAGCAGTTGTATCTACGTGTAAAGCTATTTTATTGACATAGTATGTCATTAAATAGTTAAGCGATTTCTCAACTTGCTGGTATTTATTAAATTTTTACATTTCGGCTATGTTTTCCCCTCCATTTCCTGAAGAAAATGATAACGCTCATACCAGTTCCATCACTTTAACCGATGACAAAGGGCGATCGCTCGAATGTTATGTAGAGCATTCCCTTGAGGTAGATGGACAAGAATACGTTTTACTTCTTCCTGTAGACTCACCTGTAGAAATTTTTTCTTGGGAAGGCGACGATGAGGAAGAAGAAGCGGTTCTGGTAGAAGACGACAACATCATTGAGCAAATTTTTGCCACTGCCCAAGCTGTACTATCTGAGCAGAATCTGATACTGAAGAACACAGCTTATGCTTTGACGGTTGCAGGTGATTTACCGCCAGTCGAAGAATCAGAACTGTTCACCTTAGAAATTGAAGACGAAGAGGCAGATTTAGATCCAGAGCAATTACAGTTACTCGCTAGCTTCTATGATGAAGATCAGGAGTATGCAATTTATACACCCCTCGATCCCCTGTTGTTTTTTGCACGGATTGCAAAAACAGGTGAACCGGAATTACTCTCTCCAGAGGAGTTTCGCCAAGTACAACCTCTGTTAGAGGAACATCTTTTTAACGAAGTAGAATAAAAATAAAAATTCAAAATGAAAATTTAACATTTTGAATTTTCATTTTAATCAAAATCTCCTTAAACCTTTTACCATATCCCATTAACTGTGGAAGCAATGAAACATTGACACAAGATTGGGAGAGTTTGTGTTATTTAAGATTCTGAAAAAAGCATTTTGGCTAGGATTTTGAATCTAAAATCCAAAATTACCATGAGGTGCTGAAAATGGCTTACAGCGACTTTACATTAAGTAAATTTAAAAAGTCATTCAGCATCCGCATTGATGAAGAAACTGATTTATGTGCCGATATAGAACCTTTAAAGCCTAGCGAGAAACTCTTAAATTCTTTAGAAGAAACTACAGAACTGGCTTTAGCAATTAATACTGAAAAAGCTCGTTCAGAAATGATTATCACTCCGATCTTATTGGAGGTAAGACGTAGGGCTAATTATCCAATTAGTTTATTTTCGGGCACAGATTTTAATGTAGATGCAGAAAAGGGCTTGAATGGCTATTGTGACTTTATCATCAGTCGTTCTAAAGAGCAACTAACAATTAATGTGCCTGTGGTGGTTATTATTGAAGCCAAAAATGAAAATATTAAAGGTGGATTAGGTCAATGTGCGGCAGCAATGTTGGCAGCACAATTATTTAATCAACAGGAGGGAAATGAAATTAAAAAAATTTATGGCGCAGTAACAACGGGGGATATTTGGAAGTTTTTAAAGTTAGAAGAAAACGATATATTTATTGATTTGAGTAATTATTACATCAAAGAGATAGATAAGATATTAGGAATTTTATCTCAAAATGTTCAGGGAGATATTCCAGGATGGAGTTCGACTAACTAAACTATATTGGGTTATGCTCATTTGTCTGAAGCTCTTGAAATTTGACTGTTGACTATGGCGTGGAACAATCTTTTACAACCTGACTTGATTTTAGAAGGTTCAGTGTTGAATCTAACACCAGATATTATCCAAAAATACGGTCTTAAGGGGCTGGTGTTGGATGTAGACGAAACCTTAGTACCCTTTACAGTAGGAATGGCTTCCCCAGAACTACGAGAGTGGGTGGAACAAATTCGCACCTGTACTGCATTGTGTTTGGTGAGTAACAACCTGAGTGAAGCGCGAATTGGGGGAATTGCGCGATCGCTCAACCTACCTTACTATTTAGGTGCAGCCAAGCCCTCTCGACGCAAAATTAGGGCAGCAGTCAGGACAATGGATCTACCAGTACATCAAGTGGGGATGGTAGGCGATCGCTTATTTACCGATGTCATAGCAGGTAATCGTCTAGGGATGTTTACTATTCTAGTTGAACCGATTGTCCATGCAGACGCAGCCCTTCGTTCTCATCCCATTCGCAACTTTGAAGTATGGGTATCTGAAATCTTAGGAGCCTCTATTACCCCCAAGAAAAGCAAGATTCACAAAACTTGAAAAATCGTCAGGAAAGTAAATCTAAAGAAATGGTTAAGGAATCTTACTGGAAGCCAAAAATCGGGGATCATAAGTATTAATAACATGGGGTCAGCCAAAAAAGACCCTAACTCATACTAAGTAAATATACACCCGTAAAGCGTCAGCCTTCACTATAGAGGGATTGGCGCTTTACAATTTTGGATTTTAGATTTTGGATTTTAGATTTTGGATTTTAGATACTTCGACTTCGCTCAGTACAAGTTTTGGATTTTAGATTTTGGATTTTGGATTGAATTTAAAATAGATAGATTTTTCAATGCGTGGATTTAAAGATTAAAAGGCTTTCGCCATAGCCTTTACTTTGTTCGCGTAGCGTGTGACTTTAAGCAGTGACTAAAAAAACTTATGCAAGATGTCATGTCTAATCTAAAATCTAAAACTTGTACTGAGCGAAGTCGAAGTATCTAAAATCTAAAATTGTAAAGATGTCACTAACAATTGTTGTCAAAATCGGCACTTCTAGCCTAACTCAACCAGAAACGGGACAATTAGCACTTTCTACCATCGCTACCTTAGCGGAAACACTTTGTAATTTGAGAAGCCAGGGACACCGGGTAATTTTAGTTTCCTCTGGTGCTGTGGGTGTAGGTTGTGCGCGGTTGGGTTTAACTGAACGTCCGAAAGCGATCGCACTTAAACAAGCTGTAGCAGCAGTTGGGCAAGGTAGGTTAATTCGGATATATGATGATTTGTTTACTACGCTGCAACAGGCGATCGCTCAAGTATTATTGACTCGCAGTGACTTGGTGCAGCGCAGCCGCTATCTCAACGCCTACAACACCTTCCAGGAATTACTGGGACTGGGAGTGATCCCCATAGTCAATGAAAATGATACCGTAGCAATAGACGAACTAAAATTTGGTGATAATGATACTCTTTCGGCATTGGTTGCTAGCTTAGTAGAAGCAGATTGGTTATTTTTGCTTACCGATGTCGATCGCCTCTACTCAGCCGATCCCCGTTCAGTGCCAGATGCGCGACCGATCGCTCTAGTTAGTAGTATTAAAGAATTAACAGAATTACAAATACAAACAAGTTCCCAAGGTTCTAAGTGGGGGACTGGCGGTATGCTGACAAAAATTTCGGCTGCGAGGATTGCGATCGCTGCCGGAGTACGTACCGTAATTACCCAAGGGCGATTTCCCCGGAATATCGAAAAAATTATCCAAGGTGAACTTATTGGGACGCATTTTGAACCGCAACCCGAACCAACTTCGGCGCGTAAACGTTGGATAGCTTACGGACTTGTACCTGCGGGTAAATTGTATTTAGATGAAGGTGCGATCGCGGCAATTTCTCTAGGGGGAAAATCGTTATTAGCTGCTGGAATTAAGCTAGTAGAAGGAGAGTTTGACACCCAGGATGCCGTGCAATTGTGTGACAGCAACGGTAACGAAATTGCCAGAGGACTTGTAAATTACAACAGCAATGAACTGCAAAAAATTCGTGGTTGTCATTCGCGGGAAATTTCCACAATTTTAGGATATGCCGGTGCAGAAACCGTGATTCATCGAGATAATTTGGTTTTGACTTAAAATGGAAATTAGATAAATTTTGTGACTACTAACTGAGAGAGTAAAAAATATTATGACTCAAACGTTAGAAAATGCTGTTAACTTACCAGAAGAACAACGCTTCTTTCGACATGGGTTAAGTTGGGAACAGTTTAAAGCGATTCAAGCTAGCTTTGAAAATGTACCAGGGGTGCGGTTGTTTTATTGTGAGGGAATTTTAGAAATTGTGACTATTGGTAAGCCTCACGAGGTGATTAAGTGTTTAATTGGTTTGCTCCTGGGGCAATATTTCGTTGAACAGGGCATTGAATTTTTCCCCAGTGGGAGTTTTAGCCAAATTATTCCCAATATACTAGAATATCAAGCAGATTTATCTTATTGCTTTGGAACCGACAAACCTGTATCAGACCTATGTATTGAAGTAGTGATTACTAGCGGTAGTCCCATAAAGTTACAGAAGTACAAATTAATGGGAGTCCCAGAAGTTTGGTTTTGGGAAGATGGCACAATTGAAGTTTACTGCTTACGAGAACAAGAATATGAGAAAGTTGTTCACAGTGAGTTATTTCCAGAATTAGATTTATCCCTGCTCAATCGTTGTCTTTTGTTATCTTCTCCCTTGGAAGCAGTTAGAGAATTTCGTCAGGGTATTCAAAAATAATATTAAGTAAGTCGGTACAAATAAACCTATATAATGTGACAGAATGTAAAAACCACAAGACTTTTGTACACTCCACCCGTCACTCATTTACAAATTCAAGATTTGTGTCAAAGCGATCGCCACCCCGCCCCACAAAGGCGCATCATCACCCAGCACCGCCGGCACAATTTCAAAATCAACCTCCGGTAAAGCCGTCTCCCGCGCCACTTGACGCACCACCCGCCAAAAATCCTCACCCGCCTTCGTCACCCCACCTCCCAACACAAAGCGCTGCGGATTCATCAAATTCGCCACATTACCAATACCCACACCCAGCGCCCAAGCAGCCTTGTGCAAAACTTCCTTCGCCAAATCATCCCCAGCCGCCGCCGCTTCACTTACCAACTGCCCCGTCAGCAATGTTAAATCACCCCCCACCAAACCCCTCAACACCTCTCCTCCTTGGCGTACTTGGCGACTTGGCGGTTCGTTTTCCAAAATTTCCCTAACATTTTGCGCCATATAAGGCCCCGAAGCCAAACGTTCCACACATCCCCGCTTCCCACACAAACAAACTGGCCCCGCAGGATCGACAACGATATGTCCAATTTCGCCAGCCATCCCACCAGCACCTCGCCAAGGCTGTCCATTCAGTATCCAACCACCACCCACGCCAGTGCTGACAGTAATATAAAACAGGCTATCGTATCCCTGTCCCGCACCAAAACGGTGTTCACCCAAAGCAGCAACATTAGCATCATTATCTACACCAACACTCACGCCAAACTCCTCCTCCAACAACCCTTTGAGAGGAATATTTTCCCATCCAGCCACATGATGAGATAGTCGCACCGTCCCCGTGGAAGCATCAACCGGGCCGCCAAAGCTGACACCGATCGCAGCAGGTTTTGCGTCTTGCAGCAGCGAGTAAATTAGCGATCGCATAATTTCCAAATCAGTGCTAGCATTTGCATTTGCTGGCGAGAGACGACGTTCATAACGCAACCACTTTCTAGAACCGATATTTACCAATGCTGCTGCTAGCTTAGTTCCGCCAAAATCGAGAGCTAAAATTAATGTCATTCACTCACCTTTTTGTGAGTCCAGCACTTTGTCAATAAACTGTTGCAATCGTTCATAATGTGAACCTTTCCAATAAATGCGATCGCACTCTTGACAACGCTGGAATTGATCGATCTGCGAGCGCACATTTTCTGGCACTTGGTCAATAATGGATTCCTTATCTACACATTCTAATAATCCATTGCAACGCAAACACCGTTTAAATGGTGCAATTAATTTAAATAAGTCGAAGCGTTGTAGTACTTCTATAATTTGTTCTTGTGGGTTAGTGTTTCTCACGTAATACCCATACGTTACCAAACTACGCATCAATAGACCCTTATCACGAGTCAAGATAATTCGCCCTTGGCTGGAGGATATTTGGGCTAATTTCTCATCCTCGTAGTCATTGCGGTATAAAGTATCAAAACCTAAAAGTCGTAACGATGCTGCCAGCTTCCCCAAATGAATATCTAAAACAAAGCGGATAATACTGAGCGGTTTTGGCAAAACAGAAATGCTTGGTATAATGACACTCCTAGCTGAAATTGGATAAACATTAATAGTCTCTCCATCCGCAACTATGTAAGAAAAATTTACATATTCACCATTGACATTTATAAAATCAACTTCGGGATGAGGTACACCTAACGACTCAATCATGTCCTTAATTGAGGCTTTCTCCTCAAAAAAATGAGAGATTTTCACCTGCTGATGATGCCGTAGTAAAAAATGATTCAATTCCGCATGGAAGTAGAAATATGCGATCGCCATAGACACAGATATTTGGATTACCCTACTGGCAACAATTTGTCACAATTGCAAAACTTTATCTATTGTATTGAAAAAATGAATACTTGTTAAAGTGAGGTATTTGTACTATAAAATGCCAATTTACCTTAATCGAAATTATAAAGATTCTCAAATACTTGCATTTATTATTGAGTTCAGTTACAGTCAAGTCAGATGCCTATCATCAAACCCTGACATGAGCTTCAGGAAGTTAGATTAGGTAAGAAGGTAAATAACAAGTCTGTTAATGTTGATGTCAGTGACGCTGTTAATAATTGGTCACTAGTTTTCAACATTAACTTATCGCGCATGAAGTACGGGGCACTAAAGCATTTACCCCTAATTTGGTAGTTTTTATTTTTCCAATTTAATTGAGAATTATTCGCAATATGTATAGACTTATAGATATATTAAAAGCAGATAGGGGAGAAAGGTTTTTAAACTCGTATTGGCTGATTCCGCATCGCTCTTTAGAAATATATTCTTCAAAAGAAAAACAAAAAACTATATTTCTATATGTAAAAACAGGATTTGTAACTAGCTATATAAATAACTTCAGCAAAACTTTAAATAAGTATCTTATTGTCAGCAATGTTTTTGATTGTAGTATCAGCTACATTGATATTGTCAGCAAGTTAATCCTTGGTAACTCTCAAAGTAGGTTTGCGTCTATGTACAAGATTGAATTTATTTGATTTTACGAAAGAAAGCAAGTTCAAAAAAACCGAGTTTCAGCAAGTGAAAATTTATAAAATACCAAATAACAATAAAACTAGATACAAAATTAACGTCGCTCATACGGAAAAATCTATCTTGACACTGTTTATCTTTATTGTGGAGAATTTATTAACCGGAAAGACCTCGATCAATAATGATGTTATAAAGTGGCTACCTAGTTTTAATAGGGAAATGAATATTGTTCTTTTTTATCTCCTTTAGCCAAGGATATTGTAGTGAAGAACACAAATGTATTTTGTAATACCTTTCGTCCATAAAATACGCTAATGAGTACAGCGAGATGAATACTTTTTTTTGTTCTGATGATTCACGGCAAGTAGGAGAAGATGTTATTGGTAGCGCCACCAATTATCAAACTTATATTTTAGTTGAGTGTCCTTTACCTTGGACATCAGAAGCCCTTAATTCTAAATGGGTACCTCAGAATTTAAGGATTTTGGTAGAGGAAGTGAAGCGTGCTAAACTACCGATTAGATTTCTTTTAATTGCTAATGATGTCTCTCATAAAGTAAATCACACTACGCTTTTAATTTATCAAAAAGAAGACGGGCTAAGTAATGGATACCACAAGCAAGAGTTTAAGCTAGGAAATATTGAGCAAGTAGCAGCAGTTGTCCAAAAATGGATATGGGGTATCAGTTCTAATTCTGAGGTAGAAACTAGTACAACTAGAGATATTTTAATTTGTACCCACGGTAGCCATGATAAGTGCTGTGCTAGATATGGCGCTCCTTTTTACTTCCACGTTACAGCGAGTAATGCTGATTTGTGCTTGGATAATGTGCGAATTTGGAAATCATCGCACTTTGGTGGACATCGGTTTGCACCAACAGTCATAGATTTGCCAGAAGGAAGATACTATGGTCGTCTCGATCAAGATTCATTTAGATCAATTTTGACTCGGACTGGTGATATTCAATGCTTACATCAAGTCTATCGAGGCTGGGGAATTCTGCCTGCTCCACTTCAGGTTTTGGAAAGAGAACTAATCCTTTGTAACGGATGGGATTGGTTTAACTACAAAGTTGCAGGCAAAATTTTGGAGCAAAGTTTAGACAACAATACTATTCTGGGTGAGCTAAGTTTTGAACAACCTTCTGGTTCTCTCTCCACTTACCAAGCTAAACTTGTAAAAGATGAAACCAAGACTCAACAATTGAAGAGTTCATGCAATGCTACACGAGAGATGGTAGTTACTAAATATGCTGTCGGTAGTCTTTGGATTACCTCTAATAAGGTAATCAGCTATAGTACATAGAAGTAGAGAGTTTTTAAACGCAAAGGCACGCAAAGGTAAGCGCAGAGAGACGCGGAGATTTTATTACGAATTTGTGCAGCGTTATACTAAATACAATATTTAATTAATTCGTAGCGAACTAAATTTAGCAAAACTCTGCGTTCCTTTGCGCTCCTCTGCGTTTCAATTCTAAATCAAGATTGACCCATATTTAGCACTTTCCTTAACAGAACTTGGTCTTCTAATTTGGCTTTTAAACGACCATTCTCGATATCTCGAATCCAGCTTTGGCTTTTACCTGTGAGTTTTGCCAATTCTCTTTGGGAAAGATTCAAATTTTTTCGCGCCTGCAAAATCTGTTCACCCAGTAAATCGTTTGTAGCTTTGGGCTTCCTTTTGGCTTTTGCAGTTCTTGTTTTCTTTTTTTCTGATTCTGATATTTGCTGTTCCCATTCTGGTGGGAGTTCAAAAGCTAAAATCCGCGCATTCATTAGCAGATTCCACTTACCACGGGGGCCTGTGTCTGTGAGGCGAGTTTCAGAACCACCGTCATTAGTCCAAAATTCTAATGCTTCATCTGGGTCTTCGGGAAGATCGATTAATTTTGCCCACAAAGGTTGAATTTCTGGTGGGTAAGTAACTGGATCGAAAAGTGGTTTCATTCCATAGTGATTGAGAATTTCTAAATCGCTTTCAAAGGTTCGCAATAGACGTTTGCGTTCTTCCCGTTGTCTGGATGCAAGGGCGACTTTTTCTTCACCGTAAGCAATCCGCAGCAAGGTAGGAATGGTGATGCGTTGTTCTTTGCCCATTTTGGTTTTAAACAGCAACCACAGCATTAATCGGACTGCGCCTTCATGTTGCTGCCAAATGCTCATGACTGTGGTTAGCAGCGTTTTGGGGAGACTACCGTATTGATAGAATGCGGTTCGTTCTTTACATGCTTGTTTATTTAAGAAATATTGTGCCCATAAGCCTGCTTTGACTTTAAAAGTTAGCCCAATCAGATATTTGCATCCCAGATTGTCTTCTTGAAAGTGGTGCTGAATATCTATTAAGTGCCACAAGCGGCTGTTTGTAACAGAGAATCCGTTAATTCGACCTTGTTGCGGCCAGTCAATGGAGATAATCAGGGAGCAAGCTTGCTGGACAAGATTTTTCATTAAAGCTAGCTTGGCAGCTTTGCTCAAGTCTTTGCGTTTCTCCATCCCCAAATATTTCTCAATTTGTCGCTCATCAATGACAAATTCTTGCTCCCAAGGTTGCTCTAAGGCTGTGGCATAACCTGCAAAAATCAGATGTATGCAAGCGGCTCTGATGTCAAGTCCTTCAATTGCTGCTATATCTGTGGCTTTGTCATTAACTTGGAATGGATCTTGGATGTGAAAAGCGATCGCACCTCGGCCTTGATTGACTTGTCGGCCATAACATAGATACCCGTCTTCATCGGTTTCCCAATGTAGGGATGTGCGCTGTGCCAATACATTACACGCTTCCCAAATTGCGATCGCAGAAGCAAATGGATTATTCTTGCCGTTAGAAAACAAGTCTAAACTGGTAGAGTCTCTCGGTTCAACTTTGCATCTCCCCTTTTTCGCCTGCCAAGGAATAGGAGAATTAGTTGGACAAGCTATCACACATTGCGGTTCTGAATAATAGCCCTCACAATTATTACAAAGACCAGGATCAACCCAATATTCATTGTCCTCTATTTTGATTGCACCCGTAGGACATTGGGGGCGGCAGTTGTCACATCCAACGCAACTGTTGTTAGGAATTGTATAAGGCATTTGGCTCTTTTCCCACTCTAATCGTTGAGATGTCTGTCTCAGGTCTCCCCTGGATGAGTCCTGTCTATTCATGACTCGCTACCACATAATCTTTCTGGCGAGAAAAATTATTCTCACCATATTCACTCCCCACATCCATATTTTGACTTTGCATCCAATCGGAAGCTATTTAAGGCTTTTAAACCGAGATGGACAAAACTTATTTATTAACTATACATTTCATGAAAAAAATGATTAATTTGTTCGTACCGAGCTTAGAAAGATATCTTAATGTTCATTTAATTAGGTATTGAATGAACATTTTAGCTTTAACCATAAAGTGTTTTGAGAACATATTTAAGCCTGATGTTATTGGATTTAGTCTGATTTATTAATAATTTTAATATTTAAGGCACGATCGGATTCTGCCATAAAAATCACAGTTGCTTTATAAATTGATTATGTTTCCTTCATAAATTCATTATATTGATTTAAACGGAAAAACAGTATTTATTTTGTCATCATTTATATAAATCTTTGAATCAAATCAAATTGCAAATTGTTGCTTTGTAAAATACACATTGCATATATCAAAATGTAATTAACGAACATTTTATTTTGTATACCTGTATACTTTTTATCTAGATTTATTTGTCTAAAGCTAAAAGTATTTGAAAAATAATATCATCACTTTTATCGATATATTTGCATTTGCTGGAAATAATAAAAAAAACTATATCTACGCGAGGCTTTACCCACAGGTGTAGGTTTAAATTCCTCAATTTCTTCTGCATGGGAAGGGCTAGGGGCTGCTGTCTCTAGCCAGATATTGAGTATTTGACTCAATCAATGCGTTCAGATGCTCCGCATAAGAACGAGGGCAACTTAAGCATTCATAATTATTATTGGCAATAATTTGCATCTATTATTTGAAATAAAAAGCAATTTGTAATTGTGTTCAGAGTCATCGAATTTTAATGAGCTAAAAGTAACTTTTGAATATAAAAGAATAAAAGATTAGGATAATATGATGATTAATGCACAAACAGATTGATAGGCAAAATTGCCGAGGATTTATTCATGGCACAACTAACAGGTTTGACATTTGGCGGTAAGGCTTGGACACCAAAATTTGCTCAGGAAATTGACAAGGATAAATGTATCGGCTGTGGCAGATGCGTTAAAGTATGCGGGTACAATGTGCTAGGTTTGAAGGCACTCAATGAAGAAGGCGAATTTGTAGAAGACGAAGACGATGAAGAAATTGAACGCAAAGTAATGGCAGTTACTTCTCCAGAAAACTGTATTGGTTGTGAAGCGTGTTCACGGATTTGTCCGAAAAATTGCTACACCCATGTTTCAGTAAATAATTAGAGTTTTTAGAGTTAGTCCAAATTGTTGTTAAGTAGGTCGGTGCAATTAAAGCTAACTAGTGGAGGCTGTCCTTTGTCATTAGTCATTGGTCATTCGTCATTAGTCATTGGTAAAAGTTTAAAACCTATTTACGTTTCGTAATATAGGTGAATTTATTTCCGCCGACTTACTCTTAATTCAAGGAGGCACTGTTTGTAAAAAGCACAAATGCGCTAGGCAAGGTAACTTGAGGGGAATACTAAGTATTTACTGCAACTAATAAATAGTTCACAGTAAACAAATCTGTAAATCGCAAAATGTCAGCTATTAACAAATTTAAACTTGCTGCTAATATAGCCTAATCAATATTAGGTCTAACAGTGCCCTCTTGGAACAACGAGCTTTTTTGAAAGCAGGGGGCTAACTTTTTCGTAGGAGTTGAAATATAATTTGTATTTTTTTGGGGGAAAGATATGGAAAAAATCTGGAAGTTTCCCCCTTTTTTTATGGCTGCACGTTAGAAAGTTAATATGTGAAAAGGAAATGGGGAGTAAGAATTTTAGATTTTAGATTTTGGATTTTAGATTGAAATTTAATCCAAAAAAGGCTCTTTACGATCCGCTGCGCTATCGTCAATCTAAAATCTAAAATTGAATTGCCCAGTTCTCAATGCCCAATTCTCGGAAAATCACACCTTTAAAGACTGTTTACAAAGCAGGTAGCATGTATGCAACAAGTTCCTGTTTCACTATGGACTCTGGTTGCTGGGATAGTAGTTACAGCAATCAGCATTTGGATCGGTCAAAATCACAGTCTCATGCCGATGCAGGCATCGCTACAAGCGCCTTTGGTAGACGGTTTTTTCAACGTCATGTTTACCATTGCGATCGCATTCTTCTTGGTGGTAGAAGGAACTATTCTGATTTTTTTGGTGAAGTTTCGTCGCCGTCGCGGTGATGATACCGATGGTTTACCAATAGAAGGTAACGTTCCCTTAGAAATCTTTTGGACAGCAATTCCAACAGTGATTGTCCTTGGTTTGGGCATCTACAGTGTAGATGTTTTTAACCAGATGGGCGGTTTTGAGCCTGCGGGTCATCCTCATTCAGCAGCCCATGTTGCTAGTATGCCGGGGAGTGCTTTGGCAGCTACATTAAGCGATTCTTCCGAAGCAACAACTGCCCCAACAATTGCCCCGACAATCGGTATTGGCGCGTCTCCTCAAACTTTAAACAAACCAGCTGACTTAGTTGTTGATGTCAAAGGCATACAGTACGCCTGGTTATTTAATTACCCTGATAGTGGCATTACTTCTGGGGAATTGCACATACCCGTAGGTGCTGATGTCCAACTCAACCTTTCAGCACAAGATGTAATTCACTCATTTTGGGTTCCAAACTTCCGTTTGAAGCAAGATGCACTTCCCGGTATCCCTACCGAACTACGATTTGTTGCCACTAAGCCAGGTACATATCCGGTAGTTTGTGCTGAATTGTGCGGTGGTTATCACGGTTCAATGCGGACACAGGTAATTGTCCACACACCGGAAGAGTATGATAGCTGGCGGACAGAAAATCAGATTGCTCAACAGCAAAACCTCAATCAAGTCGTTGCAGTAAGCGAGTCCCCGTCTTGGCGGTTTCCGGCGATGGGGAACTCGCGAACCCAAAGGGTTAATCCAGCCGACTTATCAACATCAGAGTTTCTCGCGCCTCACACCCATGATATGGGAATCAGTGCAGCAACTCTAGAGTCATTGCTCATTAGTCATTAGTCAAACGATTTTGGATTTTAGATTTGCGATTTTAGATTGGTTCCGCCCGCACTTTTACAGGCTCTGTTACCACAAGGGACGGGGCATAAACCAAAAAATTCTTTTAATCCAAAATCCAAAATCCAAAATCCAAAATCTAAAATTGCTGGTCAAGAGTCACATTTAATTACTTTGGACATTTGACCCTGGACTTTGCATAGTGGTAAATAAATATGACGCAGGTAGAATTTCCACGGAATACTCCACCAGAAGGAAAAAAACCGGAAATGGTGGCTGGCCACGCTTCCCATCCGAAGGCGTGGAAATGGCAAGACTATTTTACATTTAATGTTGACCACAAGGTTATTGGTATTCAATACCTGGTGACGGCGTTTGTTTTCTATCTCATCGGCGGACTGATGGCGATCGCTCTGCGGGTGGAATTAGCAACACCAGAAGCAGACGTACTCGACCCTAATCTGTATAACGCTTTCATGACCAATCACGGGACGATTATGATCTTCCTGTGGATTGTTCCTAGCGCCATTGGGGGATTTGGTAACTATTTAGTGCCGTTGATGGTCGGTGCTAGGGATATGGCTTTCCCGAAGCTGAATGCGATCGCATTTTGGTTAAACCCACCAGCCGGTGCGCTCATATTAGGTAGTTTCTTTTTTGGCGGTTCGCAATCGGGTTGGACAGCTTACCCACCCTTGAGTTTGGTGACAGCGCCAATCGCTCAAACTATGTGGATATTAGCGATTGTCCTAGTGGGAACTTCTTCAATTTTGGGTTCGCTAAACTTTGTGATCACCATTTTGATGATGAAGGTTCCTAGCATGAAATGGGATCAAGTACCCTTGTTTTGCTGGGCAATCTTGGCAACTTCACTGCTGGCGCTGCTTTCCACACCTGTATTAGCAGCCGGTTTAATTCTGCTGTTATTTGACCTCAACTTTGGCACCTCCTTCTTTAAACCAGATGCAGGCGGTAACGTTGTAATTTATCAACACTTATTCTGGTTTTATTCTCACCCGGCAGTATATTTAATGATTCTGCCCATCTTCGGCATCATGTCGGAGGTAATTCCAGTTCACTCCCGCAAGCCGATTTTTGGTTATAAAGCGATCGCTTATTCTAGCGTAGCCATCTGCGTTGTGGGTTTGTTCGTCTGGGTACACCACATGTTTACCAGTGGCACACCCGGTTGGATGCGGATGTTCTTCACCATCTCCACTCTCATAGTTGCAGTTCCCACTGGCGTGAAGATTTTTGCCTGGGTTGCTACCCTGTGGGGTGGTAAAATCCGCTTCACCGGTGCGATGCTTTTCGCCATTGGTTTGTTGTCTATGTTTGTCATGGGCGGCTTAAGTGGTGTGACGATGGGAACAGCGCCTTTTGATGTTCACGTCCATGACACATATTATGTTGTCGGACATTTCCACTACGTTCTGTTTGGCGGTTCCGTGTTTGGCATTTACGCCGGTATTTATCACTGGTTCCCCAAAATGACCGGACGAATGTTGAATGAAAGCTTGGGACGGATTCATTTCGCCCTCACCTTCATCGGCACAAATCTTACATTTTTACCCATGCACGAATTGGGTTTGAAAGGAATGCCTAGACGGGTGGCAATGTATGACCCGCAATTTATCGACCTCAATCAAATTTGTACCTTTGGTTCAATTATTTTGGGGATATCGGTAATTCCTTTCGCCATTAACATGATTTACAGTTGGCTGAAAGGGCCCTTGGCTGGTGATAATCCTTGGCAAGCTTTGACTTTAGAATGGACAACTAGCTCACCACCTGCAATTGAAAACTGGGAAGTGTTGCCGGTTGTGACTCATGGCCCTTATGACTACGGTCATGGTCATAGTAATGAAGTACAGCCATCTGCAACGCCGGAAGCTAGTGCTTAGATAGTCTCGTAAATTCGTAGCCAATTGAGGATTTAAACGCAAAGGGGCACAAAGTTTAGCGCAGAGGTACGCAAAGTTTGTTTGAGTCCATTCGCTACGAACAGAGGTAAAACTCTGCGTACCTTAGCGTTTACTTTGCGTTCCTTTGCGTTTAAAAAAGACTTCATTCATTCTCCACAACAGACGCAGCGAATAATATTGTCGAAAAATCTATGACTATAGCTACAACGACAAGCGAAGATCACAGTGCAGGACACGAAGAACATCCAGATTTAAGAGTTTGGGGACTGTTGACATTCCTCGCTTCTGAATCCCTGATGTTTGGAGGATTTTTTGCCACTTATCTATTTTTTCGGGGTACTACAGCAGTTTGGCCTCCAGAAGGGAGTGAGGTAGAACTACTTGTACCAACGATTAACACCATTATTCTGGTGTCTAGTAGTTTCGTCATTCACTTCGGTGATACGGCGATTAAAAAGAATAACGTCAAGGGAATGCAACTGTGGTACGCAATTACTGCACTCATGGGGGCAATTTTCTTAGGTGGTCAAGTTTATGAGTACTCAACATTAGGATACGGACTGACTACCAACGTCTTCGCCAACTGCTTTTATATCATGACTGGGTTCCACGGTTTGCACGTTTTTGTGGGACTGTTATTGATCTTACGTGTATTGTGGCGATCGCGTCTTCCCGGTGAATATTCTGCAACCAATCATACTTTCATCGAAATGGCAGAGATTTACTGGCACTTCGTGGACATTATTTGGATTGTTCTCTTCACCTTGGTGTACGTTCTGACTTTGTTTTAAATTGGGTATTGGGCAAAGCAAAGACGCGATAAATCGCCGTCTCTACAATAATCAATATGGCGATTTATTGCGTCTCTTGCCTTAACCGAACCGTATTGCCTCATATCCCTGATCCTCCTTATCTCCATTCAGGAGTTAATTATGCAAGTCGATCCAAACAAATTCTCCTGGTTTGAGGTTCCAGAGGACATCAAACATTTATTAATTCTCGCTGCACAAAACTGGGAAAATACATCAGAATCCGAAAAATATATTCAACAAGCTTTAGCACAGACTGGTGAAAATACAGATGTCTTAGTAGCAGCATATAGATTTTTCTATTATAAAAATAATTATTCTCTTGCACTACAAACAACAATCAAATTATTAGATAAAATTAAAGAACTAGAAAAATTCCCTGATGAATGGGAGCAACTTCAGCCCATATTAGTCAATCGCAAAGAAGACCCACAAATTCGATTGTACTTAAATGCTTATGCTGCTTCTGGATTAGTACTAGCAAAGTTAGGAGAAATTGAGCAAGCAAAAGAAATCAGCACCAGAGTCAAACAGATAGACGACAAGAATGATTTTGGTTCTGGGATTCTGCTGGATATTTTGACACGTCCAGCAGAAGAAGACGATTAATTAGTCAGCAATGAAAAGTCAAGGTGAAAATGATGAACAATTGGTTATCTACTAAATCCTATTCTCTATTAGGAGCAGCTACTGATAGTAACTCTATCTTCCCTGTTATTAACATACCTACTAAAGCTCCTGTAGGTAATGTTCCTAATGTCTCACCGATCATTGTGATCCAATCTTCTCCGCTATCAATTTAAAAGTTATGAAAGGTAGCGATTGGCTGCTAACAGGGGACGGTCAGCATCAAGTCTGTAAATCTGTAAGATCCTGGGATTTATTGAGAGAAAATTACCGCCTTTATCGGTTTTTAACTGAGGTGGAAGATGTTCTCAATGGCAGTGACAATGAAACCAATTGTCTACCAGAAATTCGGATGCTTGTAAGGTGCTTGATCGTAAATTCTTACTGGGTGCAAAGTCAACATTTAGAGCCTTCACCCAAAACGGGAAGCTCTGTTTTACTCCTATATGATGAATTGGGTTTTCCGTTGACTGTGCAAACAGTAATATTTGCACCAGGAACCCGATCAAACATTCATAATCATGGAACGTGGGGAATCGTGGCGGTGCTAAAAGGGCAGGAAAAAAATACTTTTTGGCAACGCACCAATAGCCCAGAATCTCAGGACAAAATTGCAGCAACGGGAGAGTTAACTCTCTTCCCAGGAGACATTATTAGCTTTACTCCCGATGCAATTCACAGTGTAGAAGCAGTGGGTGATGAACCAACTGTGACTTTTAATATTTATGGCGAAACTGATCCAAATGAGAGGTTTGAGTTTGACTCAGTTAGCCATAAAGCGAGGAATTTTTAATTTCATCGGTTCGTAGTTGGCGCTTTAGCGCTAAAGAGTAATTAGGAGATAGTTGAATGGCAAAAGTAATTTTCTATAGCAAACCAGGCTGTAAAGGTGGTACTAAGCAAAAAGTTTTGCTAACAGCTGCCGGTCATGAAGTGATACCACAGAATCTGCTAACAGAACCTTGGACAGTTGAACGGTTGCGTTCATTTTTTGGCGATCGCCCCGTAGCCGAATGGTTTAATACTTCCGCCCCCAAGATAAAATCTGGTGAGGTGGTTCCTGAAAAAGTAGATGAACAAACCGCTTTGGCGCTGATGCTAAAAGAACCACTGTTAATTCGCCGTCCTTTGTTAGAAGTAGGCGATCGCCGTGAGGTAGGATTTGATGTCCAAAAAATTGATACTTGGATTGGCTTACAAGCTGTGGATGAATCCTTGCAAGAAATCAGCGACAAGCTTTTGAAGCAAGATTTGCAAAACTGTTCCCACGGCCACGATCATGGTCATAAACAGCACAAGGAAGGTGGCTGTAAGCATTAGACATCTCCGAAAAAGAATGTAGAGACGTAGCACTGCTACGTCTCTATCCTTAACGCACGCCAGCAGTTTCTAAAGACAAATCTTGAAACATGGGGGTGCTGAGGTAACGTTCACCGAAGGAAGGCTGAATCATCACGATTAAACGTCCAGCATTTTCTGGGCGTTTACCTACTTGAATAGCAGCACACAAAGCTGCACCAGAGGATATCCCAGATAATAAGCCTTCTTCTTTTGCCAAACGTCGCCCGTAAGCGATCGCTTGTTCATCGCTGACTCTAATTACTTCATCAACCAATTCCAGCCGCAGAACGTCTGGGATAAATCCCGCACCAATACCTTGAATTTTGTGTGGCCCGGCTTCACCACCGGAGAGAACTGGGCTGTTGCTGGGTTCAACTGCGATCGCCTTAAAAGTCGCTTTGCGCTGTTTAAGTACTTCTGCAATCCCAGTAATCGTCCCACCAGTACCTACCCCAGCAATGACGATATCCACTTCCCCGTCTGTATCTGTCCAAATTTCTTCGGCGGTGGTTTCCTGGTGAACTTTAGGATTAGCAGGGTTGCGGAACTGTTGCAGCATAAAAGCATTGGGAGTATTAGCCACAATTTCTTCAGCTTTGCGAATTGCTCCCCGCATCCCTTCCGCGCCTGGTGTTAACTCTAAAGCTGCACCATAAGCTCTCAGCATAGCGCGTCGTTCTTGGCTCATCGTCTCTGGCATTGTCAAAATTAAACGGTAGCCACGTGCTGCTGCTACCATCGCTAGAGCAATTCCTGTATTACCTGAAGTAGGCTCAACTAAAATAGTCTTTCCGGGGGAAATTGAGCCAGCCGCTTCTGCTGAGAGTACCATACTTAACCCAATGCGGTCTTTTACCGAAGCTGCTGGGTTCATCCCTTCTAATTTGACAACTATCCTTGCTACTACTCCCTCAGCTTGAGGAATCTTGTTCAGTTGAACTAAAGGAGTTCGCCCGATCAGTTCTGTTATATCTTGAGCAATCCGCATTTATTTAACTCCTAAAATCCTAAATCTTAGTACAGAATATTTACTTATAACAATAAGCTTTTGTGTATTTAATTTGCAGTTGAGTCTCAATGAGTGCATATACTATGTATTTTAACTAAACCACAAAATATGAAAGTTTAGGAAGAACTTTTATCAGAGGCTCTCATTGATTCTTACTTCAGCAGATGTCTAGCTTGCCATCCTTTTATTTTACCATTTGGAATTGCTGACTATTGTCTCTTAGGCTAAGATCAATTTCTATAATTCTGTATATATGAATAATTTTCATCATCATTTTCTATTTGTGATGGAAATATAATTTACTTTCAAAACATTTAATGGATTTTCTGAATTTATTAGTTTATCTTAGTCAAGAGACATTGCTATTTACTTTTGAGTACAGATTCTATCTACTAAAACTTGCATCAAAAACAGTTCTAAAGCATTGCCTACATTGCTTTTAGGTTGAGTACAAAAATACCAGAACCCCACTTCAAAAACACTAGCACCCCGTCTCAAAAACACTAGCACCCATACCCCAATAAATTTTTGTAAGACTTATCAGGTGGCGATTACAGCCGTTGAGTACTATTCTAATGAATTTAATAATCTTAACAGGGCTGGGGTAAACTGTTTTGTGGAGAGCGACTGATATAAATCATATAGGATTTACGCAGAGATTCCCCTCTACCCCCCAACATTCCTGAGCGAAAGCTGAGTGAACTAGGGGGGACTTCTTAATCTCCCTTTTGAGAGTAAGATGAAACCACATTCCAGAATCTAAGTGCGTTCTTTCTGATTGAATAATCCTACGTTTTGCGAAAATGTTGGTAACTTTTCAGTGGTCAGTAGTCAGTGGTAATTATAAAAATAACTGACAACTAAATGATTGTGAAAATTACCGTTTACACATATTTTAATATCAAAACTGTTTCAGACAAACAGCAAAAGATATTTTCTTACTGGGTGCATACTACCTAGCAAGTGAGAGCCAAGATGAAAGCCAAACTTTTAAATGTTCTTACAGTTTGCGTAGTTATTTTAGCAGTGCTTTCTCCAGAACTAGTAGTATTTGGCATAGTTTGGGAGCGACATCTGGATTTAGTAAAATCCCAGAATTTAGCTGACGAAGTTAACAAGACTACTAAAAATGCTCCCGACTTGGCTCCCCAGACAGAGGTTACACATTCCCCTCAGACTAGCATCCAATCCTCTGACCGTAATGTGATTCATCAAATGCTGACTGTTGCTGAACAATATAAATTTGCCACTATCTTGCAATGGTTCTTCTTGTTAACCCCTATTTGTGTTGGGTTAGGAATTCTCTTTTACGACAGATATCTTGTGCATCGTGCAGCTGTTTTAAAAGAACAAGTTGAAATGTTGGAAAGACTGTGGCAGCAAAGTATAGAACAGTGACCAATTCCCAATTTACTCACTAAAATCAACCAAAATACCATGTCAGAACAACGCCAGCAACTGTATTTTAATCTGATTGATGAATTGCTCAAATGTCCTAATGGTCAAGAACCAGAAATTTTAGAATCTAGACCAGAATTAATTGACTCTGGTTTCGTAGAAACAATGTTACAAGTAGCAACGATGTTTGCCCACGAAGGCAATCAAGATGGTGCCAAATTTTTATTTTTTGTGGCACGTGAGCTAGCTAAAGAATTGGGTTTATACCCAGAAGTTCCCAATACCGAAGTTGAAAATCCTGAAGTTGCAAATAAGGAGTAAAAATGCTGTTGACTTCAACGGATGCGGGACAAATCGCTTTAGAACTGCTCATGGCAGATTGGAATATTTCAGAAGAGAATCGGGAGTGGTTCACAATCTTTAACTCTCGTCTGATTGGCGAGAGTTGGTACACTGTGGAATTAGGTGTAGAAGGATTTCCCGATAGATGGTTTATTCAAGTATATGACAATGGAGTGTGCGATCCAAACTATACATTTATATCACCAATCCGTGGTTCTGAAGGATTTACAGATTTTGTAAATGTACCAGATATTATCGCAGAAGTCTTAGTTTGTGAACGCAATGCTCGATAATAATAATTAAAATTCAAAATTTAGAATTCAACAATAATTCGTAATGACGTTTGCGTACCTCTAAGAGGAAGCAAGCTACATGCAGCGTCTCGTAGAGAGCGTCATTAATAATTACGAATTACGAATTACGAATTACGAATTTTTAATATAAAGATGCTTTACGCAAATCGGAGGTGATACCAAATAAGGTACACCTCTTTTTTTATGTAATATTTAATATTTTATTTAAGCCTAGTCAGGCATTTTGTCATCTTTAATTGATAAAATTATGTTATATTAAATAGCGTGATGGACGCTACAGAAATATCAGTTCCAATGATTGCTGAAGATATCTTAGCCAAAGAATTCACAAGAGTCCTCAACCACTACTACCCAAAAGTTGGGGAATTACTAGATGGGTGTTATGTGAAAGTCATCACCTGTTTTTGGGGACGACCTGCTAGACGGTTGCAATATATAGGAATTTATTGCTCTGACGAAATGATTTCCTATGTGCAAGCCCACAAAGAAATTCTCAGAGAAGTAGCAGACAATATGGGTCTAGTACAGGTAGTCTGCATGAATGCCAAACGATTATTGCGCGATCCGATGTCGAAGGTCAAACACAACAATCCACGCCTATGGTTGGAGTTGCAGTGGGTTGCAAATTAGTCATTTATCGCATTAATGGAGAGGGGAAAATGCAATAGTGCGTAGGTTTTGATTTGATCCCCCCAACCCCCCTTTTTAAGGGGGGCTAAGAATGCCTTATTTTCCCCCTTTTTAAGGGGAGCCACTGCGGTCTTGGGGTCTCCCCCGCCGCAGGATGCGCGTTCGCAAAGCGTCTCGCAGAGAAGCGCTGTAGTGAAGCAAGTGGCGTGGACTAAGGGGGATCTCCAATGACTATGCACCAAAACCTACGAAGTATTGGGAGTAAATGTGTTTGTAGTGAGGACTTTAGTCCTTAAATATTGAAGCATTAAAGTGCTTACTACAAACCTATTGACTACTAGAATAGCCAGCACAAAGTATCAAAGCAAGTAATGAAAACTGGAATTTTCTGCAATTACGATAATCATCACCAAGATGCTCGTCGGGCCATTTCTGAGCAAGTCGCGCTGATAAAACAGGCGGAAAGTTTAGGTTTTGAGTCAGCCTGGGTGAGTGAACATCATTTTAGTGAATCCAATCTCAGCCCTTCCATGTTGCTGTTAATGGCACACTTGGCGGGATTGACTTCAACTATCCAATTGGGCACTGCGGCGGTGTTACTGCCATTCCATAACCCGATTCGGGTAGCGGAGGATATCGCCACTCTGGATAACCTGTGCAATGGACGATTATTATTTGGAGTTGCCAAAGGCGGCCCCTTTCCCCAACAAAATAAGCATTTTGCGACACTCCCCAGTGAAGCTCGTCCCAAGATGCTAGAAGCGATCGCATTAGTTCAAAAGCTTTTGTATGAAACTGATGTATCATTTAATGGCAAGTATTATCAGTGCGATCGTCTGACAATTTACCCAAAACCATTGCAGAGTCAAGTACCAGTGTATGTTGCCACTGGCGGCGATGATGGTATCGAACTTGCCGCTCAACATTCCTTCAGCTTGATGGGTGGGCCGCCATTCTCCCTACACAGATTGAAAGATACTGTTGCTAAATATCGAGCCTTAAATTCTAGTGGTGCAGAAAACTTCGTGCTGGCACGCTTTTTTTATGTTGGCAAAACATTTGATGAAGCAGTGAGTGAGGCATTGCCTTTCATCCGCCAATTTAGCCAGAAAATGAAAGCTAATACGGCTCAATTATTACAGAATAGTGCAAATTCCAACGAAAAACCATTCGATCGCACAAACATTTGTTTCGACGAAGATTATTTGATTGAGAACTCAATTATCGGTGATGTGGAGACTTGTCGAGACAAAATCAAGAAATTTCAAGACGAATTAAATTTAGGTACGCTAGCACTCAAACCCTCGTCTTCGGATATGCAAAAAAACCTGGAGAGTTTGACGCGCTACAACCAAGAGGTGCGAAATTATGTCTTCTAAACTATACCTGCTTCCTCCTGACGATTTACCTCCTGCTGAGGTAACGAAACAGGATGGAATGTTGCAGATGGAGCTAGAACAGTCTACTGGTAGATGCTTTTATCTAGCTTGCGATCGCATTACGCGAGTCTTGTTGTCTAATTGTCAGTGGTATCTCACAACAAATGCTAGCATCCTAACATTAATTATTGATTGCCCTGACTTAGTATCTTACTGGCATATCGTCAGCAATATTCCCCAGTTGGGTAATAGGTTAGAGCGGTTTGCTGCCAATGGCAAAATTCGCGTTTATCCGCCATTTGGCAAAGGAACGCCGTTTGAAATCAGCGTAAATGAAATATCAGCTTACCGAGATTGGCTTTGAGGTAAATAGACACTGGGAATCACAATATAGCTTATTTACTTTTATTGCTGTCTTTCACCCTGTACTTCTAAAGTGCAGGGTGTTGCAATTTTAAAAGAGTTACAATATGATACTTATTAAAGAAGATATAGGACTCATATTTGATTTCTGAAAAAACTCAGTACACCTCTAACTCCCTTCTTTTCTGTTCCCTGTTCCCTATTCCCTATTCCCTCCCTACACAAGTATGTTCATTAATCAAATCGGATTCCTATATGACCTCTTTTGAGGTTACATACTCCGAAACTTCCTTGCTAAATTTTTCACTTTTACTTTGTGTATCATCTAGTCCGAATAGTGAATTTTTACTGCAAAACAGTTTTACGACTTCCCTAATCTAAGCCAATACAGTTCAGTTAAGCATTTGTTCCTTCTCTTGCTTCGCATTCTTTGCGTCCTTGGCGGTTCGTTAAAAAAATTAGCTTTGACAAAGAGTTAAGCCTTAACTTAACTTTATTGTAATATAAGCAGTTTAAGGTTTTGGCTCTAACTAAAATGTATTGGATTAAAAGCAGTTAATAATAATTAGAACGTAGATAACTAGTAATTGTAGGGGCAAAGCATTTTGCTAAAAATTTATCTCAAAGCTTTGCCCAAATACTGGTGTTTACTTACGCCAAAATCGCCATTCCAGAAGGAGGCAAATCAATTCGCACAGTGGCGCGACGGTCGTTATGATGTTGCACAGCTACGGTTTGTATCTGCCGTAGATTGCGTAAATCGGCATCGTTCCAATCGCTTTTGTATAAAAAAGTCATGGTTGATTCTGGAGGATGCATGTAAGTATCTACTGTCACTTCTGCACCTCGATTTTCTAAGCCGTTGGTATTCAGCACCATCAACACTTCTGTGTCAAATAGCACTTGTGACCAAGCAACTAATTCGCCTTGTCCAGGAATTGAGAAGGGGGAGTTAAAAAAGGATGTTTCGCGTAGGTAGTGATGTCCACGGCGCAATGCTTTACCAATTTTATCGTGACTGTTGCGGATTCGCGCGATCGCAGCTATCCGCAAATAGGTAGGATGGTCGATATCGAAGAAATGACAGTCTGCTGTTTGAAACGCGCCAAAAGCACCGCCAAACATTGCTTCTTTGATATATCTATCTTCTGCAAATCTTCCGCCTTCTATGCTGTAATCGTGATAACCTTCATTTCCATCAAAAGCCTGTTCTGTTCCATAATAAATAGCAGGGATTCCTGGCATGGTTAATTGCACACCGACAGCATGAGCAACTTGCTCATAGAGATGAGGCACATTGCTGTTTGCGGCAAATCTTTGCTTATTAGTCCGGGATGACATCTCATAGTCATCCAAGATGGAGACATGATATATCCCAGTTTGGCGGTATTCTCCAGCAAGATTATTTTCGCTATACAAATCGAAAAATTGCTTGGGGTGTACTAACCCTTTTGCCAATGCAGCCAATTCATTAGGAGTCTGTGCGTTATCTAATACAGCACTAAGGTTACGAGCAATAATGTCTATGTAAGCACCAGCCATACTACCGGAGGTTATTTCCCCAGTCAGTAAAAAGTTTTCTTTACCGATAGATTCGGCGTATTCACGAATAGCTGTGCAGAATTTGCGAGAATCTTCTGGAGAAACGTGCTTGAGGCTATCTATCCGTAAGCCATCGCAGTCAGAAAGAGCAATCCAATATTGATAAACTCTGGCTAAAGCTGCAATTACATCATTTCTGTTGAACCAGTTATCATCGCTCTGGTTGTATGTTACATCTAGGATGACATACATCCGGCGATCGTGGGCAGCATCAATTAAATCTCTTAAATCTTGACGGGTGCCAAAGTGGGGGTCAACATCTAAAAATTCTTGAGTGCGATCGCTATGGTAAGCTTCTAACTCAGAACGTTGTCGCCAAGGTGGATTAATCCACAGCGTTGTTATTCCCAATCGTTGCAAGTAGTCTAATTTACTCTTAATTCCTTTAAGAGTACCACCAACAAATTTTGTCCCTGCCGCCATCCAGTCGGCTTTATCCTTAACCTGGAATTTTGCAGGATTGATGTGGTTAAAAAGCTCCCTTTGATTTTCATTATCGTCACTGAATCTATCTAATATCAATTGGTACAAAAATTGGTCGCGCCAACTGATAGGACTCGGATAAACTCTCCCTCGTGGTTTCAGGTCTGTTTCGGAGAGTTGCTGGGGTGTCAATTCTTCAACTTTAGCCATGAGGATTTACGCACAGATAGGAAAATGGCAGTATGCATCTTTTATATTGCAAAAATACTTCCAGTTTTCATTCACCCACAGAGGTATTTTATAAGTTAGTGGCTTAATTTTGTGATGATAGGTTTTAGTTTAAACGCAGAGGTACGCAAAGGAAAGCACAGAGGGGCGCAGAGTTTTTGTTATGACGATACAGTTAGCCACGCATACAAATTATCTAAACCTACACCAGTAGTTGCAGAAACCTGAAAAATCTTAATTTGGGGATTTACTTCTTTAGCATATTCTATGCACTTTTGCACATCAAAATCTACATAAGGCAGCAAATCAATTTTCGTGAGAATCATGATGTCACTAGCACGGAATATATGCGGATATTTTAGCGGCTTATCTTCTCCTTCTGTGACGGAGAGAATCACAACTTTTGCATTTTCTCCCAAATCAAATAAGGCTGGACAAACTAAATTTCCGACATTTTCAATCATCACAACTGAGTTCAGAGGCGGATTTAGTTGTTGTAAACCTGTGTCTATCATTGATGCATCTAAATGACAGCCTGTTCCCGTGTTTATTTGGATGACTTTAGAACCAGTTTCTTTAATTTTTTTGGCATCATTCGCAGTTTCTTGGTCGCCTTCAATGACACTAATAGATAATTGATGTTTTAAATCATTGATGGTTCGCGTTAAAAGAGTTGTTTTACCTGCACCGGGAGAACTCATTAAATTTAAGGCGAAAATATTTCGACCTTTAAACCATCCCCGGTTTTGGGCAGCTAGCAGGTTATTTTTTGCTAATATATCTTGTTCTAAGGATATCGTTGTGTTGTGTATTTTGGCATGAATTTGAGGTGCTTCTATATGAGTGTTATGACTGTGGGAGTGAGTGATGACGGTTCCATCTGGTAAAGTGTGAGTATGATTATGTTCGGCTTCATCTGTTTCTAAATTTGTAATTTTTATTTCGCCATCATCAGAACAACCGCAGGTTACACACATAATTCCTCTATTTCTATTTCTTTAATTTTAAGTTCTTCACCAGAAATTAAATCTAATTGCCCACTACCGCAGTTACAAATACCAAACGGTTTATCTAGAGCAATTTCTGCACCACATCGGCGACATTTTGCTAAACCTGGGATTTCCAAAATTTCTAATGTCGCCCCTTCTAAAACAGTGCCTTGAGTGCAAATATCAAAACAAAATCGGATAGCTTCGGGCATAATGGCTGAAAGTTTGCCAATTTCTAATAAAACTCGCTGCACTTTTGCACCTTTGGCGTGTTCAGTCACAATTGCCACAATATTTTGGGTAATTCCAAGTTCGTGCATACTATGAAATCTATTAAAATTACTGAAAAACAATGCAACAACCTTCTCTATTTATTATCTCTCCGCGTCCTCTGCGCCTCTGTGGTTCGTTTATTAGATAATTTTTTTGGAAATCTCAAATATTAACAAATTCGTGGCAATTGGTCGCCTACCAACATATCAACAATCCTTTCAGCACCAAAAACTGTTTTTAACAATACAATCCCTGGAGGTGAGGTAATAACTTCGCCAATAATACAAGCATCTTTGCCTGCTGGGTGTAATTTCATCGCAGATAAAACAGTTTCTGCATATTTCCCCGCTACGACTACAACTAACTTACCTTCATTAGCTAAATACAATGGGTCTAAACCGAGAATTTCGCAAACTCCATTGACTTCTTCACGCACAGGGATAGATTCTTCAAAGAGACGAATTCCCACATTAGAACTGAGGGCAAATTCATTTAGTACTGTGGCTAAACCACCGCGTGTAGCATCTCGCATAGCATGAACTTGGGGACATACATGGAGAATAGTTTCTACTAAACTATGCAATGGTTGAGAGTCGCTTTCAATATTTGTCTCTAAGGCTAATTCGCCACGGGCAATTAAAATTGCTGTCCCATGATTGCCTATTTCACCATTAATTATTATTGCATCTCCAGGTTTAATATTGTGGGCAGAAATGTTAACTCCTCGCGGGATGATACCAATACCAGCAGTATTAATAAAGAGTTTATCGGCGGCATCACGATGTACAACTTTTGTGTCACCAGTGACAATTTGAACACCAGCATTTTTTGCGGCTGCGTTCATACTGGCTGCGACACGGCGTAAGGTTTCTACAGGTAATCCTTCTTCTAAAATTACGCTGCAAGTTAAATATAAAGGTTTAGCACCACTGACAGCTAAATCATTAACTGTACCGTTGATGGCTAATTCTCCTATATCACTACCGGGAAAAAATAAGGGGTCTACAACATAAGAATCTGTAGTAAATGCGAGTCTGTCTCCTTGTTGGAGGAGAGGGGCTAAGTTGAAGCTGGCTTGGTCTTCTAATTGGGAGAGAATTGGGTTATCAAAATTGCTGACAAAGATATCGTCTATTAAATCGCGCATGGCTTTACCACCGCTACCATGTGCAAGAGTTATATGAGTGTCTTGTATTTTAGTTTGGCGGCGGCGAACTTGTTCTATTTTTTGGAATAGGAGATTTTGGGGGAGGATATTCATATTAAATTTTTTTTAAACGCAAAGGAACGCTGAGGGAAGCGCAAAGGTACGCTGAGGATTAGTCTGAGGAGAAGCCGCAGGCGGGGAGAGGTTCTTGAGTTATTTTTGGTTTTTTAGCGATTGTTCTTTTGGCAATTGTGGAGAGTCGTCCATATTTGTAGTAGGCTGCACAAGCACCTTCGGAAGATACCATGCAAGTACCAATTGGTGTTTCTGGTGTGCAGGCTGTACCGAATACTTTGCACTCCCAAGGTTTTAAGACTCCTTTGAGAATTTCTCCACATTTACAAGCTTTATGGTCGGCTACTTTGAGGTTAGGAATGGTAAATTTAAGTTCAGCATCAAATTGGGCATATTCAGGTTTAATTTTTAATCCTGAATAGGGGATGTCACCTAAGCCGCGCCAATCAAAACTATCTCGCACTGCGAAAACTTTGTTTATGGCTTGTAGGGCTACTGTGTTTCCGCTTTTTTGGACAATTCGGTTATATTGGTTTTCAACTTCACAACGATTTTCTATTAGCTGTTGCAATAGCATCCAAATTGATTGGAGAATATCTAAGGGTTCAAATCCTGATACGACTATTGGCTTATTATATTGTTGAGAAATAAACTGGTATGGGTCAGTGCCAATTACCATGCTGACATGGCCAGGGCCAACAAATCCATCTAGTTGTAAGTCGGGATTATCTAATAGTGCTTTGAGGGCGGGAATCACAAGGACGTGATTGGAAAACATACTAAAGTTATGAATTTCTTCGGCTGCTGCTTGCAAGATGGTGAAGGCGGTGCTGGGGGCTGTGGTTTCAAAGCCTAATGCGAAGAATACTACTTGTTTGTGGGGGTTATCTTTGGCAATTTGCAGGCTGTCTAAGGGAGAGTACACCATACGGATGTCTGCACCTTGTGCCCTGGCTTGCAGTAAAGTGGTTTTGGAACCGGGAACTCGCATTGCGTCGCCAAAGGTGGCAAAAATGACGTTATGATTTTGAGAGATTGCGATCGCATCATCTAATCTCCCTTTTGGCATCACGCATACTGGACAACCAGGCCCATGAATTAGTTCGATGGTTTGGGGTAAGATTTCTTCGATACCATATTTAAATATGGAGTGGGTATGTCCGCCACATACTTCCATGATTTTGATAGGTTTTTCTAGCTGGTGGCTTAATTTGGCGATTTCGCGGCGGATGGCTTCAGCTTTTTCTGGTTCGCGGAATTCGTCAACGTATTTCATGGGGAATGTATCAGTTGATTTTGCTTTTGTGGTAGAAAGTTTTTTTAACGAACCGCCAAGACGCTAAGGGCGCGAAGGAAGAAAGAAAGAAATTGAGTTTTAGACTCTTCCTCTGCGTGAGACAAAAAATATTATTTAAGTACTAATCCCTGTTTGTGCTGCTGCTAATTCTTGAAAGAGTTGTAATGTTTCTGCTGCTTCTTGTTCGTTAATTCGATTCATGGCAAAGCCAACATGCACTAGCACCCAATCGCCAATACAAGCTTCGGGGGGATGTTGTTCATCTACGATACAAGCAATATTTACTTGGCGCTTAACACCACCAATGTTAACTAGGGCTAATTTATGGTTAGCGTTGGTAATTTCTATAATTTGTCCGGGAATTCCTAAGCACATTTTTTTTTAAGATAAACTAACAGCAGAGGCGCGGAGAACGCAGAGAGATTTATTTATGAGAACAAGTTTTTCAAATCTCAATAATCATGTATTAATTGTGCGGCTGCAATCACTGCTTGTCCTAAAGATAATCCACCGTCATTAGTTGGAACTAAGCTGTGAGTCAGTACTTTTATTCCCAATGTTTGTAATTGTTTGGTAACTTGCTCTAACAATATACAATTTTGGAATACTCCTCCTGTTAGGGCTACCTGATTAATCAGATTTTCTTGAGAAAGATGCTTCACCATTTCTACAATTGCATTAGCTAAACCTTTGTGAAATTTGGCAGCCATAACTGGTTGTGAAATCTGCTGCTGTAAGTCATTGAGCAAAGCTTGCCACATTGGACGCGGGTCTATACAATAAATACTATCTGAAAAGCTAAAACTAAAAGGATATATTAGCGTTTCTTTATCATTATTTAAGCTGCTAACATCTACTATAGCTTCCATTGCGATCGCAGCTTGTCCTTCATAGCTACATTCATCTCTATAAATACCGATAGCCGCCGCCACTGCATCGAACAACCGCCCCACTGAAGATGCTGGAGGAGAGTTAATTCTTTTCTCAATAATTTGATTGAGTAGTTTGAGTGGCTTGCTTTTCAAAAATTTAAATATTTCTAAATCAGCATATTGCTGTTGGCAATTATCCCAAAGGTTAGCAGCTATTAATTGGGCGTAGGTATTACGCCAAGGCTGATAAATTGCTTGTTCACCACCAATCATTGCGACTGGTTTAAATGTTGCTAGTCTCTGAAATTTCTGATAATCTGCTAAAAGAAATTCTCCACCCCAGAGTGTACCATCATCACCGTAGCCTAAACCATCTAAAGCGATACCTAATACTGGAGGTGAATTTAAAGGAATCCTATTTTCTGCCATACAAGCAGCAATATGGGCGTGATGATGTTGGATTTGATAAATTTTGATTTGATTTGTATCTGCTAGTTGTTTACCAAGTTTACTTGAAAGATATTCAGGGTGTTTATCAACGGCGATTACTTCTAGCTGATGTTCAAATAAATTCAAGTATAAATTTAAAGTCTCTTGATAAGCATTGAAAGCAGCAGCATTTTCTAAATCTCCCAAATGTTGAGAGAGAATTGCTTCTCCTTCACGCAATAAGCAAAAGGTATTTTTTAACTCACTACCCATTGCTAAAATTTGCGGTACATTGTGAAATCCCGGTGGTAAGCTAATCGGTGCTGGCGCATATCCTCTGGCACGACGAATTGTTTGGACTTTATCACCGACAACTCTAACTACTGAATCATCGACTCGATTAATAATCTCTCGATTGTGAAAAAGAAAATAATCAGCGATTGTCCCTAATTTTTCTCTTGCTTCGTCGTTATCAATACATTGTGGTTCATCGGCAAAATTACCACTTGTTAAAACAATTGGGCGATTCATCCGCCGCAGAATTAAATGATGTAAGGGCGTATAAGGTAGCATGAAACCAAGGGTATTTTGCCCTGCTGCTACCGATGGTGCTACTAGTTTTTTACCTGAAGCCTGTAATAAAACAATTGGTGCAGCAGAACTTGTCAATAATTCTTTTTCTTTGACGTTGATAGGGCAATATTGTTCAATTATCTCAATATCTCGCGCCATTAAAGCAAATGGTTTGTGATAGCGCTTTTTTCGCTGACGCAGTTTTTGTACAACGGTTTCCTGAGTTGCATCGCAAGCTAAATGAATACCACTTAACCCTTTAATTGCGACAATCTCACCCTTTTGCAACAAGGTACAAACGGCATCGACATCATCTAGCATGGAAAACATGGAAGCAGTAACCGATTTACCATCAGCGCGTTCTAACCAAGCTGTGGGGCCGCAAACATGGCAAGCTACAGGTTGGGCGTGAAAACGGCGATTTTCAACATCGTGGTATTCCTTTGCACATTCGGGGCATATAACAAACGCAGACATACTGGTATTGCATCTGTCGTAAGGAATGGCACGAATAATACTCAGGCGAGGGCCGCAATGAGTGCAGTTAGTAAAGGGGTAGCGATAAAAGCGGCTAAAGGGGTCAAATATTTCTTGTTTACATTGCGGACAAGTGGCTGCATCAGGTGTAATTTCTGTTTTAATGGCATTACTGACACTCCTAGAAATCACAAAATTATTAAAGTTAAATTTACCTTTATAAGGAGTTCTAGTTAGTTGATTAATTTTTGCTAATGGTGGACATTCTGTTTGCAATCTGGCAACAAATTCTATTAATGCTTCCTCACTACCAGATACCCGAATCAATACACCTTGCCTATCATTACAAACATCTCCACGTAAACCGCAAGCTTTAGCCAAACGATATACAGTAGGGCGAAATCCTACTCCCTGAACAGTACCGCGAACTCTAATTTCTTCAGTCGCCATACAAATCTAACTTTCAAAAATTACGAATTACGAATTACGAATTACGAATTACTAAACTGCCAGAGCAATATTCGGTTATTTCCAGAATCAGCTATTACCGCCGTATTACCACAAATTTTTATCCCATAACACCAATTCAAACTATCTCGTTTAGGTAATCCAAAATTCCGATTTTCACCTTTACTTTGAAAATTTATTTGTCCTGCCAACCCATCTGCCATTACACCTTGCAGTGATAAAATTGATTCTGGCTTTCTCCATCCTAACAAACGAGAATTAGCTGTATCTGCAACTACTAACCAATCACCAGCCACCGCCACACCGTAAGGCATACTTAAACTACTAGCACTAGGATAATAAACTCCTTGATTCATTTCCACGAAATCAAAGCTTTTTTGTCCTAAAACCACTGCACAAGGGGTATTATTTTCTGTTGGCATTCCCTGCCAAATCATTACTCGGTGATTACCTGCATCGCTGACAACCAAATTTTCTCCCCAAAAAGCGATGTCGTGACACCAACGCATACTAGCTGCGGTTGGAGAACCACCTCCGTTCTCATTGCGAGATATCATATCCGGTTGTCCCAAAACTAAATCAGCAGGTTGACCATTTTCTGTTGGTAACTGATGCCAAATTAATAGTCTTCGATTACCAGTGTCAGCAATAAATAGCCGTCCTTGATGATAGAAAACACCATAAGGCCAGTGCATTGTACTAGCAGATGCCTGTTGATTGCCTCGATTTGGTTCATTATCGATAAAATTAACTTGCCCTAATACCAAATCTGCTGGAACATTGTTATCTTCTGGTAAGTTTTTCCAAATTAAAACCCGATGATTCCAAGCATCTGCGACAGCTAATCCTTCACCGCAAGCACAAATCCCTGTTGGTACACTTAAGGTTGTCTTTCCTGGTGTAGTTTTAGCATTTTGTCCTTCATGATAAAAGTCAAGTTGTCCAATTACCCAATCAGCCGATTGACTATCTCTTGTGGGTAAATTCTGCCATCCTAATAATCGATGATGTCCGGTATCTGATACCCATAATGGGCCAGTTTCTGATAACAAACAAGCACCACGAGGCCCAAACATTGTTGTGGCATTGGGTACTACAGGTATGACTAATTGTTCTGGTTCAATAATGTTGCCTAAAATTACCTCTGCACCTTGAGGTGATAGAGATAATTTCTGAGAAATTTCTGTTGCTTCTAGCGGTAATTGTGATATGGGATTAATTATGATTGGGATATCCATGAACCGCAGATAGACGCTGATAATTATTTAAAAACATTAATGTTAATTAGCGTGTAACAACAGTAACAGTTTTGCATTATGCTTTTTTCAAATTCAGTTAAAACCTCTCTCTAAATCTCTCTCCTAAAAGGAGAGAGACTTTCAATTTTCCCCCTTCCCGACACGGGAAGGGGGTTAGGGGGTTAGGTTTTTCGTAGGCTTTTCCACATAACCTGAATTGTCAGAATCAACTTCTGTATTAATCAAGCTAAAAAAAATCAAGATAGCCTTTAGTAACTTTTAGTACATACCGAATCTTTGGTACAAGTGCGCGATGTACTGAAATGAGAAAGCAA
Source organism: Nostoc sp. NMS2 (assembly GCF_017115105.1). Classification (GTDB taxonomy): domain Bacteria; phylum Cyanobacteriota; class Cyanobacteriia; order Cyanobacteriales; family Nostocaceae; genus Nostoc. Next base: position 115,783 of record NZ_JABXKH010000046.1, read on the forward strand.
ACTGGGGTTTGAGAAAGTAAAAGCTCATTTTACTTGCGGAAAACACTAAAATGAGTAAGTCAAATAACCTTTTGCTTGCGGAAAACACCAAAATGAGTAAGCAAACTGGGGTTTGAGAAAGTAAAAGCTCATTTTGCTTGCGGAAAACACTAAAATGAATAAGCAAACTGGGGTTTGAATAAGTCAAATGACCTTTTGAGAAAGTAATATGCCATTTTACTTTCTCAAAACACTAAAATGAATACCTGAATTACACAAATGAGAATGAATTTAGGGATATTGAGAAAGCACTCAGGTATTTTGCTTGCACAAAACACTAAAATGAATACGCGAACTACTGAAATGAAAAAGCAAATTAGCAGTGATTGACTAATCGCCAAGTATATTTGCTGAAATTTTACTTTCACATCATCATTTTTGTAGTTTCACAAAAACCTTATCGTCTTTAACTTTAACTGGATACGACTGAAGCGAAACATCAGGCACGGTTAAGCATTTACCTGTCTCTAATTTGTACTGAAATCCGTGGGAAGGACAGGTAATAATACCATTTTCAATTTTACCCTTTTCTAAGGGAGATCCTAGATGAGTGCAAGCATTACGGTAACATTTTACCGTAACGCCTTGACGATGTAAAATTAGTGAAGTACCAGCAAGTTGTACTGCCACTACACTAAATTGAGGAACTTCATCAATAGTTGCCACTTTGATCCAAGTAGAAGTTATTTTAGAAGAGAATGGACTGATTAAACTAGAATTCGCGTTTTTAACAGCAGGGCTGTTATTGACTGCTACTACTTTGGTAATTTCAGGACAATGGTTTTTTATTGCCTGTTCTACTCCCTGAGATAAAGTTAAAGTAGAAGTCGCACAATTGCTGCAAGTTCCGATTAATCTAACTTCTACTGTATCTGGTGACTTAATTGCCACTAATTCTACATCCCCATTATGGCTTTTTAAACCTGGGCGAACTTCTTCAAGGGCTGCCTGAATGCGTTGTGAAAGTGGAGGTTTTGGTGGTTTGACTAACTCGTGATACAGTAGCACTGCATACACTAATTCATCCGCAACAGCATGACGCAAAGCTGGCATTGATTCTTCTTTTAGGCTTTTAATCAAATTAGTCAATGCGGCTTTATGCAAAGCTTCAATTGCCCTTTTTAGACCCACTGCTACACACCGTTGGCTTTCATCCCATTCGGATATAATTGACTCAAAGCGGTTAATTTCCTGAACTAATTCTTCAAGATTTGTCATTTGTCATTTGTCATTTGTCATTTGTCATTTGTCATTTGTCATTGGGTATTGAGCATTAGTTGTTTATCAATGACAAATCACTTCGTTTTAAAATCTTTGAAGAGAAACGGCATAATCATACCCGTCACTAGGCTAGATAATATGATTGGTAAGTAGAAAGGAATTGGAGCTTGTGCAAGTAACACTAGCAGTAAGAAACCTACAGTAATACCAATAGTAGTTTGCTTGACAAAATACATCGGATTGCGTAGTAGCTTACCTTTAAAAAATAACTTAGCAGAAAACCACCCTATCTCTAACATTTTTTCTCCTAATAATTTGTTAAGAAATTTAAGGCGGCAAGCCCTAAAAGGATGGCGGGAATTACACCCGCAGGGGCAAATAATGCACCAAGCATTGCTGAAAGCTGATATCCTATATCTTTAGCAGCTAATAGCATTCCACCAATTGCACCGCCTACCATAGCTAAGACTGTTGCTATGATTAACCACACGAATTCTGTTGCTATGTTCAGATCGCCATCTGCTAAACTTGTGAGAAAATTTATCAGATTTGGGGTTGTTAAAATATCTCTCATGCTGTTTTTTCCTCATTAAAGTAAAGAGTTAAGAATCAAATTAGATCCATAACCCGTAACTCCTAACCCTTCATTTCTGCTTCTACATCTTGTAATGCTTTGCCTACTACCTCTGCTTGTGCAATTTGTTGGTATTTCGTAAATATTTCTAAAGCATCTTGATAGTAGATACGCGCTTGCAAAAGATTGTTAGGATTACCAATTTCTGGTTTTTCGTGGTCGTCTGGTAAATTGAATAGGGCGTTGGCTTTGTTGGAAATTGTGTTAGCGTACTCTAAAGGTGTATCTTTGGAATTACGCACTTTTAGCGCTTCGTTGTAAGCTGCGATCGCACGTAAATTATTCTCCACAGGGTGGGAACTCATTAAATATTGCAAAGCGTTACCTAAATTGTTCTGCAACATCGCATATTCTCTAGGATGATCGATCAGAGTAATATGCTTTAGTGCTACCTCAAATGATTGCACAGCTAACCCTTGACGTAAGTATTCCCGTTCCGATGCTAGGGGCATAGAAAGGTAAGCGATCGCAATATTGTTATACAAAATCGCGTATTCTTGGGGGTAATCCTCCCAAGTAAACACCCGCAAAGCATCATGATAAGCCTGGATGCTGTCAGTTATCCGCGCCAAATTGAATGGCACTAGCGACTGCAACACCAGCCCAAAATTCATCTGCGTTTCTGCCACTTCCTCTGGCGTTGCTAATTGTTGTAAAATCGGTAATGCCTCTTCATAACCGACTTTAGCTTGCATCAACAGTTGGTAATCAGCATCCGGTATTGCCTGTAATGTCCCTGACATCCCCACTTGGGCCCTAGCTTTTAGTAGGGGATACTCCTCACCACACATCTCGTAGGCCCGGTAATATAAACCAACTGCATTCCGCAAGTCTTGGGCAGCTTTGGGCTTTTTTTGAAAACCCTGTGCTATCTCAATCAGCATTTGGATTTTTTCCTCTGCTGTGGCTGACTCTGAAGCAACAGCTGCTACCGCAGCCTTCACTGCTGAATCTGTAATGCTGGGGGTCATAACTCTGCCGTACTCTAGCCAATTGGGAATTGAGTCCAACACCCATGAACAATCGAGACACGTTTACGCACCTCATCGTGGGCCATACCGATTTACGCAGGCTTCGAGTCCTTTAGGCGGAATTCCCCTTTTTTGTTTGAGACTAGGATTAAAGACTAGGAACTAGAGAAGAAACTTAATCCTCTATAGCCAATGTCCTATGCCATACTCAATAAAATACTATAAAACACCCTATTTCTAAAATTCTAGGGGGAAATTGCTAATATTAATGTCAGCTTTAAACACCTAATATTTTTTAAATACTTTTTGTATCATCATGTTATACAATTTAAATATCTTTTATTGAATTGTTGACATACATAATATTTATTGTACTCAAAATAGTCGCCACGTAATCATTGAAGTGTAAAATATGTTCATCAACTGTAAAACAAGCTCCTTTGAAAACAGACAGTATCTTTTATCGGATCTTTCAGAGTATCCCCAGCACTTTCTTTGAACTGATTAACCAACCGCCCCAACTAGCTAGTGCTTACCAATTTTCTTCAGTAGAAGTCAAACAACTGGCGTTTAGAATCGATGGCGTTTTCCTCCCAAATACGCCAGACTTACCGATTTATTTTGCTGAAGTGCAATTTCAACCAGACAAAAAATTCTACTCTCGTTTATTTACCGAAATTTTTAACTATCTCGACAAAACCGAATTAACCAACAATTGGCGGGGTGTTGTCATTTTCCCTAATCGCAGCGTTGATACTGGAAATACCGAAAGATATACAGAATTACTCAACTCACAACGAGTAACTCGCGTCTATCTCGACGAATTAAGCTCAATTGAGTCATCATCAATCGGTATAGAGACAGTTAAACTCATTATCGAACCCGAATCAACGGCGACAACAAAAGCTGTGGAGATAGTAAACATTGCCCGACGGCAAATTCCAGATGTCACTACTATTAGAGAAATTATACAATTGATAGAGACGATATTAATCTACAAGTTACCACGATTGAGCCAGGAGGAGATCGGAAAAATGTTTGGATTAAATGAGTTAAAGCAAACTAGATTTTACCAAGATGTTTTTGCAGAAGGTGAGCAAAAGGGGAAACAAGAAGGTAGACAAGAAGGTAAGTTAGAAGCCATACCCCAGTTATTAGGGTTGGGTTTAAGTATTGAGCAGATAGCTCAAGCGTTAGGTTTGGACGAACAAGTTGTTAGGCAAGCTGCACAACCGAAATCCTAAAACAGGAGGAAATCGGAAAAATGTTTGGAGCAAATGAGTTAAAGCAAACTAGATTTTACCAAGATGTTTTTGCAGAAGGTGAGCAAAAAGGGAAACAAGAAGGTAAGTTAGAAACGATACCCCGGTTATTAGTGCTGGGGTTGAGTATTGAGCAGATAGCTCAAGCGTTAGGTTTGGACGAACAACTTGTTAGGCAAGCTGCACAACCAAAATCTTAAATCTTAAAACAACTGATATATAGCTGACGGGGTGCAAAGTCTTGTACCCCAATATTTTGCTGAATTTTACTTGGTTATCAAATTAAAATACTCATACTTTCGTACAAATTAACAACTAGTAGCAATTATAGCGGTTCTCAGTTGAGTGCAATACAGACCTAACCCCCAGCCCCTTCCCTACAAGGGAAGGGGAGTAAGATTCAAAGCCTCTCTCCTTTTAGGAGAGAGGTTTGGAGAGAGGTCAAACTGTATTGCATCCAAGCGAGAACCGCTATATTACAGAGTTTTAACAGGAATGAATTCAGTAGACGAGATTATTTAACGTCAGTAACTAAAAAACAATAATTCTGTTTTTACTGTTTTTTATTTGTTAAATCTGTTACGAGTATAACAAACATATAATTTAAAATTATCTCGTCAAAACTTTAGCTATTGTTAATGATTAATTCTTTTTTAATGAAAGAGAATTCAATAAAAAAATATCTTAGTATTGAAAAATAAATATTGATAAACAGGTGAGACTTTACAAGCATTATCACCTACATCATGCATGGGAAACAATAGAAAAACACCTAGCCGATGACTAACGTACTATGGCTACAAGGTGGTGCTTGTTCCGGCAACACCATGTCATTTCTCAACGCTGAAGAACCGACAGTCTGCGATTTAATTGCCGACTTTGGCATCAATTTACTTTGGCATCCTTCTTTGGGACTGGAACTAGGCAACAACTTACAAATATTACTGCACAATTGCATTTCTGGCACAATCCCTTTAGATATCTTGGTATTTGAAGGCAGTGTTGTTAATGCCCCCAACGGTACTGGCGAATGGAATCGGTTTGCCGATCGCGCCATGAAAGATTGGTTAGCAGACCTAGCCAAAGTTGCTAAATTTATCGTTGCTGTGGGAGACTGTGCAACCTGGGGAGGAATTCCTGCCATGTCACCCAACCCCAGCGAGTCGGAAGGCTTACAATTTCTCAAACGTCAAGAAGGCGGCTTTTTAGGGAAAGAATTTGTATCGCAAGCCGGATTACCTGTAATTAATATACCTGGATGTCCCGCCCATCCCGACTGGATTACGCAGATATTAGTTGCGATCGCTACTGGACGCATAGCAGACATTGCTTTCGATGAACTAAATCGTCCCCAAACCTTCTTCAACACTTATACCCAAACAGGTTGCACCCGCAACGTTCACTTTGCCTACAAAGCATCAACCGCCGAATTTGGTCAGCGCAAAGGCTGCTTATTTTATGACTTGGGTTGTCGCGGCCCCATGACTCATTCTTCCTGCAACCGCATCTTATGGAACCGCGTCTCATCCAAAACTCGCGCCGGAATGCCTTGTTTAGGTTGCACAGAACCAGAATTCCCCTTCTTTGACCTCAAACCAGGAACTGTATTTAAAACCCAAACAGTAATGGGAGTTCCTAAAGAATTACCGCCAGGCGTGAACAAAAAAGACTACGCCTTGCTCACAATGGTTGCCAAAGACGCAGCACCACCTTGGGCAGAAGAAGACTTTTTTACAGTTTAGGGAATTGGGAATTGGTCATTTGTCCTTTGTGATTTGACCAATGACTATAACCTTTCACACTCCTCTATATCTCTCAATGAAAAATCAAGGGTTTCGACCATTTTACAGTGAGGCGAGTGAATAATTACCAATGACAAATAACAAATGACAAATGACAAATGACAAAGGACAAATGACCAATGACAAAGGACAAATGACAAATGACAATTCAATCATTAGACATTTCACCTGTCGGTAGAGTTGAAGGCGATTTAGATGTTCGAGTCGATATTGAGAATGGGCGGGTAGTCAATGCTTGGACACACGCCGAATTATTTCGCGGATTTGAAGTTATCCTACGCGGTAAAGACCCCCAAGCCGGATTAATTGTCACACCTCGCATTTGCGGTATTTGCGGCGGTTCTCACCTGACTTGTGCATCTTGGGCATTAGATACAGCTTGGGAAACAGAAGTTCCCCGCAATGCAATTTTGGCCAGAAATCTCGGTCAAATTGTCGAAACAATTCAAAGCATCCCCCGCTACTTTTATGGACTCTTTGCCATTGATTTAACTAATAAAAAATACCGCCATAGTCGCTTTTATGACGAAGCTGTGAGACGATTTGCCGCTTTCACAGGCAAATCTTATGAACTAGGCATCACAATTTCCGCTAAACCCGTAGAAATTTATGCACTATTGGGCGGACAATGGCCTCATTCTAGCTACATGGTTCCTGGTGGCGTGATGTGCGCCCCAACTTTAACAGATATTACCCGTGCTTGGGCGATTCTAGAATATTTCCGCACCAATTGGTTAGAACCAGTGTGGTTAGGTTGTTCTTTAGAACGCTATGAACAAATCCAAACTTATGATGATTTTAGAGATTGGTTAGATGAAGACCGAAATCATCGAGATTCAGACTTAGGTTTTTATTGGCGCATGGGTTTGGATATCGGTTTAGATAGATATGGCGCTGGTGTTGGTAAATATGTCACTTGGGGATATTTAGCCCATGAAGATAAATACCAAAAGCCGACTATCGAAGGACGAAATGCGGCGATGATTATGAAAAGTGGTGTGTACGACAGCTTCGCAGACACTCACGTTTTAATGGATCAGTCATTTACCCGCGAGAATACAACTCACTCTTGGTACGATGAAGGGACAGAAGATATTCACCCTAGCGATCGCACCACTAAACCCACTGCAATCAATACCAAAGACTTCGATAACGCCTACTCTTGGTCTAGTGCAGTCCTTCACAAAGACTTCGGACGCTTAGAAACTGGCCCTTTAGCGCGGCAATTAGTAGCTGGTGGTCAACATGGCGAATCTTGGCAACACTACGACGGCTTGATCCTTGATGTCTTCAAACGAATGGGTGGTGCTAGTATTCATGTGCGTCAGCTAGCACGAGTTCACGAACTTGTCAAGTTATATCGCCAAGCTGAACACTGTTTGCGCGAATTCAAGTTAAACGACCCTTGGTATATTAAACCCAAAGAAAAAGATGGTCGTGGTTGGGGTGCAACGGAAGCGGCGCGGGGTTCTTTATCTCACTGGGTGGAAGTAGAGGGCGGTAAGATTAAGAACTACCAAGTTATTGCCCCTGGTACATGGAATATTGGCCCTCGTGACGGTGATGGAATTCGCGGCCCCATTGAAGAAGCGTTAATTGGGACACCCATTTACGATTCTAGCGATCCGGTAGAAGTTGGGCATGTGGCGCGATCGTTTGATTCTTGTTTGGTGTGTACAGTCCACGCTCATGATGCGAAGACAGGTGAAGAGTTAGCACGTTTTCGCACAGCTTAAAAGATATTAGTAGCTAATGATTTTTTATTTAATCATTAGCTCATTATTAGACATCTCCAAAATAGTAACACTCTGTGCTAAAAGAACATCAGAGATGTTTTT
>NZ_JABXKH010000042.1 GCF_017115105.1 Nostoc sp. NMS2
TCAACCCAACCTACGAATATTTTATTTTTTCGGAGTAATAAAAGAGCGTTAGGCAACCTCTTTGGTAAAATTCAGGTCAACACCATCGAGTATTGGTAGAGTATGACCCAAACGCAATCCTAAAATAATCCATCCCTCAAGAGTATCTTGCAAATCCTCTCGACAAGCCTCTAATGTTGCAGCATTTGCCCACACTCCTTGACACTCTGGAATTTCGCCATAGAAAGTTCCATCGTCAAGCAACTCATAAGTTGCTTTGTGCATTGCTGTACGAATGTAATTTGTCAACATTGCCAAGATATCAGCAAGATTAATGAACTTTAGCTAAAGTATAGCAACGGGCGTTTTGGCTTTAGTGTTCAAAGACAAATTTGGTTAAAATTAGGCTGTGATTAAATTAAAGTAGGCGATCGCGCTTATACTTGACCTTCACCGTCCTTACCGATTTTATCAATAAACTCAGGATAATTATCAAAGTCATCCATTGAATTCAAAGGTGGCATTGTTGCCCAATTTCCTTCTGTCTTTGACTTATCCATATAAGCATAGAAAGCTTCATTATCATCTTGATGAGCCAGCACGTAAACTCGTAATTCTTTGAGGCTCATTTCATGAAAATTTGGTTTCATATTTTAAATGTCTATTTCCCATTACGCTGAATCGCTATCTCGGTTTCTTCACCAGCTATGATGACTATTTCGCCTGTGCGTTCATCTAAACGTACTAAATAAACAGGTCGATACATCATAGTTAATCTTCGGCAAACAAGAAAGCACTGTAGAGTTTGTTCTGCTGTCGGAATAATCAGTAGTCCTCAATATGTTGTATTTATGAGTCTAAAACTTTAGAAGTAGTATAACAAGTGCGATGCCTACGGCGGGCTATTTGGCATCGCATCTTTGAGAAACCGGGTTTTTCCCAAACCCGATTTCTTTTGGCTTAAATCCCCAGCTAAGAATTAGCCAATTATGAGATGCAGCTGGTTACTCACCGCACTAATTAAATTATGGGTAACAGGAAGACTATCAACTACCATCCCCAGACACAACAGCATCATGTAGGAGATGGAATAGAGAAACAACTCTTTAGCTACAGCGCGATCCTCTGGATTTTGCAACAAACGCCAAGATTTGTGGATAAATAATCCTCCCAGAATTACAGCGATCGCACCATAAAGAATTCCACTCGCGCCCAAGGGATAAACCAATAACACGGTTGCAACTACTGTCACCAGCGTATAGTACCAAATCTGCTTCACCGTTGCCGTATCACCTTCAATCACAGGTAGCATTGGTATGCCCACCTTTGCGTAATCATCCCGGATCATCAGAGCTAAAGCCCAGAAATGGGGTGGTGTCCACAAAAAGACGATGGCAAAAATTAACCACGCTGACCAGCTTAAAGTGCCCGTGACAGCAGCCCAACCCACTAAAGCCGGAATTGCCCCAGCCGCTCCACCAACAACGATATTTTGGGTGGTGTGGCGTTTTAGCCAGTGGGTATAGACCAAAATATAAAAGACAATGCCAGAGAAGGCTAGCAGGGCGGCTAACAGATTGGCAAATACTGCTAGGAGTGTAAAGGAAATCGTCGCCAGTGCGATCGCAAAAATTAGAGCATCGCGTGGCTGCACCTTACCCGAAGGTATCGGACGATGGCGCGTCCGCTCCATGTCATAATCAATATCCCGGTCATAGACACAGTTAATCGTCTGGGCGCTTGCAGCAGCCAAAGTGCCACCAGTGAGAGTTACTAGCAACAGCAATGGGTCTACTTCTCCCTTAGCAGCAATCCACATACTCCCAGCTGTGGTAATCAAAAGCAACGGAATAATCCGAGGCTTGGTTAGCTGGTAATAACTTTGAACTACCTGTAAAAATGTTTCGTGGTGGCGAGAGACATTAGTCTCAATCATTTTGGCTCTGGTTCCTTATTTTTCAACAACTTATATACAGCCCCTGCTCAAGCTGGCTCTTTCAGGCAAATGAAAACACAGATTTTCTTCTGCACCTGCGTGAGTCGCAATACTCGCCGTTGCGCCTCTCACTGATGAGTGGGGAGTGAAGAAGGGAATAGGGTACAGGTTACAGGGTACAGATTATTCCCTATTACCTGTAACCTGTCACCTCTCCCCTAATTCCACAGCACTAACTGAGTCACGTAGTGATAAAACCGTGAAAGCCACCAAAGTACCCAGCAAAGCTGCTCCTATAGCTTGGTGAGAGACGGTGAGAGGCTCGACTTGGAGGTGTAATTTGAAGGTGGCGAATCCCAACAAGATTTGTAATGTCAACAACCCACCAGCCATATTTGCCAGTCGCCGCAAGGCTGGATGTAGTGCTGGTGTCCGCCAACAGATAAATACCATTGCCAAGGTTGCCACTGTTGGCGGCACCAAACCAGCAATATGGCTGTACATTACAGTACAAAGTTGAGAACCGCCGAGGCATTGGTGTAGCGCCCAGCGAGAGCCTACCAAAGCACCCAAGAGACTTTGCAGGTAAACCAGAATAGCAGCAGTTAAACCGACCCAAGGCAACTTACCGACGGTTCCATTTCCCTGATAGGGGGTGAGTGCTGTGCCAATAATCAAGAGGGTGCTAAAAAATAACAGCGCCGTACCTAAATGAGCGGTAACGATATCAAACCGCAACAGTTCGGTAACGGTGAGTCCCCCCAATACGCCTTGGAAGACGATTAAAAACAGGGCAAATGTGGATGCCCAAGGTAGCCAAGAGGGTAAAAAACTACGACGCCACCAGGACAAACCAAAAAGTGCGATCGCGCTTAAACCAATTAAAGCCGCATCCAATCTGTGAAACCACTCCAGAAACACCTGGAGATTCATTTGCTTGGCTGGCACAAGTTCGCCATAGCATAAAGGCCAGTCTGGGCAAGCAAGTCCAGCATTCATCACGCGGGTGGCACTGCCTATTGCCATCAAAATTAAGGTGGCTATGCACATTTTCCACACCAAGCGCCGAATCATTTCCTTGGGCTTTTGCTGCTGAAGAGCCGCTTCATTTTGTTGTTGTAGGACAAATTCGCTCATGAATGATACCTTCTGCCCGCTCTTGGTGGCTCTCTTAAAATTTTCAATTTTCTTTTAGCGTCCTATCTCCACCCTAGCGTATAGGCTAAGGGTTTATAGATTAGCACTCACTTATACTTTGAATCACTCCAGAAAGGTTTTGCCTGAAGCTTTAGGTATTTTTCAAGATGTGAGAAATTGATTAATCACAATTAATTTAAACATTCTAAATTTTTCCTTAAATTTTTTCACTGATTTACATCTATTTTTGGCGCTATATGATATTAGACTCATACTCAAGATTAGTAAAATAGTCAAAAAAATTAATAAAAATTTCAGACCTTTGTCCCCCATGCCTTCCAGCCTAGACTACCTTAGTAAGTGAGTAGCTTCGAGATAACATAGTAAATTCAATTAAGTAAGCCGTGAAGATTCCAAGTTCAATCTGGACATTACTCATTGGCATCGTGCTAACGCTAGCCAGCCTTTGGTACGGTCAAAATCACGGTCTGTTGCCAGCAGCAGCCACTGATGAAGCCGTCTTGGTGGATGGTCTGTTCAACGCGATGATGATCGTTTCTACAGGTATATTCCTGTTAGTTGAAGGTATTTTGATTTACTCCGCATTTAAATACCGTCGGCGTGCAGGTGACAATGAAGACGGCCCACCAGTTGAGGGCAATATACCTCTAGAAATCCTCTGGACGGCGATCCCAGCAATTATCGTTATCGGCATTTCTGTTTACAGCTTTGATGTTTACAACGAAATCGGTGGCTTTGATCCCCATGCGATCCATCAAGCGCCGATGAATCAGGAATCGATGGCAATGCCTGGAAGTGCTATGGCTGCAACTTTAAGCGATACTCCTCCCAGCACCGAACCCAACCTCAATCAAGAAAAATCTGATGAGGCAATGCAAGACCCAGCTACGGCAGAAGTTCGTAATGCCGATCAAATTCCTCAACTGCGGAATGCCCCAGGTGTAGGTAGTGTTGCTCCAACAATTGGGGGAACTCCTGATAAAGCAGGGCAACCAGCAGAATTACAGGTCAACGTCACTGGTTTACAATATGCCTGGATTTTCACCTATCCTGAAACTGGGATAACTACAGGTGAAATGCACGTCCCCATTGGGCGAGAAGTGCAAATCAATATGACCGCCAACGATGTCATCCATGCTTTTTGGGTGCCAGAGTTCCGCCTGAAACAAGATGCGATCCCCGGTAGGCAAAGCGAGATTCGCTTCACCCCCAAAAAAGCAGGAGATTATGTTCTAATCTGTGCTGAACTTTGTGGCCCCTACCACGGTGCAATGAGAGCGCCAGTAGTTGTAGAGTCAGAAGAAGCCTTTGATAAATGGGTACAAGAACAGCTAGTTGCCAGCAAAGAAACACTAAATCAAGCCGTTGCTGTTAACCCAGCCGATCTATCCCCAAATGAATTTCTTGCTCCTTACACCAAGGACATGGGAATTAAACCAGAAATCCTTCATCAAGTTCACCATTAATCAATATGTTATTTAGTCAAAATCCAATGACTAATGACTAATGACTAATGACCAATGACTAATGACTATGACACAAGCTCAGTTGCAAGAAACGGCCAATATCCCCGCCCTTCTTGAGGAACCAGGGGTCAGAAAATGGCAAGACTTCTTTGGCTTTCAAACCGACCATAAGGTGATTGGGATTCAATATCTCGTCACTTCGTTCATTTTCTACTGCATTGGCGGCGTAATGGCTGACTTGGTTCGCACGGAACTGCGAACCCCAGAGGTAGATTTTGTCACCCCGGAAGTCTACAACAGTCTGTTTACGCTGCACGCCACGATCATGATTTTCTTGTGGATTGTGCCAACCGGGGCAGGGTTTGCTAACTATCTAATTCCCCTGATGATTGGGGCAAAAGATATGGCATTTCCTCGGCTGAATGCTGTTGCCTTTTGGATGATTCCCCCTGCGGGTGTGTTGCTGATCGCCAGTTTAGCGGTAGGCGATGCACCGGATGCAGGTTGGACTTCCTACCCTCCCCTGAGTTTGGTAACAGGACAAGTGGGGCAAGGCATTTGGATTATGAGTGTCTTGCTGCTGGGTACGTCCTCAATTTTGGGGTCGATAAATTTCCTAGTAACATTGCTGAAAATGCGTATCCCCGGCATGGGCGTTCATCAAATGCCCTTGTTCTGCTGGGCAATGTTCGCCACTTCGGCGCTCGTTTTGGTATCAACCCCAGTCCTTGCAGCAGGTTTGATTCTGCTTGCCTTTGACTTAATTGCTGGGACAACATTTTTTAACCCAACTGGCGGTGGCGACCCTGTAGTATACCAGCACATGTTCTGGTTTTACTCCCACCCAGCCGTTTACATTATGATTTTGCCCTTCTTTGGAGCAATTTCAGAAATTATCCCCATTCATTCCCGCAAGCCGATTTTTGGCTATAAAGCGATCGCTTATTCGTCTCTTGCTATTAGCTTTTTGGGGCTAATTGTTTGGGCGCACCACATGTTTACCAGTGGTATCCCCGGCTGGTTACGGATGTTCTTTATGATCACCACCATGATCATTGCCGTACCCACGGGGATTAAAATATTTAGCTGGTTAGCAACCATGTGGGGTGGAAAAATCCAGCTTAACAGTGCGATGCTGTTCGCCATCGGCTTTGTCGGCACTTTTGTAATCGGCGGGATCAGTGGCGTGATGTTGGCAGCAGTGCCTTTTGACATTCACGTTCACGACACCTATTTTGTGGTGGCCCACTTGCACTATGTACTATTTGGTGGTAGCGTTCTAGGAATTTTTGCCGCCATTTACCACTGGTTCCCGAAAATGACGGGACGCATGGTAAACGAATTTTGGGGTAAGGTTCACTTTGCCTTGACTATTGTCGGTCTAAACATGACCTTCTTACCCATGCACAAACTGGGTTTAATGGGTATGAATCGCCGGATTGCCCAATACGATCCCAAATTCACCACATTGAACGAAATTTGTACGTATGGTTCTTACATACTGGCAATTTCGACATTCCCCTTCATCATCAATGCCATTTGGAGTTGGTTATACGGCGAGAAAGCTGGTAATAATCCCTGGAGGGCACTTACCTTAGAGTGGATGACAACCTCACCACCTGCGATCGAAAATTTTGATCAAACCCCAGTACTGGCTACAGGCCCCTACGACTACGGTTTGGAAAGGGCTAATGAAGATGTACCTTTATCTGATCCTAATCCAATCTTGTCTGGCGGGCCGAACTCAGTATTAAGAGCAGAACCCGATCCAGCCTTTGCTGCTAATCCCGAAGACCGACAATAAACAGGTATAGGGAATTGGGCATGGATAAAGAGGACAAGGGGCGGGGGGCAGGGGACAGGGGGAAAACTCTTTTCCCTTGCTCCCTGCTCCCTTGCTCCCTGCTCCCTTGCTCCCTCATCCCCCCACTCCCCATACTTCGACTGCGCTCAGTACAAGTTCCCCATTCCCCACTCATCAAAATTCTATGCAAAGTCAAATCATTGACCCAGCTAAAACCGAACTCAATCATCACCATGCGGCGGAAGCGTCCGTCGGTCATCACGAAGAACATCCAGACCATCGTCTGTTTGGACTATATGTTTTCCTGATTGCTGAAGGGATGATTTTTATGGGACTGTTCGGAGCTTACTTAGCTTTCCGCGCTACCTTACCCGTGTGGCCGCCAGCAGGGACTCCAGAATTAGAACTATTGTTACCTGGAGTCAACACCATCAATCTAATTTCTAGTAGTTTTGTCATGCACAATGCTGACACTGCTATCAAAAAGAACGATGCGCGGGGTGCGCGAATCTGGTTAGCAATTACTGCTGCGATGGGTGCTACTTTCTTAGTGGGTCAAGTATATGAATATACCCATTTAGAATTTGGTTTAACTACCAATTTATTTGCCAGTGCATTTTACGTTTTGACTGGTTTCCACGGATTGCACGTTACCATCGGCGTTTTGGCTATTGTTGCGGTGTTGTGGCGATCGCGCCTTCCGGGTCACTACAGTAACGAAAAGCACTTTGGCATTGAAGCAGCCGAAATCTACTGGCACTTCGTTGACGTGATTTGGATTATTTTATTCGGATTACTCTATCTCCTGTGAGTATTAATTATTTAGTTGTTTACTCCACGCGAACAACTTAATCGGCCCCCAATAGGGGGCTTTTTTAATTAATAGTTTTATTTTTTACCTAGCAAGGTTTATAAAACAGAATTCTGAATTCTGAATTTAGAATACTCTACGCCACTTGCGGGATAGAGTTTTGATTACGAAAAATATTTATTTTACTTTCGCTTAACTTCGGGCGTTAGCGTAGCGGGACGAAGTACGGTTTTAACCAATATTCATCACCCACTCGTACAGAATTCATGCTGTTAGCGGATAGCTAAGGTTTAGCCCATTCTGACTCCTGAGTTCTGAATTCTTCTTATAAAAAATATACTACAACAAGCTTAAACTATTTCCACTATTACTTTTGCTAGATGCAACTGTGTTATTGCAAGTGATACAGACGCAACTAGAAGGTGGGAAAAGTCAGGATATTCTGTGAAAACTATTGAATAAGCAGTTAATATGCTGTGATTTGACATGCAACGGATGGAATAAATTAAAGTTTACAAATTTATTGAACTATTCCAAAAATAAATTTTATATTAAAATACTTACAATAGTATTAAATTAACCAAATCAAAGAGCTAGCTATAAAAATGCTCCAAAGCATAGGTTTGCTTGATAAGCTGACTGCCTCAAATACCTAGAATCTAGCGGTAGGTATTCATCACCTTACCTAAGCTCTGAATGGTCAGTAAATTAACAAGTAGTATATGCCACATGAGCCAGAACCCTCTAGTTAGAAAAAAACTTCGGAGTCGCTTTGAGACTGTCAAACTGCTGGAAAGCGGAGGTTCTGGTAATACTTACTTATTAGCAGGTGCTGGACGTAATAGGCATCAACACTCTCTCACCAGAAAAACACTTCGGAATCGCTTTGAAATTATCAAACACTTAGGAAGCGGCGGCTCTGGTGATACATACTTAGCTGTAGACCTAGATTTACCAGGACAACCTTATTGTGTCGTAAAACATTTTCAACCAAAAGATTCCAATCCTGCTGTTCTACCCATCGCTAAAAAGCTATTTGATCGAGAAGCGGAAGTTTTATACCAGCTAGGCAATGACCACGATCAAATTCCTAGACTGTTTGCCCATTTTGATGAAGATGGAGATTTCTATTTAGTTCAGGAATTTATTGATGGTCATGCGTTAACCCAAGAAATTGTATCAGGTCAGCATCTTAGCGAAAATGCAGTCTTAAGTTTATTAAAAGATATCTTGGAAGTGCTGGCATTCGTCCACCAAAATAACATTATTCATCGGGATATTAAGCCCCAAAATTTGATGCGGCGGCACTCCGATCAGAAGATTGTGTTAATTGACTTTGGGAGTATTAAGAAAATTGGTGCTTTGGGAGCAGGTTTAACAATTGGTGTTGGGACTCTTGGTTATATGCCAAGCGAACAAGCTAAGGGAAAGCCAAAACTTTGCAGCGATATCTATGCAGTAGGGATAATAGGCATTCAAGCTTTGACAGGTTTAATCCCTGAGCAAATAAAAGAAGATCCCAATACAGGAGAAGTTCTGTGGCGCGATCAGGCACAGGTAAGTGATGCTCTTGCAAAGATTTTAGATACAATGGTTTGCGATCGCTACAACCAGCGTTATCAGTCTGCCGCAGACGCTTTGCAAGCGCTTAATTCTGCTCTACCGTTGTCACAGTCCTCACAATCTGCTGGCATCAGCCAAAATGTTGATGATACTTATTTGCTAAATTATAGAAACTTTCTTTTGCTTCTAGGAATAGGGCTTGGTGCTATCACTAGTTTTACAGTATTAATTCTAATCTATACATTTATTAATACAGGTACATCGTCTCCAAACCAACCTACTCAATTCAATAATTTTATAGAAAAATTGCTTAACCCACGGTTGACTAATACTAATGTGAATAGTCCAATAACCAAATCATCAGCTAAAAAAGGAGTCTGTAAAAAAAATTGCATCATTGCAAATACTACTAAAAAGCAAATTGAATTTCATGATGGCAGTCCACTTTGATTTCTGTTCGCACATGGCGTAGCCATATTTGTTTGTGTGGTGCGCGAAGCGCAATAGGTAGGCAAGAGAAAAGAAGCCTATTTTTGTTGTTCCTGGCTTCGCAAAAATCAAATATGAGTCCATCAATTAGAAAAAGTTAATAATCTAATAGCAATCATAAAAATAGCTATTAACTAGCTATTACATATTTGATTTAAATCTAAATATTCTAAAAATTATTCTAGGATAAATACTTAGAGATTCCTGTAAGATAAATACAATAAACAATATTTAAAAATATGGGCAATACAAATCAAAAAAAAGCTTTAATTAACAGCGAAATGGCTCTCTTTCTTAGAGGTTTGATTATTGGTAAAGTGCTGACAGTTATCGTTATTGGCGGGCTGCTTTGGTGGTTACTAAAGCCGAATTTATTGTCCCGTAACAGCGTTAACTCTTCTTCTAATCAAAATTTCAAGACAGTCTCTAATACCGCATCTAGTTTTCAGACAGTTGCAGATGTCCCTACTGCCTCATTTAACTACGGAGGAAGTACAGCTTGGGCATCTATCCGGCAATTAGTAGATTCTCAGATCCAGAGCGATCGCCCGGAAGTACAATTACGTTATGTAGACCCTGTTAATGCTAGCCCTGGTTCTAGCTCAGGCATTAGGATGTTACTTGATGGGAAATTAGACTTTGCTCAGTCTTCTCGCCCCCTTACAGATGAAGAACAAGCTATGGCAAAAGAGCGAGGCTTCACCCTTGAGCAACGTCAGGTAGGTATGGATGGAATAGCAGTGGTAGTCAACCCATCCCTGAAAGTCTCAGGTTTAACTGTTGACCAATTGCAGCAGATTTATTTGGGGAAAATTACTAACTGGAATCAAGTAGGTGGCCCAAATCTACCCATCACACCTTTATCTCAACGACCAGAGGACGCAGATACAGTAATATTCTCTAGCAACAGCGACTTGAAGGGGCAAGCACTTGGCTCGAATGTGCAATATGTCTATTCCACTACAGAGGCAGTGCGCCAACTCAGTAAAATACCTGGTGGTGTATATTACGGTTCTGCTCGTTCAGTAGTGCCTCAATGTAGTGTGAAGGCTTTGCCATTAGGTCAGACTGCTGGTCAGCTAATTCCCCCCTATCGGGAACCGATAGTGTCACCTGAGCAATGTCCACGTCAGCGTAACCAGCTAAATACTGAGGCTATCAAAAATGGTAGTTATCCCATAATTGCTAATTTGTTTGTGATTATTAAGCAAAATAAAGGTCGGGAACAGCAGATTGGGGATGCATACACCAAACTTTTATTAACCGACCAGGGACAAAGGGCAATTGAGCAAGCTGGTTTCGTCGCGGTTAACTAGTACCGCTTCGCGTAATTCGTAATTCGTAATTCGTAATTCGTAATTACCGTTGCGTAAGGATTTTAGACATTTCAAATGGTCTGTTTATTTCCGCCGTACTGTACTAGTAGATTTGGATGACTATTTATGTTAGGTAACACTGTGTGCAAGTTTCTCTCGAACCTAACCCATTTTCTAGATGTTTCCGTACCGTACTGATGTTGATATTCATTGAAAGCGACGAGAAACTCCATCCCTATAGGAATCCTAAATCATTCATGAAAAATTAGATCCCCGACTTCTTCGATAAGTCGGGGATCTGGACACTGCGCAGTTCCACAACTGAACCATTATGATTATTTAAACTTTTTTCCCACCGCCTGCTAGGAGTTCCAGAATAACTCCATTTGTCCAGCCGAAACCAACTTCGTTAGAGCTATATCCAAAGCAGATTTCGTCGGAAACGTTGGCAGAACAGCGTTCAACATCATATTTTTCAACTAGGGTGTTGTGACGCTCGAATTCTTTAACTACCATCGCTAAAAATTTGTTGGCAATGCGATCGCCTTCTGTATGATACCCATAGCGGTGAAGTCCCTGGACAGCAATTAATGTCAATGGTGCCCAACCAAAGGGGGCATCCCATTGGTTGCCGGTGACACGAGTACTGGTAAAAATTCCGCCTGGGGCTTCAAACAAAGAGAGATTTTCAACGACGCGCTGGGCTTGGGCTTGAGAAGCAATTCCTAACCATAGAGGATAGAATGCGGTGGCAAATTCGTAGCGGCGACGTTCTCCACTCTGAAAGTGATAGTCTAAATATAATCCCTGGTCTTCATCCCAGAGACACTGATCGATGCGATCGCGGCGGATATCTGCACGATCGCGCCATTGCTGCTCTAATTCTTCGTTCCCCAAAATCGCGTTAATTTGGGCTAAGTCGTGTTCCACCTGATACAGCAAACTGTTGAGGCACACAGGAGCGTAGTGGAGGATATCAGCACTGAACGGGCCAAAGCGGTTGGTGATATCAAAACCGGACTCGCGCATGGTGCGATCGCCCTTGTAAAATAAATTGGTCAGTTCGTCATTTTCGCGATCGTAATAGAGATTAACGTCATAATCTTCAACCTCAAAGGTTTGATAATATTCCTTGACGCGATCGTAGTGGCTTTTTCCCTGCTCATCTCGCTCGGAAAACAAAACTTCTGGCGCGGGGCCTTCCCCAAGGGCGTAAAATCTAGATAAGCCTGTTGCAGCATTGAGATGGGGCGGTACTACCCAGTAATAGTAAAATTGCTCTAAAAGTGGGACGGTTGCTCTTAACCACTCTTCATCCTTGGTGTGCTGGAATAGCGCCAAAACCATCATGCTGAGAACGGGAGGTTGCGATCGCGACAGCATGTAAGTCCGGTTGGAGTTCAGGATAGTGCCGTAATGCTGGACTTGGTACAATAGTTGGTCAACTTGGCTTTGTGCTAGTTCCCATTCTTCATCGTGCAACAGTCCCAATAGTATAAAATAGCTGTCCCAGCCATACATTTCGTTGAAGCGCCCACCTGGTACTACATAAGGGCCTGGTAGGTATAATAATCCATGTTCTTGAATCCCTTCCACTTCTGATGGTAAAGTGCGAATTTCAATTCTTTGCATATCTTTTGCAGATAGCGATCGCTCTAACACAGCCTGAATATTAGGACAATCTTCTGAGGGGGAAATGTAGACGATCCAGGGAGTTTCGGTTTCGTGGTCTAGTTTGGTATCCTTGGCGGATTGTAATAGGTGTTCGTGCGATCGCGTTAGGGTTTTCCACGTTTTTTTGATATGGGCCCGCACGGTGTCAATTTGGGCGGTGGTGAGTTGTGGGGGAGTGGTCATATTTTCAATGATTTTTTAAACGCAAAGGGACGCGGAGGGAAGCGCAGAGGTACGCAGAGGTTTTATGGGGTTTTCTCTGCGTTTCTGGGTTATATTTTATTCGGCACTACTAACTAATAGGGCGACTGGAAAATGGGCTAGGGCTGATGCAATTGATAGGGTGTCTGTGGCCTGTAAGGGTTGCTCTGTGAGGACGTTTTTCCAGGTGAGGGGAGTTCCTGGGGGTAGTTGTAGGTGTGTGTCTTGCCAAACTGACTCGTTTAAGGGGTTGTCTCCTGGTTGGATGAGGCTGGTTAAGAAGCGTGGGGCGATCGCGATCGCTGTTTGATTTGCTTCTCGCCGCGCAAAGGCGATAATGTGATTGGCGTAGGTTCCCTGAATTTCTAATGGGAGATAATCGCCGTCCTGGAATAATGAGACATAGTTGGTTCTGGCTTTGAGTAGTTGAGCCGTTAAAAACAGTTTGATTCTACCGTCTGTTTTGTCGTTTAATAATTCCTGAATGAGTCCGAGAATATCTGTTTTGGCTTGCTCACGGATGGCGTTTAAGTAAGTCCGTCGCTGTTCAAAATCCACGGGACGGCGATTATCTGGATCGACTAGGCTGAGTTCCCAAAGTTCTGTTCCTTGGTATAAATCGGGTACGCCGGGTGCGGTAATCTTCAGCAGTGTTTGAGAAAGGGAATTGAAGATACCATACTCTGCAATTCGCTGTTGAAAGGGACGAAAGGCTTCTAGAAATTCTTTGGAGATGGAAGGGTCGAGTACCTTTTCAATGAAGGAAGTACAGGCTTCTTCATACTCGCTATCAGGTCGTAGCCATGCTGTATGCACTTTCGCTTCTCGAATTGCTTTAATTATATAATCTTTCACCCGTTCCACGAAGGATGCCTGTTCCTGTTCTGTAAAGGGAAACGCCCCTACAAGGGTTTGATAGAGAAAATACTCATCGTTGCGATCGGGCATAGCAAACCCGTGGCGATGAATGCGACTTCCTCGATTAATGGCACTCCAGGTATTTACCTGCTGATCCCATTCATCGGGGATTTCGGACAACACATTTAACCTAGCCCTCACATCTTCGCCGCGTTTGGTGTCGTGGGTAGCTGTGGTGTTCATTGTATGAGGCCAGGTTACTTGGTGCTGTTTGTTAAAGGCATGAAATTTGGCTAATTCTATACCAAAATGACCGGGATTTCCGCCGACTTCATTCAGCGATAACAAGCGATTGTAAACATATAATGTGGTGTCTTCTACGCCTTTGGCCATTAGCGGACCACTATATTGCTGCATCCGCAAGACAAAATATATCCACTGCTCCCGTTCTGTTTGAGTCAGAGAGTTATCAAACTCTAGTAGCATTAACTTTTCAATAAAGGTCAGTTCGTGCTGCAATAGAGGCGTTTGTTCTTTGGCTTGGTAAATTACTTTTTCAATGGTAGTGCGATCGCTATCCCCAATTCCATCTGGTGTAATATAGGTGCGGTAAATCGGGAACAGGGTCAAAACTTCTGCGATCGCTCTTTTCAAGCCATTCAGTGTAAAATCATTGCCATAACGATATTTGCTGGAAATGTTCTTTAACAAAAGAGCCAAATTGTCAATATCACCGGCTAAATTCTTTTCGAGTATCAGGTGCTTTTTATCTTTTACAACTGATGCATAATCTACTCTTGAACCGATAAAGTTCTGGTAAATTTTATCGAAGGATGATTCATTTTCAGTTTGACAAAATACACCATTTACGTAGTTAAGAAAGTCATATCCCGATGTCCCTTCAATTTCCCAGTTTTCCGGCAGGTCTTCGGTGAGTTCTAAAATCTTTTCGACCGTAATATAAACATCTCCCGTCTTTTCCCGCAACCTTTCTAGATACTGGATTGGGTTATAGAGTCCATCAATATGATCGATGCGTAAGCCTGTAAATTTGCCCTCTTCAACCAGCTTTTGAATTAGGCTATGGGTGTTATTAAAAACCCGTACTTCTTCAACTTTAACGGAAATAAGTTCGTTGACAGTAAAGAAGCGGCGATAGTTCATCTCTTCCGCCCCAACTTTCCAGAAGGCGAGACGGTAAAACTGATCGTTGAGTAATTCATCTAGCAAGTTAAAGCTTTCTGAATTACCTGGTTCTCCGTTGAAGGTTTGGATATTTTCGTCAATGAACTCACGGATAGCATCGTTTGTGGTATAAAGTTCCCAAACCAATCCTTTAATAAATGCAATTTGGTCTTGTCGCTGTTTTCCCGCAACTTCTGAGGGCACACTTTTGAGAATATACAAAATACCCAATAGTTTAATAAAGTCGGGGTGATTGCGTCCGAGTGTGCGTGTGAGTTTGCCCAGATTATGGGTAATAAATTTTGTATAAGACTCTAATCGTAGCGGCAGTTTTAAGCTGTAATAGTTTACGGTTATACCGTTTTGTTCGTATTTTAGTTGAATGTGTCCGTTTTCTAGGGATTCACCATAAAAATCTCCTAGTAGAGGAGCGAGAATTCGCTCTTGGCGATCGCCAAAGGGAGCATTCCAAGAAAGGTCGAAGTAGTCAGTATAGCTGGAATCTGGGCCGTGTTCCAAGATGTCCATTAAGTAATCGTTTTCGCTGCTATAGGCCATGTGGTTGGGCACTATATCTTGTAACCATCCCATATTAAGGGATTGGACTTCCGCAATTAATGCATCAAAGGATTCATTAGTTCCCAATTCTGGGTTAAGTTGAGTGGCATCTACTATATCGTAACCGTGGGTACTCCCAGAGCGAGCTTTGAAAATGGGTGAGGCATATAAATCAGAAATACCTAAATCTGCTAGATAAGCTGCGATCGCTTTAGCATTGTCAAAGCCAAACTGGGGTGTAAACTGAATTCGATAAGTTGCGGTAGGAATTCGCATGAGTTTGTTGTAATAAGAGATGGGGCGATACGCTTCGGTTAACGTGTTTGTCTCTGGAAGATCCCCCCAACCCCCATTAAAAAGGGGGGCTTTTTGTGATATTTACCCCCTTAAGAAGGGGGTCGCCGCAGGCGGGGGGATCTTATCTGAAACCTATTGAGATGTGGGGGAGTTTGAGCCTTTTTACTTGAACGTTGAGCCTTTTAGCTCGAACGTTGAACCTTTTTGCCTGAACGTTGAGCCTTTTTACTCGAACGTTGAGCCTTTTAGCTTGAACGTTGAACCTTTTAGCTTGAACGTTGAGCCTTTTAGCTCGAAACTTTAAGTTTTAACAAATCTTACTCCCCTTCCCTTGCAGGGAAGGGGCTGGGGGTTAGGTCTGTATTGCACTCAACTCAGAAACGCTGTATCTCAATATGGTTCAATTAAGGGCTAATCGTACAAACAAAATTGTGGGTTTTTGAGACGCGATAAATCGCCGTCTCTACAAGTGTTTTGGTTTTACCTGAACTGTATTGCTCTATATCTCCTTTATTTTTGAATTGTTAACGAACTTTGGGGGTTTAAGTCCCCTGTCTCTACAGACAGCGCGTTTTGGGTCGGGGTCTAAATCCCCGTCACAAAACTTAATTACGAATTACGAATTACGAATTACGAATTATTTAACTTCCTCATCCTTTTTCATACAGTACTAAACTAGTAGGTTGCAACTTCACTTCTTTTCCCGCAGACAGATGTTCATCTGCTTCAGAACCAGGCCCAGACCATGAGGTATCAGCAGAGTCTAACAATTTATGAGCATTATGCTGAATTGGCAGAGTTGCTGTGACTGGAGACGAATTGAAATTCATCACAAATATTAGTTCACTTGATTCACACCAACGACGCACGATAACCAAGTGCTTGTCTTCATCGCTAGTCGCTTCGATGAAATTGCGGTCTTGATTTAAAAGTGCTGGATGCGTTTTGCGTAAATTAATTAACTGACGATACCAATTCCACAGAACTTTGTGCTTACCTTCATTGCGTAATTCCCAATTGAGTTTAGACTTTAGGAAAGTTTCTGCTGATTCGGGATCTGGGGGATCGTCTGCATAGTGAAATGCTTCAAATTCTTGTTTGCGTCCGGCTCGAACTGCTTGAATCAAATCAGGATCGGAGTGACTAACAAAATAAATGAAGGGTGCTGTTTCTCCATATTCTTCTCCCATAAATAACAAGGGTAAGTAGGGCGATAGCAACACAGCGCCAGCAGCTAACTTTAATCCTTCAAAAGAGATCCTCTGAGTGAGGCGTTCTCCTTTCATTTGATTGCCGATTTGATCGTGATTCTGAATGCAGACTGTAAACTGTGATAAATTGCGATCGCGGCAACTTATGCCATGAAATCGCTTGCGATCGGGCGAGTGCTTCCAATCGTAGACAAAACTATCATTGTAAGCTTTGGCCAAATCAGCAAGTTGCCCAAAATCTTGATAATATCCTTGGCGATCGCCTGTCAACAGTGTATGCAAGGCATGGTGAAAATCATCACACCATTGGGCATCAAGACCATATCCACCCAATTCTACCGGACGAATGATTTGTGGATTATTCAAGTCACTTTCGGCTATTAAATGGCGTTTCCATTTTTGCCCTTGTTGTGAAAAATGATGAACTGCTTCCGCCAGTTCCCATAAAAAATGCTTCGCCCCCAAGTCGTAAATTGCTTGAATAGCATCCAGCCGCAATGCATCAATGTGGAACTCACGCAACCAGTAAAGCGCATTTTGGATAAAATAATTTCGCACACCCTGACTATGGGCATCGTCGAAATTTAGCGCTTCGCCCCACGGCGTTTTATAGGTTTTAGTAAAGTAGGGCGCGAACTGACTCATATAATTGCCTTCTGGCCCAAAGTGGTTATACACCACATCCAACACCACGGCGATATTATTTTCATGGCAAGCATTCACCAGTTGCTTGAGTTCGGCTGGACTACCGTAAGAATTTTGCACAGCATAAGGATAAACGCCATCATAGCCCCAGTTGCGATATGCAAGAGTTGCTTCAATATGGGTGTCTCCCGGAAACTGGGCAATAGGCATGATTTCAATAGCATTAATTCCCAGTTCCCTGAGTTCTGGTAGACGAGAAATGATACCAGTGAAAGTTCCTTCAGGTGTGAAAGTCCCAACGTGGAGTTCATAAAAAATCATCGACTCCACAGGAATGCCAGTCCATCCTTCATCTGTCCACTCAAACTGATGATCGACAATTTGAGACGGGCCATGCACTCCTTCCGGTTGATACTGCGACGCAGGATCGGCAAAAGCGTCTTGACCATTCAATACATAGCGATAAAGCGTGCCTGGATACACATCGTTCGCTTTCGCGTGCCAGTATCCCTCAGACTGAGGCTTGAGGGGAATAACCTGCTCCTGTGGTGTCAAAGTTTTTACAGTGACGCTATCTAATAACGGCGACCAAACTGTAAATTCACATTCTCCATTACCCAAGTAGTTAGCACCAATTCTCACGCAGTATCCCTCCCGTCAGATTCAATGTTGTGCCGAATTGTCGTGCGATGGCGTACCCGCCCGCCATAGGCGATCGCAATGTCATTGATTGCACAATGTTTACAAACACGCCAGATAGCATAATGGTTCGTCTACCAGGCTTTTTGCTAGCACCCGGAGGCGGATTTTTTACCAGAACAAATTCTGTCTAATGACAAATTTAGTTGCAAAGGAGGCAGAATCATCACAAAACAAAGACGCGATGAATCGCCGATTATTGTAGAGACGGCGATTTATCGCGTCTCTTGCTGGGGATTTATCGCGTCTTGCTTGCCGAATTAAGTTGGTTTGCAAGTACCATCTACACAGTAAGACGATTCATAAGTATTAGAACGCTTACCAAATATGGTGTAACGGTTATCGCGGATTTGTTCGTAAAAGCGATCGCCTGCCCATTTCATCCCCGGTAAAGCTCGATAAGCGTCTACAAATATACTTCCTGCTGGCAATAACCGCCCAATTTCTTCAATTGCGTCACTACCTTGCCAACGTCTTTGAGGTTCATTGCCATCAATTAAAATCACTCCCTGTTCACAACCTTGGGCTGTAATTCCCCACTGTAAAAGTGTCTGCTCATCTTGCATGGGAGCATAACGAAATAGCTTTCCCTTGTCTAAGGTTTCTAGCGATCGCACTAAAGTAACGCAGAGATTACAATTTCCGTCGTAGATTACGTAGTAGTTCATAAAAATAATTATTCTAGCGTAGAAAACTGTAGCGATCGCTCTTACTGAGGTAAGGTAATGGGATTCACTTCAGCCAAAACAAAATTTAAGTTGTTAAATAGGCATGATATCGTCAAGTTTAAGTTGTAAATTTGGCAATAGTTCAGAAGAAATAGTATCTCCTAAATGATATTGTTGTTGCTGGTACACACCGTTAACTAACTGACAAACAGTGAACGTGGGTTGTTTGGGATTGCCAATAAATTGCAAGCCACCCAAGCCCCGGAAATCCACAATCCAATATTCTGGGATATTAAGAAAAGCGTATTCTTCAACTTTTCTGGCATAATCATCTTGCCAATTAGTACTCACAACTTCAGCAACAAGTTTGATTGTGCTGCCGTTACAAATAATAGGTTCTTTTGACCATAGAGGTTCTTTACTAAGTTCAGCTTTATCTAAAACAATTACGTCAGGACGCAGTGCTGTGGCTTCAGCAGCAGGTGCTTTAATCAGACAAGTT
Organism: Nostoc sp. NMS2; assembly: GCF_017115105.1. Classification (GTDB taxonomy): domain Bacteria; phylum Cyanobacteriota; class Cyanobacteriia; order Cyanobacteriales; family Nostocaceae; genus Nostoc. Next base: position 19,021 of record NZ_JABXKH010000042.1, read on the forward strand.
TTTGGGATTAGCCAGTTAAAATTAGAATTAAAAATTTCGACATAGATTCTACCAGCAATACTACCTGCAACAGCTTCGTGCGGCCCTGTAGGTTCCATGTCTCTTAGTTGTCCGTCGATTAGTTCGTAGCGTGTATTATCACCATATTGGACTATAAATTCTTCAAAAGTAAGTAATTTGGGTGAAGTGTAGGTCATACATAGGTCTTGTTTTGACTTAACTTAGGCTTATTGTAGCGGCTACCGTTACAAAGTACATTGCATTCACAATGTAGACCTTTCAAGATGACTCGTAAAATCTCTTTTCTTCTCTCTGCGCTGCGCCAGTTGCTTCAAGTCGGGGAACCCGCCCAACGCACTGGCTTCTCTGTGCCTCTGCGGTTTAAAAGTAATTTATCTAACCACTCCAGACGCAGAGAACACAGAGAAAATAGGAATTATTGTCCAAAAATTTCACCACCTTGAAAAGGCTACATTCACAATGCAAGCGATCGCATTCATCAAGCGGGCTAGCGCATTCACAATGCCAGCGATCGCATTTACAATGCAAGCGATCGCTCTTACCTCGCTAAAGTAAGTTGGCGCGAAAAAACCCAATTATGTTACGAAACGTAAAGAAGCTGAAAGCCCTTACTAATGACCAATGACAAAGGACAAATGACAGCCTATCATGCCTTTGGAATGGTATTCGCATTGTTTTTTCGTTAAAGAGAAAATATTCATGAGATACAAACTCTTGGGCAAAAGCGGATTAAGAGTCTCTGAACTCTCCTTGGGAACCATGACTTTTGGTGAAGATTGGGGTTGGGGTGCATCTGTTGACGAAAGTCGTAAAATCTTTGACACATATACAGAAGCAGGGGGAAATTTCATTGACACCGCCAACGGTTATACCGATGGTAGCAGTGAAAAAATTGTCGGTGAGTTGATTGCAAAAGAACGGGAACGCTTTGTAGTTGCGACAAAATATTCCTTTCCTTTGGAGATGAATAACAAAAAGGGCGACCCTAACGCCAGTGGAAACCATCGTAAGAATTTAATTCAGTCTTTGGAAGGTAGCCTGAAACGGCTGAATACCGATTACATTGATTTATTTTGGTTGCACGCTTGGGATTTTACAACACCCATTGAAGAAGTATTGCGATCGCTTGATGATGTAGTCCGTCAAGGTAAAGTACTTTACATCGGGATTTCTGATACACCCGCATGGATCGTTTCTCAAGCAAATACCATCGCCCAGTTCCACGGATGGACGCAGTTTGTGGCGCTGCAAATTGAGTATAGTTTAATTCAGCGAACACCAGAACGTGATTTGCTACCGATGGCGAAAGCTTTTGATTTGGCTATAACACCTTGGTCGCCTTTGGGTGGTGGTGTGCTAACAGGTAAGTATAATCAGCCTCCTCAAGCAGGCGATGAACAAGGACGATTAGCAAATCCAGGCTTAGGAACTATTTCAGAACGGAATTTAGCCATCGCTCAAGTTGTGAGTGAAGTTGCAGCAGAAATTGGCCACACACCCTCACAGGTAGCATTAGCTTGGTTACTAGCTCAAAGTGGTGTGATTATTCCCATCATTGGGGCACGTAAATTAACGCAGTTTCAAGATAACTTAGCTTCTTTAAATGTCAGCCTCTCGCCAGAACATCTGCAACGCTTAGATGAAGTTAGCAAAATTGAATTAGGTTTCCCCCATGACTTTTTGCAGAATGATGTAATTCGCGATCGCCTTTTCGGTGGTACATTTAATACCATAGAAAACCATCGCATCTAAACGTCATTTTTAACTTGACCAATCCAAAATCTAAAACTTGTACTGAGCGAAGTCGAAGTATCTAAAATCTAAAATGGTATAAGCCTTATACAGTAACACATTCAGGCGTTAATACAATCCATCGTCAGAGAGTTTCGCACAGCCAGCCAATATCTGTAAAGTTGGATTTAAAAGGCATTAACAACGTAGACCCATGAGCGACAACAGCATTACATCACGTCTGTACCCTACCCGCATCGACATTCCCGCCGAAGCGCGAGTTCAAATCGTGGTACTTCTCAACCAAACCTTGGCAGCTACTTCGGATTTAAAAACCCAAGCAAAGCAAGCGCATTGGAATGTTAAAGGAACTGACTTCTACCAGCTACACCTATTATTTGATGAACTTGCTGAGGAATTGGAAGGATACATCGATTTAGTAGCTGAACGCATTACAGCTTTAGGCGGATACGCTTTTGGAACAGCCCGCGCCGCAGCTAGTAATTCAATTCTGCCAGAATATCCCTTAGATATTTTGGATGGTAAAGACCATGTGACAGCCTTAGCAGATCGCTTTGGATTCTATGCTAAACATCTTAGAGATGCGATCGCAAAAACTGATGAATTAGACGACCTCGATACCGCCGATCTTTACACCGAAGTTTCTCGTACCATTGACAAACGCCTCTGGTTCTTAGAAGCTCATTTGCAAATAGCAGAAATCAAAGAAGAGAATGGCAAAGCGGGTACTACTAAAACTCAAAAGATCCCTGCTGGTGTAAAATAAGCACTTCTGAGAAAAGTAGTCTTTCTTGAATCTAATATAGAGGTTCTCAGTTGAGTGCAATACAGACCTAACCCCCAGCCCCTTCCCTACAAGGGAAGGGGAGTAAGATTCAAAGCCTCTCTCCTTTTAGGAGAGAGGTTTGGAGAGAGGTCAAACTGTATTGCATCCAATCGAGAACTGCTATAGTATCTTTTTGGTAAGTACGTCACTTTTAAGTGCGTACTTTTCATTTATATGTATATACTTTACTATTGAAATAGTTCAAAACGAAGTCAAGAAATTCACAAATATCTTCAACAAGTAAGCCATCAAAATTAATCCTTAAACTTGAAGAAGTTATCGAACACAATTCAGTTAAGAAGATTTGTAGGTTGGGTTGAACAGAGTGAAACCCAACAAAGCCTTGAGAATGTAGGATTTTGTTCCTCAACCCAACCTACCGTGGAGTGGTTTTTTAGGCAAAACCTACGCAGTATTAAATTCCATTTTGATTCCAACCTCCGCCAAATTTAGATTTTTCCTGCAATCCAAAATCTAAAATCTAAAATCCAAAATTGAGTCGTTTCTAACTAAATACTCATTAACAAAGAGGTAAAATTATGTCTCAAAATACAATTACCCACTTAATTCACGATCGCAATGCCCGTGGTCACGCTAAAATGGGCTGGCTCGACAGCTATCACACATTTTCCTTCGGTAGTTTTTACGATCCCAACCGGATGGGATTTCGTTCTCTGCGCGTGATTAACGACGATCGCATCGCCCCTGGTGCTGGATTCCCTACCCACAGTCATCGTGACATGGAAATCCTCACTTATGTCTTAGAAGGTGCTGTAGAGCATAAAGACAGCTTGGGGACTGGTTCGGTAATTCGCCCCGGTGATGCCCAAATTATGAGCGCTGGAACTGGAATCAGCCACAGCGAATTTAATCCTTCACCAACTGAACCACTACACTTGTTGCAAATCTGGATTCTTCCCGATAGAGAAGGAATAACGCCAAGATATGAACAAAAAGCTTTTCCCCTAGAAGAAAAGCGCGGTAAACTCCGCTTAATTGCTTCTAAGGATGGGCGCGATGGTGCTGTGACAATTCACCAAGATGTTGATTTATATACATCTGTTTTAGAGTCAGGTGATGTTGTTAATTATCAAGTAAAAGGCGATCGCTATGCCTGGTTACAAGTAGCCCAAGGTATAGTTAATCTGAATGGTGAAGAACTCAGAGCAGGCGATGGTGTGCAAATCAATGGCGAAGAACAGCTAGAAATTAGCACTAACATCGGCGGTGAAATATTGCTTTTTGATTTAGGCTAATATCTTCTTTCTCTATTAAAAGGCTCATCTAAATGAGCCTTTTACTCAGAATATTACGTTTACTAATTAACGCTCTTTTATGACTCTCGTCGGATAAAAATCATCCACTCTTATTTTTAAGGACTTTGATGAATTTAGGTGTAGGTTGGGTTGAGGAACGAAACCCAACACCAACAATCCCTGGTTTTGTTGGGTTTCACTAAAGTTCAAACGCCACTTGCTTCAAGCCGGGAAACCCGGACAACGCAGTGGCTCCCCAACCTACGAATATTTTATTTTTTCGGAGTAATAAAAGAGGGTTAAGTATGTTTGCGGCTTCCATGAAGGTAAAGAAAATCACTGGAAATGCTAGCAGAACGTCTCAGAGCGCTTGGTGTAGATCCAGATTCTTTGGTTTAGGATGTGCTTTTGGGTGAATCATGGCGATCGCAATCTCCGACAATCAAGCCACAAATCTAAAAAACTGGTGAACGAGTATCAAAGACTCGCCTACGAGTATCAAAGACTCTCGCACGAAGGATCTACTGCTAACCGATTCAAAATTGCCACCACATCAACAGTTGTATTTTGCAGAATCTTATCCAACCATTCCAGCAAGCGGGGATTACCATCTGCATCTGCAAGTAATACCAATTCACAAAAATCCTGATACATATAGATTTCTCGTAGGGGCATGGCAATGCCTGCCCCTACCAGTGTATTTGTATCATTATTAAAGTGAAATGGTATAACTCCAGGCTTATTTTAAACAACACCCCAAAGCAGTTTCTTCTAAAAATTCCTAATTCTTGTCGTCAAGAATGTCTGAAAACCTAAATTTTCGGTTTTTAGTTCTCAATCAACTTATAACAAGGGGCTTAAGCCCCTTATTTTGTCTTAGTCCGCACAGACGGACTTTGTATGTGTAAAATGAGACTGTTAGAAAACTATATCCAAATCACGGTTATACTTTTTCATAAAACCACCAAAATACTTGGGGGCAATGGCCAAAAAGTTCTTAGTTTGGGAAAGATATATCAGACTTAAATAACTATTAGAGGTGGCTGTAATGCCGACGATTCATTTTGTGGATGGTGAAAAAGGCGGGGTAGGAAAATCTCTCTTTGCCAGGACAATGATTCAGTATTGTCTGGATAAGAGAATCCCATTTGTACCAGTGGAGACAGATAGATCGAATCCAGATGTAGCAGGGGTATATAAGGAAATATGTAAGTATGCTGTGTTTAGTGAGAATGAACGACAGGCAAATAAGGCAGATAGAATATTTGAGTGGGCGATAGAGAGGCCAGTAATTGTGAATTTAGCCGCACAATCCCATAGAGCAGTCCAAGGCTGGATTGACTCTAATCAATTACTTGAACTAGGCAGTTCTCAGGGAGTTCTGTTTTGCAAATGGTTTGTATCGACAGGAGGATACGACAGCATCAACCTGTTTACTCAGTCAGTGAATACTTACGGTGAGAAAATCCCTCATATTCTGGTGAGGAATTTAGGGCTATGTGATGATTGGGAGCATCTAGAGTCAGACTCAAATTATCAGAACATAGTAAATAAATATCAGATAAAAGTTATAGATTTTCCGAAGTTAGCATACAGAGAAAGAAACATAATTGACCAAAATCGGCTGACTTTTGCAGAGGCTAGAGAGTATAAAGAATTTGGGATAATTGGTAAACAGAGAGTAGTGAATTTTCTGAAGCTTGCTTATGGTGCTTTTGAGAAAGTAGGTATCTGGTATGAAAAAGTTGAATAGCAGTCATTAGTCATTGGTCATTGGTCATTGGTACTAATGACTTAGAGGTTGTTTGAAAAGTGGTTGGCTGTGATTTTAGGCACTTATTGATCCCCCCTAGCCCCCCTTAAAAAGTGGGGAAACTTCTTAAAGTCCCCCAATTTATCGGGGAGCCACTGCGGTCTTGGGGTCTCCCCCGCCGCAGGATGCGCGAAGCGCTGTAGTGAAGCAAGTGGCGTGGATTTAGGGGGATCTAAAACGTTTTGCTACCGAGAAGAAGACTTTTCAAACATCCTCTTAGGACAAACCTCAGCAGGAGATTGGATGGGGGTACGCGATCGCAAAGCGAATTTGACTACAATTCTTAGAAAGAGTAGCAAAAACCTAATGTCCAAAAAGTCTGATTCACAGTTCCAAAATCTCTTTAGTTCACCCAAATCAACCAACTGGGACGAAAGATTAGCCCAAATAGCCTATCGCTTTAACCGAGAATATCAACGTGAAACCTTTGAACTCCCAAGCGAAGTCCAGGCGATGCCGATATTCCGCGAGTGGATTGGAGGTAGTTTTTCAGGGAGAATTGCTTCTCCTTTCTGGGAAATTGCTCAACCTCAAAAAAACCAGCACTGTCTAGATATTGGCTGTGGAATCAGCTTTTTAATCTATCCTTGGCGGGATTGGCAAGCATTTTTTCATGGGCAAGAAATCAGTAATGTGGCACGCGATACCCTTAATTCTCGTGGGCCACAGTTGAATTCTAAGCTATTCAAAGGTGTTGAATTAGGAGCAGCCCATCAGTTAAACTATTCACCAGAGCAGTTTGATTTAGCGATCGCAACCGGATTTAGCTGCTATTTTCCACTCGAATACTGGAATGCAGTCCTCGCAGAAGTTAAGCGAGTGTTAAAACCAGGTGGACATTTTGTATTTGATATTCTTAATCCAGAACAGCCTTTAGCAGAAGATTGGGCAGTTTTAGAAACTTATTTGGGGGCTGAGGTGTTTTTAGAGCCTGTAACTGAGTGGGAAAAAGCTATTAAAGCGGCTGGCGCTAAAGTAATATCGCAAAAATCAGGGGAATTATTTCAAGTGTACAAAGTGCGGTTTTGAAAATAAGTAGCTAGGCGTTAATTCTGCCTACCTACCTATCATCACTCAGGGATAAGTGGACTTAATGGATCTAAAGAAGTTGTAAAAACAAAATAGATTACTCCAGTTCCGAGAATCATCACAGCCAGACTGAACAGCAACACCCAACGATCTGTTGGTTCATAAGTATCTTCTTCGATATGACGACGGACAGCGAAATAGTGACTGGTTGAGAGCCACACCGTAATCAAACCTACTAGCGAGAAGACTAAACCTAACTTCCAGCCGTTGCCAGGACGGGGCATCAAAGGTACTTGGAAAGCACGCAAACGCACAATAACGACACCAAAACCTAAAAGGGCGATCCCTGTCCGCATCCAAGCCAGGTAGGTCCGCTCATTTGCCAAGTGATCTCGGATTCGAGAAGGATTGAGTCGTCCTGGCTTTTTTTGATTTTTATCTTCTTCTGTGGATTTCAATTTTAACTGCATCAATAACACCCTTATCCCCAAAGCGGCTCTTATCAAAAAAATGCGAAGGTAGTAGGAAATCTCTTTCCAGATGACTTGCACCCCGCGCAATAATTGCGCTACTGAAATATTGCTTATTGTGATTGTACATTTTTTTCAAAATATATCTTAATGCAGATATATCAATAAAACAAGCCTGACCGAAGAATTCTTAATTCGTATGGTTTTGATTCTTTAATGAGAGAACTAGAAAAGGACAAAACCAGTACTGCGATCTCAAAAAATCAAAATCAATAATTCTAGACCTTGATGGTATCGTTAATTGAATGCGATCGCATCCCAAGTGTAAAGCTGAATCAACAGCTTGAGTTTGCGAGGGATGCGATCGCAGTAATGTGCCTACTTACTTCGACAAAACCACGCTTTGACGCACAGTACGCTTGCGATCGCTTTTCCGAGTACCTCCAGCCATCTGATACTCATGGCTATTATTACCAATTTTATAAGCAATCCCACTTAAGATTTTTTCAGAATAGTCTGCTAAATCTTGTTCATTTTCAATGATTTGGGTTCGTAAGACATCAATAGTAGAGAGAATGGTGTTGTATGCTTCTAAAGATTTTCTCAGACTTGCAATTTTTTCAGTATAATCTTTGACTGTTAATCCTTCTCCAACATCAAGAGTTGGACTAATAGATTTAATGCTTGCTAAACGTACTTCAGCTTTGCCAAGAGTACGTGAGTTGCGTTTTAGTCTCGACATATTTAATACTCATTTTCCAATTTACTGATAACTCTATAGTGGACAATTTTGGAAAGGATTGTCATACGTAAAATTGTTGATTTTTGAGAAAAAGCCTCAGTTAAAGCAGAAATTATACCAATTTAAAAAAAGAATACGACAAATAGACCATTTGTAGAGACGCGATTCATCGCGTCTTTACCCAAGGATATGTTGCTACAAGGTACGCAAAACACGGAAACGTGAAGACGAAAGTTGCTACAAGGTACGCAAAACACGGAAACGTGAAGACGGAAGTTGCTACAAGGTATGCGAAACACGGAAACGTGAAGACAGAAGTTGCTCCAGGGTACGCAAAACACGGAAACGCGAAGACGGAAGTTGCTGCAACGATCGCGGAAGTTGCTCCCTTCGACTTCGCTCAGGGAGCGTTGTTGTGTGAGGGAGCGTTGTTGTGATAATATTTGAGCGAAGAGATGCACTGAGCAGCTGGTTAGCATCTCGGCTTCGGCTGCATCGAGTGAAGTCGAGATGCTCGGTACAAGTCGCTCGATGGAGCCGGGGTGGAACTATGCCGAAGTGTCGAAGCTAGTTAATCTACTGTAATGAGTTTCATTTTGACATTCGGCTAACTTATGCAACAAATTTGTATCCCCTGAAATTAGAGCTTGCTTCTTTTTTCGATTCCAACCTTGCACTTGCTTCTCACGCTCAAAAGCATCTACCACGGACTGATAATACTCGCAGAAAACTAGCTTTACAGGCAACCGTTTTGCCGTGTGATTTGCGCCCTCACCTTGTTGATGTTGCCACAGCCGCCGCTCAAGATCCGTTGTACTTCCGGTGTAGTAACTACCATCAGCACATTCAAGAATGTAGATATAAGCCATAAGTTGATCTGCGCGATCGCTTTCTATTAAAAAAAGTGTTCCCTGAGCGAAGTCGAAGGGAACACTCTCATGCTGAATTTTCATAATTCTTGTAAAATTTGAACAGCAGTTAATGTTTAGATCGGCAAATACCAGTGAAGCGATGCTTGGGTTGGTCTGCGCCTATGCGTATTTTAATCAGTGCATTGTTTGAGTTTTAGAAGCGATCGCACTTTCGGGGCGATCGCAGTAGCAGTAATTAATTTCCCTAAGGGACTGACAAATAAAAAAACATCCCAAATTTTCTTGTGGGATGGGTGTCCGCACCCGTCCCATATTCAGGGCGGGCAGGATGCCCACCCCACAAGATGGAATAATTTATTTCTTGTCAGTCCCTAAGTTGATCTGCGCGATCGCTTTCTATTAAAAAAAGTGTTCCCTGAGCGAAGTCGAAGGGAACACTCTCATGCTGAATTTTCATAATTCTTGTAAAATTTGAACAGCAGTTAATGTTTAGATCGGCAAATACCAGTGAAGCGATGCTTGGGTTGGTCTGCGCCTATGCGTATTTTAATCAGTGCATTGTTTGAGTTTTAGAAGCGATCGCACTTTCGGGGCGATCGCAGTAGCAGTAATTAATTTCCCTAAGGGACTGACAAATAAAAAAACATCCCAAATTTTCTTGTGGGATGGGTGTCCGCACCCGTCCCATATTCAGGGCGGGCAGGATGCCCACCCCACAAGATGGAATAATTTATTTCTTGTCAGTCCCTAAGCAAAACGTTCCCTGAGCGGACTTGTGCTGAACGTAGCCGAAGTAGTCGAAGGGAACATTCTAATTGCTCTTTGTACCAACGCCATCGCAGAGAGTGCGATCGCTCACATTGGGATTTGATTGTAAATAAACACGTAGCCTAGCGCAACTGTAGACAATTAAATCATTTAGATTATTTGAGTACACTTTCCAGAGTTTGACGGTTTTGTCAACACTAGCAGAAGCGATGGTCTTGCCATCGGGGCTAAATGCTACGCTAGAGACCCCGTCGCTATGCCCCTTGAGGGTGGTGATTTCTTTACCTGTAGCCGCATCCCAGAGTTTGACGGTGTTGTCATAACTAGCAGAAGCGATGGTCTTGCCATCGGGGCTAAATGCTACGCTATAGACCGCTTCGCTATGCCCTTCCAAGCGGTTTCGTTCTGGCAAGTAAATTGCTCGCTTGAGTGCTACTACAGCTTGCTGGTTAGCCGTTTGTTCTAAATTGGCATTTTTAATTGGTCTACCTGAAATTTGTCTACCTGACTGTAGAGCTGCAATCACAGCCTCAAGTTGCCTGTCAGACAGTAAGGAGACTTCAAAACTTTGCGCCAGAGCGATCGCACTTTGTTGTGCTGCTTCTTTGGCTTTATTTGTTGCCTCTTCAGCTTTATTGTGGGCATCATACCATTGATAACCCGCAAATATAGCTACTCCAGCTAACCCCATACTAAACATGATGACAACTCTATTTTGCCGCCGTGCTGCTGCTAACTTTTCTTGTTGGCGTTCTTTCTCTCCTTGCTCAAGCCTATTTCTTAATTCTTGACTCTCCCGAATGTACTCTTCGGCTACCCCATTCAGCATTTGCCAATCACTAAATCTAGCTAAATATGCTTCTGCTACTGCTAATCTGTCATCTTTTCTGAGGAACCCTGGTTTATTCTCATTCCTCCCCCATTCTTCCGCCTCCGCTTCAATCTGTCGCTCAATGGCTATTCCCAACTTATATTCCTCTTTCCACTCCCGCAACATTTGCCAGTGGCGGATTAAGGCTTCGTGGACAACATCTAAAATTACATCCTGGGAATCCGGCTCATCTGTCTTTGTAATTAATCGTGCATCTTTATCGGCTAACTTCTCGCTCACCTGTTGCAACAGTTCCAAAGAATGATGGGAATTCACCAACTCGCCCAAACGCACGCGCCGCCGGACATCTGTGGTTTCTCCCATTTGCGTTAATTCTAGAAAAATCCGCCGCGCCACAGTTTTTTCTGTTGCTGAAAGACTTTCATAAACTGCATCGGCGCGTTTTTGTAGCGTTCCTTCCACCCCGCCTAAATCCTCATAAGTTTTCAGGCTGAGAACCTCATCACCTTGATTTCTCGACTCACGCCACAACTCTGTCAGGGTATATTGCAACAAGGGCAAACTTCCGGGGTAATCTTCAACATCATTAATTAGTTGCTGTTTTAACCTTCCCTCTATGCCTAATCCTACCCAATCAGCCGGTTTAGTAATCGCTTCTTCAATTTCCTCACGGCTTAAGTGTTCGACGTTGATGTAAGGTTTATTGATTTTGCCCGCAAATTTGGGATATTCTCGCCATCTCCCCCGAAAATCCGATCGCATCCCAATGAAAATATAGAGGTTATCTGTACAGTCAATTAATTCCCGCAAACAGTCAAAGAATTCTTGGCGCTGGTTGTCATTGCACATAGTAAAGCATTCTTCAAACTGGTCAATAATCAAGATGACTGGTGTGTTTAATGCTTTTAACTCCTCGCCGATAACCTGACAATTCAGGTCATGTGGAAAAGCTAACGCGGAACCTAACCCCCCAGCCCCCAACCCTTGTAGGGAAGGGGGAGAATTCAAAGCCTCTCTCCTCGCAGGAGAGAGGTTTGGAGAGAGGTTTTCCAGATCCCTAACATGGGCAATATCTGGCGTTGTCCTTGGATGGGAAAGATTGGGTAAAGAAAGTGCAAAAGCCTCCTGTAAACTTTTAACAGGAGATTCTTTAGGCGTAAAGGTCGTAATATAAGTCCAGCGATCGCTTTCTGGAATCTCTTGTCCTAATTTCAGCTGGTAAAGTAACCCAGCCCGTAACATAGATGATTTTCCACTACCGGAAGCTCCTAATACAGCAATTAGGCGATGCTCATCTCTTACCTGTTGAATCAACTCTTGAGTCAGCGCACTCCGCCCATAAAAAACCTCAGCATCTTCCTTTGTCTCGGTAAAATACGACAGGGAACGGTAAGGACACTTATCCTGAAAGCTTTTTTGAGAAAACTTAGTTGTCAGCAGAATTGCTCGTGGCGAATTGGCAATTAACGGACGCTGGACTGTATTCGGCATTTGGCTGATAATAAAATCTGCCAATTTGTGGCTATTGATGATCCCATCTGGGTCATTTTCGGGGTTCAATCCTGCAAGTAACGCCTCCGTCAACAACCCCTGCGTGTGGGGAATTTCGACACCAGTTTCGTAAGAACGGGTTGCAGTAATTAAACAGTAGTCCTTATCTGTGGGAATAAATTTCAACAATTCACCGCTATAGCAGCAATCTAGCCAAACAATGACTCGTTTAGCCTCACTTCTTTGCAACTGCTCACCCAACCAACTTAAGGAGATACCATAGATTTCTGCTTCCGGTAGGGCATCACTGGTAGCTAGAAATACTTCTTCTTTGCCCGCCACAGTTTTGCACCATCCATGTCCTGAAAAGAAGAATAACGCTGTTTCTGGGCTGGGGTTTGGATCGGGAGGATTGAAAAGATTAGCGATCGCTTCTCTCAATTCTTGCATCTTTACCGCCCCTTGGCGATCGATTTTACTTTCTCCCTTCTGGTTTAAAGTTTTAGGTAAACACTGAGCGCGAAAAGGTCTATAACCGTATTGTTCTAATTGTTGGGCAATTTTCTCTGCATCCTCTGCTGCTGCTGTTAGCGGCTTTAGAGTAGTGTACTCTGGGTAATAATTAATGCCAATAACTTGAGCCGCCCATTCCGATGCCATTTTTCTTACCTGACTAACCATTAGAACTTTTTGTTGAACTGTAGACACAATCTGTCTATAGCTTCAATACCTAATCCACACCATTCTTTAGTTTCTACGGAAAATAACTAAAAAACGGTGCAATAAAATATCTTCATTTACGCAACTAAAGGTATAATAAAAAACATTTTATTTAAAAAATATTCTTTCTAGACATAGAAAATCAAAACTGAACATCAAATATCTGCTGTAATTATCTCACTGAAATTATGTCTATACTAGTCGTAGTGAGTTTGGTATAAAAACCTATGAAGACCAAGGCTGACAATACGCTCATCGCTTTTCTGTTGGCGTTTCAAGACTTAAAAACCGCCCTCAAAGAACAAGAGAAACAGAACTTAAAAGAAGTTGCCAAACAATTAGATACTCAACCCAAAGCTTGGGAAGACTATATTAAAGGACGTTTATTAGAAATAATAACCCCTAATGCTGACTTAAATCAGTCTTATCAATTTTATAAATCTCAATTAGATAAAGTAGAAAAAATCCCTGATGATTTACTTCCTACTGAAGCTGAAATTACTAGGCTCATTTCTCGTGACAAGGCTCTAATAGCTAAAGGCTTTAAACCCAAATCTGAAGCTACAGGCTACGAAAGCCAACTCAATAATGTTGTAGTCATTGTTGGTAGTTCTGAAAAACCAGAAGAAACAGTTAAACAAGCCACCTTTTTAGGAAAGTTGAAACAATTTTTATCTCACTCCAATTCATCAAATTAGTTTTTCTCTTGTCATGAGCGATTTAATCTATCCTACCCTCGATTTATTTTTATATGCTTTAAAAACATCTTTAAACACAACTGACGCAGAAACAAAAAAAAACAAAGCAGCTTTTTTAGCACAATTCCCCTCTGATACTCAATTCAACGATCCTGACATTGAAACCGAGTATTTAGAGCTTACCCATCCTGCTCAAATTAACTTTCTTTCTCACAATAAAGCTGTAGAAGGATACTATTATCCCGTTAGGTTAAATGATACTTATGGCTTACAAATTGATTGTTCTATTAATAATCAAACCGAAACTCAACCAGCTAAGTTTTTTACAATTTTAAAAACTGAAATTGAACAAAAAATCAATCAAGAACTGGCAACAATTGGACAAACCTGGTTACTGTCTGGTTGGCTACCAGAAAACTCATCTCAGAATTATGAGGATATTGCTAAAGATTGCTACTATACTTTATTTAAAGATACTTATTGGCAACCAGAAAAAGGTAGTTTTTTAGACGGAAAAGTTTTTGAAATATGGCAATCACAAAATATAAATCAGCGCCCAGAAGAAGTAACTACTTCTCTAAAGATTAATGAACGTCATGTAATTATTGCTATTTATAGTAATCGAGAGAGTGCAGAAAAAGCTGCGGAATTTTATAAAGATTGGATGGGATTATTTTGTTATCGAAGTAAGATTTTGTGGGCTTATTGGCAAAGTCGTTTAGTTAAAGAATCTCTGCTCAATCATTATAAACAGATTGAAGAAAATAGAAAAATTACCAACTTAAACAATTCTTGGCAAGAAAAGCAGAGTATTACCAATTCTCGCAAGATTTTAAACAATATTGATAACATTCTCCAGCAATACACAATCGATTTACTCAACCTCTCTTTTCAAAAACAAATCATTGAAATTAATTTATCTAATTATCAACTTCGCTTGGCTTTGATTCAAGAAAAAGCAGGTCAAAATAATCAGTTAGATTTTTTAGAAAAATTTAGCGAACTAGCAAACAAAAAATATTTACCACAAATTACCAAAGATATCGAAAATATGCAGCTTGGGTTGCAACTTTTAGAAGATACAATTAACGCTACTCGCAGTCGCATAGATGTTGAGAAAGCAGAACGCGATCGCAATTTTCAAGAATTAGTCGCTGTCGCCGGTTCAGTAATAGCAACAACATCTCTACTACAATCACCCGCCAAAGATTTTTGTAGTAAAGAAAGTATGAAAGATATTTTTCCTAAAATTCCTTATTTTTGCGACTACCCTTTCAGTTCTAGTCTGATGGTTGGAATCGTTGTTGGTTTTGTGGTTTGGTGGCTGAGAAAACGATGGCGATCGTGAGAGGATATAATATCCTCAGCATTTGAATACTATTTATCTATATAAAAATAATTAAGCCGATGGTAATGTTGCGATAAACCTCGTATTAGGCATCGTTATTTTTTAACCCAATACGGTTCAGTTAAGGCTAGCACTCTTTGTCAAAGTCTTTTTTTTTTACGAACCGCCAAGACGCAGAGGACACAGAGAGAAGAAAGAGAAGGAAAAAATTGCTTAACTGAACTGTATTGTTTTTTAACCAACATTACCCGCAGCTAATACTTGTTCAACTGTAAGCACAATTTCCGGAAAAGTTGCAGACACAATTTGCTGAGTGCTGCTAAACTCTTTTTCCTCGTATAATCCTTCTAACAATAATAAAATCGTAATTTTTGACTCTATTGGGTCTACAATCCAATATTCAGGAATCTCTAACGCTGCATATTCAGAACGTTTATATCGATAATCGCGTTTTACTGAATCAGGACTAACAACTTCCACTACTAACATCGGCGCAGACTGACAAACAGCAGACTCATCAAGGAATTCCATCACCTGTTCAGCCATGACAACATAAACATCAGGCAATCTTGACTTTCGCCACCCCGTTCTCACCCCCGCCTCTCTAAAGCATAACCAAGGTAAACTCAAGCGATTAATTTCTACCTTACAGCGCTTCCGGCTATTATGCAATACAGTTTTTTTCCTTGCCCTCTCCTATCAAAGCTTTCAGATTTGGGAATGTACCTCATAGCTGCCGTAAGTGCTGTAAAGTTATCCTGAATAAAGTCAGAAATCAGTAAATGTCTAAAAGTTGGTGGATTCATGCGTTCTAATTTCCCATCCACCAGTTCATAACGGCTATCAGTACCATCGTCGTAAGTAACATATTCTTCAAAAGAGTATAGACGTTCTGTAGTTGTTTGTGTCATCGCGCTACTTTTAAATAAAGGGTTTTTTTGAGGACTACCTCAAAAAATCATGTAGTAGCGCTTAAACGCTACTACCTCTATAAATAGACTATTCTACCGTTACAGACTTGGCCAAATTTCTTGGCTGATCGACATCCAAACCGCGACGAGCAGCAATATGATAAGCCAATAATTGCAAAGGAACTACTGTCAGAATCGGAGAAAGTAATTCGTCTACATGAGAGACGGGGAGAAGCTCGTTAAAGATTTCCGCAGCTTCGCCATCGTTGACGGGTGTCACACCAATTAACCGCGAATCTCTGGCTTTGGCTTCTTGGGCATTTGAAAGAACTTTTTCGTAAACACTACCAGGAATTGCGATCGCAACTACTGGTACTTTCGCATCTAAAAGTGCGATCGGGCCATGTTTCATCTCTCCAGCCGGATACCCTTCGGCGTGAATATAGCTGATTTCTTTTAGTTTCAACGCCCCTTCTAAAGCAATGGGGAAGTTAATTCCTCTTCCTATAAAAATGAAATCTTGGGTTTCGGCGAATTCGTGGGCTAGCTGTTCTGTTAAACGTTCCTGACTTTCTAAAGTTGCCTCAATTTCTTTAGGAATCTGCCGCAACCCATTAATAATTTTATCTAATGTGTCTTTTGAAACAGTCTGACGACGAGCGGCTAAATCCAATGCCAAAGCATAAAACGCCATCAATTGGGCGGTAAAAGTTTTTGTCGCCGCTACCCCAATTTCAATTCCCGCTAGGGTACTGATGACATGCGGCACTAGATGACCGAGGCTGCTTTCAGGTTGATTAGTAATACCCAGTAGTCGCGCTTGATATTTAGATTCTTTCCCTTGGCGACGTTCTTTTTCCATTGTCAAAGCTGCTAAGGTATCGGCAGTTTCGCCTGATTGGGTAACACCGATAATCAAGGTGTTAGCCGTCACGGGTGATGGTGCATAGCGATACTCAGAAGCGTAATGGACTTGAGTGGAAATTCCTGCTAGTTGTTCAAGTAAATATTTGCCGATTAATGCTGCGTGCCAACTGGTACCACAGGCGAGGATCTGAATTTGTTCTAAATCAGTGTATAAATCCGCAGGTAAGCCAAGATTGATTGGCGATTCGGTAGATTCGGCTGGATTAAAGTAAGCGTCTAAACTCGCTCTGACTACTCCTGGTTGCTCATGGATTTCTTTGAGCATGAAGTGTTTGAATCCCTGCTTTTCTACCATTGCCGGATTGAAGTTGAGTAGCCGGGGTTGTTTTTTCAACCTGTCGCCAGCAAAATTGTAAATCTCAACGCCCAAAGGTGTAAGGCGGGCAATTTCGCCATTTTCTAAAGGTAGCACCGCACGGGTGTAGGCAACGATCGCAGGCGTATCAGATGCACAAAAGAACTCCCCTTGCCCAAAACCAATTACCAAAGGCGCTTGTTGGCGGACAACAATCAATTCATCGGGGTAGTCAGCAGAAATAACTGCGATCGCAAATGCCCCTTGTAAGTGGTTAACGGCTTGGCGAATTGCTTCTAAGAAGGGGGATGAGGGGGATGAGGGGGAAAGATTCTTTAAAAATTCAGCTATGAGATGAGGAATTACTTCAGTATCAGTTTCAGAAACAAACTGGTGTCCTTTTGCTTTGAGTTCTTCGCGTAAGTCGCGGTAATTTTCAATAATGCCATTTTGCACCACCGCCACTCGCTTTGCCGTATCCAAATGGGGATGGGCGTTGTATTCTTCTGGTTTACCATGAGTTGCCCAGCGAGTGTGACCAATACCAATCTGGGCGGGGGTTTCTATCTGTTCTAATTTAGAACGCAGGTTATGCAGTTTGCCCTTTGCCCGCACACAATTAACCTCACCTTCCCAAACAGTGGCGATTCCAGCAGAATCGTAGCCCCTGTACTCTAGTTTTTCCAGCCCAGCCAGTAAAATGTCTGTCGCCGCTTGAGTGCCTATATATCCAACGATTCCGCACATTGTTCACACCACTTTTTTTCAGGATGATTAAATCCAGTATAGTGTTTACCACAAACTCGACGTTTTGCAAAGAAAAAAGGGAGTAATATTACTCCCTCTACCACTAGGTCTTGTTATGGATTTTGGGCTTTTAAAGCAGATTCACCGTCAGCTTTTAACCTGACGGTACAAATACGGCTTCTAGGATTTAAGTACCCAGAGATTTTTATCCCCAATCTAAAATTAAAATTTCGTAAAGCAGGTAGTATCCACTCTACGATGCTAAAGGTGCTTGATATTGACACACTTCAAAGTCTTAAGTTCCGAGTTCCGAGTTCTGAGAGAAGAATCAAGAAATTAGTTTTTTTGATTTACTTCTTTTTGTCTCAGCACTCAGCACTCGGCACCAGCTTTTTAGTAAGCCAGACCCATACTGCGAGTTGTTTCAGCGCCCAGGTAGACCCGGATGCTCAAAAAGTCGGTGGGACAAGCGGTTTCGCAGCGCTTACAGCCCACGCAGTCTTCTGTACGGGGTGAAGAGGCGATTTGAGCAGCTTTACAGCCATCCCAGGGAACCATCTCCAGTACATCAGTAGGGCAAGCGCGGACGCATTGGGTGCAGCCAATGCAGGTATCGTAGATTTTAACGGAATGAGACATTGAAAAAACGGCTCCTTTCGAGTGTTCTTCTCTGCGAAAGAATCATAATCAACGCATAGTTTACCGCAGTGTTTGATAGGCTGTAATCAAAAGGCTACATAACTTCAAACAATGTAATGAGGACGCTTAATAAGTTGTTTTTCCGAGATTGCCCCTATTGCTCTATTTATTAGCAACATCAGATGAGCGTATTTACTCTAGCCCTATACCATAATGGGGTTTAATAGTAAAAATAAATGAAACAAAAGTCAATCTAGAAGACTAAATGCAGAAGTTATCTATGGTAACTATTTAGCAATCCTCATACCGATTCTATGTGAAGCTGTGCTTGATTCACATCCGGGCAATACATAAATTGCCTCTACAGCTTGTAGGTTTTCATAACTCTTAATAAGCGCATTTTCAAACAGAAAATTTAATTCTGATTGCTATAAACCTCGTCTACCTTGAGAACCGTAGTTTTGTAGGTTGGGTGCAGCGATAGCGTAACCCAACATAAAATTTGGTGATAATGTTGGGTTGCGTTTCACTCCACCCAACCTACATAAATATATCTTTTAAAAAACTCTAGGTTTCAACATAGATGAGGTTTAAATTATGGACTTAGCACTAGTTGCCATTCTCTGTTTTGGGAATTCCATTTAGGTAATTGAGTTTCACCGACAACATAGGGGCCCCAATAACTACGGGAGCCATCTTGTGCAAAGGCAACTAAAATATCTCCCTTCTCCAGCTTTAAATTATTCTGAGGTAGGGATAGAATCAGTCCTTTTTCACTACCTTCTTGAGGAGCAAAATCCCAATGTGCTGGTACATCGTAGTTAGTCTGTTTAGTACCGGAGCCTTTTGCTACCGACTGTCGCGCCAGTAGAGCCAGGCGTACAGGTTGATTTGTTTGATTGCTCATCCGCAAAGTCCCTTGATTTTTAGCAATGCTAGCTGATTTATCACGCTCTGCTAAGACAGGATAAGTATTCTCTTTACTACTATGTTCTACTTGATTGCTTGGAGTAGATAGATTAGCGGAAATACCTTTTTCTGGTGAAACAGGTTTGGAGGAAGTTGTCTCCCACTCTTGAGTTTCACTTGGCAGTTGTGAAGATGTATCTGGGTTTGTGGACTCAAAGGATACGCTCACTCCAAAGCATCCCACCATAGCAACAAGCAGTCCCAAGCAACAAGCTGTAACACCGACGTTACGATACACTAAAGATTTCATATTGATAGTTTTTAGAAATAAATATTTTGTCTAGGCTTGACCAAATAGTAGCCCATTATCACGAAAGGAAATCATAGAAAGTAGCTTAAGATATACTTTCTTAAAATTAGGCACATCAATGTATTATAAGTATCATTTTGAGTAGAAAATATTTGGAGGGAATTATTTCATTAATGTCTGAAAAACAACAGTTACAGACACTAATTGCTTTGTGTATTGACCGTAGGCTTGAATAAAAACAAGAAAATTAGATACCGAACTAGTCAATTTATTTGTATAAAAAAATAAAAATATAGTAAAGCTGCTAGCAGAGGCAACAAAGTGTCTTTTGCCAGCCCAGATAATAAATATATTTCATCTTGCGTTAGAATAAGCGCCTTGAAAGCGCCTGTACTTCCTTAAAGATGATAGAATATAAAAATTTCAATCAACGCTGGAAACCCAGCATATATCTATAATATTAACAAATAAGCTTAGGTTACAACCAATATATTTTTTAATAATATAAAGATATCTTGACTTTTTCCCAAAAGTCTATCTGATGCAAAACACTCGTCTGAATAACTTGTTGGATGCCATTGCTACACGCTTGCGGCAATGGTTTTTAAATCCTTGGCGGCGATTATCGTTGCTGATAATTAGTTTTTTGTTTGGTTTTTTTCTGGGAAACGCAGTTTCCACTACTGCTGGTCAACGGGCAGAATTAGACATTGTGGTAGCTGGTTTTTTAGTAGTTTTAACGGAAGTTACTAGTAGGATATTTTACAGTCAAAGCTTTTTTACTAAGCGATCGCTCTTGGTAGACTCACTAAATCTCCTCAAAGTTGGTTTCACCTACAGCCTGTTTCTCGAAGCCTTTAAGCTGGGATCGTAGGGAGATGAGGAATTTATGAATTTGTGGCTGGGTGAAATTTTGGCAACGGATGCGCTGGGGGAAACTTGGCAGCAGCAAGCAAGAGAAGCAGCACTAGCAGATAAGTTAAGGGCTAAAGCTTTTGGGATCGCGCCGGAAAATGTCGATGAAGCGATCGCTTTTCGATCGCATTTACTAAAATCTGTCCTCCCAGGTTTTAGCCAATTCTGCCAAACTACCCTGCAAATCGAACCCAAGGAAATGTTACAGGTATTGTGGGACTTGTGGCTGCCTTTGGGGATCAAACTAGCATCGCAGCGCCAACTGTTGGAACGCCCTCTGATTCAGGGAATATTAGGAGGACAAGGCACTGGTAAAACCACAATGTCTAAGGTTCTCAGTTTGATTCTGAATCAGTTGGGATACCGGACGCTGAGTTTATCTTTGGATGACTTATATAAAACTTACAGCGATCGCTTGGTTTTAACACAGCAAGATCCCCGCTTGATTTGGCGCGGCCCACCAGGAACCCACGATGTAGATTTAGGCTTAGATGTACTAGATCAGATCCGTCAGTCGCAAAGTTCAGTTATGGTTCCCCGCTTTGATAAATCTGCATACAGAGGCGCTGGCGATCGCACTACTTCAGAAATGGTTACAGGTATAGATATTGTACTATTTGAAGGTTGGTTTGTGGGTGTGCAACCAATTAATGCAAATATATTTGATACTGCCCCGCCGCCAATTGTCACAGATGAAAATAGAGCATTTGCCCGTGATATGAATTGTCGCCTCTACGATTATTTACCACTGTGGGAGCGATTAGACAGCTTAATTGTGCTATACCCAACCGATTATCGCTGTTCTTTGGAGTGGCGCAAACAGGCAGAACAGCAAATGATCGCTGCGGGTAAGTCGGGGATGAGCAATGCAGAGATAGAGGAATTTGTCAATTATTTTTGGCGATCGCTTCACCCGGAATTATTTATCAAGCCGTTGGTAAAAGATGCAACAGCAGTCGATCTAGTGATTGAAATTCATGCCGATCATAGCTTTGGTCAAGTGTATTGCGATCGGGCTAATTTGTAATTCGTAATTCGTAATTCGTAATTCGTAATAGAGCCTCCGGCACGCTCCGCGTTAAGCGAAGCTATGCCGCAGGCTTTACGTAATTCGTAATTCGTAATATGCGGTGGAGTTAAAATCCCCATTGCAAAACTTAATTACGAATTACGAATTACGAATTACGAATTATAAGACTACTTGCCACCAACCGAAGGCTGGTCCGATAAAACGGATAGTTGCCCATCCTACAACCATAAGACCAATGCCTATCCAGGCACCACGAGTTGTCCAACTGACAAATTGTTCAGCTTGAGTTTTTGTGATGGGAACCCAAGACAAGATCCGAGCCTCTTGACTGTATATTTCGCCTTGTGTGGTTTTGGTTGAGTCGATGGGGAGTATTATCTCCCGCACCTCTCAGTTAGATCCGTGCGTGCAACTTTCGCTGCACACGGCTCCCGATGTTCTTAGCTTGCGCTTTTGCTCATGTGCTTGTAATCGTGGCAACTCTCGTGAATTGCTTCAAGATTGTTTTTCTTCCAGTTGGCGTGATTTCCGTCGATGTGATGCAGGTGAACCCGTTCCTCATCGATGAACTTTAAGCCGCAGGATGCACATTTATGGTTTTGCTTCTTAAGAGCTTTAGAGGTTTCACCGTTGTAGAGCTTGCTATTACGTTCGCTCCAGTAGGCTGTATCACCGTCATAGGGGGATTTTGTTCCTTTGACTGAGACGTGTTTATTTTCGGAGTAGGGAACTGCTGGAAATGCCTTGTCTAGTAATTTCTTGCTAGAGTAGCGGTTTTGTTTGGTTTCCTTGTTAAATACCTTGTAAGCTCTTGTTTCGATGTGATACAGGGAATTCCTGGAGCCGTCCATCTTGCAGAACTTATGGTAATTTCTCCAACCTCTAACTACCGAGGCTAATTTATCAGCCTTTGTGGTAGCACCATAATTCGAGTTGTTGACGATGTGTTTTACTTTCTTACGGAGCGCTTTGAAGTTGTCCACTGAAGGGATACTTCTGAACTTTCCGTTTTTCTGGATTTTAAAGTGCCAGCCGAGGAAATCAAACCCATCTGTCGCGGCGGTAACTTTGGTTTTCTTTTGGCTTATATTCATTCCGCGTTTGCGGAGAAACTCGTTGATTCTTTCAAGTATCTCTGTTACATCATCTTCGGGTCGAAGTATAATAACCATGTCATCCGCGTATCGGACTGATGGCTCGGTGATATCACTGGCTGAGGTTTTACCAGTGATTCTCTGTCCTTGATTCTCATGATACCTGTGTATACTCTCAATCCCGTTGAGCGCGATGTTTGCTAATAGTGGGCTGACCACTCCCCCTTGAGGTGTTCCCTGTTCGGGAAATTCTGGGTTGACTCCTGCCTTGAGACATCGGAATATTCCGAGTTTTAAGCCTTTAGGGGCAATGAGTTCGTCCATTATTGCTGAGTGATTAATCCTATCGAAGCACTTTTCAATATCGAGTTCGATTACTCGTTTTTCTATTCCATTGGCACTGGAGCTAAGGTTTAAGAAGATGTACTTTTGTGCATCATGGGCAGAGCGCCCAGTTCTGAACCCATAACTCCTGGCGTGGAAAGTGGCTTCGTGTGCTGGTTCGAGTGCATATTTTGCGAGGCATTGCCAAGCTCTATCCGCGATGGTAGGTATCTTAAGCATTCTGGTAGTCCCGTCCTTCTTAGGGATTGGGATTTCCCGTAATCCTTGATGCTTCCAATTTCCACTATTCATTTTCAGTAGTTCTTCAAGATTGAAGCGTTCTTCAAATGAGAGGGATTTCTTCCCGTCGATACCAGCCGTCTTTTTACCAGCATTTAGCTGAGATACAAGTCTAATTGCAAGAAATCGAGCCGAGGTTGATTTAAGAATAAGCTTTTGGAGTGACCGAGCTTTCCGCTTGTCTCCAACTTGAACCGCTTTGTACACGCGCTTTTGAAGGCGGAAAAGATTTCGGCGGAATTTCTTCCACGGTAAAGCTCTCCAAGATTCACTAGTTTTGTAACTGTGTCTAATCATTTTCTCTTCTCTAGTTAGTGTATTCTGAACACCTCAGACCAATTACGGTCTGTCCTACCCTAACTGTGGGGATTCCTCCGCTCGTCTGGTCTACCTGAGATTCGACTGTCTCAAGACCCACAGTTAGTTTTTATTCGTTCCCTCGGAGAGATTGATTGTTCCGTTAGATGTAGCCAATCCAACTACTGGATTCCCTAGACTCTTGCCGATACTCGCCGTGTTTCGGCGGGAATGAACTCCAGTGAGGTCAGGGGTTTGCGTTGCGCCCTGCCTGCCAATAAGTCGTTTTTTTAGGCTCTGTTTCATCGTAGGAACTCCCTGTTAGCGCCAGTGTCAACCCGCAACGGTAGTCTGATTGCGCCCTGTTCCCAGCTTCACTCTACAAGAACCGAGCTTGTTCGGTGTGGGCAGATAAGGAGTCAATTCTGAGTCTGAATGGCAAGTCTTGCACTTGCATCTGACCGAGAGTTCAGCCCTTAATGACAGTAATCTGCTGTCGGACTGGTTTAGTTATGTACGGACTGTTTACCGTGATTCCCTAAACAACGAATCGCACACGACGCTTTGCTTCACCCATAATTAGTAAACCAAATCTACTTAGGTTTTAACTTTATCTTGCCAGGAATTGTGCCTATAGACAATTAAGGAATGGGGAATGGGAAATGACTTTAAGCGGAATTTTCCTCATCGGTATTAGAAAACAAACTTGGGTCAAGATAGTTAATGCGTGCCAGAGGACTTAAGGCAGCAAGAATTTGAGCGCCGTAGCTACGATTAACTACACGACTATCAAGTAAAGCAACGATGCCTTGACTTTCTCGGACTGGCGCGATCGCTCTTTGTAATTCATTCAAGGCTGCTGGCAATAAATATAAACGAAACCAATCTTGATGCGATCGCTTATAAAGAGCTACCCTACCAGCTACCAGGGGATTTTCTAAAGATGGTAAAGGTAAAGTAGCAATAATTAACAGATGGGGTGCTGGCAAGACTCGTTGATGTTCTCGCCAAAATTCCCAACCGCTAATCAAAATACCATTTTCATCTAAACAAGTTTTTTCTACCTGCACCCGTGAACCAAACTCTGATGCCAAAATTGTTGCCACTTGAGCCTTGAGTGGGACATCCCCCACCAAGACAACCGTTAATCCTGGTGCTGTAGCACTTAGACAAACCAGTGTGCGGACTTTATGAATAAATGCCGCTTGAAATTCTGGCGTGTTAGGTAAAGGCAATTTATAGGGTACATACAGTTGAATTGCTTCCGCTTGACTCTCCGAAGAGAACTTCAGACAAGTTAAATCTTCCAAACCAAGGCGCTGTCGGAAAAGAGGAGCCTCTGTTTCCGGTTCTATGGCGCTGCCAATTAAAACTACTGGTTGTCGCTGCCACAAGGGTAAGAGGATTTCTCTTAATTCCATTGGGGCATAGTGCAAAGAAAATAAACCTTGTCTATGGGCTATAGTCGCCCAAAAGAGGGGAGGGGAGGCAGGGGGGGAAAGATTTTCATTTAGGGTTTGAAATTGTTGCCAGAATTGTTTCCAAGGTTCTGGTAGTGATTGTACTGACTCTAAAGCAGAATAGAGACGGCTTAAAATTTCTATTTCTGGCTGGGAAATTAGATAGCACTGATATGGATTAACAGGATGCTGAAAAAGTTCGTGTGTCAGTTGTATCCGTGCTTCGCTAATTGCCTCAGCTTGATTTGGACAAGCCAACATGAGTTCGTCCCAATGATGGGGTTGAATATCTTGGGTAAGTTGCTGACGTACCCAATCTTCGAGATCGTCTACCCCATCAATAATTGTAGGGATGCCTTGGGGAAAGCGATCGCCCCCAGCAAATTGTCCTCTTAACCAAGCTTCTGGGGAGGTTAACAGTAGCCCTTGGAACTCAGCATCAGGCCAAGCGTCACCTGTTCTAATCGATTTATTGGCTGGTAGCCACTGCTGTAGACGAGGAATTTCTATCCGCAGCAGAAGTTGCTGCACTGGTTCTTGAGCAACAATAATTACAGGGCCATGCCACATTAGGGCTGATGCTACAAAACTGGTGCGATACCGTCCTTGATAGCCACAAACCGCTCCTACTTGAATTAGGGCACTACGTCCCAGGCGCAAGGCGCGTGCTACCAACCGTGCCATCGTCAAATGATGGGGCCAGGAAGGGAACCCCGCTTGCGATCGCAAAAAGTTATGTAGTGACAAATGAACTTCTGCCTCAATCACACGCTTTTAATTCCATACAAAGTGATTTTTACTTCCAATTGCCCCATTTCTATTATCTTGTCATTTGTCATTCGTCCAAAGTCCAATTGCTAATGACCAATGACCAATGACTAATCACCCAATACCCTAAATTATGCCAACTTACACAGGAATTTCCAGCGAAGCCTTCAGGCATCCACTAGATCGCCAAGCCGAGCAAGCTTTACGAAATTTACCGGGATTTGATTTAATCGCTCGTAAATTTGTGGAATTTATCTACGAACGCCCTCAATTAGTCTATCTAATGGGTAACACCATCCAAGTCGGGCCGCGTCAGTATTCCACTATTTACCAGATGTTTCGGGAATGCGTCCGAGATTTGGACATTTACCCAGAACCCGCGCTGTTTGTCTCGCAAGATGCCCAAGCAAATAGCTATGCACTGGGGCAAGAGAATCCTTACATAGTAATAAATACAGGGATACTAGACTTACTAGACGAAGCTGAGATTCGGGCAGTGTTAGCCCATGAACTGGGGCATATTAAATGTGGTCATACTATTTTAATTCAAATGGCGATGTGGGCGATGAGTGCTGCTTCTGCCTTGGGAGAATTGACCTTCGGCCTCGGTAATCTTGTAACACAAGGCTTGATTTATGCCTTTTTTGAGTGGCGACGGAAAGCCGAGTTATCGTCAGATCGTGCGGCACTACTGGTGATGGATGACTTGAATCCCGTGATGTCAACCATGATGAAACTCTCTGGCGGTAGTCACAAATATGCCAATGAATGTAGTTTACAAGAGTTTATCAAGCAGTCAGAAAATTATCAGGCACTAGATGAAGATGGACTGAATCAGATATATAAATTCTTGATTTACAATGGCGCTCAGGGTACGATGTTGAGCCATCCTTTCCCAGTGGAACGCCTGCATTACTTACGGACGTGGGCAGTATCCGAAGAATACCAGCAAATTCGCCGAGGGAATTATCAGCGATCGCCTGCTTCCGGCTCAGTAAATGTTGCAGCAGAATCTTCCGCAAATGAAACAGATAATTTGCGCCGTCAAATTGAAGAATTACAACGGGAAATCGACAGAATTAAAAGGTCTGAGTAATTTTGAGTGCTGAGTAAAATTATCAACGGAGGCAGGAGTTAGGAGGCAGGAGGGAAACTGACCCCTAACTCAGTAGTGTGACCAGAGGGAACAGGGGTTTAAGACCCCACTGAACTCTTTTCAGTGGCTCCAAATCATCCGGGGTTGGAATCCGCTTCTGATTTGTCCTCCAGCAAGAACTGCCTTCTGCCTCCTGCCTTCTTCAATTGCACTACGTCGCATACGGCGATATCTAATAAGTACAATAGCGATCGCGCCCATTTTGTTTGGCATTGTACATTGCTTTATCGGCTGAAGCAATGAGTGTATCTGGCTTGATGTCGCAAGTGGGTATGACACAAGAAATACCCAAACTAACTGTGACGATATCCTTAATATCAGACTGTGCATGGGGAATAGCGCGATCGTGAATTGCTTGTTTAATTATTTGTGCTACTTTGATCGCTCCTAATAAGTCAGTATTGGGGAGGAGTACCGAAAATTCTTCCCCTCCGTAACGCGCTACTAGATCGGCAGGACGACGAACAATCTGTTGCACTATTTGCGCTATTTTGATTAGACAATCATCGCCTCCAAGATGACCATAATAGTCGTTGTAAAGTTTGAATTTATCAACATCGAATAAAATTAGTGACAAGGGTTGTTGTTCTCGTGCGAGGCGTTTCCATTCTGCTTGCAGTCGTCCATCGAAGCAGCGACGGTTAGCCACCTGAGTCAAACCATCTAAATTTACCAATTTTTCTAGTTTCTGATTTGCATCTTCTGCTTTTTCTTTGGCAATTATTAACTCTGCTGTTCTCTCTTGCACCCGTTGTTCCAAACTTTCCAAAGATATTTGTAATTGAAGTGCCATATTGTTAAACGATTTTGCCAGTTGACCTATTTCGTCTTTTGAGTTAATTTTGACGCGGATATCTAAGTTACCTGCGGTAAACTGTAAAACTATATTAGTAAGGTAAATCATTCGCTTTGTTAACAGTTGCCCAATAGCAAAAGCGATGATTGCCACTACTGAAGCGATCAAGGCAAATAGAAACATTGCGTCACTAATTTGCTTTTCCACAGGTGCTAGAGCGACAGCAAGGGGCTGTGCAAACAACACAGACCAAGCTTTATATTTTAAATGAGCGATCGCAATTAAATTAACCTGATTTCCAGTTCCTGACAAATATGCAATTAAATACGACTGTTTATTCTCCAATGCTTGCTTAATTTTTTGCTCATTAGTTGCCAATTCTTTGACAGGATAATTAGACAAACGTCTTTCCTGTTGTAGTTGATTTACAACATCATCAGACAGAGACATAATTGATTTAAAAAGCAGTTCTGATGCCGTACTATGTGCCAGATAAATATTATTTTCATCTAACACAATAGCAAAGGATTTTGCCCCAGCGCGTTCAGTTTGTCGAGTTACTAACTGCTGAACAACAGTAGCATTGTATGAAACACGCAATACACCCAATATATCTCCCTTAGCATTGCGAACCGGACTGCTAAAAAAGAGGGTAACAAGGTCAGGAATTGTTGGTGACTGCTTTATGCTAGAAACAAAGGATAACCCAGTTTGGAGCGGTTTTTTAAAATAGTTTTGAACTGATTCATCTTTGCCAATGTTCGGTGTATATGTATCCAATACATTTTTCCCGTTTAGGTCGAGCAAAGAGTATGAGAGAACATTGATCATATCTTTGCGACTGAGACGGATTAATGTTTCTGTCGCCAATTGCATTTCGGGGCTGTCATCTCGCTGTTTTGGAGTTAGGCTGAGGTAGCGTGCCAAACCTGGTAAAATCGCCTCCACGCGCACGGCATTGAGATTTCCATCAATAAAGGCATCTATTTTATTAGCGGTTTCGTTAGCCGCCGCAGATAGGGCTTGTTTAGCATTTTCCGTTAGTGCTTTTTCAGTTGTCTGTTTGTTGATAAATGCCAATAACAGCAACGGAATCAAAGCAACAATGAGAAACGAAGCAATCAACTTTGTACGGATGCTGCCCAAAACAGAATACTGCATGGCTTTAAACTAGGAGGGAGGCTTCAAAAAGGAAGAATTGAACAAACTTTTTAGCTCAGGAATGCGCGTCATGTTTCCAGAGCGAATAAAAAAGTCTGCATATATCTTGGCAGTTTTGTAGATGGAGTTAGGGTTGCTAGATTGAAAGAATTTTTGATTTTCACCTAAATCAGTTAGGTTTACTCCCTCCAGAGAGATTGTATTGCGAGGAATTTTTAACGCTTTGCTGATGATAGCGTTTCCTTCCTGAACATTTGCTTTCCAGTAAGTCGCGGCTTGCAGCCATCCTCGTACAAATGCACGAATGTCTTCGGGGCGATCGCGGATTGTCTCACCGCGAAAGACTATCAGGTCTAAAATCAAGCCAGGGGTTTGTTTGCTGGTAAATAGGATATGTCCCCCTAATTTAATAGCTTCAGAAAGATGGGGTTCCCAAGTGTGTCCGGCTTGAATAGCATTATTTTTCAGCTGTTGAACAATTTCTGAAGCCTCTACTTTAACCAAATTCACATCATCGCTGGTTAAGTTCGCTGTTTTCAACATTTCAGTCACGAAAACTTCGCTAAAACCGCCTAGATTTGCACCCAGCTTTTTCCCTTTCAAGTCAGCGACGGTTTTAATTTGTGATTGAGCAACTACTACATCTGCTCCTGTTGATTCATCTATAACCACCACGCCTTGTATATCTGGATTTGTGGCACTCAAGATTATCAAACTTCCCAAGGTCAATACCATACCATCATACTTACCCGCACTGAAATTTGCTTGTTCCAATTGGATGTATCGTTTATAAATTAGTTCCACATCTACCCCTTGAGCTTTGAAGAATCCTTTTTCTTGAGCAATGATCCCTGAATGCTCCCCAACAAAAGATGTAAATTCTACTTTCAAGGGAGGGCGTTTGAATTCGGTCGGTGCCCAAGCATGACAAGCAAATAGCAAACAGGCGATAATGAGAAAAACGCTAACGGATCTGAGGAGTTTAAACATAAAATATTTTCTCCTATTTTGCCACTCTAGTTTTTTGATTCCCTGAAAGCGGATAATATTTTCTAGCCGAACTACCATCCTTTTGGAGGTAGGATAAATTCAATATTCAAAATTAAAGACTTGAAAATTGCTTCACTATATCTCAGCATTAAATTAGATGTCGGCATTTCTCAATATGGCAATTCACTTGACAAAAAGGCTTTTTGTGTTCGCTGCTATTCTAGCTCTTGTTTTTTCCATGCCGGGAATTACCTTAGCTGCACCGGTTCAACTGCATACTACTTCTGGTGTCATTTTTGCCCAAATTATCAAAACTATAAGTTACTCCACCTTGTCGGAGATTAACCTGACTCCCTTACAAAGCCAGCAACTCCAGGCTGTGCGTCAAAGAAGAAATAGGGAAATTGAGGCAGTTTTAAACACATCACAACGCACCCAACTTACTCGCAATCTTCGGGCTGGTAATAATATGAATCAAGCCCTATTAAAGCTGAATTTGCAACCAGAACAGCAAGATTTAGTAAAGGCGATCGTCCAATTTACTAACTTGAAAATGAAGGCTATTTTCTCTAGACATTCGCTAAAAATTGTACAGAAATAAAGGTTTTATTTTGAGAGTAAAATTTTTAGCCTCCTAACTAAGGCGACTTCTGCTAGCGATCGCTTCAGATAGTCAGATGCACACAGCGTTGTCGCTGCATGGGGGGAATTTTTGGCACTCATGGGGATAAGCCCATCAATCACTTATACCCGTTCATCCTCTGTAATAATACCCGTTTCCAACATCCGGTGATATTCGTTTACAGTCCACAGGCGGACTCTAGTACAGTACGGCGGAAATAAACAGACCATTTGAAATGTCTAAAACCCTTACGCAACGGGAATTACGAATTACGAATTACGAATTACGAATTACGCGAAGCGGTACTAGTGGTCTGTCCCATAAGTTTTGCAAGGTTTGTAGTGAGCGGTTTATCGCTCAATTTTAAGCACTGAAGTGCTTACTACAAACTTTTATAACCCTTCAGAATTAATGGGACATCATACATTTTCATGAACTCGTTGCCCTTCGGGAATGACGCACGCGATATCTGTGCCGTTTGCTCTGGTATCTGCCAATGGTTTTTTGGATGCAGTGTCATATCAACAAGTAAGAAAATACAACTTTTTGAGTATTTTCTTACTCTTTATTCTCCTCTGTTATCGGCGGTCTAACCCATACTAGGTTAGACCCCTAATTCGCCAGCAGTATCCTTCAAGAAGTCGGCGATCTAAATCCAGCGATTTAACGCCCAATCCCTAAAGATTAATGATTGGAGCAATAATAGTTGGCATTGGCTGCAATTGTGTCTGATAAATCTTCACTAATCGCTCAATACCTTTGAAACGATAATCTCCCATTTCCTGGAAGTCTTCAGGCAGTGAAAGCATTTTATGAGTGGCTTGACTAATCACACATTCACTAGGGGGACAAACTCCTTCCATCCGAGCGGCAAGATTAATTGTCGCGCCCAATGCCGTATAGTCTACTCTTTGAGAACTACCGACATCTCCCACAACAGCTTTACCACTGTTAATTGCAATCCGTAATTGTAGAGGTTCGTGCCAAAAACCGTTGGCATTAAGATGTTCGAGACGAGTGAGCATTCCTTTGGCAGCAGCAACGGCGCGATCGGCGTGATCTGTTTGCGGTTCTGGAGCGCCAAAAAATGCCATAATACAATCGCCAATGTATTTATCTAAAGTGCCACCGCAACCAAACACTTCTTTTAGCATTTCTTCAAATAAATTATTTAACAGTTGAGCGATCGCAGTTGGTGTTAACTGTTCAGAAATTGCCGTAAAGCCCACCAAATCTGCAAACAAAATACTGATTTCGCTCTCTGCTGGCGCTAAACGGCCACCCGGTAATCCACCTACAGAAATCAACTGCTGTACAACTGCTGGAGAATGATAGCGTTCTAATCGGTGACGAATCATCTCTTCAGTTTTGAGTTTCTCTACCAATAGCCAACGCTGCACACTCGAAGCTACAAGGTTTGCTAAAGCCGAAAAAAAGCTCAATTCTTCCTCGCCTTCATTTGCCCAATGGTAAGAAGAAAGATTGGCATCGGCATAGAGTACGCCTACAACTTTATTTTCATCCCATAAAGGCACTGCCATCGCGCTGCGAATGCCTTTAACCAAAATACTCTGTTCACTAGCAAACCGTTCATCTTGATGGGTATCGGCGGTTTGAATGACAACTTTTTCGTCAAATACTTTTTGACAGATACTCCGACTAATCCAACTGCCATCTGAGGGGAGATGTTTTTGTTGGGAAATATTTCTAGTAGCAGCATTGACTAATTCTAATTGACCGCAACCATTAACATCGATTAATAATGCCAAGCGCTCGATACTATCAAGGTAACGAAAAACCACTTGCTGTACTTGAGAAAAAATCTCTTCTATAGATGCCGCCGCACAGAGATTTTTAGCTATATCCACCAAGTCTTTGAGACGAGCAATGGTTTTGTCTTTATTGCTGATGTTGTCATCTTTGCTATCAGCTGCGATCCATTGCTGTTGTAATTGTTCGACATTGTGCAGAATTGTTCTCTGCTCATTATTTTCCGAACTTGCGCCATACTCAGGTGTCGGTTGGTAAACAGGGCTTGTGAGCATTACTACCAGGCTCACATTGCCCAACCAAACGATATCACCATGATGTAACTCTTGGGGACAGTTAATAAGATATTTATTGACTTGCGTCCCGTTTTTGCTGCCTAGATCCTCAATAGTCCACACATCGTCTGCCGTTTTCATCAGGCGAGCATGGTTGCGGGATACTCCAGCAAAAGGTAAGTACAAGTTACATTCCGGCAAACGACCAATTGTAAATATATCTTGATCGACTGCGATCGTTGTTTCCGTATCTCCCTCTTGTAGGCGCAGCGTGAGTTCAGTCATGAGTGTGATCCATCAAAGCTAGAGGTGCAAGCAACTCTCAGATTAAGTTCTACCTACAGGTTAACCTTCACCTTTTCTTTATGACACTGTTAACTGCATTCCGACAACTGTATGTGACAGATATTACATTGAATCAGGCTATTTTGCTGGAGGTTTGTAGGCAAGTGGCTGAGGGTTAGGTCTGTATTCCATACAATTGAGACCGCTATAAAGAGACTTTGAATTTCCCCCTTCCCGCGTCGGGAAGGGGGTTAGGGGGTTAGGTTTTTGGTGGACTTTTCCACATAACCTGAATTGTCAGGTCTAAATCCCCGTTACAAAACTGTACTTCCTCTCTTCTCTACGAGACGCTCCGCGAACGTAGCGGGGCGTAGCACATTCCGACTTTCGATTTCCGACTTCTTTAAATGCTACTCAGAATAGGCTGAAAATCCTTGTAATCTAGTTGGGTGGTAATTCTAAACTAGTGTCCATCCTTCTAATCTACACAAGGCTTTTCCATCTGTATTACGACTTTACTACTCATTTGCTACTCAATTGAGTATTTTTTATCCCGATTTTTAGTGATCGCCAACTGCGATCGCGCTACTCAAATGCTACTCATTCAGAGCAATGGACTCTTAATCTATTGGTTCTGAGTTCGAATCTCAGGTCACCCATTGTTTCTAGCCGCTTCAGAATTTATCCTTGCCTAAATCTTGCCTAAATTGAGCAAATGCCATCGTCTGAAAGCCTCTATTTTCGGGGATAAACGGCGATAAAGTTATGACTAAATCAACTAAAAACCCTCTTGCTTTTTAGCAGTCCAGTGGAAACGCTCACTGTGTCCACTGGACGCTTAGAATCTAAGTTGACCGCAAGATAATTGACTGCCCTCTAACCTGAATTATTAGAGTGAATCCCCAGTAAGAATCAAAAGCGCAAGTTATGTATAACTAAATACCACGTAATGGGCAATATAAGCTTGGCATTTATTTGGTTATACTAAAATGAAAAAAATAGCAACACTAGCAATTGCAAGTGCAGTATTGACGGCATGTACTCCCTCAATCAACTCAAATTCTTTCAGTGGCTCAGATAATTATGAGGTTGAATGGACTGGGGCTAATGGAAGCAAGTTATTTGGAAGCTATGTTATGGGTTCTAAGAATCTCAGTACACCTTCAAAAGTAGAAAAGGTCACAGCAACACTTCCTTATAAAGTCAGCTTTTCTGCTCCAAAAAATACCCTAATTTCTGCGGCAGGAGCAACAGTTCATCAGGGTACAGTAGAAATCAAAATTTTTAAGAATGGCTCAGAGTGCGGAAAAGCAGCATTTGTTGGAACTGGAGCTATGGCTAATAAAGTTTGCCAATAGAATCAAGTCCAGTAATTAAAGCAATGTACTAGTTATATCCCCTGCAAGCCAAGTTTGTAGGGGATTTGTAATTGAAAAGTGAATCCCCCAGTGAGTTATTCCCGGATTCTAAAATTCTCCTGCTTCTGGAGGAACTGTTGGAGGTCTTTAATATCGGTCTTGTGTTCTATGAAGACTTTCTCCGTTTTATTCCATGTATGATTGATCTTCTCGTTTAAATTATTATTTTGTAGAAGATTAGCGTCTTTGTAATTAGTATAATCTTGCAAATGAACGTCAAACCTTTTGTCGAAAGCTATTACATCTTTTTGTAATAGCTCAACTTCTTTTAGTAACTTCTCATGTCCCTCAGAATTTGCATGGGTATTCAAGTCTTCCCTTAAATCCCTAATCTCGTTGGTGATTGTATTAAATTTAGAAACTACCTTTACCCCGATACCTATCAGTGCAAAAGTTGATAGCAAAATACCAAGAAAAAGACTAGTGCCTTCTAAGGTGACAACAAACCCTGCTTGAGGCACAGTAACACCTATTACCGACTTTATGGTAGTCATTTAAAGAGCATCACTTTTACTGTTGTTAGTAAGTATTCTGCATTGCTTGTCCTACTAATGCAAAGCATCAATCTTGCTTTCAATTCGAGGTAAGTCTACATTTTTGATTTGGTTGATCAAATCCTCTGTAGAATCGCTTTCAATTCCCGTATACTCAAATAAGCTAAAAGTTACATTTTGGAACCACTTAGGAACATCAATACTTACAGCATAAGTAGGGACTAACCTTGGAAAAACAATCAACGTCAGCCGATTAAGGTAGAGTCTACGTTTTTGTACCGCGTCTGAATCTGGAAGTCCACCAACAGTCAATCCTAAATTAATACGCTGATTTATAAAACCACCAAAATACCATGTCGGTTTACTATTAGAGCAACTAACAGACGTTGCAATAATATGACTCTCCAAAAGAGTAGGAACAGTAATAGTAGGTATTGGAGTATAAGATTCTCCATTACTACTAATTACTGCCTCAACAGTGGTGCTATAGAATAAATCCCAGTTAGCGGAATTGCCCAACTGCAAAACTGGATTACCCATATCAACCCTAAGCTAGATAAATTTCTATCAAGTTTTCTTCAACTTCTTGGATGTAATCGTCCATATTTTCAATAACAGGCTCAACCATCTCTAACAATTCTTCAGGGGAAATCTCACCCGAAAGCATCTGTTTTACAGCTGACTCAACTAGCATTGAATTGCTGATTGCTTCTTGCATCTCTAGGAAAGGATCGTTGGGGATAAACAGATGAAAACATTCCCCAACTGATCGCTGAAATTGTACAATTTCTTGTAGCATTTACTAATTTGTTGGTATATCTGTCGGAACGCCTGTCCCTGTTGGTTTAGCAACACCAAAGAAACCTGCTTCTGGGTGCAATTCCGGCGTAAAGCTGACCCCAATGCACTTAAAAGAATTTGCGGTTATGCCTTTGAGGGCAATCATAATATAAGCTCGTGAGTCTTCTTCAGTTTCCTTCGCTATATCCGTAATTGCAGCTCCACTAGGGTCTTTCACTGTGGTTGTAGTCCGACCATAGGGGACACCACCTGTACGCGTAGGATAGGCTTTATAAGCTCGTTTTGTGATACCAGAAGTTTTAGCAGCTTTCTCAGTCGTACTCGATGGGATAACTGCAATGTGAGCCAACGCAGGATAAAAACCTGGTACTTCTTTGGTTTTGGTTAAGTCTCTTTCAATTCCGAACAAAGCATCTGTTGCTGTTGCTGAAAATTTTGTGAAAATGTTATTTGCAACAACTGTCATAGTTCCTTGATAAGCATTAATAGCACCACTAGTACTACTTGGCTCAATATCAAAGGGAATAACACCAACGTTAAATCTAACGAGGTATTTAGAATCAAGCTTACGGGCAACGACTAATTTATTTTCCCCTTTCAGATACTTGAGATACTCCCCAGCCGCGCCGCTAGTCGCTGAAAAATTCGTATCTTTGAGGGTTTTGTGTAGTGCCCCAAAGCGTCTATGCTTTTTAGCCATAAAGCAATAATTTTGGTTTAAAAGATATTGCTAATCTAATCCAACTTTCACCTGAAAAACGTTGATACATAAGCTTTCAAGAGCTTACTTAATTTATGCTACTCTATGCGACCCCTTAAGTCTCGCCAGAGTCTACAAAGCTCTATACCGCTTTGAAAAAATCCGTGTAAATCAATCTTAAGTCCTCACCTAACTAGTAAAACTACTTAAAACTATCCGTCCAATCCGGTTTAGTTTTTTTCAGTCCTGTAGAGAAATACTCTACACGTTTAGGGTGTACTGTAATAGTTAGAAGTTCTACACCTCTTCTCTGTGCAATCTTTTGTATTGCTCCTTCCAAGAATTCAGGGATTATTATTTCTTTAATGGCAGTCAGCACTCTTTCTGCTTCCTCCGTAGAGATAGCATTAATTATGATTTTGGAATTATCTTTGAGAATTACAATACCTTCATACTGTCCTTTCTGATATGAAGGTAAAGGGGAAGTTTCGTAATGTTTTGCAATAGGATGAGGCACTGTTATTGGATATTTAGCCGAATCAAAATTCCCTTCGCCTAAATCTTCCGCAAACATAAATATCATTTGTGGTCTATTGCTTTCTATGCGAACTTGCCACCATTCGGGAACTGCTGCGTAACATTCAACTTTAGAGCTATTTTGTTGTTTAACTTGACATTCTAAGCTTTCAATCTGGCTCAGATGCGTAAATTTTAATAACTCTTGGGCTTCAGTCCCTTTAATCACTGATATATTTAGCCCACTAAAAATAGCCGAATTAGTAACTGGATCACATCCTGCAAAAACTGGAACTGTAATAGTAGAAAATTCCATAATTTCACTTTCTCCTTTTTCTCCCGGTTCGCCTTGAGGTCCTGGTTGTCCAGGTATGCCGGGTTCGCCCTGTGGTCCTGGTTGTCCAGGTGTGCCCGGTTCGCCTTGAGGTCCTGGTTGTCCTGGAAGTCCTTGTAATGGCGGTAAAGGTATTCCGGGTTGGCCTTGAGGTCCTGGTTGTCCAGGTGTGCCGGGTTCGCCTTGAGGTCCTGGTTGTCCAGGTGTGCCGGGTTCGCCTTGAGGTCCTGGTTGTCCAGGTGTGCCGGGTTGGCCTTGAGGTCCTGGTTGTCCAGGTGTGCCGGGTTCGCCTTGAGGTCCTGGCAAGGGAACACCAGGAAGACCAGGTTCACCTTGAGGACCTGGTTCTCCTGGAAGTCCTTGTAGTGGAGGTAAAGGTATTCCTGGTTCTCCCTGTGGTCCTGGTTCTCCCTGTGGTCCTGGTTCTCCCTGTGGTCCTGGAATAATTGGTTTAAGTAATGATGCCTCTGCTGTAGCTAGTGCAACCTCGGCAGTTGCAAGAGCCACGGCGGCTTCTCCTTGTGCTACCGTTCCAAGTTGCAATGCTGAGGCTGCTGTCCCTTCTGCCAGTTCCGCAGTTGCAAGAGCCGCGGCGGCTTCTCCTTCCGCTACAGTCCCCAAACTGATAGCTACTTTTACTTGTGGTTCGAGAAATGCAAGTTCTGCTTGTTGAAACTGAACTTGCGCTGCGATTGGTTGCAATTCTGCGATCGCTGTTTCAGCCGTAAACAAAGCTGTTGTCGCAGTAGCACCTGCTGTAATAGCTGTTTCTTCAGCGGTGCCTGCTAAAATTTCCGCAATTTGAGCAATCGATAGCGCTGATCCAGCTGTCCCTTCGGCGGTGCCTGCCAATGTTAAAGCAGACCCGGCTGTTGCTTGTGCGGCTAGGGCTTCTCCCTCCGCCACAGTTCCTAGCTGCAATGCTGAAGTTGCTGTTGCTAACGCAGTTCCAGCTGTCCCTTCGGCGGTGCCTGCCAATGTTAAAGCAGACCCGGCTGTTGCTTGTGCGGCTAGGGCTTCTCCCTCCGCCACAGTTCCTAGCTGCAATGCTGAAGTTGCTGTTGCTAACGCAGTTCCAGCTGTCCCTTCGGCGGTTCCTGCTAACGCTAGCGCTGACCCGGCTGTTCCTTCGGCGGTTCCTGCTAACGCTAGCGCTGACCCGGCTGTTCCTTCGGCGGTTCCTGCTAACGCTAGCGCTGACCCGGCTGTTGTTTCGACAGATACAATCACAGCTTCTAGAGACGTAGCAAAGCCCAAGGCTTCTGCCGCTGTTGCTGCTGCTGCCGCGATCGCTGCAAATACACCCTCAAGTGCTGCTGCAATTAGGGGGGCTGCTACTATTGCTACTAATGCAGCAATCCCAGCCGCAAAAGCAATCAATTTTGCTTCTAAATCATGCAATTCACTTTCTATTTGTCCGATATGAATTTCATCTTGAGCAAGTTGACGATACACATCTGCTAGCTGAGATCGCAAAGCTGCTATTTCTGCCTCTAATCTTTGATAATCGTTAGAATTGTCAGGTCTTTTTAAAGCTGCAATTTCATTGGCTAGCTGATTTATCTGACTCTGTAATTGTTGACAACAATCACATTGATGTCCAGCACAATTACTAATATTTGACAAAGACGAAATAAGGGATTGACCAGCACCTGACATCTAACAAACCTCACTACCAATTTTAGAAATCAATGCTTCAATTGAGGCAAATTCCCCTTGATCAATGCATACCTTCCCATCTGGACAGAATGTTGTTGGATCTACGCATTGCTTACCCGATCCACAAGCGCCGCCATTAGCACAAACAGCTTGACAATCAGCAAGAGAGTTGTAAATTCCTGGGGTGTTATATGTATTTTTTAGGATGCATTGACCATTGATACAATCGTATCTAGGAGCGGTAGGAGGCTTACCAGTATCATTGTCAATAATTTCTAAATGAACATTTTTTGCTGGACTGGTTGAAGTATAAATAACCGCCCCAGAATTATTATCAGTGACGTTAAAACTGTAGCCACCACAAGCAAGCCCGGTTCCTGTGACATTTAATGAAAAATTGGGATGAGATTTATTTCCTAAGTCTGCATAAATATCATCCTCTGGGTAAGCATAGCAGCCGCCTCCATAACTCGATCCAACTACTTTTAAGTGGTAAGTCATTTATTATCAAACAACATTCGGGTCAAAAGTTGGTGCAGTATAAGTACCGTAGAATCTTGATGAATACTGGAATTGAGTTTTAGTGGTAGCGTTCCGAGTTATTGGAGAAGAGATAGTCAAATCAGAACTTGCCATTACAGAAGCGTCTGTATTGGCATTTATCCAAGTATGGGCGTAAGAAATAATTGCTGCATACAGTTCTAGTGCAGTTGGGTTACTACCTGTCAAAGCAGGTAAAGAGCTAAGAGGAATTTGCAGTATTTTTGGTGAACCGGAAAAAGTGGAGTTTGCGCCAAATAAATCAGTAATTGTAGGCTGACTCATAAATTGAATTAATGAAGAGTAATAAATTAGTTTTATGAGCAACTGTTTAACTTGTAAATGTTCTACTTTTATGTAAAAGAGGAAGTAGTTTCACTATCCGTATGTATTGCTGCGATTAAGTTACAGAGATATTGAATATTAGTCAGATAAAAAGTATACCTATTTAGCCCTCATAGCAGGTAAAACAGGAACTCACAAGAAATTTGATGCAGATGTGTTAAGTATCTGTACTGAATTTAATAACAAAAGAATTTATACAATCTTTAAGAACGATCGCACTTGCCTTACCCCTCTAGGGCGAATACCCTGAAGGTGAAATATTCAAAGCTATTGGCGCGATCGCACTTCTACCTTGAGTGCGATCGCGTTTTACTCTGCCTAAAAGGTTTTGATCATGGTTTACTTAGCTGATTAGCTCTCACGTACTGGAACCGCCCAGAAGCTAATTCGACTTGCCATTTCCCTTCCCAGCGTCCAACTATTTTGACAAGTTCGCCGCCGTACATGGCATCAAGGTGTATTTGCGGTTTCCACGGCTCCTGTTTTTCAAGCCACTCCTTAGCTATTTTCTTAGCTCCTTCCTCAAAATCACCTGCTTGAGTAAGTCCTACCTTAATCGTGGCTTGTCCCCCAGTGGGCCAATTCCATACCATTGAGCATTCGTAACCAGCAGGATTCTTAGCTGCATCCAAAATGGTTGATTCTGGTTTGGCAGTACAGATTATGTCCCCAAGGTGGGTAGCGATATGAAGGCTAAGGGATGTTGGGGCTATCAGCCAAAAGTCAAAATCTTTTTTGGAACTAATAGTATTGGGTTTTTGGGTTGGTTCATGTTGCACACTCTTTTTTTCAGAAAAGTTGACCAAAATAGGTGGATCACGTGGATCAAGGTGGATCAAGTCGCTCCCAGCAAGGGTTTGAGTTTGATCCACCTCTGAATTTGTAGGTGGATCAAGGTGGATCACGTGGATCACTGAATTGTCGTTATACTCCTGAATGCTCTCAGTGATCCACCTTGATCCACCTTGATCCACGTCCGATTCCGTAGGTGGATCATACTCAAACCCTTGCTCTGAGCGACTTGATCCACTTGATCCACCTTGATCCACCTTTTTTCCCAACTTTCTTGCCCAAGTTTGTAATGCATGACCCTCTACCCACTTTCTCTGTTTGTGCCAGCCGTTTATCTTCATAATGGACGCGACCCTTTTCTGGGACATCATGTCTTGGCGGCCTGTCTCTATACCCAATGCGGTAAATAAGATGTCGTGGGTTGTCACCCAATCACGTCCCCGAACGAATGACAGTACTTTCTCTTCCCACGGGTCGGAGGTTTGGTAATCCTTGTTGGCTTCAGCTTGCAGATCCTTCTCTGCCGGCGTTAGCCACCACTGATGCCCCATTTGGTAAAGATGGTTGGCCGCGGCCCAAATTAAATCTCGTTCGCGGATCAATTCTTCGATCGGAATTTCTTTAAGGACTGGGACGACAAAAAATCGGCGGCTGCCTGTGGGGTCGTTAAGTAATTCCTGCTCATTTGAGGTGGCGACTAATAGGCAAGCTCTAGGATGCTCTTTGATTTCTCTGTCGTAGGGAATCCGAAACGGATCAACGGTGTTGCTCAAAAATTTCTTGAAGGAGCTAACGTCTTTCTTCTTATATATGTGTTCGATTTCTGCTAGTTCAATTCCCCAGAAGTAATGAAGCTTCATTAACTCGTCCTTTTCGCTGCTGTCGCTGAGTTCGTCGGTAAACCAGTCTGCGCCAAACAGTTCTTTCCAAAATGTGCTTTTCCTTAGTCCCTGTTCGCCAACTAAGACACAAATATCTTCCGCTTTCTCACCTGGTCGTCTCGCTCTAGAGACTGCGGCGATGAGTGATTTTTTGATGTAAGTGTTGTGCAGAGGGTCGTTAGTGCCAAAGTATCTAAAGGCTAGGTTGTCCAAAATGGATAAATCTGGACTAGGAAATCTAGCTTCAAGCTCGTCGAGATATTCTACTACTGGGTTGTAAGCGTTTGTTTTAGCAATCGACATAACTATTGAGTGAGCATCTTCTTTTGAGATGTCCATGTCAAACTCTAGTGCGATGTAGAGTTTTAATAGGTCTAAGTCCATTCGAGAATTCTCAAACTCAATATATTTTTTGAGGGTGTTTAATCGAATCGAATCACCCCATCCCTGGCTGATAATTTTGTGGGCACGAGACATCCTAGATTTCCTCTCTTCTTCATCAAATTCGTTTTCTTGAGCCTTTCGCTTTTCATCCAATTCTTTTTTCCACTCTTCGATAGTGGAGGCTTCATCGACTAGCTTCTTAAATTCATCACCGCCTTTGGCGGCAATAAAGTCATCCATTCCCTTTAGTTCAAGTGATGGCAATGTGACAATCATAACTTTGGAGCCAGTTGCAGATAAGTCACGAGCTAGGGATATTAGCGCATATTGAACTGGTCGTTTTTCAATGATGTCGGCATCAAAAACTAAGTAAAAAGTCCGACCAAATCCCGCGAATGCTTCTAGCCAATAATGTAATCTGCCGTTCTTTCTACATGTGGCAACACCAGGAAGACTGATAGTAGGAATACCCAGAGCTAGTCCTGCACCAGCTTTTTTAGCACCTTCGGTTATTATAACTGGCTGACTTTTATCCTCTATGATTGCTTTCCAAAAGTTCTCGATACCAGTATTTAAAAATAATGGTGCTGTGTTGGCTCCTGTTGCACCTATGTATTTTTGAGGTTTACCTTTTTTATCAGATGTGGGTGTATCTGGTTTTACTTGAACGCCTTCTAATGTGTTTTCTCCAGTCAATGGGTCAATTCCAGAAACACACCATGCAGGTACTAGATGGTCAGAATGCTTACGGCGGCTTTTGGTGTTTCGATTTAAGACTCTATCGAGTTCCCTGGAGTCTTCAATTGTTCGGAAGTTCAGGTCGATTATTGCATCAGAAATAGCACTAGATTTGAACTCTTTCCAGTGGCGTTCTAGTACACCATTGACAACACTAAGGGTAGATAAAATCATTGTTCTATCCTCCAATTAATGTTAGAATGGTTAGCAGAAAGAGAAGATTCCTTAATCTTCCTTTGAAAGTAATTTTTCATACATTAAATCCTTTTTGGCTCTAGTTGATAGCTGGGGTCTTTTTTTGATTGTTAGAAAGGGTCGATAGCGATCTCAAGGCAATCATTAATCCACTGGCTGATGTCTGCCACGCTAGAAATTGAATTAGCTGATTCCCGCAGCGCTGCTAGCTCATCGGGGAATCCTCCGGTGGCATCCCAGCAAGGGCCATTAATGTAATGTCGGCAGTATTCGGCTAAAAGAGCGATTTCGTTAGTGGTGAGGTACTGGGAACTAAAGAATTTAAAAACTACACGGGGCAATTCTCCTGATGTTTCATCCTTCCAGTTCAGAGGCAAGCCCATTGGTGGGCGGTAAACATTAGGTATTCGCCTGGGATGGTAGATAGTTACTCTAATTTCGTCACTCATTGGTTATTAGTCATTGGTCATCGGTCAACAGTGATCGCACTTCACGCAGCAGTGAAGTCAACGTAATAGGCAGTCCCAACAGAGAATTGAGACGATGCCGCAGGGTTGGTAATTTGGAGTGTGATGTTACCGGCTGGTGTCGCTTGCCAGAAGGTTAAGTTTTCTTCGCTCGGTGGATTGCTGGTTACTGGGGTGAGGATAACTGTTGCTGTTTTGGTTTCGCGGTCGGGGAGATTCTGTTGACAGATGAATTTAGCTCTG
This sequence comes from Nostoc sp. NMS2, assembly GCF_017115105.1. GTDB lineage: Bacteria > Cyanobacteriota > Cyanobacteriia > Cyanobacteriales > Nostocaceae > Nostoc. The sequence goes on from NZ_JABXKH010000042.1 coordinate 62,147, forward strand.
ATCATTGGTTTTATTCCTTGCTGGTCTGTGGGAAAGATTAGGGAAGGCGGATCAAGCTGCAAACTTTATCCGCCATGCTGTGTACCGAAAGAAAATGTCGATATGAGTAATAAATACGAGCTTGGCTACCCTGAAGACAGGGCTGGCTTGAGCGATGAAGATGTTGTTTGTGCTTCTGGCGGACTTTGTTTTGGAACCCCCGACATGGCTAAGTTAAAAACATTAACAGAACATATTCGTTCTTGGGCACATGGGACGGGCAGGTATTCTAGCGCCGAACTCAAATGGTTTACAGAAGAAGGGTTTAAGTGTGAGGTTTTGCAAGTTAAGGGCGGGGGCTGGATAAAAGGAAGATTCCGGTTTCGACTTGAGTTTGTTCCTGACGAGCCAGAAGTGACCCAACCGAAAGATCCAAATTCACCACTTGCTGATCTCCGATCGCACCTCGATGTCTAGTCACAGATGCATCGCCTGCTACCAGACAAGACAGTAGGCGACATATCTATGAATAAAGCCGTTCTGCCTGCGAATGGGTAGAACGGCTTTATTGTGTATGAACTATATCTGCTAAGGTTTCAGGAATCTGTCTTAGTCTTTCAAGTGTATCTTGTACCTTCTGGGCTTGTGTCTGGTGGTAATAACATTGTTCTTGGTGGTAAGCCAGCTGCTTTTCGTTTTCATCAATTAGCTGGCCGATGAGTTTCCCAGAAATTCCACCATCTGTCCATTCTCCTGGGGAAACGGCATCTGGTTCGTTGCTATCTTTTCGACTAGTTCCGATCTCGTAGTCCCCAGGTTTTCCGCCAAAAGCCGGAATAATTCCCATGCCTCTGGGTTCACTTTTAACGTGACTAGTTTGGTTACTCCCCTTTTGTTGGGGCGTCCTCTGCTTACCATTGGTTATTTTTTCCATGCTCGACACCCTATTATTGCATATCCATAAATACGATATTGACTAGTATATACGAATATACTATTGTAGTAAGCATAATGTATATATGTAAATACGTTATTAAAATACCCCAAACCAGGCAGAGATAGCAGCCTGCCAGCACTGAGCAAATACCAAAGACCTGCTGGGGGAAATACCCGATAAAGGACAACTGCATTCACCCGTAAGTCGTAGCGTCGCTGGGCTAGCAGTACTTAGCTCTCATCCATGCTGAATGTATTAATTAAAAACTGTCCTTACCCGTAAGTCGTAGCGATCGCGGGGTTAGCGGTTCCAAGTAAAAAGGCGATAGCCCATATCCCAAGAGCGATCGCCAAGTGCAAACTGAATTTGAATAGTAAGGAGATTTTAGCAATGACAGAAGAGATCAACAAATCCTACGTCCAGCGCTACATTGCCAAAGCCAAAGACGCAGACAACGAACACCTAAAGAACGATTGTCTTTACCGTGCTGGAACGCAAATGGAAGTAATCGAGGTCAACAGCGACGGACAACTCAGCCTAGAACAACAGCAAAGGGTATTAGATGCAGCGTCTAAACTGCTAGGGGGACAGTAGTGAACACTAACGCATACTTACAACCGCAAAACGGATTCCACAGGAGCGAAGACGCTGGCTTTCTGTGTCCGCAAGCAGGACAGACAAAAGCGCGAATTGTCTTTGACGGTGGCAATCGCTTCATAAAATGGCTAGATCAGGACAACAAACTGCGGTGTATCCCCAGTTGTGTCAAAGAGCTTTCAGAATCCCAGTGGAAGCGATTGAAATACGATTATCAGTCAGTCTTCCTTGAGGTCGATGGCAAGCGTTTTGTAATTGGCAGACTAGCCCAAGAACTAGGTGGTGAACCAACTTTTCAAAAAGATAAGTGTGAATTAGCAGAAATATTGGTACTAGTTGCCATCAAACCTAGTTCAGGCTTTAACCATCTTCGAGTTGAGAAGTTGTGCATAGCTTTACCCAACTCACTTAACTCTGATGACGTGAACGCGGTGCGACGGATCGCTAACCATCCATTAACTCGTGAATTTGTCCGCAATGGACATGAAATCAGCTACACAGTGGCAGATGTAGAACCCATCGATGAGACTTACCCCGCCTTCCTTTACGCCCAAAAACAAGGCTTCTACCAATTTCCCGAAGCCAAAAACGCAGTTTGGGACATCGGTGGTGGCACTTCGATCGCAAGGCTTTACACCCCCAACGGCACGCTGATCCACGAGGCTGAAGTGATTTTACCGGGAACAAAGCAGTTAGCCCAGCAGATAGCCGCCGAACTCAAGGAAGCCTACAACCTTGACTATTCACCAGGTCTGCCCGAAATCATGGACGCAATCGAGCGCCGGGATTACCTCTACGGCATTGACTCGCTGGACTTTTGGGAAATTTACGATCGCAGTGCCTCCCACTGGGTAGAAGCTGCCCGTTCAGAAATTCGTTCCAAGTGGGCCAGTCATACGCCCCAACTCGGACACGTTTTAGTAGTCGGTGGCAGCGCCGAACTGGCCCGTCCAATTTGTGAAGCCACCGGCGATCGCTTTTTCATCCCAGACCAACCGCAATTCTTCAACATCATAGCGATGGCACACATGGACTAATGACACAAACCCGTATCGTGCTTGAGACAAAGCACAAACCCAAAGCTGACCAGATTATGGAAGAGACAGGAATTAGCACCTTATCTCAGCTGTTCTCAATATTGTTGGTTTGTTACGGCGACCACCTAGTTAGCTCTATGAAGTCGCCAACTGTGCAGCTACCGACCGCACAGGCTAGCTCTGACTTACCGAAACTTCAGTCTAAACCAGCACAAACCAAACAATTTGCACCGCTAAGTGGGATTTAGGAAGCGATAGCCATTCCGCACAGGTACACAATCGCCTCAATTCCACAGGGATGCACCTACACCGCAATGTAGATTACAAAAGGATCTTACCAAATGACTAACGCCAACACAAACCCCACGGCTAAGTATTATGTCTGTGAGGGCAGCGCCAACGCGGGAGTAACTAAAGTAACTCCCACGAACGATCCAGAAAAGGCACTCTCTATCGCCCAAGCCAGCACCGAAAAAGTTCACTTTGTCAGCACCGTTAACCCATTAGCTGGTGAGGTTGACGATGAAACTTGACCCCATAACACTGCTGCTAACAGCAGGCACGAGTATAAGTTTACTCTTCGGCGGTGGCAATGTGACTAGCACTTTCAATTCTCTTGGAAATGCCAGAGAAATGATGCAAACAGCCACAGCCAAGAATAACGAGCTACGGGCAACCCAGCAAGCTGCAAAGAATCAAGCCGCGATCGCAGATGAACGCTACAGGAGTGGGTGTCTAATTCTGCTGTACAAAGGACAATTAGTTGCGATCGCTCAAGGTAAACCAGCCTACGACCCGACGACAAAACAACCACTTCCCAAAGGAACTGTAGTTTGCGATGGGTACGGAACCACCGCAATTTTAGAACCGCGAGATTTTGACGGTGATGGCAAGTTTCAGCCCGTCGTAGCATCGGAGGCTTTTACAGGGAACAACCAGCTAATCAAGCAATCCCTTGAAAACAACAGGAGGGCGGCGTACCAATGACCACGTTTTTTAGACGCAAGAAAATCAAATTCAATCCTTCCAAAACTGCTCTAAAAATCGCTTGGTGGGGTGCAATTGGGCTGGGTTTATGGATTTGTTACCTGAACATTGGGCCTTATGCCTATGTAGTCAAAGTCCTTTCCAGTCGGGTAATTGATACCACACTCATTCAAGGTTTCTACGCGATTCCTCTATTGGGCAAATTATTTCAGGCTATCGGTTTGGTCAGCCATTGGGGAATAGGTTTGCTGATTTGGGCAGTAATTCAAGTGTGCCAAATTCTTCCCATACTCCTGAAACACAACAGGAGATACATGAAAAATGTACTGGACGAAATTACCAGTGGGGGAGTTTACCAAGTCGGGGAGAGAGACGATCCGGTAGTCAAGCAACTCAAGCGGCTGTATAACTTGCTGCCACTGCAATCAATGCGGAAAGCGAGAATCTACGCCAAGGTTTCCTATGGTGTTGATGCCGTGTTCTGTGCCATTGCTTATCCCCCAATTCCTGGGGGCGATATCGGACAATTATTTTTTGTTCTGCTAACAGGGCAGTGGCATTTAATTGACTGGGGTGCTGTTGCACTGATGGTAACTACCATGTTTGCAATTGAAATTTTGGTGAATATAGCGCTTTGGTGGGCAGAAACCACCAAATACCTGAAGTAGAGGCGGGGAGGGTATCGCCCTCCCATTATTTTTGGATGTTTTATGACTAATTTCAAACCGGAAAAATCTCGCAGTCCTGAAGACTGGCAAGAATTAGCTGTTGAGCGGGTTGATTCAAAAGATAGCAACCTTGGTGTCGGAGGTGCAATCATTGCCGGCTTGGTTCTGGGTGCGATCACGTCTCCACTGACTGGGGTGCTGGTAGGAGCGCTGATCCTATACCACTCTTTCCGCAAAACTCATTCAGTCAATTCGGCTGAGGAGGCAATCAGAGATTATGGCTGTGTCGCTGCATTTCTTGAAGGTAACGACCTTAAGGATTATGTTCAACAAGTTGGCTTACCAGAGTGTGTAAGCCAAATTAGCTGGGCCATCGACCGGGGGCATAACCCAAGTGCTGATGCCCAATCTCTGATGCCGAAGCAATCCCCGGCTGCCATCCCTGCGACCCAAAGAGTTTCCGCACTTGTGGGAAGTGCAACCAGTGCAGTAACCCGATTGCGCGGGGTAATTACCTCCCCTGCTCCCCTGCTCCCAAAGCCCAAGGATTTAATTGGTGCAATGAGCGATCGCATTCGCAACCACCTAATAATTGGGGCTCAAGGAAGCGGCAAGGGACTAACTATTAGCAACGCCCTGGACGCAATTAAAACTAAACATCCAGACACTACCATTTTTTACATCGACCCCAAAGGGGATGAAAAAGAAACTGGTTATTTTACTGGTAGAGTAGACATTCTCAAACGCACCAAGGCACTAGAGCAGAGACCATCTGCGGTGGTTGAATGGTTTAAGGCAGCCATTAAAGAATTTCAAAGTACGGCTGGGCAGAAGCTACTAATTTTGGACGAAGCAACATATTTATCTAGTTTGATGAAAAGTGCTGGTGAAGGTAGCTGGTTTAAATCAGTGATTATTAGCTTGGTTAGCGTTGGCGATTCCCAAGGTTGGAACATTTGGATTGTGGCCTTAAATCCAAATACTGATGATATTGGCGTTAGCGGTGGAGTGCGATCGCAATTCATGCCACTAACTCTAATTACTGCTGAAAGCTTAACTACCTACACCGCCTTAATTGCAACTAAATGGTTGCCAGTAGATCGGAAATTACCATCAGAAGATATTCACGATTTATGTAAAGAATCTCCTGTTAACAGATGCTACTACTACGGACAATTTAATGACTGGTTTCCACTGCCAACCCTGTCTAATTACTCTGGTTACGACCGCGACAATAGAGCGAGGCTAGAAGGATGCTTAGACATAATTGAATCTGAACCATCTGAACCAATTTCTGAACCACTGAACCAACCATCTGACAGGGGATACAGCGATTCTGGCAACGGTTCAGAACCACGGTTCACGCCGATGAACCTAACACGTTCACAGGTTTTAGCGATGATTAACCTGAACCCTGAACTGAACCAAACCGAGATTATAGAGCGGCTTTGGCAGTGCAAGAAGGGCGGTTCAGCCGCTTGGAAGGAAGCTTACGCCCAGTTCAAACAAATTTTAGAGACATGACTAATAAAGCGTGCCCAAGATGCGATTGCACACGACTGCAATATCAAGAAAATTATGGTTACGGGGAGTGTTTAGACTGCGGTCACACCTGGGGTTTTGATGAAGACGATCCAGATTATGACGACATCGAACTGTGTTCCAAGTGCCACGGCAAGGGGTTACTTGCCTTTGGCGATGTGAATTACTCCTGCACCCTGTGCGATGGGAGAGGATCGGTATGGCAGTAACCGTAGACCCTAAAACGCAAAAATTAAATATTCGTTTTAGAGTTAATGGCTATAAAAAGCAGTTCTTTTTGGCTAGTAAGCTTAACGATTTAGTCAAAAATAGAATTATTGTAGAATCTCGTTGGGAAGAAATTCAGCGAGATATCGCATTAGGGCGTTTTGATTCCACACTAAAATCATATAAATTTGGAAATTATCAAAATGCTGTAGTAGTTCCGACAGAGAAACTATCTCTAGATAAGTTGTGGGACAAGTTTTTAACTTTTCAAACTCAACATCTAGAGCGCTCAACCCTAGAAAGTGATTACAAGCAAATAACTAAAATTGTTGTGGAGTTATCAGGTCAATCGCTTGAAGATGCTCCAACAATTCGAGACTGGCTGCTAGCTAAGTACAGCTACCATACAGCACACAAAACGCTTGCGGCTTTTTCTAGGTGCTGTAAATGGGGTATTGATTCGTGTCTGGTTGATTTCAACCCTTTTGAAAAGATCCAGTTGCCAAAGCCCAAAAATCCCAGCATTGAGAATGAGGTGAAAGCCTACACGCTGGAGCAACGGGATTTAATCATCACAGCTTTTGAGTCTCACCTAAAATTTTCACACTACAGCAGCCTAATTAAATTTTTATTCTGGACTGGATGCCGCCCCGGAGAAGCCTTTTCCCTATTGTGGGGCGATGTAAGCCGCGAATGCACACGCATCTCTATCACAAAGGCTTATGCATCTCGTGTTTGCGTTCTCAAAGGCACAAAGAATAACAGACGGCGGGTGTTCCCCTGCGGAGAAAGATCAAAACTGCAATCCCTGCTTCTAGAGATTCAACCCGATTCCCCTGACCCAAAAGGACTGATTTTTAAAAGTAGGTCAGGGCAGAGACTGAATCTAAATATTTTGGATAAATGCTGGAGGGCCCACGACACGAAAGGTTATCGCTATAACGGCGTAGTTTCAGAATTGGCTGATCAAGGCATAGTCCCTTATTTAAAGGCTTATAGCACTCGGCACACCTTCGCTACCTGGGCGATCGCATCTGGGGCATCGCCGGAAAAGGTAGCCTACTGGATCGGCGATAACGTCCAAACAGTTTTGAGGTACTACTGTCACCCAGATGTCACCAAAGCCGAGTGCCCAGATTTTTAAACGCTACTCACCTGCTACTCAAAAATGGCCTAAAAATGCTTGTAATCTAGTTGGGTGGCAATTCTAAACTCATTTCACCTAACAACCCCTTACGAAAATCTGTTAAAAGTTGCCTTGCAGCACGCTCTACATCACCTTTGTAACGATGCTCTGCCAAGGCATGTAAATAAGTATCTCCGGTGTCTGATGTCGAATCAAGTTGGTAACGCGACTGTAATGGTTTCTTCGGTAACAAATCTGTAGTTACAGCTTCCAAGTAGTTGAATAAATCCACTAGGGCTGCTGCTACTAACTGATTATCGTAAGATGCTTCACCGATATCATCACAAATGGCTAATTTCAATGCTGCGTCTTGGTCTTCTAACCTTAGAGGGATGACACCAGGAGCATCTAGCAATTCCAAATGTTCGGAAATTCGCACCCAGCGCAATTGGCGAGTTACCCCAGGACGGGCTGCACTTTCCACTACTCGCCGTCCTAAAAGGCGGTTAATCAAAGCTGATTTACCAACATTGGGAAAACCAATGACCACAGCCCGGACTGGACGAGGCAACATTCCGCGATCGCTTCTTCTTTGATTGAGTTCTACTCCGGCCGCCTGCGCTGCCCGCGCCACTTCTGCTATACCTTTACCATGTTGAGCGTTGGTAAAATAAGGGAATTCCCCTTGACGTTTAAACCAATCTATCCATAGCGATCGCATTTGCGGCGTAATCATATCGACTCGGTTAAGTATCAATACCCGTGTCTTACCCTCTACCCACTCACCTATTTGGGGATGATGAGTCGCTAAGGGAATTCGGGCATCTCGTACCTCAAATACCACATCTACACGCTTAAGCTGTTCTTTGAGCTTCCTTTCAGCTTTAGCAATGTGACCTGGATACCATTGAATTACGTTTAATCTATAGTTTTGAGTTATAGCCATTTTTTTTATTTGTCATTTGTCCTTTGTCAGTTGTCCTTTGTCAGTTATCAGTTGTCCTTTGTCAGTTGTCCTTTGCCGTTTGTCCAAAACCAATGACAAATGACCAATGACCAATGACAAATGACTAATGACTCCCCGTAACAGCTTGATGTAAAATCAGACGATTGCCATCAGGGTCATAGGCATAAATTTCTCTGCCGTGGGAAGCAATAGAAATGGCTCCTGGTGGGGGATAGCCTAAAGCTATGAGGTGAGCGATCGCATCTTCTAAGTTACTCACTTCTAAACACAAACTTATCTTACTTTTGGCGTATACACAAAGTGGCTTGTCGTTAGACATTGCTTCAAATTCCGATTCGCTTGTGTTCTTGGGTTTAAAAATACCTAATCGCATCCCAACCAAATGAAACTCAGCATAGACATTGGGAATCAAAATAACTGGTTTTTGCTCCAGAAATTTAGTATAAAAATTCACTAATTTCTCAAAATTAACCGACCCTATGGTGACAAATGCGTTAGTGTACTGAAAACCCATATTTGCCTATCGCCCTTTAAACTTTTAAAAAGGAGTCAGAAGTCAGAATCCAGAAGTCAGAATCAATTAGTGGAGGATTTAGACCCGCCACTTTATTGTTCCCCACCAAATTGAAAATTTGGTGGGGAACTTAAACCCCTCTATTCATCCACTTTTTCGTTCAAAATTCATTCTGTTCGCGGATGTCGGAGGCATTATTCTGGCGACTGACTCCTGAATTCTGTTTTGTTAAAACTTTGAGCAAATATTGTGTCAATGTAAACGCATCTACACCCAATTCAGTCCGCTCTTGGGCGGCTATTATACCGGCTTGTGAATGCCACCAAGCGGCAGTTGCCACAATATCTTCTACAGGAATCTGTTTAGTTGCTGCTTGTGCCAACAATCCACCTAGTAGCCCAGTTAATACGTCACCGCTACCTCCACGTGCCAGGGCGGGTGTGCTTTCAGTAATTATCCAAATGTCACCTTGAGGGTTTGCGATCGCAGTTCTCGCCCCTTTCAATAACACTACAGTCCCACTTTGTCGGGCTGCCTCCTGTACTGCTTTCACTTTGTCATGTTTAGCATCAGCGATATCAGGAAACAATCGCTGGAATTCGCCAGTGTGGGGTGTGAGTACAGTTACGGCAAGACGTTTTTTTAATGTGGCGATCGCTCCCATTTGTGCCAAAATATTTAAACCATCGGCATCAAGAATCAGAGGGCGATCGCTTTCTATGACTTCTTGCACAATGGGAGTAGCATCTCGTGTTAAACCGGGGCCACAAGCGATCGCATTAAAGGAAGTCAGATCGGTTTTTTCTGGTAATTGCAATTGAGCTATGGCTCCACTTTCCGTCTCTGGACAACCGACGATTAGCGCTTCTGGTAAGTGCGATACCAAAAGAGATTTCAGCGATTCGGGTACAGCAATAGAAAGCATCCCCACACCACTAGCCCTAGCACCCAAACCAGTTAAAATTGCTCCACCTGCATAGCGGCGCGAACCGCAAATCAGGAGTAAATGTCCTTCCTTATATTTGTGGGTAACTGGTGGGCGAGGTAAAGGTAAAGTAGCCAGTGCCGTTGCTGGTGTAATACATTTAATGCTGGGTGCATCTTTAAGAACAGCTTCTACATCAGTTAAAGGAATATCAAAATCGATTAACTCAGCTTTGCCAAGATATTCTAGCGCCCGATCTTGGAAGAAAGCTAGTTTCCATAAACCCAAGCAAAAAGTGTGAGTGGCGCGAATAGCAGTTCCTAATACAATGCCAGTGTCTGTGTGTAAACCTGAAGGTAAATCGATACTATAAATCGGCACAGACAATTGATTTAGCTGATTAATTGCAGAGACGATGGGATCAGTCAGGTTTCTTTCTAAACCAAACCCAAACAAGCCATCAATCAACAAATCAGAATCTGGTAGTTGCTCAATTGTTTGATAAATTGGAATACCCAAACTTTGGGCAAACTGCAAGTGCTGCGAAGTTAATTCTTTAAACTTAGAGAAAGGAGAATAAATCCAAACCTCATACCCGCGAAAGTGTAATTCACGGGCTACTACTAGTGCATCCCCACCATTATGACCAGGCCCGACAAGAATTCCAACACGAGATCCCACCGCCTGGGGCAACCCCTTTTTTAAGAGGGTGTTTGAAGCAACATAACCATTTTTAAGTGTGATTGGGGGGATCTCTTGAATCCGACGGGCAATTAATCCCGCCACTTTTTCCATTAAAGCTACTACAGGCATTCCTGCTGCAAAGATCCGATCTTCAATGTCGTGCATCTGCCCAGCAGTCACTATTACTTGTGAAATTTTTTCTTGCCTTTGCATCAGCCCTAAGTCCTGTTAGCGATCTTACAATTTTAGGCTCAAATTCTTTGGGGGATGATAATGTAGCCTGTGGTGCGATCGCCTAATACTAAGTTACGTTCTTCTCCCCAATACCACCAGTATGCAGCAACATAGGCGCAAACTAAGCTATCTAGTTGATCTTCAGTTGCTTTGAGGGCTGCGCCTGTGGTGGGAATTTCAAGAGGAAACGAACCGCCAAGACGCCAAGGACGCAGAGGAGGAGAAAGAGAGGGGAGGATATGGAGAAGATAATTTTGGAGTTTGATTAGTTCTAGGCGACGCTCACTGAGTCGTCCTTTTTTGTATTTGAGGATGCGTTCTAAGTTGAATAGGTTAACGATTGCTGGGTGGGGGAAGACTTCTATTTGATATCTGCTAAGTTTTTGCGGTTCAATGGTGGGTGCGTGGGCAAAACCACGTGATTCTAATTCTAAGCCAAAGTTGATGGTGCGATCGGCGAAGGGTAGGTTTTGATTCGCTGGGTAGCAACCCGCATGATATTTGCCAAAGTACTTGTGGCTGAGTTTGTCGGGGAGGCGACTCCCGGTAGCATTGGGTATGAGGGTAGGTGCATCTACGGCGATGATGGCTGGTTCGTCTGGTTGGACACTGCGATCGATCCAGGTGAGGATGTCTGCAATGGCTTCTTTGTGGTCTAAATCGAGTAATTGCAGTTGTTCGTCTATCCATTCTAAAGAGCATAATCCACTTGGTTGCGATCGCCAGCCTAAATCAATGCCAATAAATTTCATTGTCATAACATGAATTTGCGATTATTTTCGCATTTTCAGGCTACCATTTACCTAAATTTACTTGCTAAAAATCGGGATAAATAATCTTATAATCTTAAAAAGATTGTCTTAATTTATTTTATCTCACAATAAATTAATCAAGATTATTCCAATGAAAATCTTATTTTTACATCCCAATTTCCCCTCGCAATTTCGCAACCTGGCGACAGTTTTAGGTCAAAATCCTAATTGCAAAGTCGTCTTTGGAACAAACCGTCGTGAAGGGGAAATACCTGGCGTTTATAAAGCTATTTACACTCCTTCTCGGGAAGCTGCTCCCCAAACCCACCATTACGTTCGCAGCCTGGAAAATGCTGTTCTCACCGCGCAGGCTGTCTATCGTGTGGCAGAAAAATTAAAAGCTGAGGGTTTCTTTCCAGATATAGTTTATGGCCATTCTGGTTGGGGTCCGACTTTATTTATGAAAGATGTTTTTCCCAAAGCAGAATTATTGTGTTATTTCGAGTGGTTTTATCACGCTCACGGTTCCGATGCAGATTTTGATCCCAATGAACCACTCAATGCAGATGATGAATGCCGTATCCGCGTGAAAAATACGCCGATTTTGACTGATTTATATAGCTGCGATCGCGGTCTTTCTCCCACTAATTGGCAGCGTCACCAGTTTCCTAAAGAATATCATAGCAAAATCACTGTACTTCATGATGGTATTGATACTAATTATTTTGTTCCCAAGCCAGACGCAAAGTTAGTTTTACCAAGAATAAATCTTGACCTTTCCCATGTCGAAGAGTTAGTAACTTATGTGGGACGGGGGATGGAACCTTATAGAGGATTTCCACAGTTTATGGAGACGGTAGCGCTAATTCAGCAGCGAAGACCTAATTGCCACGTAGTAGTTGTAGGAGAAGATAGAGTGGCTTATGGGAAGAATCTCCCCGATGGTCAGACTTATAAACAATTAATGCTAGAAAAATTAAAATCATCCTTGGATTTATCGAGGCTGCACTTTACAGATAGACTACCTTACAATGAGTATCTTCAAGTTTTGCAAGCTTCTTCTGCTCATATTTATTTAACCCGTCCTTTTGTTTTATCTTGGTCAATGTTAGAAGTAATGGCAGCAGGATGTTTACTAATAGCTTCTAAGACTCCACCAGTATTGGAAGTTGTACAGGATGGGGTAAATGGACTGCTGGTAGATTTCTTTTCTCCCCAAGATATTGCTAATCGGGTTGAAGAAGCGCTGAATAATCCTCAAGAGATGAAAAAAATTCGTGCGAATGCGCGAGAGACAATTTTGAAGCGTTATGATTTAGCCAAACTGTTACCACAGCATTTGCAATGGATGTTTGCTGGTAAAAATTCTGATAGTTTAAAAAAGCCCTCAGTTTCTAAAGGATTTGGAAAAAGTCATTAGTCATTGGTCATTGGTTATTAGTCTCTTGAATAAAGACTTTTTCCCTCAAGCAAAGGTGGAAATAAAAGCCTGAAAATAATGAATTGTGTAAGAAGTGTATTAATCATTAGTTCTTGGCAAATGACAAATGACAAATAAACGATATTTAAAATGCGAATTATTTTTACTATTGCCCATTTTTTCAAACCTAGCAGTGAAGCTCGTCATGCTTCCCAACACAAAGACCCACAACCCCGCTTGCAGGCGTTAACTAAAAGCCTTACTGCTTTACACGAATTATTTGGCAAATCTCAAAGTATCATCAATATTGCTCAACGAATAGCTTTACCTGCTAATCAACCCCAGTCGCACGAACTAGATATTGTTATTTGCACAACCCAAGATAATCATCTTCTGAATCAGCTTCCCTTACCATCTCATTTATATAAGCATCATTCTACTAATGTAGAACCTCTGCTTTTGGGGTTTGAATGCCAAGCTGTTCTGCAAAGTTGTCTCGGTCAGTATGATTACTACTGCTTCCTTGAAGATGACCTAATTATCCATGACCCTTGGTTTTTTATAAAATTAAATTGGTTTACCCAACAAGCGGGTGACTTAAACTTGCTCCAGCCAAATCGTTATGAAGTTTCCCCCCACGGTTTGGTTCACAAAGCTTACATTGATGGAGATTTAGCTTTACGAGTAACTGCTCCCTTTCAAAATGTGCAGGAGCAACAGGAACTCAAGGGTACAATCATGAATACACTAATTACCTTTCGTCGTGCCCTCAATCCCCACTCAGGCTGCTACTTTTTGAATGCAAATCAGATTGCTCACTGGGCTAATCAACCTTATTTTATTGACCGCGATATTAGTTTTGTTAGCCCTCTAGAAAGTGCCGCTACTTTGGGAATTATGAAAACATTTCGGATTTATAAAACCTCACCTGAGCAAGCAAGTTTTTTGGAGATTCAGCACTCTGGAACAGGATTTCTGGGGCTAATTGGAGGACAGGTAGGTTTAGCAAAAAGGTAAATCTAATTTTAGGATTTGGTGGCAAAGATTACTGCGATCGCTATCTTTAAAAACAAAGAACAGATACACTAGAGACAATTCAGTCTCAGTTTAGAAAAGACTCAACTCAACTACAAGTCTTTAAACTTTTATCAGATCAAAAGTCTGCTCAAGATGACTAGCATTAACTTTATTTCTATTAAGAGCAATATCATTTAGATAAGGAATAAGCGCGTAACCAATACATTCTGCTAAACGTGGTGGTACAGCATTTCCAATTTGCCACATAGCTTTTTTCATAGAACCTTCAAAAATAAATGAATCTGGAAATGTCTGTAATCTTGCCATTTCACGAGCGGAAATAACCCGATTAAGATAAGGATGAATATGAGTACCGCCGTGATTCTCTTTAACAGTCATACTTGGTTTATTAGGATATTGTCGTTTGAAAGCATCAACGTATTTTGTATATAAAGAACCACCTGGAGGTACTTTAGCAATTCGCTCCATATACTCAGGTGAATGCTTAGTCCACTGATGGTTTATCTCTGATATTGGGGTATATGCTGGTAAATCGGAAATAGCTGATTCAATAGGTTTGTATTCTTCAGGTAACAACTTAGCTTTGGGATAGGGATTTGCCATTCCAAATCTGTTGGCTATAAAGATAGCTCTTGGTCGAATTTGTGGTACTCCATAGGCAGCAGATTCAAGAATTGCAACAGATATATTAGGATAACCAATAGATTCAAAAGCTTCAATAATTGCTTTTTTTACATCTCCGTTTTGTATAGTCAGAATGCCTGGAACATTTTCCATAACAACATACCAAGGACGTATTTCTGAGACAACACGCACAAATTCATAAAATAAACGATTACGAGGATCTTTATGGTCACGTTTTCCTGCTACGGAGAAACCCTGACATGGCGGCCCGCCTATAACAAGATTTACTTCAGGTAAGCCGATTTGTTGTAGCCAATTACGGGGATCAAACTGTTCTATATCTCCACAAAAATGATGACATTGTGGAAAATTATTTTTATGGGTAGCAGAAGCAATTGGGTTGATTTCAACGCTAGCTAAGGGTTTAAATCCAGCTTGAACTAGTCCTTGTGTTATGCCTCCTGCTCCACAAAAGAGATCCATGAAAGTGTAATTAGATGCTGTATTTGGCACAGAATCAACATCAATGAATATTTTGTATGGATCGGAGTCATTTTGATCTAGTTCTCGTTTGATACGTTCATAACGTCCTAACTTGGGTTTTTTTTGCTTTGTATTAGAGTGATTCTCCTCGTTAGGAAAAAAAGAAAGTTGGGTTCCTTGCATTTTTTGTTTGATATTGATGTCGGCTTTAGTGTGACATATAGCCTACGATATATCAAACATGGGGAGCATCCACTTTTGGAAGAAACACCGGGCGATTGGAATAGAGCCTCCGGCACGCTGACGCGCTAAGCGAAGCTATGCCAAAGGCTTTACGCGGCTACACAAACGAAGTCCGCCTTCGCGGACTCTCTGAAACCCGCTTTCGCGGGTTTAGTTTGTATAGCCCCAGACTTCTAGTCTGAGGGCGATCCGCCAAAACGGGATGCTCCCCAATCCTCAAACATGGTGCAGTTTTTTCTAGAAACCCACAAAAGCAATGTCTACGACGGGCTACGCCTACGCTTACAACTTATCTCTTCAACTAACAGGTGACAAGCGATAACTTGCTTCGTGAGTCTCCTCTACTTGGTGTTGCTATATAGTCTCCAATTGTGCCTCTAGTACAGTACGGCGGAAATAAACAGACCATTTGAAATGTCTAAAACCCTTACGCAACGGTAATTACGAATTACGAATTACGCGAAGCGATACTAGTTGCACTTTCATTTCATAACGGATGAAGAAGTCTGCACCAAAGCCTAATGCTACAAGGTAATCATCCAATGAATGCGTTTTTTGGAAGGCGATCGCTAATTCCTTCCCGACAATTTGCCTTGTGAGGGTAGTTATTATAGTTACAACTGGGAAAAAAGTAACTTACCAGCCTAAGATTACCTATATCTTTATGACAAACACTATTTCAATTACCGATTCCCTGGTTCCTAATCCTGTACCGAAACCAGCAATCATCCGACTAGAAAACATTTTCAAGATTTATGGTAGTGGCGAAACAGAAGTACGAGCACTGAATGATGTCAACTTAATTGTGGAACAGGGCGAATATTGTGCAATCATGGGCCCTTCAGGTTCTGGTAAATCCACAGCCATGAATATTATCGGTTGTTTAGACCGTCCTACAACTGGACATTATTACTTAGATAATCTTGATGTAGCCCAAATGGACGATCGCTCATTAGCGCACATCCGTAATAAAAAGCTGGGATTTGTGTTTCAACAATTCCACCTATTGCCCCAACTAACAGCATTAGAAAATGTGATGCTGCCAATGCTGTATGCTGGTGTGAATTCAAAAGAAAGAACCGATCGCGCCACAGTAGCATTAACGCGAGTTGGTTTAGCCAATCGCCTCAACAACAAACCAACTCAACTATCTGGTGGACAACAACAAAGAGTAGCGATCGCCAGAGCTATTGTCAATCACCCTGTAGTCCTCCTAGCCGATGAACCCACAGGCGCACTTGATTCGCGCACAACCCAAGAAGTCTTAGATATCTTTGGCGAACTCAATGCCAGTGGAATCACCGTTGTCATGGTGACACATGAGCCAGAAGTTGCCCGTCAAACCCAGCGCATCGTTTGGTTCCGTGATGGTCAAGTAGTACACTCTAACCTCACCCCAGCCGACTTGAGTCAGTTAGCTGTCTCATAGGTTCTTGGAGTCCGCGTAGGCGGACTTTGTTTGTAAAAAGCATGAGTAAGCTCCCACTGTAAGCGATCGCCTTGTAAATGTTTGTATAAATTGGGATTGAAAGCTTTTCATAGCGAAGTCATGATTTGGAGTAGGGAGATATTTCGACAATTTGTTGGACTTGGAATTTGTCGAAATTAGGGAAAAGAGGCAAATTATCCAGTACTAATAAAAATTTGACAAGTTCATCAAAAGATTATTCATTGCAATCGCAGCTTACATTCTGTAAATTTTAAATTGTAAGACGAATTTTTGTTATTTAGTTTCAAAATAGTTGAATTATCCTTCATATAAAATAAATTATAAAATTCAAATAAATTAAGGGATTTTGGAAAAAATAATAGATTTCAGAAAATTTAATACTAAGCTTTTGCCAGACTCAATAATTCATATTTACTTTCCATCATGTCTGCTTTTGTATTATGTAGCATAATCGACGACTAGTTTATTTACAAAAGAATCAAATTTTCTGAAACTGACTAAAAGTTTACTGATAGTATTAGACGATTAATGTTGCATTTACTTATGTCTTTTGTTAGTATTACACTTTATCTATCATTCGCAAGTTGTTTGTTAAATCAATGGTTATTTTTCTTGCTTAATGATAGAGATATGAGTCGAAAACAGCGCCTTTTGTCTAAAATAATTTTAGCCTTAATCACTATTTTTTGGCCCATAATAGTACCATTTGCTTATCTAGAATTACTAAAGTTTCATCGCAAATATAATGAAGAGATTGATTTATTAAGAGATTAAATAAGTATGTAGTACAGTTGAAGTATAGCTTTTCCTAATCAAATGAGGTACTTCATAGCCCCCTATCGAAGAGCGGGGAGGGGGTTGGAGGTGGGGTTTTTGTACCTCACTCAACTGGAAACCGCTATAATGAAATTTAAAAACCAACATTTTTATAAGCAAATCACTGGGTTAGGAAATTTTTTGACGAGTCGTTGCATACCCATAATCATCATTTGGCTCTCCACAATGTAGTTTTTTTGATTTAGCAAATTTTTATCAATTCATAATTACCAAGTCTCATCAAAATGAAAACTAAGTTAAAAATATCGCTGCTTGTATGGAATTTGTCTACTAATGATGGTTTCATTCGAGCATCTTTGTTAAAAACAGCATTAGAAAAATTGGGTAATGAAGCAGAAATATTAGGATTTTTATTTAACAAAAATCTATATGCTGCTATTCCATCCGATACTAAAGTTTTTGCTATAGAAGGTGCAAATTACCCGAAATTTTTTCAAGCAGCCAACAAAGTTTTAAAACATATTGATGGAGATATAATTTATGCAATTAAACCACAGATAGCGAGTTTTGGAGTAGCGCTGTTAAAGAGCTTATATAGCAGAAAACCAGTGATTTTAGACATAGATGATTGGGAACTTAGCTGGCATGGTGGTGACAACTGGCGTTATTGTCCAACACTGAAGCAATTAGCTAGGGATTTATTGAAATCAGACGGCGCACTCAGGAGACCATATCATCCTTTGTACGTTAAATGGATGGAAGGTTTGGTAAATCATGCCGATGCTGTGACGGTGCATACTAAATTTTTGCAGCAGCGTTTTGGTGGTATGTTGGTTCCTAATGGCAAGGATACCTCCTTATTTGATCCGGCTCGATATAATCCTGATTCCAGTAGAAGTCGCTATGGTTTATCTAAATACCGAATTTTAATGTTTCCTGGCGCACCTAGACCTTATAAAGGTTTAGAAGATGTTCTCATAGCGCTAGATAAAATTAATCAGCCAGATTTAAGACTAGTAATTGTAGGTGGCAGTCCTTATGATGATTACGATCAACAACTTCAACAGCGTTGGGGACGCTGGATTATCAAACTACCAAAGTATCCATCTGATGCCATGCCCGATCTTGTTTCTGCTGCTCACATTGTTGTCGTTCCCCAGCGAGATACTTTAGAAACTCGTGCTCAATTTCCTTTGAAGTTGACTGATGGAATGGCAATGGCTAAACCTGTATTATCAACACGTGTTGGAGATATTCCCGAAATTTTAGGTGATACTGGTTATTTAGTTGAGCCTTCTTGTCCTGAACAAATTGTTAAACAAATTCGATTAATATTCGAGAATTTAGAGTCAGCAAACCAGCGAGGTATTAAAGCCAGACAAAGATGTGTAGAACAATACAGCATAGAGGTTATGGCTTCTAGACTCGCGCCGCTAATTACTAGTCTCCAAACTCCAGGAAGGAGCAAGGTTCCAAAGTGAGGTGTGAAAAATTATGGATAATTATGGATATAAGATATTCTTTTTTGCCATGTTTCCCATCTCCAGCTTTTAAAAAAGTTCAATGCCTATGTCTTGTGCTGAGAAAACCTTGCAGCGTTCATCGCTTTGATTTTGGGTAACGGTGAAAACGGGAGCAATGCTCTAACAGTGAGATGGGTAAGCAGGAGAGGCTCTTGAGGCAGGGGAAGAGAAAGAAATAAGTGTATAAGTAGGTCGGCATAAATGATTATCGTTGGGATAACGCAGGGGGCAGGGAGCAGGGAGAAAGAGAGTTTGAGCCTTGTTTACTTTTCTTTACACAGTTTGGTTTTATCGTGCCGACTTACTTAAGTAATCTATTTCAGTAGTAAAAAGTACTCTTATTTGTCTCTTTACTCCCCCTGCTCCCCCTGCCTCAAGAGCAAGGATCTCACTTTTTCGCGTTGCTCCCGTGTAGCTGCGACTTCTAGTCGCCAGGCTAATTACAAACTCGACGTTTTACCAGTTTCTGCTTGTGTTGCGATCGGCTTAACATCGGTGTAACCCACTTCACCAGCTATTGTCCGAAACACCGAAATTTGCTCGTCAAAATCTAGTCCTTCAATCTGGGAAACCAGATCGTTAATTGCCTTACTTGGCTGGTAGCTAGCTGGTAAGTCAACCACCTGATTCCCCATAGCTACCGCCCAAGCATACCAAACTAACAGTTGATTGTTTTCTTTTATCGCCCCATAAGCACGAGAATATTCTGTATCTTTGCGGTTCACAATATCCCGCATAATATCTAGTTGTTGCTCATCTGATAATTCAAAATAGTCTCCTAAGAGAAGTGGTGATAATTCTGGTTCAGCAGCATCAGGTACAGCTGGCGTGATAGAATCACCCATTTTTTTATAAACCAAATAGAACCATGCTAATTTGGCATCGGTATCTAAATTGTTAAACGTATCCACCAATTTTTGAGTTTCATTGCTCTGGGCTTGAGAAATAGTTTTATCGTAACTTGCAGTCATAATTTTATTTCCAAAGAAACTTTACACGCTAAACTAAGGCCTACCAAAGTTTGAGTATCAGCTTCTACTATCGAGAGAAAGAGTTATATTAATTGCAATTTACAGCTTTAATCTATCTTTTAATAGAGGTTAAGTCTCTCCCAAGGGAGCATACAAATAGCTAATTACCTTTGTTATGCTTTTCAAGCAAGCAATAAAAAATTTAACTTAAGGATTTTAATTATGTCTGATGAAGTAAAGCCCAATGTTAATGAAGCTCCCACCCATGATGCTCAATTAGCTGCCGAAAGCATAGCTAGTGGTGAAGAAAAAGCGCCAAAAGTAGATTTTGATGCCGATTATGCAGCTGCACAAAAATTTAGCGTGAGTGAAATTGATCGCACTGGTGAAGGTGCAGCAGCAGCCGAGGCAGCTACTGCACCTCAATACAAAACCTCTAAACCAGAAGAGACAAAAACTTTTCAAGCACAGTCAACTGGTAATCCTGATGATTTTATGGAATTAGCAAAGGAAGTTGGGAATTCTAAAACTGAGGGTGTAGGTAATGTTAGTGATGAGCTATTACAACAAGCTTTGGAAAAGGGCCAACCGAAAAAGTAAGTTTTCCTAATCCAACATCTAGAAATTTGGCGAAAAAGAATGTAGAGACATAGCATAGCTACGTCTCTACAATGTTTATAGATAACGCATATTTAATAAGAAAGAATTCAGGAGTCAGGACGGGCTAAACGCCCCGCTATCGCTAACAGAATAATGCCTCCGGCACGCTCCGCGAACAGAATGAATTCTGTATGACTGGCGGATGAATAAGTGGGTTTAAGTCCCCCACCAAATTTTTAATTTGGTGGTCAACAAGAAAGTGGCGGGTCTAAATCCCCCACTAAATTGATTCTGAATTCTGAATTCTGGTTTAATTAATGGAGATGTTTATATAATTAACAACCATTCATTACTTCTAGCAGTTCGCTAGGTTGCTGAATTAAATAATCTGGATTTTGTTTAGCTAGTACTTCGGATGAGTTAAAGCCCCAAGTTACTGCAATTACTTGGATATTTGCTTTTTTGGATGCTTCTATATCTCTGGTTTCATCTCCGACATAAATAACTTCTTGAGGTTTGAGTTGCTTTTGCCTCAAGACATTATTAATTATGGTTGTTTTGCCAAAAATTGTAATTCCTGAATAGATAAAATCAAACAGATGATTTAAATCATTGATTGTGAGAAATTGTGTAACGTTATCTTTAGAATTAGAAGTGATAATGCCCAGTTTATATCCTTGGTTTTGCAGTTCTATTAATGCTTCTTTAATTCCCGGAATTGGTTTTAATTCGGGAATTTTGTCTTTTAATTCTCCTTTAACTTTTTTGACTAAAAAAGGTATTTTAAATAGAGAAACTCCTGAGAACTTAATAATTTCCCTAGATGTTAAGTTTTTAAGGAGGGCTAATTGCTCTGGGCTGATGTGTTTATAACCAAAGTCTACAGCTAGACGATTGGCAATACTTACAAGGGCATCTACTGTATCAGCAATTGTGCCATCAAAATCAAAAATAATTACTTTCGGGGTCATTATTTGCCTGGATGCGTCAAGATTAGCTAGGGCGTTGCGTCGTAACATTTCTGGCTTAATCCGCCGCAAGGCAGATGCTCGAAATCGTTTATCCCACTCCTGATCTGAGATTTGGGCTAATTCTAGCAGTTTGGGAGCAATATTCCCAGGATAAGGATGAAACTCTGCAATATCAGTTGTAGTGGCAAAACGTTGATTCCAAGGACAAACGTCTTGGCAAATATCACAACCAGCAACCCAGCCTTGCAAATGGGGTGTGAGTGTCTGTGGCAGTTTGTCGTCCCGATTTTCAATTGTATGATAAGCGATGCAGCGATTAGCATCTACAACAAAAGGCTGAGTAATTGCACCTGTAGGACAAGCCTGAAGACAACGAGTACAGCTACCGCAGTGTTCTGTATGTGGGCGATCGCTCTCTAGCTCCAAATTGGTTAACACTTCTCCCAAAAACACCCAAGAGCCATATTCCCGTGTAATCACATTACCATTCTTGGCAATCCAACCAATTCCGGCAAGTTGAGCCAATACTTTATCTTGCACTGGGCCAGTGTCTGCATAATAACGAACTCTTACACTTTCATCGAGTGATTCTAGCCATGTAGATAGCTGCTTGAGTTTTTTATGCAGCACCTTGTGATAATCCCTTCCCCAACCATAACGGGAAATTTTGGCATATTCTTCGCCTTCTGGACGTTGATGTGGTGTGTAGTAATTTAGCGCCACACACACTAGCGATCGCGCTTCTGGCATCACTAAGCGGATATCTTGACGTTTTGGGTTAGCCATCCATTCCATATCGGCGTGATAACCCAGTTCAATCCATGCTTGTAACCTCTGCGCTTCTGTGGCATCTATGCTATCTACAGCAGCAATTCCAACTTTGTGAAAGCCCAACTCGCTGGCTTTTTCTTTCACCACACTACTGCTTGTTACGGAATACTGACTCATTTTTTTATTTGGATTTTGCCTAAATAAAGGCAAATAAATTATACATTACCTAGTCAATACCTTTAATTAATATTTGTTACTTACCCTAGATATAAATTTTATTTCCTGCAACACCAATGTAGAGACGTTGCATTGCAACATCTCTACATCTATCGTGAGGAAGATTTACCAATATGTAGTAATCTATCTCAAAAGCAGCTTTCTTTTGAGCGATTTTTGTATTGAAATGAATATGCAGTTAGCATAATACAGAAAATTTTATGACCTCTGCTGAATTTATATCTCCAGCGCAGTTGAAAGAAGAATTCCAGATTGAGGGAATTACAGAAACAAGCATACTGCGTTATTTTGAAACCTTAAATGCGGGAGAATTTGAGGCAACTGCTGCCTTATTTGCGGTAGATGGTGTGATGCGTCCACCATTTGAATCTGATATTGTGGGGACAGATGCGATCGCAGCCTACTTAAAAAAAGAAGGCCAAAACGTTAAAGCTTACCCCAACACAGCAATAGCCGAGACTTTAGAAACGGGTGAAATCCAAATTCAGGTGACAGGCAAAGCCCAAACTTCCTGGTGTAGTGTGAATGTCTTGTGGCTATTTATCCTCAACCAACAACAGCAAATTCTCTATACTAGGATCAAACTTTTAGCTTCTCGCCAAGAGTTACTTTCTTTACGTCGTGAAAAGTAGTAAATAAGTATAATTGTTTAGGAAATGTTTGATATTACCCAAAACAAAATCTAGGCATCAAAAATTCCTATAAATAACTTTTGTCTATCTGACTAATTCGGGTAAAGTAGCTTGTAATTTGAGACAGTTTGCACCATCAATCTGCAATTCATAATCTACTTTATCCATCAGACGATTCATAATCAGCCAACCATAACCACCTTCTTGTTTTTCCAGAGGGTTGGGAGCGTAGTAGTTAGACATATCAAAGCCTTCGCCGTAGTCCCAAACTTCTAAGGCCAGATCGCGGTCTTTCACTTCCAAACGCAGTAAAATTGGTAAATTTGGTTTGTCCTTGTGGGCATGACGGACTGCATTTGAGTAGGCTTCCACCAAAGCCAGTCTCAAACGACTTGATTGCCGTGACCAATCCACAGATTCTCCTAGCTGAATTTTCAAACATCCCAGCAACCAGTTTTCGACAATATTCAGAAAATTCAAGTCACTTGGTACATGAAGCTCACTTTTCATCACTTATAAAATCTCCAGTGAAAGTATAGTTTGATCGTCTTCTTGAACGTGGTTATCTGCTTGGATGCGAGCTAGTAAATGGTTGAGAGAAAGCGGTTGTTCCTCTTGTTGTAACAGTTGCCAAAGACCATCTTGGTTCAGCATAGAACGGTTAACTGCCTCAGCACTAGACCCGTTTTTTACTGTTAAATCAAAATCATTTGAGATCGTTGCTTCTGTAATACCATCACTGGCTAGTAACAATGTGTCTCCAGTAGCGAGAACCAAACGACCAGACTGTGCCTGCCACTTGGGTAATATTCCCAAAGGAACGCTGCGGACTTTCAGGTAATTAGGATTGTCGCCTAAAGCGTCTTGGCGTGACCATAAAAGTGGATAAATATGACCGGCATTAGTGTAAACGAGTTCCTTAGTACTAGGGGTATAACAGGCTAACACAAGAGTGATGAAATAATTGTTGCTAACTAAATCTTCACTTAGAGCATGATTGAGGTTTTGCATAACCACATTCGGCTCGGCTGGTGTTTCTTGAGATAATTCTCGGCGCAAAACTGAAATAATACTAGCCATAAATAAAGCAGCTGGGACACCCTTACCAGAGACATCACCGACTGCCAACCACAAGTCCCCTTTGGGATGAACAAACACTTCAAAGAAATCGCCTCCTACTTCTCGCGCCGGGTAGCAGCAGGCTTGCACTTTCACACCTTTGATATCAGGTAAACTTTGGCGTAGCAAGTTATATTGAATTTGCCGAGCCACTTCCAACTCATTATGAATCTGCTGTTGCTTTTCTTGAAGACGCTGATAGAGTTTTGCTTGAGAGAGAGCTAAGGCTGCTTGTTCGGCAACACCTGCAATTAGTTGGATGTCTTCGTCTTGCCAGGGGCGATCGCGTCCCCATTGGTGGAGGGCCAGCACAGCCAACAAATGCTGCTGGTAGCTAAGTGGCACAACCAAATGATGACAGGGGTTGCCCTCGTATATTTCTTGGGCAAGTTGATAATGACCCGTTTCCAGCACTTTTTCAATTAAAACACTGGGGTCGAAGAAGCAATCTAATACATTGGATTTAGGATCGTAGTATGAAAACTCGTCTTGTATTAGGCGATCGCCCTCTACCGGTCTGAGCAAGCAACTGCTAGCGTCAAATGTTTGTCCAATGGTTGCTACAATTTTTTGCAGCATACTGTCGTAGTCTAAAGACTCCCGAATTGCCGTTGTTACGGCATTAAACAAAGATTCTCGCTGTAGGGCCCGACGCAACTCTTGGGTGCGTTTCTTAACTACGCGATATGTATCAGTGGCTTGCTCAACTAATGCCCTGAGTTTATCTGGATTCCAGGGTTTGGTAATATACTTAAATACCTGACCAGAGTTAATGGCATCCACCAAATCTTCGACATCAGTAAAACCAGTTAACAAAATTCGGATCGTATCTGGAAAGCGCTCTACTGTCCGACTAAAAAATTCGGTTCCATTCATTTCTGGCATTCTTTGGTCAGAAATAATCACCGCCATTTCGCCAAATTGATCCAAGATTTCCAGAGCGCCAAAGGCATGATTGGCTTTATATACTTGAAAATCTCGTCTAAAAGTGCGGTAGAGTAAATCTAGGTTGTCTGGCTCATCATCTACCACCATGAGCTTAAGTTTTTCGACCCCTGTCTCAGCCATATTTGACTTTACTTTTGAGATGTTTGAATGGCGATATAATGTGATGTTTATCCCACATAATAAATCATAGAAAATTTAGAGAAGCCATTCACTTTGAAAATATCACTTTCTCAAAGTTGTAAGTTTCCCTCGATCGTTCTCAATTGCTCCACATTAAAATTACCTTTACCCAACTAAACCAGAACGCAGGGCGCGGACTGCTGCTTGGGTACGGTCATCGGCACATAGCTTATTCAAAATATTGCGAACGTGAGTTTTAACAGTCCCAACAGTGATGTAAAGTCTTTCCGCAATTAGTGCATTACTACAACCTTCGACAATCAACTGTAGCACTTCCAATTCCCTTTCTGTCAGGGTGTAAGGTTGGATTCCTTCCAGATTCTCGACATAATCAGGGTTAGAGGCAATAGTCTTGGTATCTACAAAAGCCGATTCCAACTTTTGAGGATTTTGTTGTGCTTGTTGTAATACAATTCGAGCGATCGCTGGATCGATCCAGGCGTTGCCATTGTAAGTTACTCTCACTGCTTCCAGCAAATTATCAAATTTGATATCTTTCATACAGTAAGAGTCTGCACCAGCAGCAAAAGCTGCCAACACAGCTTCTTTGTTATCCCGCAGCGTCAAAATTAACACCTTTGTGGATAGCTGCTGCCCATTCGCAGTAGATTTTACCTCCCGTGTCAGTTCAATACCATCTTTATCCGGTAAACCAATATCTACGATGGCAATATCAGGTTGTACCATTTTTAACATTTTTAGCCCCTCGACAGCATTGGCAGCTTCACCTACAACTTCAATTTCATCCTTTTGCTGTAGTGCCGTCCGAATACCCACGCGAGTGAGGTCATGATCTTCAATTAAAGCAATACGAATTTTACTCATAGCCAACTTCAGCCCGTTACACTACCTTAACCATAAAGTCGAGTTTCGTGACATCCTCCCACACTAACTGTAAGCAGTATAGTGGGGGCTTCTGTTCCCGGAACCAGAGTTGCGAGTCGAGCTTTTTATACTGAGTTAATATTACACTTTAACAATAAAGTTTGCACTGATTCAGCCCAAGTACAAGCGCTCAAGATTAATAGACATCTGGTGAAAATAATTATGCGTTATCCAGAACCCTTGTAGAGACGTAGCAGTGCTACATCTGGTGCATCCCAAGACTAAACCCGGATTTCTCACCACACCCCTGCACCCCTGCGCTTGTGCAGGGGTGCAGGGGAGCAGGGGAGAGTTCAAATACCAAGTTCTTTTCTTTCCCCTCTGCCCCTCCGCCCCTCCGCCCCTCTGCTCCATCAAACGCCTGAAGCTTGTGATAAATACGGGTAAAGCCTCTGGGTTTTCTGCTTTCGACATTATTAGGACTTACGCACAAGATGATCCCCCAACCCCCTTAAAAAGGGGGGTTAGGGGGGATCGAGGTTTCAGGTTTTCAATGCGTAAGTCCTGACTCTAAAAAAATTTGATAAACTTAACATTCAAGAAAATCTGGCGTGAGGGTTACTCAAGAATAAGCTATGTCTAAAGGCAATCAAGTATTTTCAGTATTGGGAATACCAGTTCATGTGATGGCTAACTATCCAGGCTGGTTGTTAGAACGCCTAGAACAAGGCAGAGGAATTCATGTAGTAACGCTCAATGCAGAAATGACTATGCAGGCAGAGCAGAATCAATTCCTCGCTCAGATAATTAAAAATGCTGAACTCGTGATTCCAGATGGAGCGGGGGTTGTTCTGTATTTACGGTTATTATTATGGCAAAAAGTGCAGCGTTTTCCGGGAATTGAATTAGCAGAAAAACTTTTGCAAGAACTTGGGCAACAGCAGAAAGGGGCAAAGGTGTTTTTTTATGGAGCAGCGCCTGGGGTGGCCTCAACTGCGGCAGACTTTTGGCAGCAGCAAATTCCAGATTTGAATATAGTAGGCACTCACTCAGGCTACCATTCCCCAGAAGAAGAAGCGCAATTACAACAAACTCTTGCTCAATTGCAGCCACAAGTGATTTTTGTCGGTTTGGGAGTGCCACGTCAAGAGTTATGGATTGCCGAAAACCGCCATTTGTGTCCTCAAGCAATTTGGATTGGCGTTGGTGGTAGTTTTGATATTTGGTCAGGAACTAAAACTCGCGCTCCCGCCTGGTTAGGAAATAATAATTTGGAATGGTTGTATCGGCTGTATCAAGAACCTTGGCGTTGGCGGCGAATGTTGGCTTTGCCAGAGTTTGCTGTAAAAGCTTTTGTTTATCGTTTGACAGCAAAAGATGCAATTAATTAAGTAGGTTGGCGCAATTAAAGCTAACTGTCATTTGTCCTTTGTCATTTGTCACTTGTACTGAGCGTAGTCGAAGTATTGGTCATTAGTAAGGATTTTAAGCCTGTTTATGTTTCGTAACATAACTTTGTTTATTTCTACCAACTTACTTGGTTAAGAGTTTTGCTAGCGGATAGCTAGGGTTTAGTCAGTGTTATTACTTAGTTAATACTGAAGTCTTCAAAAAATTTTAAATTTTCTTTGTTGAATTTTAAATTCCCAGGCGAAACCTGGGAATCCTTATTTTTAATAGGAATGTCACATCTAAGCCGACAAACTGTTTGGTTGTGGGTATGAGGAAAATTTAACAATGCCAGTATTAACAACTCAAGTTAAGACAGAAAAATCCGTTCATAGAGAGAACTGTGCAACTCAACAGCATGGTAGAAATACTCCTGCAAAGGTGACATTGCAATCTGTAACCAAGACTTATGCTAACGGCTCTCACGCCCTGTTGAATGCGAACCTTGAGGTAAAAAAGGGAGAATTTCTGTTTATCACCGGGCCAAGTGGTTCTGGTAAATCAACGCTCTTGAAACTGTTGTATGGCCAGGAGTTGCCTACAGAGGGAGAAGTAATTGTTGATGAGTGTAATATAGCGGGTTTACGGGGCGATCGCTTGTCATTATTCCGGCGACAGATTGGCATTGTGTTTCAAGACTACAAACTGATTAGCCAACGAACAGTAGCAGAAAATGTAACTTTTGTGCTGCAAGCTCAAGGGTATACCCGTAAAGAAATTCAACGACGTTTAGAACCAACTTTAAAGCTGGTGGGTTTGCTAAGTAAAGCTGACTGCTTCCCAGATCAACTATCAGGGGGAGAGCAACAGAGGGTGAGTATTGCCCGTGCGATCGTTGGTACACCACCACTACTGTTAGCAGACGAGCCTACTGGAAATCTCGATCCTGATAATTCCTGGCAAGTAATCCAGATTCTCCAGAAGTTAAATTCCTTTGGAGCTACGGTAATTGTTACCACCCATGATGAACAATTGGTGCGGCGATGCAATCATCCGGTAGTGCAAGTTCGCAATGGACAGTTGTCTCGAAAATAGTTATTTGTCATTAGTCATTGGTCATTGGTCATTTGCAAAGGACAAAGGACAAATGACAAAGGACAAATAACTAATAAACGTGGTGTTTGACTTTTGCTGATACAGGTGTGAAAGTTGCTGCTGTTTTGGGGGGTAGCACTTGTAGGCGATGATCTCCGACAGACCGGAGGCGATCGCAAGCTTGTAAACTTTTAAAAGCTGCCTCTCGGATTGCAACTTCTTCCTCTCGACTGAGTAAGAGTTGCAAGCATTCGACCACATCTTGCTGCACTGAAGAATCAACTCGCTGACGGCTGATGAATTTAGTTAGTTGACGTAGGGCAATCAACCGTTTTAATGGATCTTTGTCTGTTAAATTGACCAACAACCGATCGAGGTAGTCTTCTTCTCGATTTTCATAGAAGTTGACAACTTGCCAGACCAATAAAATTAAAGTTAACAGGGTTCCCACGCCTTGAATAATAGCACCAGCCGCAATCCAGGAACTGTGAGAGTCAACCCAAATTGCCGCGGCCATATAAGTGCTGACAGTAGCAACACCACCACTAATGACTGCTAAGACTAATCGACGATTTGAACTGTTTAAGAACTTACGGATCTTAGACCAGTGCAATTGCCAGTCCCATTTCTGCATTGAGTAAACCAATACCATTACCCCAATGCCCATTAAGATAGCCAATAGCAGCATCCAGTTCCACAACAACATACCAACGACGATTGTCAGGAACCCAAGAAAGCCTCCAGGCCCAGAGAAACGCTTAAATGTTTGCTGCTTTGTAGCTCCTTTTGTCTTGAACTTTGTCAGCGACCAGTTCCAGTCGGGGATCTGGTTGATTAATTGCTGCCAAGAAGACGAAGCCTGTGCCACAGTGTTTACCTACTTGATTACGAAATTACCTATTGTATAAGTTTTACTTGGGAATGAAGAAAAGGTGAAGACCCAAACTACAAGATGCCTGATTTGCATCGACGGATAGTAGACTAGTACAGCACGGCGGAAATAAAGATACCATTTTAGATGGCTCAGAGCAAGGGCATAAAGGCTTTTTAAAGGCAAAAACGAAAGTTATCAATGGTGAATTGACCATCAAAAGCACAGAAGGTAACGCTGTAGATGTTATTCACATTTATAAATAATAAGGTATTGGGGGAAATTGCCGAGTCTGAATTGGCAAGATTAGAGCCTGGTAGTGCAGTTTGACCGAGCAATTGGCGATCGCGATCGTAGGCAGAAAGCACTAGCCGTTGCGAACTAGTGACAAAGGCACTAACCGAGTTAACCGGACGCAAGAAAGTAGCTTCTAAAAATCCGTTTTTGGGCGCTCCCATTAAAACTGTTAGCCCTGAATAGGTTGGAAATGCCGGATTTGATGGTTGTATTGCTAGAGAATTGTGAAAAATTACTCCCCAGCGTTCATACTGGCGCTCTACTGCTTCAAAACATTTCAAGTCTTCTAAGTCTAAACAAATACAAGTAGGTACGGTAATTCTGGCAGCGTCAATAGCTGAATCTACCTGATCCCTACAAGCTGAAGCTTTAATTTCATTTTGTATATTAAGCTTGTCAAGCGCAAATTTAGCGTCTTCAATCGTTGGTAGTTTATTTGATTGAAGAGTAGCCTGCTTTACCATGACATCCCGCCTTACCATTACTTAGATAATAATCAGATTGGTTATAATACATCAAAAGCAATTTATTTTACATATAGAAGTAGAATAAATAGCTAATTAAAATCAGCGTTTCAACTGTTTTTAACGCTCAAAATTATTTATGAGTTTTTTGATAGATTACCATAAAAACTTATGCCAGATTCAGGCTTTAGTGATACTCGCTACCATAAAAAAACCTTGTACAACAGTAATTTCAAGGTTAATTTCCTTTTTATTGTGAAAAAAAATCACCAAATCTTTACAAGTAATCCAGTAATTTTACATCTACTTAATCTGACGGTGGTGAGAAGTCTTAGAGTGATTGATTCGCTAATAATAACAATGAGTGGAAGTTTGAACTAAACACGTAAGCATTCAGTGTGACTAAAAAGACTTGGGGACGTAAAGACAGGATCAAATTCTTTTTGTGTGTACCCGTGTCATTGCTTTCACTTATGCAAACAAATGTCTACAGTCAACAAAAAATACTTACTTATGTTTCAACCACAAGGATTTGACCAACGCTCCGTAAATACTTCACTAGGTAGAATGGTGTATTATACTGCTGATGGAGCGCCTTGGCAGGATAATGTAACTGCTAGAGATGATCGGGAAACTTTGGTGTTCCTGCACGGCTTTGGTGGTGGATCTTCTGCTTATGAGTGGTCGAAAGTTTATCCGGCTTTTGCCGCCGAATATCGGGTCATTGCACCTGATTTGATCGGTTGGGGTCGGTCTGGGCATCCGGCACGGAGTTATAAGATTGAGGATTATTTGACCACAATTCGGGAGTTTTTACAGCAGACTTGTACTCAGCCAGTAATAGCGATCGCTTCTTCTTTAACCGCAGCATTTACAATTCGAGTAGCAGCAGCTTATCCTGATTTATTCAAGGCTTTAATTCTCACCACCCCCGCCGGACTTTCCGACTTTGGCGAGGACTACTCGCGTAGTTTTTTTGCCCAGTTAGTCAGTGTTCCTGTTGTTGACCGTTTAATTTACAGCACTGGGGTAGCCACCAGTGGGGGTATTCGCAGTTTCTTAGAGCAACGGCAATTTGCTAAGTCTAATCGAGTGTACCAAGAAATTGTAGATGCTTATTTACAATCCGCCCAACAGCCTAATGCTGAGTATGCAGCACTGTCCTTTGTCCGTGGCGATTTATGCTTTGATTTATCCCTTTATATTCAACAATTGACCACTCCCACCGCCATTATTTGGGGACAAAAGTCAGAATTTACAGGGCCTTCAATTGGTCGCCGCCTTGCCGAAATGAATCCCCAAGCAATCCGATTTTTTCAAGAATTGGAAGATGTAGGGTTAACACCACAGTTGGAATTGCCGGCAGTCACAATTGGGTTAATTCGCCAATTTTTGCCTTTGCTTAATTAGTGGTTTTTTCATTATTCCTAGCCCTGTCTAATACCATTTTGGATTTTAGATACTTCGACTTCGCTCAGTACAAGTTTTAGATTTTGGATTGTAAAAAAGTTAGTGAATAAGCTTTTTGGTAATCCATCTGTCGCAATCATTTTTTAAATTGGTATAATTTCCTCCCTTTGCCTGTCAAGGCAGGGCGTAATCGATAAAGCTACATAATTTGCTGTAAATTCAACACAAATCCAGGTAAGATATTTTCTCCTGATAAACTAGCAGGATTGTCTAATATCTCTACATCTTTACCTGGACGATAAATTTCTACTCGCTTGTTTTTCCGGTCAATTAACCAGCCTAGTTGAGCGCCATTTTCTATATATTCTTGCATTTTCTCTTGTAAGTCTTTGAGGGAATCACTAGGAGAACGCAACTCTACTACAAAATCAGGACAAATAGGAGCAAATTTTTCTTGTTGTTCTGGGGTTAAAGCATTCCAACGCTCAATTTTCACCCAAGAAGCATCAGGAGAACGTTCTGAACCATTGGGTAGGGTAAAGCCTGTTGAAGAATCAAAACCTTTGCCTAATTTAGTCTGTTTATTCCAGATTCCTAATTCAACAACCATATCAAAATTACGGTTGCCAGTATCACTACCTGTAGGTGGCATAATTAATAATTCCCCTGATGCTGTACGCTCAAATCGATAATCGCGGTTTTTCTGACACATCTGGAAAAATTGCTCATCAGTCAAGTCAATTTTCAATTTGAGTGTAGAAGGTAAGGTGGTTGTCGTGGCGTTCATAGGCTATTCTGAGCATCTTACTTCTAGTTTAGTGCTGTGTGAGGTGCGATCGCCCTTGTCCAAAATGCTATTCCCGCGCCAACAATAAGCTTCGTTCAGGTAGGGTGACTCCGTTAAGTAAGCAGTGGTGCAGATTGACCCCATTCAGGTCTACTTCGGTGAAATCAATGTCAATTAAATCCGTTTTACACAAAATAGCTTTGGTGAGACTGGCATGACTCAGGTCTGTATTGCTCAACTTTGTGCCAGAAATTTCTCTCTCCTGCACAATAGCGTTTGAGAAGTTCATTAGCATCCATACAGCCTGCTTTCCAAATTTCCATTTCTCACCTGAAAATACTTCTTAATTAACAATACCTTCGCCATTTTTTGTAGGTTGGGTTGAGCGAAGCAAAACCCAACGTATTTGTTGGGTTTCGTTCCTCAACCCAACCTACGAATCGAGACATTTTTCGATTTGGCGAAGGTATTGAATTAAGAGACTTTTAAACTCCGCACCAACATTAAAATTATTTAACAATCTTTTACAATATTGCCGATGAGACTGGTTGCTTTCAAAAAGTATTAGAGAAGGAAGCCGTTATTCTGAGAAGTTTCTTTTGCTTAAGCGTGGCGAGGTGGCTCGCTCCTTGACTCATCCACGCTTAAGCAGCGACTAATCTGGCTTTTACTTACGTACTAAGTTCAGCAGTTCTTTAGGAGAAGCAAGTAAGTCAATCGCTACGAAGAAAATTTTGCCTTGGGGATCGAGCAAAAACCGCCATGCAATATTCATTCCCACACTCGCACCGAACCAAGGGGTTTGGACTTTGCCGGTGACTTTAACTTGGGTATAGCCATCTTCTACTGGCTCGGATATACCACGTTCTGGTATCATTCTTAATCCCTGGCATTCTTCACGCATATAAGCGCGGATTGCATCTTGACCAACAATCGGTCTTTCAAAGGGAGGCTGCAAAGCACCTTCAGAACGAAACAGAGCAACAGCAGCATCAAAGTCGTTAGCATTCATGTTGTTGATATAGCCAAGCACTGTAGGGTTACTGATACCCTCAATGGTGACTTTAGTCCGAAACGCTGGTGCTGTGGGTGGAGCCACGGGTTCTGAGACTTTTTTGTAACTACCGGGAGCGTTCGGGTCAAATCCCATGCTCACTACGGTATTGCGGAGAATTGTGATTTGTTGACCTGAATCAGCATTCCTGATTGCTTCTAACACATCAGCAGCCTTGGGAGAAAGCTTGTAGCCTTCTGGAATAGGAGCAACGATTCCCTGAGCCATCCATTCTCCTAATTGATACCAGAAGCCCAACTTGATGTTGACGGTGAAGGATGCATAAGAACGGCAGAGGGGAGTGTCAGCACGGTTAGCTAAATCGTACATAACTCGTGTTTGAGCCTCGAAAGGCATCTGCTTAATTTGTTCGAGTAAGCCTTGTGCAAGTACCATGTTGGCTGCTCCGGGAGCGGCAACCGTAATACTTCTACCCATCTCGGTATAAGCAAACCAGAGTAATGCTAGTTGATCTTCAGCATTGAGTTGAGAGAATGATTCGACAACAGTTGGAACAACGTCAGCAACTAGCGTGCCGGGAAAAATACTTTGAGCCGATTTGATGGTAAAAGACATAGCAGATATTCCCTAAAAAAATTACAGTTCTATCGAATGTGGAAATCAAAAAATCAAATGTGCAAAGACAGAGGAGAAATGCGTTTAGCTGTTAACAAAGGCACTCAGTAGTCTTGGTATAGGTGTAGTCCGCACTTCGACTTCGCTCAGTGACCGTCGTGGACATCGCTTTACCAAAGACATCGCAAGTTAATTAACTGCATAGTTATTTAGAAAACTTTGCTTAGTAGTGGTTTAACGCATTTATCTGGCTCTTGTATCTTTATGTAAAGAAACATAACAATTTCGTTACAAATAAGCAATACTTTCTCAGCTATAAAATGATAACTTTTGTTTATGTTAGTGATAAGTTTTACTGAAGTTACATTAAACGCAATTAATGCTTTGTGTGTAGTCACTCCCAAGAGCGTAGACATCACACGTCTCTAGGTGTATCAAATTTGTACAAACAATCTTTTACCAAACTTATTGTGTCGTCGTACACATCGCTTATCTTTAAAACTTATGCAAAAGTACACGCTGTAGGGGCAATGAATGAATTGCCCCTACCTAAAAATAAGGGTTTCGGCTAAAGTTTTGCGTAAGTCCTGAGCTATTCGCATGAATCCAAAATACCCTACCTGCTTAGTACGGTTCTTGCTACCTTTTTTGACGTGTCAAGTACTTGCAAAAAATATTTACAATAGGTTACATTCATTTACAGTTCACAACAATAAAAAGTAAAAGATGACGATATAAAGGCTTTACTATTAACGAACGCGGTCAACTCAACAGATTTGCGATTGAACCCAAAATTTATGTTGATGAAACTCCACGGACAGGCTTCACCGAATATGCCGGAAAACTCAATGGTTGTTTGGCAATGATTGGTTTTATCTCACTCATCGCGTTAGAAGTTTTCACCGGACACGGTTTGATTGGATGACTAACTAGTTTTTAGAGAAAACACTCCTGATTTACGAATTTTCTCCAGTTGACAAATAAAACAATTTAGAGGCAAACTTATGAAAACGGATTCTGATTATCCTAAAAAAGATTTGATTGGAACAGTCGTTTTTAGACCTGATTTCAACAACTTTGAGACCATCAATGCAAATCAAGCGTGGTCATTGTTTTTCAGTGCCGGTCAAGATGACAAGGGACTGGGACAAGAAATTGAATTCGGCAGATTTTTCACTAATCTCTTAATCGCTATTGGAGTAACTGGAATGCTTTGGGCGATTTATTTCAGCCAATTAGGATGAGCAAGTTGGTTCATTTTTCTAGTAACTATTCAATACGCCTAAAAAAGTCTCTTTAGCTTTGGAAAAAGTTCGATGTTGATTGGATTTATAAAGCTTCCTAATTTGTCACGATATTGTGGATATATGGGCTTAGAAGTAGCAGAAATTGTTTCCAAATATCTTGCAGTTCAAAGTAAAACCTATGTAATTCAAAATAGAAGAATATTGATCAATCAACTTTTAAAGTCTGGTCTAGATTCTCATACAGCAAATCGAACTGTTACTGTACTTATATCAAGCCCAGTTTTACAATTAACCAATAAAAACCAGTTGGCAATTAATTGCAAGCGATAGTAACTGTGATAGTCAAAAGTTAAAGAAGTCGGAAGTCGGAATGGGCTACGCCCCGCTACGTTTGCGGAGCGTCTCGTAGAGAAGAGAGGAAGTACAGTTTTGTAATGAGGATTTAGACCTGACTTTTCACGGTATCTGGAAAACCTCTCTTCTATTTCTCTCTCCTAAAAGGAGAGAGACTTTGAATTTTCCCCCTTCCCGCGTCGGGCTAGGGGGTTAGGTTTTTTGTGGGCTTTTCCACATAACCTGAATTGTCAGGGATTTAGACCCCGCCTAACATACTTGCGGCTTGGCTTAAAGCAACAGGACTTAAACCAGCCGAAGTTTGTTAAAAGTTAAAAGCTAATTCCATAAATTTAGGGGCTTAAAAACCTTTTTCTTTTTCTTTCTTTTGCCTTTTAACTTTTAACTTGCTCGGTTAGATACAGGCAAACTTCCGTCACTACTAGTCCCCAGTTCAACGCAAACAGCGAATTGCTTCTAATAAACCTCTAGCTTTATTCAACGTCTCTTCGTATTCTTTTTCTGGCTCAGAATCAGCCACTAAACCTGCACCGGCTTGGACGCTAACGGTCTTGTCATGTACTACCATTGTGCGAATTGCGATCGCAGTATTTAATTGTCCTTCAAAATCGTAATATCCATACACACCCGAATAAACACCCCGGCGGCTAGACTCTAACTCGTGGATAATTTCCATCGCCCGAATCTTGGGTGCGCCACTTACCGTACCTGCTGGGAAGCAAGCTTTCAATAAATCCCATGCTGTTTTATCTAGTGCTAATTTACCAACAACATTGCTGACAATGTGCATGACATGGGAGTAGCGCTCAACTACCATTAATTCATCAACTTTGACGCTACCATTTTGACAAACCCGCCCCAAATCGTTCCGCCCTAAATCTACAAGCATCACGTGTTCGGCAACTTCTTTGGGATCTTCGAGTAAATCTTGAGCGAATGCTGCATCTTGCTGGGTAGTTTTACCCCGTGGACGTGTCCCAGCAATGGGGCGTACCGTTGCTATAACTCCCCCATCTGGAGCAGTTTCGGCTTTCACCATCACTTCCGGACTGGAACCGATGATTTGCCAATCTTGGAAGTTAAAGTAAGCCATGTAAGGCGAAGGATTTATCTGACGTAGGGAGCGGTAAAGGGCAAAGGGGTCGCCTGTGTATGTTGTTGATAGTCGCTGAGAAATTACTACTTGAAAGATATCGCCTGCTTTGATGTGGTCTTTGGCCTTTTGGACACTAGCGCAAAAATCAGGGCGGGTAAAATTACTTGTATACCCCTCTGCCCCTCTGCTCCCCTGCTCCTCTGCCCCTCTCCTCCCTGGCGGTTTCCATTCCAATCGAGTTTTTTCGGGCGATAGAGGGAGAGATAGCTTTTCGAGCATTTGGGTGACGCGATCGCCCGCTTGTTGATAGGCTGCTTTGAAATCTACATTGGGGTCACGTAAATCAGCATAAGCGATCGCCCAAATTTTTCGCTTCACCTGGTCAAAAATCAACAGGTGGTCTACTTGCATCCACAAGCCATCAGGGATATTTCGCTCATCTGGTGGATAGATTGGCACGCGCGGCTCAATCCAGTTAATCAATTCATAGCCCCAAAACCCAAACAACCCGCCAATTCCTGGCGGTAGCTGTGGTAGTTTGACTGGGTGATAAGGTGCTAAACATTCGGCTAAAGTTGTAAAAGGGTCGCCTGAAAAAACGACCTGCGAACCATCGCGGTTTAATTGGGTAGTGCGATCGCCCCTTGCTTCCAAAACCCAAAGCGGATCGCAGCCCACTAAACTATAGCGTCCTAGTTTTTCCCCACCTTCTATCGATTCCAACAAAAAGCTATAGGGCTGACCTGCACAGACTTTATACCAAGCTGATACGGGCGTATCTAAGTCCGCTACCCATTCTTGATATACGGGAACAAAGTTGCCTTGTAGAGCTAGCTGAGAAAATTCAGAGAAATCGGGGAATACCATAAATAGCTAAGAGGTTGGGCATGGGGCATGGAAAAGAGGCAGGGGGGCGGGGAGCAGGGGGCAGGGGGGAAACTTTTCTCCCTTGTTCTCTGCTAAGAGTTCCCTTGCTTCTTCCCCAGTCCCTAGTCCCTATGCTTCGTGGGTAGCTTTACCACTGAACTTGAGTTGTGATGGATTGGGGTTTTGCCCAATACCGCGTGGGACATAACCCACTTTTCCACGACCTTCATTCACCTTTTCGGGGAAGACACCATCAGCTGGGTGCAGTAAAGTAGTTTCTCCGTTGGGTAAAATCCGGTAAACTTTGTAGTCTGTGATTTTGAGTTTGCGAAGTTGCTGACCGCCTAAAGCGATGCCATATTCTTTACGAGCTATATACAGCAGGTTTTCGCCTTTCCGCATAGTAGCAGCACCACCTGTAGGCAGTTCAAATACTTGCTCCTTCGGGCTAGTCCAAGTGATAGCGTACTTTTCTTCAACTTCTGCTTTCTTTAGCAAGCCACCAGTGCTGCCAGGAAATAGTGGAGTTTGTCCAGAGAGTGTTTCTGCCATAAAGATGATTCTCTCAACGTTTTTAGGGAATCCTAACACCGCAACCAGGATCATATTGCGATCGCGTCATAGACTGTAACAGTTTTTAGTCATTTGTTCTTTGTCATTTGTCATTTGTTAAAAACCAATGCCCCATGCCCCATACCCAATAACTATTTAGTCTTGACTTTTGTCCGCTTTTCCTCATGGCTAGTCTGAACAATGGGGATGGTGAAGTGAAATTGGCTACCCTGGTCTTTGCCAGTTGACTTTGCCCAAATTTCTCCACCCCAGCCATTAACAATTTGACGACAAATAGCTAAACCAAGTCCAGTTCCGCCAGTGGTGCGGCGTAGCGCTCCCTCTTCTTGATAGAAGCGGTCAAAAACTACTTCTAAACGATTGGGTTCAATGCCGCGTCCAGTGTCAGCCACAGTCACCTCAACCATTTGATGGCTGTTGGAAATCGCTTTAATGGTGATTTCTCCTTGGGGTGGCGTAAATTTACAAGCGTTGTCGATAATTTTTGCCAGTACCTCTACTAACCAATCACCATCAGCCCTTACCAGAGGTAGATTTTCGGCAATTTGAGTTTTGATTTGGGGTGGCTTTTCCGTTGAAGAACGTGTGCGATTGCGACTAAGTGCTAAATCCACACACTCTTGTAATGTGAGGGATTCTGGATGCCATTGCACTCGACCGCTTTCCAAGTTGGAAAGTGTGAGGAAATCTTGTACCAATTTTCGCATCCGTTCTGAGTCGGAAAGAGCAGTGTTGAGCATAATTTGCTGCAACTCCAAGGGCATATCCGGCTCACTAGCAAGACTTTCTAGACACACTTGAATGGTGGAAAGGGGGGTACGCAGTTCGTGTCCAGTGATGGCTATAAGGTTGCTGCGGGTGCGGTCTAGGGCTTCTAGCTGCTGGTTAAGTTCTTCTAGGTTGGCGTAGGCTTCCGCTTGGATCAGGGCTGCTCCTACCTGGGTGGCGATCGCTTCTACCAAATCCAATTCCCCAGGTTGGCACTCGTGCGGCGGCATCCCACAGTAATGTAACTCCACGATGCCCAACAACCGCCCCTGATAAAATACTGGTTCCATCAGCCAAGAACGAATGGCAAACTTTTTGGCAATCAAGGAAAGTCCTGGTGAATTGTTAACACGAGGGTCATTCAGCGTATCGCTAATACAAACACCTTCGCCTTGTTGCACGATGTCCTGAAATAGGGAATTTTTCTGTAACTCCCAAGTTTGCCCACGAACTGATAAAATACCGGGATTCAAAAACTCGTGTTCGATTATGGCTTGTTTATCTGTAGCTTGAGCGCGGTAAATTAGACAGCGACAAGCTTCTAGGTGTTGTCCTAATTCTTGTGCTGCCACCTGGAGAACTTCGTGAGGATCGAGCGATCGCCGAATCGCAGTGCTAATTGAGTTGACTAATCGTTCTTTTCGTGCTTGGGCAGCAATGGAACGGTAGGCTTTATGCAATTTGTACTGACTAGCTTGTAAATAAGTTACTAATCGCTGCACAAAGGGATCTGTATCGATGTCACAAGCATATTCGTTCACCTGTTCTGCCCCAGAAAGGCTTCGCGGCTGTCCGATGCCAAACCTCTGATGTGCCTCCTCAATTTTACTTGCTAGTTCGGGTCTATAAATCAAAATTCTGTCTAACAGCAATTCGGCTGCTTTCAGGCTAACTCCCCTCTCCGATGTCCAAATTCCCTCAAATCTTCGCGCTGTGTCTATATCCAGATTAGGGCTAAGTTCTGGTAGTTGCTTGTTTTTAGCAATAGAACCAAGGTTTTCTCGACAAACTAGACAAGTTGCATAATTATCAGCAATCACTACCAAGTGCCACTCTTGACTTAAGCCGTCCTTTGGCTCAAAAGCGATCTTTTCGTAGTGTTCCGAACTGTTGGTAAAATCCGTTTCTGGAGCAGATAACACGTATATTTGATTACTCCGCAAGGCAAGTCGCTGGTAGCGATGAGCTTCTTGACGGTAGAATCGCTCTCGCTGAAAACTGGCAATTACAAGGGGTTGGGCTAAAGTCGCAGCCAAAACTTGATCTTCCATCGCGTGGGAGAGCGCCGTTAGTGAAGCCTTAAAATATAGCTGGGGCCGCAAGTATGGTAGGGACTTTAGCAGATCACTCAGCACAGAAGTCGAAATGCTCATGAATTATTGTTAAACGCTCAACCTCGACAAGATCCACGTCACAGCTGCATTGTACAAATTCCAAGGCACTCTCAAGTTAAATAGAGAGTTGCAATATGTAAAGAACGCTAAAATGCACTTTTCGCCCAAGCAGGCGCAACATTTTGTTACCAAATTGATTTGTTGATTGACAACCTATTACGCCCAATATACATTCTTGACTAACTTGGAAATATGCTTGCACAGCTAAAATCTTTCATCACTAAGTAGCAGCTAAATAATTTTTGTATTGTTTTAACTACTAAATTCACTAATATCTACTGAACATTGATTGATAGTCCACGCGACACCGAATAGCCCGTCGTAATATTTACACTCACTAAATAGAATTTTCTTACCAAAAACCATTACTGCTACATACCATATAATTTAATCAGTAATACTTGATTAAAATTAATCAATCAATTGAATATCATAAATTTGTCTAATCCAACGCCAAAGATATTTAAAACAAAATCGTATAATAGTTTAGTCAATAAATGCTAGCTTTACCCAATAAAATTGGGAACTTCGCATTTTTGCTGAGTATACTATATATCTTGCTTGTATCTTAAGAAAGTTCAACAACTAAGGACTTATCTAAAAATTATCAGTTTTCAGTCTTGAGTTTAGACTTATACAATACTTATATAGATTTGGGCGCTGCTACTTTGTCAACAGTACGTAAAAGTTATTTTGGCTAGAATAGCTCAAACAAGTTTTAGAAAGAGTCTTTTTTCTGCAAGTTGTGAGGGTTAAAGACCTCTACTCCGAATACCACAAACAATCTACGACCTGTACACGGAACTTTGGCTAATGACACCGGATACGCTAATGACCCCGGAAAAAATTTTCCTGGATGGAAAAACTTTTATTCCTGCTGAACAATTACCTATCCCGGAGTGGCCTTGTGTTGTGAGTGAAAGACCACAACCGACACTGACGGTTAAAGATGATGATTTATTTTTCGTGACAGATACTATCGGGAATATTTCTGGCTGTTCCCTCAGTGATGGTAATCCCAGTATGGGGCTGTTTTGCTGTGATACGAGATTTCTCAATCGCTTGGAGTTGCAAATTGAAGGGCGATCGCCTGTACTCCTCAGTAGTACTGCCGAAAAAGGGTTTTCACTCTCAGTTTTGTGTACCAACCCCAGAATTGACGATCGCCTAAGAGCCGAAACTATCGGAATTCGACGAGAAATAGTACTCAATGGCGCTCTATTTGAAGAAATAGAAATATCTAACTACAGCACAACAACTGTCAATTTTGAACTAAGTATCAGCTTTGATGCAGATTTTGTTGATTTATTTGAAGTCCGGGGTTATGACAGAGAAAAACGAGGTAGACTTTTACGTCTAGTAGAACCGACGACTGAAGAAGGAATCGTCGATGGCGTTTCACCAGTACCTAAAGACCCATCAACTTTTAGGGAAGAATCCTTAACACTTGCCTATCAAGGTCTGGATGGTTCGGTGATGGAATCTCGGATTTCATTCCAGCATTGTCAACCAGACTCTTTCAAAGGTTACACTGCGGTTTGGCAGCTAGAGTTGGCTTCTCACGAAACCCAAAAGCTGGGTTATCGGGTGAATATGTTGAAAAACAACCAATCTAGTTCAACCGTAAGCGCCGCCATCACTTTAGGACAGGCGAAAGCTGCTGAGTTGATGGAGGAGAAAAACTGGGTACAACAAATTACCCGCATTAGCTCAGATAAAAGCACTTTCAATCGAGTGATTGAGCGGGCCGAGCAAGATATGTATTTGTTGCGCCAGTCTTTTGGTAAGCATAAGACAGTTTCGGCTGGAGTGCCGTGGTTTTCTACACTATTCGGGCGGGATTCGCTGATTACAGCTTCCCAAACCCTAATGTTAAACTCGCAAATCGCCAAAGAAACCCTAATATTACTGGCGACATACCAAGGCAAAATCGATGACGAATGGCGCGAAGAAGAACCGGGTAAGATTTTGCACGAGTTACGTTTAGGAGAAATGGCTCGTTGTCAAGAAATTCCCCATACACCATACTACGGTACAGTTGATGCGACTCCCCTGTGGTTAATGCTGTATGCCGAACATTATGCTTGGACTCACGATCAAGAACTCCTAGAGTTACTTTGGCCAAATGCTCTAGCAGCAATGGACTGGATCGATCGCAATATCAAACAAACCAACTACCTCAGCTACTTCCGTACATCTAAACGCGGTCTTGCTAACCAAGGCTGGAAAGACTCTGGCGACTGCATCGTCAACCACAAGGGAGAATTAGCTAACGGCCCAATTGCCCTTTGTGAGGTGCAAGCTTACGTCTATGCGGCAAAAATGCGCCTATCAGAAATAGCGAGGATGAAAAAGCGCCTTGATTTAGCAGATCGGTGGCTAGAAGAGGCTAGAAGTCTCAAGCTTCGTTTTAATCGAGATTTTTGGGTAGAAGACCAGGATTTCTGCGCCTTGGCTTTGGATGGAGATGGTAAACCTGTAGACAGTATTACCTCAAATCCTGGTCATTGTCTGCATTTGGGTCTTTTCACCCACGAGAGAGCCTATAGTGTAGCAGAACGGTTGCGGGCACCAGATATGTTTAATGGTTGGGGCATTCGGACTCTGAGTAGTTTATCACCCGCTTACAATCCAATGGGTTATCACATTGGTTCGGTTTGGC
Organism: Nostoc sp. NMS2; assembly: GCF_017115105.1. Classification (GTDB taxonomy): domain Bacteria; phylum Cyanobacteriota; class Cyanobacteriia; order Cyanobacteriales; family Nostocaceae; genus Nostoc. The sequence continues at coordinate 105,019 of NZ_JABXKH010000042.1, forward strand.
CCCATGATAACGCTCTGATTGCAATGGGATTGCGATCGCTGGGTCTTATCGATCAAGCCCTAGAACTTTTCCAAGGTTTATTTGACATGACCAGTCAGCAGCCTTATCAACGTCCTCCAGAACTCTTCTGCGGCTACGAACGGAACGGTGATAATGCCCCTGTGCAGTATCCAGTTGCCTGTACTCCCCAAGCTTGGGCTACTGGTAGTATCTTCCAACTGCTGCAAATGATGGTTAACTTAGTGCCTGATGCTCAAAATAACTGCTTACGAATAATCGACCCCGCTTTGCCAGAATCGATTAATCGCCTGTCATTTCATAATTTGCGAGTCGGCCCCACCATCCTCGATTTAGAATTCGAGCGTTCTGGTACTACAACTGCTTGTCGCGTTGCCAAAAAACGGGGCAATTTGCGGGTAGTTATCGAAGCATAGAAAGATCAGGGAGTGGTAAATTATCCACTCCCTATTTTATGCTGAGTGCGTAGGTGTAGCCCGCACTTCGACTTCGCTCAGTGACCGTCGTAGACATCGCTCGTTGAACGCAGAGATAGCACTATTATAAAATCAACATACTGTCTATACACAAAATCTTAAAAAGTCAATCTTAGTATAAATTATATTACAGCTATTTTCAGGTAAATAGACTATGCAGGTAGGGGCAATTCATGAATTGCCCCTACAACAGATGTCAATACGGTTCGGATAAAGTTTTTGATGAAAGATTATAGATCGCAAAGACGCGATAAATCGCCGTCTTTACAATAATCAGTCCTTTGTCTTCTCGATTTTTTGGTTAATCTTATAAAGGTAACGAGCGCGGAGGGATTTGAACCCCCGACCCACAGAACCGGAATCTGTTGCTCTATCCACTGAGCCACGCGCCCTTATTCTCGACCATTATAGCACATCTATGATAAAGTTTGCAGCCTAGAAAAACTAGGTTTATAGTTTACAGATAATTAGCTGGGTCTACTGGTGTACCATTCCGACGGACTTCAAAGTGGAGGTGGGGCCCAGTTGAGAAACCTGTAGAACCCACAGCAGCGATCGCTTGTCCGCGTTCAACTGCTTGTCCTTCAGAAACATACAACTCGCTGGTATGTCCGTATAGTGTAGTCATGCCATTGCCGTGGTCAATAATTACCGCTCTGCCATAACCACCATACCACCCAGCAAAAATCACTCTGCCCGAATCGGCTGCCCGAATTTTACTACCATAGCTAGCGGCAAAGTCCAATCCAGCATGAAAGCGGCGATAGCCAAGGATTGGGTGTACCCGCCAGCCGAAGGGACTACTAGTAGGAGCATCGCTAGGATATGCCATGACACCAGTTCCCCGAATGATAATACTTGTCCGGCTGTTGGTTTTTGTTTGCGCCTCTTCTGTGGCTCTGGCTTCTGCTACCTTTTGTTGAATCAAGACTTCCAGATTTTTGGATTCCCTCTCTAGCTGGTTTTGCGCCGCTTCCAAGGCTAGGCGATCGCTATTGAGGCGTTGAATCAATTCTGATTGTGACTGTGCCTGAGTTTGATAATCGGTTTTTTGTGCCAGTAGTTGCTCACGAATCAAGGCAATTTCGTTTTTTTGTTGTTCTACGCCCGTTTTTTGTTGATTTATCAGGTTTGCTTGTTGGTTGAGTTTCACCAAAATTTGTTCGTCTGCCTGATACACTAACTTCAACTGATGACGACGGCTGATAAAATCGCTGATATTTTCACTTTGGAGCAAAACTGCCCATCCAACAGATGCAGGCGATCGCTGGAGATAACGCAATCGTGCTACTGTTGCTATTTGCCGCTCCTCGTAGGAACGTTCTGCTACAGCTAAATCAGTTTCTAACTGCTGGAGACGTTGAGTCGCAAGTTGTAATCGTGATTCGCTCTCTTGAATGTAGCTATCTGTAGTTTGCAGATTTTGCTTTAAACCAGTGAGATGTTTTTGAGCCTCTTGTTGGAGATTTGTTAAGCGATCGCGATCATTAACCACACTCTGACGCTGCTGGTTCATTTGTTGCTGCTGTTGTCGCAGAGTATCAATAGACCCTGTGGAAGTTGCGTGTACTGGAATTAATGACAAACAAATCCACAAAATGCAGCAAAATGCCAGAGATAAACAGCCAAAAATCAGATTTTTACCTAGAAATCGCGCTCTCATAGCGTGAGCCTAACTAAAACGATGCTTTCAAACACTATGAGGATTATTCCCAAAATTTGATTCACCCACTCCATGTATCAAATTGATCTGCCAAGTTGTAACACAAAGATTCTTGCTATGTCAGCATTGAGCAGGTATATCAGGGAGTAAAGTAAATGAACACACGCAAAGCAATTCTCTTAATTACTTTGGTTTTTCCTGGGTTGGCGGTGGTGGGAGTATCGCTTTATTGGTTTAACCTGGATTATGCAGCACTGATCAAAGCTGAAAACTATGTGACAAACCTAGTAGAGGTGGGAAAAGTTAATGATAGGCAGTTAGAGTATGCCTATCATCGCACCTACATTCATCGCATCAATGTATTTGCTGATGGAACTTGGGGATTACTGGGAGGAGTAATTACAGCGCTTGGGATACATGGATTAGTTACGGTTAGGGATTGTTCAAGAAATGAATTAACCACAGAGGCAAGGCAGCGCGGTCTTGGGGGTTTCCCCCATGAGTGACTGCCGCGCAGAGAACACAGAGTGAGGAGAGATAGAGAATATTTTGGCGTTAGTTTTGGGATATTTTTTTATAAGAAGAATTCAGAACTCAGGAGTCAGAATGGGCTAAACCTTAGCTATCCGCTAACAGAATTGAATTCTGGACGACTGGGTAATGAATATTGGTTTAAAACCTTGCCCCTTGTGGGCAAAAAAAATTAAAATATTATTCCTAATTAAAACTCTATCCCTTTATGGGTAGAGTATTCTGAATTCTGAACGCGAAGAGCGTGCCGGAGGCATTATTCTGAATTCTGACTCCTGATTTATTTAGAAGTACCTTAAAGATAATTGTGTGAAATCTTTTCAGGGCATGACTGCATGGCATAATAAAAGGCGTTGCTAAACTTAAATCAGCAACGCCTAATCTTGAGTATTTAATAACTACTCAGCCCTCTTATTCTGCCCAAGCAATCAACCTTGGTTCATAAGCATTAGCCAGATTTTGATTTTTTGGTAATACACGCAAAGACAAGCCTTGCAAACCAGAAGCGGTATAAGTAATATTACCCGTGTAAATGCTCAATTGCTGTGAATCCTCACCTTGGTAATCCATCACCACTGTTACAGCGTTGACAATCTCACCATTGGCATCGATCGCACCTTGATATAACTCTACCTGCACATCATTATTGGTCAAAGTTGCTAAGTCAACCTTGGCAATGACCGCAACGGTTTGGTTCACCTCAATGTCTGAAGCTGCCGATACGTCAACATCTTTGATTCTGATATTGAACCAGTGTCCGCTCAGTTTTTCTTTCCAAGCGGCTAGTTCTTTCGCTGGGGCATAGTTATTAACAGTCAGGGTATGATAGCGATCGCTAGCTGGGAAATAAGCTCGCCCGGCATATTCTCCTACCATCCGCGCTGTATTAAAGAAAGGACAATTCAACCGAATTGCATCCTTCATTTTGGCAACCCACGGACGAGGTAAGCCATCACTATCCCGATGCTCATAAAATAACGGTACAACTTCCTTCTCCAGCAACTCATAGAGAGCATTTGCTTCTACTTCATCTTGGTAGTTAGGATCGTCGTAATTCTCGCCATGTCCAATTGCCCAGCCTGTGCGGACGTAATCAGCTTCATCCCACCAGCCATCTAATACACTTAAATTTGGCAATCCATTCATTGCCGCTTTCATGCCACTTGTACCAGAAGCTTCCCGTGGACGACGCGGTGTATTTAACCAAATATCGCAACCCGCAACCATCAACCGGGAGATGTGAATGTCGTAATTGGGGACAAACACTACCTGTTTTTCTAAATGTTGTTCGCGGATAAAGTGATTGATATCGCGGATGAGTTCTTTACCGGGAATATCCTTCGGATGGGCTTTCCCAGCAATTACGAATTGTACTTTCCGGTCTTTATTAGCCAGCAAAAGCCGCTTAATGCGATCCAAATCACGCATCCAGAGGGTGGCGCGTTTGTAAGTGGCAAACCTGCGGGCAAAACCAATGGTGAAAGCGTAGGGATCTAAAACTTCTTGGGCTTGGACAATTTCAGAAGCGGAAGCGCCGCGATCGTGTAAATGCTTTACTAAATGCTCCCGCACATACAAAATCATATCTAAGCGGCAGCGTTCGTGATTGCGCCATAACTCCTCATCGGGTATAGCGTCCATCCGCTCCCACAATGGGCTATCTGGTGGTGCTGATGACCAATTTGGGCCTAGATAGCGATCGTATAATTCTTGAGTTGATTTGGCAACACAACTGCGAGCATGGACACCATTAGTAATTGCTGCGATCGGTACTTCTTCTACTGGTACTTTTTGCCACAAGCCCTGGAACATTTGCCGTGACACTACGCCGTGCAGTTGTGCGACACCGTTAGAAAATGTTGCCATTTTCAACGCCAGCACCGCCATACTGAAAGGCCCGGATAAATCGCCTGTATTCTCGCGCCCCAATCCTAAAAATTGCTCTTTGGGCAACCCAAATATCTCTGCATAGTACCCCAGGTAGTACAGCATTTTGTCGGGAGCGAACAAGTCAATTCCCGCCGGTACTGGTGTGTGGGTAGTAAAAATATTACTGGAAGCCACCACCTGTTTTGCTTGGATATAACTCAGCCCTTCTTCCTGAATCAGCAAGCGGATGCGTTCTAGAGCAGAGAAGGCGGCGTGGCCTTCATTCATGTGGTAAGCGGTGACTTTCAGCCCCAAAGCTTTGAGCATTTGCACACCACCGATCCCCAGCATGATTTCCTGGTGGATACGCATATCGATGTCGCCACCATACAGCTGATCTGTAATGTCGTGGTCGTAAGTGTTGTTGGGTTCAATATTGGTATCCATCAGATACAAGGGTACTGTTCCCACCTGTACGCGCCAAACTCTGGCATACACCTTGCGTCCGGGATAATCTACCGCAATCCGTAGTTCTGAACCATCGGCATTGCGCTCTAGATGCAAGGGCATATTATAGAAATCGTTGAGCAGATAGCGTTCTTGCTGCCAGCCATCAGCATTGAGATACTGGGCAAAGTAGCCTTGCTGATACAGCAAACCTACACCGACAAGCGGTAGCCCCAAGTCACTAGCAGATTTGAGGTGATCCCCCGCCAGAACGCCTAAGCCGCCAGAATAGACGGGTAAACAATCGACAAGTCCAAATTCCGCCGAAAAATAGGCGTAGCATTCTTTTGGTTTATCTTCCCGTTGTTTTTGATACCAAGTGCGCTCTTGCAAATAATCGTCTAACTGACGGTCAGCTCGATCCATTTGCGCTAGAAAGCCTTCATCTTCGACAACTTCCAAAAGCCGCGATTGAGAGATAGTACCGAGCATCAACACTGGATTGTGATGGCTAGACTCCCACAGATCAGAGTCTAAGCGACGAAATAAATCTTTGCTATCAACATTCCAATCCCAGTGCAAGTTATATGCTAGCCGCCGCAGTGGTTCGAGTCGCGGTGGTAGTGAAGGGGATACGTTAAATGTGCGAATTGGCTGCATAGGTTGGCAAAACTCCAAGTTTAGTTATGGTTATTGTTTACTGTCTTTACCAATGTTGCCAATTCTTTATACTGTAGTTTGTGAAGAAGCGATGACTTTGTTAAGCATTGAGAATTCTTTTTAACATCGTTGCTAAAGTTTACACCAAGGTGTTTCTAATTCTATGCGTTACTCTCAGCCATATACTTGGTATATTAAGATTTAATCATTGAGTGGCATGTATCACTTAAAAAAAATCTAGTTTTGAATAAATAATTTATATTTATTTTAGTATTGCTTCCGGGGATCGGTTCTATTGTCTTGGCTGAGGGTGAAATTTCCTCATAGCTGTTTCCAGAAAGGTTAAATTTTTAAGTATTTTTTAATAAAATTGCGCTAGTAAATAAGCAGTTATGATTTTTAGGTTAAGGTTAGTTCAAGGAGATGCGATACAAAATAACCCATGTAGATATCACTTAAAAGAGGAAGGCGTAAAAATAATACCAAGTAGTTTGCGACGCTTTTCTTAGTCAACTACTTGGTATAAATTTTTGATACTAAATCAGAAAAATAACTTCTTAGTGTGTTATCTTATGAACCTAATGAAGGCTGGTCTTTGGTATTTTTTGTCATTGACAAAGCTACAGCAGCTGCATAAGCAATCTCCGCTGCCATTTGATAAGCAAGTTTGATACTTGATGAAGCGTCCTTGGCTTTAGGAGAGACAGAAGCTTTTTTTCGACGCGACTCTTGTTTGACATCACCCGCTACAACAGATCGCTGTAAAATGATCCAGGCATCTAGGTCTTCTGAGTCATAATTACTTTGAAGTTGCGATCGCAGTTGTTCTTCGGCTACAACACTCAGATAGCCGCTAGTTAGAGCTTCTTGGACAATTTCTTTAATTAAAGCCATAATTTGAACCAAGTGTGTGAGTTAAAACCGATACCTCAATGTGGGCAATTTGATATTTTTTTGTGGACTTCTCCTGGAAACTAAGCTAAGTTTTAGCTTTCTTTATAATAAAATTAAATTTATAATGAGTAGCACCAAGCACGCATCACCCGCTTGGCTCACCCGAATGGGTGATTTACAAATTTTTAGATATAAGTAATTAGAAAGAAGAAAATTTTGAGCTTTTGAAGGAAGAGGGTGTCACCAGTATAGTAGATATCATTCTGAGTTTAACGCCTAATTATAAAATTACTTGGACAAGCAAAGGTAGAAATATAGACAAAAATGACAATTAACAACTGAGAGCATTTTTAAAATTACCGTCCTCAATGAATTTTATCTAAGTGTATAAAATTATTTAAGAGTAGCGATTGCTCCATAAAAAAAGTTAGCTAATTTACAATATTCTCATCACCAATCAACTTATTTATTGAGAGTGTTCCACTAAAAATAAAATGTGTTATTGTTAAAAGCAACTGTTATTAAAAACGATTCATGTAATTACAAGCATGAATTTGCTAGTCTGTAAATCATCTGTGTGCAACATGATTGGAGCAGCATACTCTAGAAATTCGTTGCAAGAAAGCCGTCATAGCAGTCGGGGAAGCGCTTACTTGTTTGCACCGATGGTTAACTTCAATGTGATGGCTGATGTGGGAGATAATCCACCCTAATTGGGTTTTCTTGGGGCAATAATGCCCAATTAGACCCAACAATAATTACATTGTCATGCTAGGCAAAAATTTAGATAAAATTTTTGAATATAGTCTAGTTGAATGTATTTTTTGTTGCAAACTAGCTTGTGGATCTGAGTTGTTTCAAAAGACTAAACCCGCCTGAGATAAAGTAGCCTCAAGGCAAACAACTCTATCCATATTTGCGTAACAAGCTTTGCAAATTTGCCGCATAACCAAAACAGTAACCTATCTAAACCAACCAATTTACCCATCAGATAATTTAATAGTCTGGGGTTTGACCCTGCAATACACTAAGATTTTTTGTTAATTGATCTGGTGAAAAAGAAGCAAAGTTTTTACGTGCCTTGACTGGTACAAAAGCTTCTATAAATCCAAGGTAATTGTGCATATCATAGTGAGTAATTCTAACATACTTAAGTTCAAGAGTTGCTCACATAGTTAAAGCCAGACTAGAGGTTTTCCAAATTTTGGAAACCTATCTAAAAATATGGGTAAATTTCGGTAATACTGCCAACTAAGTTTAAGGTATTAAGAAATACAAGACTTCTTAGTATTAGCAGAAGATTAGGATACAGGCAAAAAACTTTCAATACTGTCAACAACAATTAATTGAAGAGACATATAGCCATGTATAACGAGCAATATTTTTCAAAATTGCAGCGCGTGCAAGAACTTGTAGTAACTACTGTGTTAGGGGATATTCCTACACTTATTCTAGGGCCAAAGTTGCGTAGTTTAGGATATCGGAGTATTTTTGCCCAAATAGGTAGCCCAGTTTATATTCAAAATGGTGTTGAATTTAACGGGACTTCTTGTATTGAGATAGGCAGTGGAGTCTATATTTTCAAGGGTGTACGGATGGATGCTAGAGGACACAAAAATAATAAAATTCATCTAGCAAATAGAGTAGCTATTGAGCGTAACGTTGATATAGGTTGTTTGGAAGATACGTGTATACATATTGACGAAGACACCTTCATTGCTCCCAACGTGTGTATTGAGGGGCCAGGAGACATTAAAATTGGCAAACACTGCATGATTGCCGCCCACTCCGGGATATATGCCAATAATCATAATTTTGCCGATCCGATGGAGCTAATTAAATACCAAGGTGTTACTCGCAAGGGAATTGTGATTGAAGATAATTGTTGGCTAGGTCATGGAGTAACGATATTAGATGGCGTTACCGTCGGTAAAGGTAGTGTTATTGGTGCGGGAGCAGTTGTCAATAAAGATATTCCTCCTTTCTCCGTTGCTGTAGGTATACCTGCACGAGTAGTCAAAAACCGAATTGGCAAAGACCTAGCAAAAGTTCAAACTGAGAAATAGGGGATTGGGAATTGGGAATTGGGCATGGGGCATGGGGCATGGTAACTGTTTCCCATAAAGTTTAATGCAGCACTTTGCCTTTTAAGTGAGGTACAAATGCAGGACTCACGCATTAGATAGAGTTTCTACCTTCTGCCTCCTGCCTCCAAACCCTTAGTTCTTTGTACTTCATGCAAAAGAAAACTGCTGTATGTTGCCTTTTGGAAGAAACTTTAGCCGTCAGTTAACGTCACAAACTGGAGTAAGCAGTTTATGAGTTATTTTTAAGGGCATCTAAAAGTCAGACAAGTGACATTTTGCACTATTCTCAATAAGCGTAGAATAGGCATCACCAATCCCCAGTTCCCACAGTCTTCTAAAAAAGGGGCGAGATTTGGGTAATATAAAGTAGCTCTCTTTTCTGCATGGCAGATCCTCAAAGAAAAGCTTTCTTTGTTTTACCCCTTGGAGATATTTCTATGCTGACTTTAAAAATCGCTGTTTATATTGTTGTTGCCTTCTTCGTAACTATCTTCATCTTCGGATTTTTGTCGAACGATCCTGCTCGTAACCCCGGCCGTCGGGACTTAGAGTAAAAGGGCGATAAATCATCCGCGACTTTGGAAGGCGGAAAATACTAAACGCCACAGAAACTTACTAAATTTAGCTTAGTAAGTTTCTTCCTCCAGGTAGCTTGCTGTAGGTAGCAGAAGGCGACAGTCGGAAGGCAAAATGTATAGTTTATCCTTCCGTCCGTCATTTGGCTGTTTGTTAGCCCGATTTTGCTCACTTATGCTTCATCCAGTTCTGCCACCCAATCCGCCTCATATCCTCGAATCTTTACAACCTGTAAATCCCACCTCATCTGCTAGTCATACAAAGTTTCTTTCAGTTGTAGAAACTGGAATGCAGGAAAAGACAGACAAATCCAAGCAGTCTCAGGATTTGGCTGAGTTGTCAATTACGGGTGATACCAAGAGGAATTGGCCATTGCCAACTTCCATCAACTCAACTCAGGATGACTTGGTAGTTGCCGAAACTTCCTCTGTACCCCATTCACCAGAAACCTTTCCAACAGAAAATTCCCCCATCACCGACTCTGGAAGTGCTGTACTTTTGGGGCGATCGCTAATGGTTGGTTATCCCACGCAGGAGATTAAAATTTCTAATGACCAAAGTCCGAGCGAGCGCCGCTCAGAACTTCTCCTAAGAGCTGCGTTACGCAAACGGGAGACGCGAAAAGAAGCCACTGCATTGCCAAAAAAAGTTGGAGCGGAGCCTTCCCTAAATGCCAAACCTGAACCTTCTCAAAAACTCGGTGAACGATGTCTGACGCCAAGCCCTTCTCTACGAGAGGCTGCGCCAACGGGTTCGGGGGATCGCAATCGACGGGAACCGCCAAGACTGCGACCCCCTCACTGCTTTGCGTCTACGCTAAATCCCAATATTGCTAGAGAAAAACAAACCTTTTTGGACTCTCCACGGTTTAGCTATAGAGTCACCCCAAGTCCCCTTGTCGCCCAATCCCTGCCTTCTATTCCAGTTGTCCCAAGGGTGACAACCAGCAACAAGTTAGTTGAATCTAAGGCGGAAATTTTAGCTAAGAAGTTAACCCAGCAAAAACAGCTAAGTGACATTACTGCACCACAGTCTTCAGAAAGAAACAATATCTCTCTATCTGCTGCCGATCTTGCACCAAGTTCTCAATCAGTACAAAATTTTCTAAAATTCCAGTCTCGTAAACCGACAAAGGAACTTTCAACGCCCATCACTGTAGAATTCAGTTCCCAAGTCCAACAACAAACTCAAGCACCAACATCTACACCACAAGTAAATACCACCAATCAGCCACAAGCACCAGCTAGCAAGCCGCCAGCCAAACCGAGAATTGTAGAAGTCACTTCAGATCGGCAAGAGTATGATGAGCAACGACGAATTATTACAGCTGTTGGAAATGTAGTTGTGCGATTTGATGGGGCAGTGGTGGATGCCGATCGCTTGCAAGTCAATTTGGACAACTTAATTGCCGCAGGGGAAGGCAATGTAACTTTAACCAGGGGCGATCAGATACTGCGTGGACAACGCTTTACCTATAACTTTGTTCAAGATAGTGGAGAACTCTTAAATGGTACAGGAGAAATTTATGTGCCCTCAGCACAAACAGATTTTGCTTTTTCACCCATAGATGCAACTGCTGGTGGAGTTACAAAACGCCCGCCCAGCGATCGCATTAGAGCCAATCAGCCCCTTTCGGCTGTGAGCAGCCCTGGACAACTTGATTTGACATTGGGTGGTCAGGCTGATGCTAGCAACCTCTCACCCCCGAAAACAGGGGGTGCAGTCAATCGGCTCAGATTTGAAGCTGAACACATTGATTTTTATCCGCAAGGCTGGCAAGCAAGAAATGTTCGCCTTACCAACGATCCTTTTTCGCCTCCAGAACTAGAGTTACGCGCAGATACAGTAACTCTGACGCGAGAAACACCCTTGCTAGACCGCATCAGGACACAGCGACAGCGTTTGGTATTGGATCAAAAAATCTCCTTACCAATTCCGGTGAATCAGCAGAAGATTGACCGCCGGGAGCGGGACGTTACACCTGCAATTGTTTCTCCTGGCTATGATGGAGATAAGCGGGGTGGTTTGTATATTGAGCGTGGCTTTCCAGTGATCGATACAGAGCAGACAAGCTGGACGATCACGCCTCAGTTATTAGTACAGAGAGGTGTGCAAGAAGGTGCGGGTAACTTAGGCTCGCTGTTTGCTATAAAGACAAAGGTAAATTCTGTTTTGAATCCACGAGCAGTAATTGAAGGAACTGGGGAGTTAACCAGTTTTGACTTAGACAAGGTGGAAGACAATTTGCGGGTGAATTTGGGATTGCGCCAGACAATAGGCACTTCCCTTCCTCATATATTGAATGTGCAATATAATTACCGCGATCGCCTCTACAACGGTACTCTCGGTTTTCAAACTGTCCAGAGCAGTTTTGGCGGCATTCTTACCTCTCCTGTGATTCCTTTAGGAAAAAGTGGCATCAACCTCACCTATCAGGCAAGCGCCCAGTATATCGATGCCAATACCGATCGCCAAGACTTACTAGAACCCCTACGGCAAAACGATCGCATCTCACTAGGTCGTTTACAAGCTAGTGCTGACCTCAGTACTGGGGTGTTACTGTGGCAGGGAAAACCATTACCACCCACTGCCACTGAAGGATTACGATACACGGCTAACCCTGTAGTTCCTTACTTGCAAGCGATCGCTGGACTTACGGGCACTACGAGTTATTACACCAATGGTGATAACCAAAGCACCCTAACTGCTAAAATTGGTTTACAAGGACAAATTGGTCATTTTTCTCGCCCTTTTTTCGACTATACCGCCTTTAATATTAGTTACTCTCAAGGCTTAAACAACGGATTATCACCCTTTTTGTTCGATCGATCCGTTGATAACAAAGTTTTGACTGCTGGGATATCACAGCAAATCTACGGCCCTTTTCGCTTAGGCTTTCAAACATCTGTGAACTTGGATACAGGTAGAGAATCTAGTACCGACTACATTTTAGAATATAGCCGTCGCACCTATGGCATCACCTTGCGTTACAATCCGGTGTTGGAATTAGGCGGCTTTAGCATCCGAATTAGTGATTTTAACTGGGGTGGCGGCACTGATCCATTTTCTGAAGTTAAGCCAGTAGTAAACGGTGTGCAACAGAATAATTAACGAGAAGGAGGCAGAATAATGCCTCCGGCACGCTCTTCGCGTTCAGAATTTTGAATAAGGGACTTCCAACAAATAAATTATCCAATCTTGTGAGGTGGGCCGAAAAGCCATTGGTGTCAACTTAACGTGAAACCCTCGCAATGACGTTATATTAAGCCTACTCAATTACCAATTAAGTCGTCGGAACCCCACCCCGCTTTTGTCTAGCGACAAAATCTCCCCTCCCCGTGAACGGGGAGGGGATTAAGGGGAGCCAGTGCGGTCTTGGGGTCTCCCCAAGTGGAGCATCTGGCGTGTGGGGTAAAACGCCTGTGGAATAGGCTTTCTGACTTAAGTTGACACCAATGGCTTTTCGGCCCATCCCACAATAAATAGTTGAATATTTTTTATTTGGAAGTCCTTAACCATAATAAAGTAGGACTTACGCATTGACAGGAAAGACCAAGTATAGATGATTTGAAAAACCAGATCAGTTGTAAGGCAATACAGTTCGGTTAAGGTTTTTTTGATGAAAATTTTAGATCGCAAAGACGCGATAAATCGCTGTCAAGACGAAAGACCGATTATTGTAGAGACGGCGATTCATCGCGTCTCTTGCCTTAATAGACGAAAAGGATTTGCCCTCATCCCCCAACCTATCCCCCAAATATGGGATTCGGGGAGCTAGAATTTCAAAGTCCCTCTCCCATATCTGGGAGAGGGATTTAGGGTGAGGGCGAAAACTACGGTTCTCAACTTAGATGAGGCTTAAGTCTTTAAGCGGAGATGATTTAAAGTGCAACCTCACATAGAATCTGTATGAGGAATCGCACAATTGGTTGATGCACCCCCAGGTATTCTCAGGTTGGCATAGTCGCCGCTTAATTGAACACGTGAAGGTGGTTGATGTAGGATTGCACAACATCTTTGAACTGCGGCTTGATATTCTCGCCATTGCTTACGGATTGCAATACTGGCGGCATCGTTACCTAAGTCTGAAAATCTTAGCCCAGACCGAATTAGCCAAGATTCTACATCAGTTGTTTCACCCAGTATTTCTGAAATGGGATTAATCTTTTCCATGAGTAATATCTTTTATTCATATTTAAAATCGGTCATTTCACTTTAAGAGAAACTATTCATAATAGCTAATATAATTGGTTATCAAAATCATAAATAAAAATGATTAAAAAAATGTGTCATATCTGAGTATCCATACTCAGATATGACAGAACGAATCACTATTACGGCTGGTAAACATCATTGCTTTAGCTTGCGAATAAGCTGTTTCCTAGCTCGTAATCACTAGAAGCGATAGCCTAATCCAGCTTGGAAGCTGACAGCATCAGCATTACTATTTCTGTAGGCATCAATGCCCCATTTAGTATCGCCATAAGCGATGACATTATTGCTAACTTCTGATTCAATACCAAGGGTGACTACAGGTGCATTCTGGTTGCCCAATGGAGTTTTTTGACCTTCGTCAGTTACAAAAGAATAACCACCACCGAAGTAAACGTTAGTATTTTTGGCGATGGGCGCATCGTAAGTCACGATGGGCATAATTGCAGCAGCATCACCACCATACAGCACAGAACCCCGTAGTGAAACAGGCGCATTGGGAACGGCGTAACGTCCTTGAATATTACCGCCAAGTTGTGCTTCATCGTTTCCTTGTCCGCCACTGGTTGCACCAACCGCAATCCCAGCACCGATATAATTACCGTTTGTACCAGCTGTTTGAGCAGAAGCAATTCCCGCCGAGAGGACAATGGAAGCAACAGCAAAGAAAGAGGCAGCGAATTTTGTCAGTTTCATAGAATTCTTCTCACTAGAGTTAGGTAAAATCAATGTTCTCTAGTACTAGAATCTCTTTTTTTACAAAATGTAACCTCGCACACTTGGTTCACCCTACTGGCTGAATTATTTCTCACCCACTTGGGTATACGATGTTGCGGAATAGAAGTATGAATCTGGATGTAGAGACGTTGCAATGCAACGTCTCTACAAGGATTTTGAAATTACGCAAAATTATCACCCTGGCTACTTCGGTGTATTTAACTCAAAAATTAAAATACTGGTTATTTTTTCAAAAAGCGTTGACGCAGACGAAATATAAAAAGATTCACCTCTGGTATTTTCATCCACGAAGCGATCGCAGCAAACACCGCAATCCCCACGAAGCCAGATATACACAATTGCAAAACCAAAATCAGTAAACCCGTTTTACCTAGCAATTGCTGAGAACCAACCAATGTCCCATAGCTAGCTACCCCAGCTACCACGCTCCCAGCAGCCAAACCCAAAATCGGCAAACCCCACTCCCGCCAAGGTAAACCATTGAGTTTGCGATCGAGCAACCACAACAGCATCAACATTGAGCTACAATTTACACCCACTGTTGCTAACACCAAACCGGGAGCGCCAAAAGGTTTAACGAAAAACCAATCTAATATGATGTTGAGCAAGATGTTAAAAATACTGATGCGAAAAGGTGTTTGTCCATCGCCTAAAGCGTAGAATACTCGCACCAAAACATCACGTCCCAAATAGACAAACATCCCAATTCCGTAGGCGACTAGCAAGGATGAAACTAGCTGTGTGGCTTCTGGCTTGAAAGCACCGCGTTCATATATCACCTGCACAATGGGTACAGATAGCGCTACCATCAACGCCCCTAGCGGTAGCATGGTGAAGGCAGTGAGTAGTAGTCCTTGGCGAATGCGTAATTTTAAATCTGGCCAATTTTCGGGGCCCGCAAGTTTGGCAAATATTGGTAAAAGGGGCAGTAAAATGATATTAGAAATAATCCCTAACGGAGTTTGAACTAATAGATTCGCATAGTTAAATCCTGCCGCAGCACCAGGGATAGGACTAGCAAAATAAAGGTCAGTGGCAACATTAATTGGCATCATTCCAGAAGAAATTGTTGCCGGAGTCATGATTTTAATTACTTCTTGAACGCCTGGGGATTTAAACTCAAACCGCAGGCGTAATGTGCCTAATCCTAACCGCCACTGGACAATTAGCTGCACTAACCATTGGAGAATTGCTCCTGCTAAGGTTCCCCAAGCTAAGACCATTCCACCGATTAAAGCGTACTCCGGTTTAATAATGTCTTTGCCCAGTTGCATCGCCAGGATACCAAGACCGGCAACAACGGTAATACTGGATAATAAAGGACTAATGGAAAGTAACCAATATTGATTGGCTGTATTGAGAGTACCAAAGCCAATGCCAATTAAACCGGCAAATAAAGCCATTGGTGCCATAATGCGGAGTTGTTGAATTGCGATCGCTCTGGTTGTCTCTTCCAAACCATGACCGACTATATCAACGATCGCATCCGCAAATAAAACTTGAGCCACTGTCACCAGCAACAGCACTCCAGCCACCAGCGTTGTCACAGTTTCCACTAGAGGAGCCGCTTCTTCTCGCCGCCGCTTGGCTAAAACGCTGACAACTGCACTGTGTAATGGCCCATTGACACCACCGAGTAAGATCAACAGAAAGCCAGGGATAATATAGGCGTAGCTATAGGCGGTAGCAGCAGCACCAACACCAAAAGCCGCAGCGATCGCTTGCTGCCGCACTAAACCGAAGACTTTACTAATTAATGTGGCTGCGGCAACAATGCCAGCAATTCCAGCGAAAGAACGAGAGGGTTTTTGGTCTTGTTGTGTCACAAATAATATCCGACAACTCTTGCACAGGGCATACTTTAAAACATTTAACCTGAAATACCGCAGTCTGTCAGGTAAATTTTGGCAAATCAGTCATTAGTTTATAGTCATTTTAAGTAGGTCGGCGTAATTAAAGCTAATTGGCTAAGGCTGTCATTTGTCCTTTGTCACTTGTACTGCCCTTCGACTACGCTCAGGAACCGCGTAGTCGAAGTATTGGTCATTAGTAAGAGTTTTAAGCCTATTTACGTTTCGTAACATACTTGAGTTTTTTCGCGCTAACTTACTTAAGTGTGATGCCTGCGGGGGATAGAGCGAAATTACTGCGATCGCCTGGCTTGCTCTCTGAAAGCTGTTTGTGTCATACTTACAAAACTTACTAATCACTAAATTCCGAGCGACTTTAAGTTGTATTCTGAAGGATCGCCAGAAGACCTAAATTCCACGTCAAAAACTGAAGAAGAAAAGAAAGTAGGATTTAGACTACAACTATGTAGTCTGTCCGATTAATTCTGATAGGTGAGGGTGAGCAGATCCCCGACTTCTTGAAGAAGTAGGGGATCTTACAGTCCCGCAAAATTAATGGGAGAGACCACTAGTTGCGATCGCTTAACTCCGATGCAAGCATCTTAAGCGCTTTGAAGGAGTATTTATGTCACAGTTGGAGCAAGACGTGCCAGAAACCTTTGTAACCAAAAGCTTAGAAACTCTCCCTAATATTTTTGATCGGGTCGAGACTCTGGCTAAAGACTTTGCCACTCGTGCAGGCACACACGATAAAGAGGGTTCCTTTCCCTTCGAGAATTTTACAGCTTTGCATGAGGCAAAATTACTCAGCCTCACCATTCCCCGTGAATTAGGTGGTGAGGGTTTAGGGCTAACAACTATCTGCCGAGTCATTGAAGGGATAGCGCGTGGCGATGCTTCAACCGCGCTAGTGTTGACGATGCACTATCTCCAACATGCCAATGCGGCCCGTAGCCGTCGTTGGCATCCAGAAGTATATAAACGGTTGTGTCGTGAATCCATTGAAGCCATTGCCCTGATCAATGCAGCCCGTGTCGAACCAGAGTTAGGAACGCCAGCTAGAGGCGGATTACCTGCCACAATTGCCGAACGGACAACAGAGGGTTGGCGTTTAACAGGCCACAAGCAATACACTACGGGTAGTCCCATCCTCAGTTACTTTGTTGTTTGGGCACGGACAACTGAAGATGAACCACAAGTTGGCAATTTTTTGGTTCCGCGCGATTTGCCCGGTTTGCAAATTGTCGAAACCTGGGATCACTTGGGGATGAGAGCGACAGGCAGCCACGATCTGATTTTAGAGAATGTATTAATTCCCTTAGAATATGCCCTGAATATCAATCCCATACCTGCTGCACCATTAGTTGATCCACTGGTTTCCACTTGGGGCAGTTTGACAGTGAGTGCTTTATATCTTGGTGTGGCTACCAGTGCGCGTGACTGGCTGGTTAAATATCTTTGGGAGCGATCGCCTTCTAATCTCAAAGAGCCACTGGCAACTCTGCCACGCTTCCAAAATGCTGTGGGTGAAATAGAAGCACTGCTATTTGCTAACAATAGATTAATTTATAGCTTGGCTCAAGATATTGATCGGGGCGAGTCTGATGCTAACGTAGGATTACAGGCACAAGCTGTTAAATATCTTACTACAACTAACTCAATTCGTGCTGTGGAGATTGCCTTAGAACTAACTGGTAATCCTGGTATGTTAAAAAGGAATCCTTTAGAGCGACACTACCGTGACGTTCTGTGCAGCCGTATCCATACACCGCAAAACGATGTTATTTGTCAGTCATTAGGTAAGTCAGCACTGAAAGTCGAGTAAGTAAATTTGCCAAATATATGATATTGGGGTGCGACTAGGGAGTTTGCTCTAGCTGCTACAAACATCGCGTCAAAAATCATTCTAATCTGATCGCAAAACTACATAATGTTATATTTTTAATTCACATTGTTGAAAAATATAATTTACCGCAGCAAATAATTTATCTAAATCTTGAATTACATACAAATTTTTATTTCGAGTAAACACATTAGCAATCAACTTTCCAAATTGCCATATTTTCCCATTAGAAACAATCCCAAAAACATCGCTGACAAAATCATCATTAATTCGCTGCACTGCAATCATTTCAGCTAAACACTGACCCCAACCTTCTTCAAATTTGTCTTGTTTAGCTTCAACCATCAAAAAATAAGGTTTATCAAAAACAATCGTACCTAGAGGGTTTCGCTGTGTCACCGTATAATCTGGAACCCCTGATAAATCTTCATCATAAGCTAATTTTTCATGACTCCAAAGTGTTAATTTACTTCGGTAAGGTTTCCATACTTCTTTCAATACTGGATAGATGAGATTTTCACAAATAGCATTTTCCGAATTATCAATAACTCCATCCATTAATAGCAAATCTAATTCTTCTTTGAATGATTCTTTAACAGGGAAATCTACTTCCAACATAAAATTAGACTGCACATATTTGATTTGGAATTTTTTAATGACTGCACTAATACTTTTATAATTATTAAATGCCATTTTAATTTACCTTTTGTTAAAAACTCTGTCTCCATTTAAACGCAGGTAAGGAGGCAGGAGGTAGAAACATCTATCTAATGCGTGAGTCCTGCTGCATTTGTACTTCACTTACTTGCAAGGTGCTGTATCTTCATTACTAATGGAGGCGATCGCCTTTTTAACTGATTAATTAACCACAGACACTTCTCACAATTTGTAGAAACTCCCGTAAAACAGGTGTCATATCCTCTTGTCGCCACACTACAGCCGTTTCTACCAATGGTGTTTTTTCTTCTAAAGCGCGATAAACTACACCAGCCCTTTGAAGATTTTGCAAAGAAGACGGTACGATCGCAATCCCCATTCCTGCTGACACTAGCCCGATAATTGTCTGCATTTGGATTGCTTCTTGAGTCACTTTTGGGCTAAAATTTCCTTGCTGGCAAAGACTCAAGATTTGATCGTAAAGTCCAGGACCCAAATTGCGGGGGAACATAATAAAATTTTCGTTCAATATCTCGCGCACTGAAATATTTTCTTGTCTAGCTAAGAAATGAGTTTCTAGCAAAGCTACAATTAGTCCTTCTTGCTGAATGCATTCTTGATTGAGAGTGTTGTCTTCTAGAGGTGGATGGGCAAAACCTACATGGATGCGGCGATTGAATAGCGCTTGCTCTTGCTGAGTTGTCGTTAATTCTTGCAATACTAACTCCACCTCTAGAAACTGTTCTCGAAATTGCCGTAAAATTACAGGAAGCAAATCGTAAGTTACCAAGCTAGTGAAACCTACTCGTAGTTGTCCTTTCTCACCCCTACCTGTCCGTTGAGTCAGATCAATTGCCTTGGACAGTTGAGCGAACAATTGATAAGCTTCTTGCAAAAATACTTGTCCGGCTTCCGTTAGCTGCACCTGTCGTTTGGTTTTGCGTTGAAAAAGTTCTACCCCAAGTTCTGCTTCTAGCTGCTGAATTTGCTGGCTTAAGGGAGGTTGAGCGATATGAAGTCGCTCTGCGGCTTTACTAAAGTGCAGTTCCTCAGCTACAGCAATAAAGTAGCGCAGGTGTCGCATTTCCATAGTTTTGATATTTTATAAGTCTCAAATATTCATAAATATATATTGGACATCGGAAAAATTGCTATTTATGATACTCATACACGGAAGTTATAGGATGATGTAACTATGTCGGAGAATTTGAAAAGCCAAGTTGTGACGCAAGGAGTACAGCGATCGCCAAATCGAGCTATGCTGCGGGCAGTTGGTTTTAAAGATGAAGATTTCAATAAAGCTATTGTCGGTATTGCCAACGGTTACAGCACGATCACTCCCTGTAATATGGGGATAAATCAACTAGCGCTCATAGCAGAAGTTGCGATTAAAACCGCCGGAGCAATGCCACAAATGTTTGGCACAATTACCATTAGCGATGGGATTTCGATGGGAACTGAAGGGATGAAATATTCCCTCGTGTCGCGGGAAGTCATTGCAGATTCCATTGAAACCGCCTGTACTGGGCAAAGTATGGATGGTGTACTAGCCATTGGCGGTTGTGATAAAAATATGCCAGGGGCAATGTTAGCGATCGCTCGGATGAATATCCCTGCAATATTTGTTTACGGTGGCACCATTAAACCCGGACACTATAACGGTAAAGACTTAACTGTCGTCAGTTCTTTTGAAGCGGTAGGACAATACAGTGCTGGAAAAATTGACGAAAAGGAATTATTAGAAGTTGAAAGTCGCGCTTGTCCTGGCGCGGGTTCCTGTGGGGGAATGTTTACCGCTAACACCATGTCTTCAGCATTTGAAGCACTGGGAATGAGTTTGCCCTATTCCTCAACAATGGCAGCAGAAGATGCCGAAAAAGCCGACAGCACCGAAAAATCAGCGTTTGTGTTAGTCGAAGCGATTCGCAAACAAATCTTACCCCGGCAAATTATCACCCGAAAATCTATAGAGAATGCCATCTCTGTGATTATGGCGGTGGGTGGTTCCACAAATGCAGTATTGCATTTCTTAGCGATCGCCAGGGCTGCTAATGTAGAGTTAACCTTAGATGACTTTGAAACAATCCGTGCCCGTGTTCCCGTTTTATGTGATTTAAAACCCAGTGGTAAATATGTCGCTACAGATTTGCACAAAGCTGGTGGTATTCCCCAAGTAATGAAAATGCTACTCGTGCATGATTTATTACATGGTGATAGCCTTACCATCAGCGGCCAAACAATTGCAGAGATATTGGCAGACATCCCAGAAGAACCATCTGCCAATCAAGATGTGATTCGGACTTGGAATAACCCGATGTATGCTCAAGGACACTTAGCCATCCTCAGAGGTAATCTGGCAACCGAAGGCGCTGTCGCTAAAATTACCGGGGTGAAAAAGCCAGTAATTACTGGGCCTGCGAGGGTATTTGAATCAGAAGAAGCCTCTTTAGCTGCAATTTTGGCGGGTAAAATTCAAGCAGGTGATATTTTGGTTATCCGCTATGAAGGGCCTAAAGGCGGCCCTGGAATGCGGGAAATGTTGGCTCCCACTTCGGCAATTATCGGGGCTGGTTTGGGTGATGCGGTGGGATTAATTACCGACGGACGCTTTTCTGGCGGTACTTACGGCATGGTGGTTGGTCATGTGGCTCCAGAAGCAGCAGTTGGTGGTGCGATCGCTCTTGTAGAAGAAGGCGATAGTATTACTATTGATGCACCCGCTCGTTCATTGCAGTTAAATATATCTGAAGAAGAATTGGGCCGTCGTCGTGCCAACTGGCAACCCCCGACTCCACGTTATACAAAAGGCGTGTTGGCGAAATACGCCTTTTTGGTATCTTCTAGCAGTCTTGGTGCTGTGACAGATTTGGATTTGTTCAAATGATAAAGGACAGAAGCGAAATTAGGCGCTGCTGAATTAAGGGATGATTCTTGTAGGGTGGGCATTCTGCCCGCCCGGAAATACAAAGCATCGGCATCTTGCCCATCTCTGATAGTTGTTTACGGGCAATTGAGATTCAACCTGATTTAGCGATCGCCTGCTTCCAAGAAACGCTGCGGATTAACCCGGACTTGAAGTTACACCTCTGTAACAGAAGGCTGTTGCACCCTATTCTTAATAGTTTTTGCTTCTACCAAACCTTCTCGACCTGTAATCAATCTAGAGCGACGATTACGAGTAATATAATTCCATCCCCACTGAATTGCTACTACTAATTTAGTATCAAACTCGATTAAGAAGTAGATGTGAATTACTAGCCAAAAGAGCCAAGCAATGAAACCTTTGAGTTTGATTAAGCCTAAATCTACAACAGCTAAATTTTGCCCAATCATCGCCAAAGTACCCACGTCATTGTAACGAAATTGTGGCAAAGTATCACCTTGAAGCCGCCGTTTAATGAGTTTAGCTACATACTCTCCTTGTTGTTTAGCTACAGGTGCAACACCAGGTAAGGGTTTACCATTTTGATGGGAGAAGTTGCCTAAATCTCCCACAACAAAAATGTTTTTATAACCCTTGATAGACAAATCCGGTTCTACAATTACACGTCCTGAGCGATCGCATTCTACACCTGTACTTTTTGCTAGGGCTTTCCCCATAGGCGAACCTTGAACACCTGCTGCCCACAATATAGTTTTTGAGACAATTTCTATCAATTCATCGCCTTGCTTGAAAGTAACGATGTTATTTTCAATATTTGTCACTCTGGTGTTAGTGTAGACAGCCACACCCAACTTTTGCAAAGATTCTACTGCTACTTTCGATAACTCTGGCGCAATGTGTGGGAGGATGCGATCGCCCCCTTGCAATAGTAAAATTCTCGCTTCTGAAGTGTTGATGCTGCGGAAATCTTCTGTGAGAGTTTGGTATGCCAATTCCGCGATCGCACCTGCTAATTCTACACCAGTGGGACCACCCCCCACAATCACAAAAGTCAACAAAGCCCGGCGAATTTCTGGATCAGTTTCTTTTTCTGCCGCTTCAAATGCCGAAAATATCTGGCGACGCATTTCTATCGCATCTTCAACAGTTTTCAAGCCAGGAGCAAACTCTTTCCATTTATCTTTACCAAAATAGGAATGGTTAGCACCTGTAGCGACAATCAATGTATCATAAGGTACTACTTCATCACCCAGAATAACTTGTTGCGCTTTTGGATCAATATCATTGACTTCTCCCAACAACACTTTTGTATTCTTGCTTTTGCTGAATACAGATCGCAATGGTGCAGAAATATCAGCAGGTGATAGCGTCCCTGTGGCAACTTGATATAAAAGCGGCTGAAATAGGTGAAAGTTACGTTTATCAATGAGAGTAACATCTACATTTGCTGTCTTTAGAGCTTTTGCCGTATACAGTCCACCAAAGCCACCACCAACAACTACGACCCGATGTGGTGCATTCTTTTCAAGTGAGACCACCATAATAAATATTTCCTTGTGTTAAGAACTTGTAACTATTCTTAACAAAGATGTAACAGCATTTTGATACTGGTTGCTGTTTATTTAGAACAATTGAAAAAATCATGAAAGTAGTCAATAAGAAGAAAAGGGGCAGGGAGCAGGGGAGCAGAGATTTTCAGCGTAGTCTTACCAAGGGGAAAGGAGACAAAGCGTAGCTTTGGCGGGGTGGGATAAAATGCCTGTGGGATAAGCGTTTGCTTTTAAGTTGACACCAACGAGCATTGCAGTGTCACTACTAGGAAACTACTACTTTGAATTGGGTATAACCCGTATGGTCTATGGCTTTAAGTCACTTTTCTAGATTTTACAATATAAGTAAGACTTAAAAATAACGCCTCAATTATATGAAAATCCTCTCATCAGAGCTAGTCCATTTAGGATTTGGCAAATATGTGCGTTCTGACCAAGTGACAGCAGTTATACCAATAGAAGAGGAGCGAGGACCAGGACGGCGAACCTTTGTTCACATTCAAGGGCAAAGCGATCCAATTATCGCCTCTCGCGCCGAAGATACCATCGTGCGTGATTTAGTACAAGAGCCACGCGAAGTTACCCAAGCCCGTCAGCAGCAGGAAATTCTTCAAGATTTATTGGTTAATTTAGGTAATGTTAATTCGACTGTGCGACGAATTAGCCGTGATGAAGGCACTTTGGATCTTGATTTGCTAGAGCGACGACTTAAGCAAGTGCTTGAAAATTAATTGCAGAAGTCATCGAAGGGGAGCAGGGGCAGGGGGTAGGGAGCAAGAGAGCAGGGAGCAGGGGGCAGGGGGAAAATAGAAGCAGGGGAAGAGAAGAATTACTGAATAAGATAGCTATCTTTCCTCCCCTGCCTCCCCTGCCTCCCCTGCTCCCTGCTCCCTGCCTCCCCTGCCTCCCCTTCCTCTTCGGTCAGCAAACTAAATAACGGAGAACGATATTGCTAAATACAATTACAGACCAGGTTTCAGTATCAGAGACACAAACAAGATCGCCAAGGTTGTGGATGCCTGAACGGGTACTGTTTACACCTGCTGCCCTCAATGAGGTCTGGGGGCAGCAGATTCTTGCACGTGTGCAGTCACTCAACTTAGCAATAGAAGAGTTATCACAGAACCGCCTGAAGGGACTGCGCGGTGAGTCTGAGCGCGATACTTACAATATCGCCAAACGTACTTTAGCTGTGGTTACTGCACCACCCAGTTCTTTTAAGCTGAGTCCAATCCCACCTTCTGCGGATTGGCAGTTTCACATTGCCGAAGGTTGTCCCGCTCATTGTCAATACTGCTACCTAGCTGGTAGCTTGTCGGGGCCACCTGTCATCCGAGTTTTTGCTAACTTACCGCAGATATTAAAGAACTTAGCAAACTACGAGCAACAGGAGAAAACCACGAGTTTTGAAGTTAGCTGTTACACAGACCCATTGGGTATTGAGCATTTAACTGGAAGTCTGGCTGAATGTATCCGTTACTTTGGCACTCGTACCAATGCACATCTACGTTGGGTATCGAAGTTTGATGCTGTGGATGGATTACTAGATTTACCACACAATGGCAATACTCGCTGTCGGATGAGTGTTAATGCTGCACCGATTTCTGGCAAATTTGAAGGTGGCACAGCATCCGTAACATCCAGACTAAATGCGTTGCGACGGTTGGCGCTACCATTAGATGGCGGTGGCGGTTATCCAGTAGGCTTGGTTATCGCGCCAATTATGCCGATAGACGATTGGCAGATGCACTATAGTCGTTTGTTTGACCAGATAAACGAGGCACTGGATTTTGACTGTAACCTTACCTTTGAGTTAATCTCGCATCGGTTTACACCTGGGTCAAAAGAAGTGTTACAAACTTGGTATCCCCAATCAAAATTAGAGATGGATGAGGCAAAACGCAGTGTCAAGCGTAATAAGTTTGGTGGAACGAAGTACGTTTATGATAAGGACACAATGAAAGCGTTACGTTGCTTTTTTGAGAGTGAGATTAGTAGACGCTTTCCAAATGCTGAAATTCTTTATTGGACTTAGTACAGCATTTCATTAATTTGTAGCGAATTAAATTTGGCAATATTCTGTAATGCCAATGCGTCGGCTTACATTGTTAATGCATCGGCTTGCATTGTTAATGCTTCGGCTTGTATTGTTAATGCTTCGGCTTGCATTGTTAATGCATCAGCTTGCATTGTTAATGCTTCGGCTTCTCTATGAGACGCTACGCAAACGCTAAGTACAAGTGACAAAGGACAAATGACAGCCCTTGCCAGTTAACTTTAATTGCGCCAACCTACTTACGCTACATTTTTACGCAAAACTGTACTTAGAAGACTACTTTGCTCAAATACAGGCTGTAATTATTGAGTAAGAGAGCGATCG
Organism: Nostoc sp. NMS2; assembly: GCF_017115105.1. Classification (GTDB taxonomy): domain Bacteria; phylum Cyanobacteriota; class Cyanobacteriia; order Cyanobacteriales; family Nostocaceae; genus Nostoc. The sequence goes on from NZ_JABXKH010000042.1 coordinate 130,354, forward strand.
CATAATATATAGCAGTCCTAAATCATTTGTGAAAATTATATATTTATTCCTTTTTTTTTTCCTTGGCGTTCTTGGCGGTTCGTTTCCTTGTCTATATTTTTCACGAATCAAATAGGACTGCTATATCACTCTACGCTTTTTAAGCGCTTCCGGTAGTTCTAAGGCTTCTCCAACTACGCAAAACGGCATAATTTGAGCAGACGACAGGCGGCGTTATACATTAATAAGTGTATCTGCAATACCGGACTTGTTCTGGCTTAGTCTCAATAGCAAAGGTTTGGAGATGTTTACTTTATCAGAAACTTCTATCCTGGCGGCAATCCTACTGGTAGCTTTAGGCATTTTGGGCTGGGGCTTTTATCGCGCCAGACCTTTTGGTAAACTGGGAATCTTAGCCTGGTTGCAGTCGGTGGTGTTGATGACTCCCTGGCTCCTGTTTTTTGGATTGTTTGCCGCAGGGATTTACATCAATATAGCGGGTATATTGTTCTTAGTGGTGACTTCCGCCGGATTGTATGTCTACTTAGGCAGACAGTTACGCGCAGCTGGGCAAGATGCTATCCTCAAACAACGCGCAACAGAAAGACTTGCTGCTAATTCCTTACTTGAAGCCAATTCTCCGCAACCAACACTAGCAGAACTCAAAACCGAGATTCCGCCGATACCAGAAGAGGACTTGAATGTAATTAAAGGTATCTTTGGTATCGATACGTTTTTTGCCACAGAAACCATTGCCTATCAAGATGGAGCTATTTTCAAAGGCAATTTGCGGGGAGAACCAGAAGAAGTTCACAACCGTCTAACTGCAAGTTTACAGCAACGCCTTGGTGAGCAATATCGCCTGTTTTTAGTGGAAAACACCGATGGCAGACCAGTGGTAATTGTCTTGCCGAGTCGCAATGATCCCCGGCCGATGTTGTTATCGCAAAAAGCTTTTGCAGGTATTTTGTTAATAGCAACCATTGCCACAAATCTAGAAGCTGCGGGATTATTGCTGAATTTTGATTTATTTGCTAACCCAGAGCGATTTCAAGAAGCTTTGCCTATAGGTGCTGGGATATTTGCAATTTTAGTAGCTCACGAAATAGGTCATTGGTTACTTGCTAAACGTCACAAAATCCGTCTTAGCTGGCCTTTCTTTCTACCCGCCGTGCAAATTGGCTCCTTTGGTGCAATTACTCGCTTCGAGTCTCTGTTGCCCAACCGCAAGGTATTATTTGATATCGCCTTAGCAGGGCCAGCCGCAGGTGGTATCGTCTCTTTAGTAATGCTGGTGACAGGCTTACTGCTTTCTCACCCTGGTAGTTTATTTCAATTGCCCAATCAGTTTTTCCAAGGGTCGATTTTGGTGGGGAGTTTGGCGCGAGTTGTCCTTGGTTCGGCGTTGCAATCATCCCTGGTAAGTGTTCATCCCCTAGTGATAATTGGTTGGTTGGGGTTAATTATCACCGCTTTGAACTTGATGCCCGCAGGACAACTAGATGGTGGACGAATTATTCAGGCGATTTATGGACGCAAAACCGCAGGACGCGCAACGATCGCAACTTTAATTTTACTGGCGCTAGTGTCTCTTGGTAATATGATTGCCATGTACTGGGCGATCGTGATTTTCTTCTTGCAACGAGATCAAGAACGCCCCAGTTTGAATGAAATCACTGAACCTGATGATGCTAGAGCCGCTTTGGGGCTTTTGGCTCTATTCTTAATGATTACTACACTCTTACCTCTAACTCCCGGCTTGGCTGGGCGTTTGGGAATAGGATAATACTGAGTTAAACCTCATATAAGTTGAGAACCGTAGTTTTCGCCCTCACCCTAAATCCCTCTCCCATATCTGGGAGAGGGACTTTGAAATTCTAGCTCCCCGAATCCCATATCTGGGGGATAGGTTGGGGGATGAGGGCAAATCCTTATTCATTAGAGTTGAACTACAGGTTTCAAGATAGACGTGGTTTAGCAATACAGACGCGATTAATCGCGTCTGTACAGGAAAAGTTGATGCTTAACCAACCAATGAGTTGTAGTTGGAGATTTTGCGATAGAATTTATTGAAAAACCTGCTAATCTTTTAAAAAGACTAGCAGGCATGGCTTATCATCAATCGGAGCGGCGGGATTCGAACCCACGACCTCCACTACCCCAAAGTGGCGCGCTACCAAGCTGCGCTACGCCCCGGTCAGAATTACTATCATATAGCAAAACTATAAAATAATCAAGAAGCTAATTTAAAAAACTTTAAGCATCCCAGCAGCTTGCAGTAAATCTGGAACAGCAGAAGCACTCCATTTACCCTCTACACATCGCCCTGTATTCAAAATAAAGCGCAAACTGTAATCGTGAGAATAGCCTTCTACCTCCATCCATAATAAATCGCTTTCGGCTTCACAAGCAATTTTTTCATCTTCCATTAATTCCGTTGCGAGTTGCTTCATGGTGTCTGCTAACTGTGCTAGTAGACGGCAAAAATCATTCAACTCGGCTTCGGTTAACTCAATTGCCCAATCATCTGTACCGACTAAACCTTGAAACTGAGATGCATCGGGGTTCCAGCCAATACGCCAACCAAATCCGATTTTTACAACACGTTCCATAATTAGCGCTCTTTTATACTCCGAAAAAATCAAATATTCGTAGGTTGGGGAGCCACTGCGTTGGACGGGTTTCCCGGCTTGAAGCAAGTGGCATTTGAACGAAGTGAAACCCAACAAAATCAGAGATTGTTGGTGTTGGGTTTCGTTCCTCAACCCAACCTACGCCTAAGTTCATCAAAGTCCTTAAAAATAAGGGTGGATGATTTTTATCCCACGAGAGTCATAAAAGAGCGTTAGTTAGGAGTTAGGAGTTATGAATTTACAACTTATAACTCCTAACTTTCCCACTATCTAAGTAGTTCAGCACCTCCTCGTTGGGGTGGTTGTGGGGTAGTTGATCTACTAGGATTAGGTGGGGTATTGGGTTTAGGAGATAGGGTATTTTGGGAAGTAGGATTAAATATGTTGACTAAGACTTGCACTAAGTCATCTCGCTGAGTGCGGGTAAGATTGGTTATGGCTTTGCGATCGCCTTCTATCGGATTTTCCTTTAATGAATCATTCCCTGGATAGGTAGTATCATACATAATTTCATTCACACCCAGGTAATCAGCTAAAGTCAGCTTCCAATCTAAGCGATAAATTGGTGCCCGCCCTTTGGTATAAATGTGATATCTAATCAGGCGATTTGCCAGGGTGTTGTTTTCGGCAACTTTCCCATTTTCTTTGCTGATATACTTATTTTCCCGTGGGAAATCTGGCAATTGCTGGTACACTAACTGCCAAACATCACTAGGTGTGATTCTCTGAGCATAAACAGGTTGGATACTAAACAAACTTGTGTATATTGATTTGCCCACCCCTGAACTCAAAGCAATTACACCCACTACCATTAAGGCAGTGAGTGTTTGCCAGGGCTTGAGTAGGGGTTGAATGAACGATTGATGTTTGCTCATCCTGCCTTTTCTAAAGCCTTTTTTTTATAGTTCGCCAATAATCTCTGGTTGAGTCAATTCATCGGACATTTCGATAATTGCTCTTAGCACTGGCTTCATCATCGCATCTTCGTTATTTTCAAAATCTTCATAACGCCGACGTTTAGCACGATTTGCCACCTGAACCGTAATGCGGTAACGATTTGAGGCTGCACTAATCAGTTCCTCAGCCCGATGCATAATCTGAGACTGAGTTGTCTCGAACTTAGAACGCTTTAGCATAATCAGTGGTTCTTGGGGTCATTCCCCAGTGTAGCAGTACTGATAAATCTGTTGCCGTGTATTTAATCGCCAGCAACCTTTCTGTTGATAGAGGCTAAGAGCCTTCTAGTCATTTTATAAGTTACTTATAATACTACCTGACTAAAGTCACATATCCTTATGGCTGACCTTGTGGAAACTGCTATCAATGCGGGAAACTTCAATACCCTGGTGAAAGCTGCTCAAGCTGCAAATTTCATAGAAACTCTAAAAAGTCCTGGTTCTTTCACACTATTTGCACCAACTGACGAAGCTTTTGCCAAGCTGCCAGAGGGAACTTTAGATTCGTTACTACAAGATATCCCCAAGCTCCAGAAAATTGTGGCATATCATGTCGCTAGTGGGGATGTTCGGTCTGATGACTTGGTACAGATTAATGAGGCAGAGACGCTTGAAGGGTCAATTGTAGCCATTGAATCTGCCGATGGCAAATTTAAGGTGAATAACGCCAATGTCCTCAAAACAGACATTTTGGCAGATAATGGCGTGATCCATATTATTGATGCGGTGTTGATGCCTGCAATGGTGGCAGGGAGATAAGGGAATTGGGCACAAGAGGCAGAGGGCAGAGGGGCAGGGGGACAAGGGGGACAAGGGGGAATTATTGAACAAGTCTCTCCTGTCTCCCCCCTCTTCCTAGTCTCTTCTTCATGCCCCTGCCCTCTTCCTAGTACCCAGTCCCCAGAATGCAGCCACTGCGTGCGGGAAGAGTGAATAACAACTGTTCACCATTCCACTCAACTTCAGCAGTACCATATAACAGCTTGTTGGGTTGAGTATGCAAACTAGCCACATCTGCATTCGCAGTTACCGAACTTGTACCAGCGTTTATAGCAATTATCAATTCCTCTGTGCCTAAAGTTCGTGCAAAGATATAAAGTTGTCCTTGAGCATGGAGAACTCGGTAATCACCTGTACGCAAAGCTGGGTAAGTTTGGCGGATGGCAATTAATTGACGATGAGTATTGAAAATTTCTTGATTCCAGTTAGCCTCTAAAGGAAAGCCACGTCGTGAATCTGGATCTATGCCACCAGGTAAGCCAACTTCATCACCATAGTAGATGCTGGGGGCACCGGGAAAGGTGAGTAACAGTAGAGTTGATAATTCTACACTCGCTATATCACCGCCTGCAATGGTCATCAATCGGGCTGTATCGTGACTTGCTAACAAATTGAGTTGAGTTAGCTGAATTTCCCAAGGGTAAAGTTGCAGTACTTCTTGGATTTTGGTGGCGTACTCGGCAGCAAATAAGGGTGGGTAGGGTTGATAGTCGCGGCTTTGGACTTGTTCTAAGACTACGCGATCGCCAGCTGCAAAGGCAATTGTCGGCCCAGCAAATAAATAATTCATCACGCCGTCAAATTGCGTTCCATCCAACCACTGGCGGGAATCTCCCCACACTTCTCCCACAATATAAGCTTCGGGATTGATGGCTTTAGTGCGATCGCGGAATTCCTGCCAAAAACCAGGAGTTTTTATTTCAAATGGTACATCCAATCGCCAACCATCGATGCCGAACTTAATCCAATATTCGGCAATCTCCATAATGTATTCCCGCACTTCTGGATTGTCGTGGTTAAATTCTGGAAGGGCACGATTTCCCCCCCAACCTACGTAGTTTGCAGGAAAATCACCAGTGTAGGGTGCCAAAGGCCAGCCTTCAATTTTGAACCAATTTACCCAAGGTGAATGGGGGCCATTCTCTAAAACGTCGTGGAAGAAGAAAAAACCACGGCTAGAATGGTTAAACACGCCATCTAGAACGACTTTGATATTTCGTTGATGAGCTGCATCAAGCAATTCTTTAAAAGCTTCGTTGCCCCCTAACATCGGGTCAACTTGGTAATAATCGTGGGTATGATAGCGATGATTGCTGGCGGATTGAAAGATGGGTGTGAAATAAATCGCGTTAATCCCCAAATTCTGGATGTAGTCTAAATCCTCCATAATGCCCCATAAATCACCGCCTTTATAACCCTGGAGTGTTGGCATAGCCTCCCAATCTTCCCAACGGGCTTCGTGCAACAGCCGTTTGCGTGGCTGTTTGCTTCTGGCAAAGCGATCTGGGAAAATTTGGTAGAAAACAGCGTGCTTTACCCAGTCTGGTGTTTGAATTTGCATGAATAACTTTTTGTACCTTCAGAAGCGATCGTTGCAAATATTAGCTTCTTTATGGCTCTTACTTATGATAGAGAATCTCTAATTTGCCAGTAGTCATTAGGAATTTATACCAATTTAACTATTTTGGCTACAGGACTCATCTTTGATTTTTGCGAAGCTAAGTACAACTTAAAGAGTCTTATTGCCTATTGCGCTGCGCGAACACAAATCAAAGCTGATTATTACACAACTTGTTAGTATTTAGTGTTTTTTAAATTTATCTTTTTTATTCATTACTTAATCATTCTTAATTTTCTTGTTTTACCAATTCTGGGGGTTTAAGTCTCCCGCCACAAAACTTAATTACGAATTACGAATTACGAATTATTTTAACTTTGTCCGTAATGATTTAAGCAGATAGTGGATTAGTTTAATAGCTCCATAAAAATTACCTGTTACCTCAGTCTTGGGTAATTCTGAGATGCGTCTGCTCAAAGATGTCTCATGAGTACAGAAAATCACTATAGGAGACATAATTCAAGAATATGAGTTATGAATTAGCCATTGTCTTAGGAATTACTTCCCGCCTCCTAAGCTTATTTGATGTTATCTATAAAAAGATAGATAACTATAGTCGCATCAAATAATCAAGGCGAAAAAACTACATAGTTTGCATTAGTGCCATAGCGACTTATGCTAATAAACTACTTTGCTTTCACCCAATAAATTGAATTTGAGGTAAAAATGAGACACGAAAAACTTTCTCCCGGACTACTGTTGGCATTTCAAGACTATCAAAATGAGGGAGATAAAGCTTTAGTTACACACAAGCGATCGCTTGGCATCATTGCCCACAAAAGCCCAGTCAAGCCAACAAAGAGCGTCGTTTTTATCTATTGCGATCCTGATGCAGACTTGAGTTACTTATCACAATATAACATTGAAGTCAATCAAAACTCTGGGAGTGTGCGGACGGCTTTTTTACCGATAGAGAGTTTAGATGTCTTGTCTGAAGAAGATGTTATCCAACGCATCAAGCCATCACGCAAACTTCATTTGAGGATGGACACTGCAATGGGAACAGTCAAGCTGCCGGAGTTCCAGAATAAAACCGGACTGACTGGTAAAGGAGTAATCATCGGCATTATAGACAGTGGCATCGATCCAAAACACCCCGCCTTTGCTGGACGAATTTTACACATTTGGGATCAAACACTGCCAGGGCCAGGAGTAACGGAGGGCGGCTATGGGGCTGAATTTACGGGAGCGCAACTGACAATTTCTCAGGATACTGGCGGTCATGGTACTCATGTTGCCGGAATTGCCGCCGGTGCCGATGCTAGCTATGGCGGTGTCGCACCAGAAGCGGAATTAGTTGTCGTCAGGTCAGATTTACAAGATGCCCATATTGCTGATGGTGTGCGTTACATTTTCCGAATTGCTAGAGAGTTAGGACGCGCAGCTGTAGTAAATCTCAGCTTGGGTGGACACGCTGATGCCCATGATGGTAGTGATTCCTTATCCAAAGTTATTGACGCGGAAACCGGCCCTGGAAGAATAGTTTGCTGTGCTGCGGGTAATGAAGGGAACGCTAACATTCATGGTCAAGCGATAATACCCAGTGGACGCACTCGTGGTATGCGCTTTAATGTTCCTTTGAATCAAATAGGCATAGTTTGGTTAAACGCCTGGTATTCCAAAGACAGCGAATTAGAAGTGTCTGTGCGGAGTCCTAACGGTTTTGTCACCCCCTTCCAAAAAATAATTACTGACGGTAATGCCGCACAAGATTACCAGTTACCAGATGCAAGAGTACAATTAGCGACACCAGCGCCAGATAAAGCCAATGGCGATCATAATTTCTTTGTGCAAATCCGGGGTATTGACCCCTCGCCAGTAATGGGAGGTATTTGGCAGCTGCGAGTCCGCAACAGTTCTGCAACTGACACACGTTTGGATGTGTGGACATTAGATGACACTTCGTCAGTATTTTTTACAGGTAAAAGTGTAAAAGATGCGCTAAAAATTGGTTCACCAGGAGCCGCCAGCAGTGCAATTACAGTTGCCGCCTATACTACTAAAACCAAGTACACAGATATTGATAACCAAGTGCGAGAAATGGGCTTAGAATTGCAAACTATTTCGGAATTCAGTAGTGAAGGCCCACTACGGAATGATGGACATAAGCCAGATGTAGCAGCACCAGGAGCAATGATTGTTTCTACCCTTTCTGCCGATGCCAGTTTTGACCGCTCATCGATGATTAATTCCAAGTTTGTGGTACAGGCTGGTACGAGTATGGCGACACCATTTGTTAGTGGATTAGTAGCATTACTATTGCAGCGAGATCCCAACCTCGATCCGGCTGCTGTGAAAGACTTACTACGTAAAAATAGTGCAATTCCCGGAAAACCCGCAGGCACATTTGATGAGAAATGGGGTTATGGAGTGATTAACGCTTTAAATCTGTAATTAGCCTCAGAGATGCGATATATTTAACACAATAGATATATCGCGTCTCTTGAACAAGATTAGAATTCTCTCGATTGCAAGAAATAATACTAGGAAATCCAAAAATTAGAAAATTGCTAGTAAATAAAAGAGGAAGTGATGAAGATTATACGGCTGCCAAATTAAACGGTGCTAATTTAAAAAATGCTGACTTTACAGAGGCAATTTAAATCGGAACAACTGCTTTAGATGCTGATTTTTCAGGAGCAACTTTGAGCGGTGCTTGTATCCGAGAATGGAGTATTAATATAAAAGTATACTGGTCATTTAGGCTTTAAATAAACCTCGAAGCCAGAGATAACAGCAATTAATCTGTAATTGGACATAGTAAATCGCCCCTTAAATCTATACAAAGATAGGCAATGAAAACTCGTAAGTTTGATAAATTAATTGTACGATAGGCTAAAAATCGCCTGCCTTTTTTACCCACTTACTGCTCATGAATTTTCAAAAGCTAGATGCTGCTCTTGCTACAGCGCTCAATGATGTTCAAAACCCAGAGGAACCGAGTTTAGATGTTTTCATTCATACTGAACCAATTTTAGACTCTGCTGCAACTGCTGTTTTAGAAAATTTAGGTGTCAGTGATGTTACCAGTGGAAAAGATATATTTACGGCAGCACTGTCACTAAATGCAATTTCCCACCTGTCAGAGGAACCTTGGGTGAAATATTTGAAGCGATCGCAGCAATTGCGTTTGGTTAATAGGAGAATCAATACAGGCAAGTTGGGTGTTTAATGGCCATTGTCTAACCCTACACTAGGCGGATATTTTTTTGCATTTACTGTGAATTAGGTTGTTGTTTATCTGGAAACTTACACTTCACCTCAATTTCCAGATTACTTGCAGCAGAGCCTTGAGTAATTTCACTAGTAATAATTTTTTGAAGAACAGCCAAGAAATCTGTCATCATTACTTGGCATAAATTATCAATTAAATGATTCTTAACCTTTGATTGACTGAAAGATAGATCCTAAGGATACGTCTAATTCGATACAATTTATAGGCAGAGAGAGCCGAGGAGAACAAGGTGGTCTTATTAAAAGGCTTTGAGATCGAGATGTATACTGGCACGCCTCAAGGTGAAATCGTCGGTCTCTCCGACAAAATTGTTGCAGCCTTGGATGGATTTATGCGGGAGCCAGATAGCCGCAATGTAGAATACATAACCCAACCATCACATAATTACGAAAATTTATTGTGTGCCTTGCTGCGTCCCCGGCGGGAGTTGCGAAACTATCTCAATCGCTTGGGCGATTACACCTTGATACCGGGAAGTACTTTATCTTTGGGTGGCAGCGATCGCTTTCGGCGTTCCGATCCGGCAAATCCTTATCATGACTACATTGAGAACACCTACGGGACAAAAGTAGTTACCGCCAGCGTACACATCAATATAGGCATCAGCGATCCAGAAGTATTAATGCGGGCGTGTCGGGTGATCCGCATGGAAGCACCCTTATTTCTCGCCCTCAGCGCCTCATCTCCCTTCCTAGATGGCAAAACTACTGGCTATCACTCCACTCGCTGGGGCCTATTTCCGCAAACGCCTAACCACGTACCGTTATTTGCCAGCCACGCCGATCATATCCAGTGGGTGGAAGATCAACTCGTTGCCGGAACCATGCAAAATGTTCGGCATTTGTGGACATCAGTACGACCAAATGGCGATCGCCGCCCTTACGATCTAAATCGCCTAGAACTACGAATTTGCGATTTAGTCACAGATCCCATTGTCTTGCTAGCCATTACTGCCTTATTAGAAGCACGTTTATTGCAAGTAATCGAAAATCCCAACATCGATCCTTTAACTCAAAGTACCTTCTCTGGCGAAGAACTCGTCACCCTGACTGCTGACAACGAAGCGGCGGCGGCTGCTGGTAGCATCGATGCTCATTTGAGACATTGGCAAGATGGTAGAAGTATCCTAGCCAGAGATTGGATTACCCAAATGTACCAAGATGTTTGGGCGATCGCTAAACAACGAGGCTTTAGCTGTTTCCTTTCCCCACTGCACAAAATTCTCCGCGAAGGCAATGAGGCTCAACAGTGGTTGCAGCTCCACGCAGTCGGTTTTGATAGCCAGCGCGTCATCACCCAGGCTATTCTCGCCACCCAAGAACGCGAAATCGAACTCGAAGACAAATTGTGTTCGTCCCTATCGGCTTAATTGAAGAGGCAGGAGAGCAGGGGGCAGGGAGCAGGGAGCAGGGGAGGATGAGGGGGATGAGGGAGACAAGGAGGACAAGGGGGACAAGGGGGAATTATTGAATAGTCTCTTCCTTGTCTCCCTTGTCTCCTATGCCCCTCTGCCTCTTTTCCATGCCCCATTCCCCATTCCCAATTCCCCATTCCCAATTCCCAATTCCCCATTCCCAATTCCCAATGGTAGATTTCCTTGGAGATACTACCAGCCCTAAAATACACAAGTAATTAATTTTTCTACATAAAACTTAATGTTTACTAATTTTAGCCAAATATCCTCTCAGGGATTGCTCTGGGAAGGTTTGTGCTATTGTTTTAAAAATCTAATCGATGGAGGATGCTTGATTATTATTAACAAAACCTATGAATAGCCTCTACCCTTTGGTAGATTTAACATTGACAATAAATTGTTTTATACAATACTTAGATTATACGGACAATGCCGCAGGTCGTTTTAGTTAACCCACAAATTCCTCCTAATACAGGTAATATTGCTCGTACTTGTGCAGCGACAGGTACGGAGTTGCATTTGGTAGGGCCCTTGGGGTTTGAAATTAGCGATCGCTACCTCAAAAGAGCCGGCTTAGATTACTGGCCTTATGTCAAACTGCACTATCACGAATCTCTAGAAGCCTTTAAAACCGTACATCAAGAGCGTGGAGGCAGATGGTTAGGTTATACCGTTGGTGGAAATTTTAATTACGTCAGCTTTCAATTTCAAGCCGATGATTGGCTACTATTTGGTAGTGAAACTACGGGCTTACCAACAACAATTTTGTCAGATTGCGATGCTACTCTGTATATTCCCATGAGCCAACCAGGGGTTCGCAGCTTGAATCTGTCGGTAAGTGTGGCAATTGGCTTATTTGAAACCCGTCGTCAGTTGGGCTATCTACAATAATTGTTTACATTCACCAGCTAAGTATATTTACTTGTAAAATCTAAAAACATCTATCTAAACAGGAGAATTGTAGCAGCAAATTTTTTTTGGTTACGGTAAAATTTGTAAAAGAATATACCGAAATTTAGATTTATTCGCCAATTGTAGTGGAAGATACTTACAAACAGAGGAAGGTTATTATAAGAAATTTATATATAAAACTTGAGATAATGCCAAATTTGAATGATAGATTTTGATGAATTTGAAGCATCCTAAATTGGGAACAAAAGCGCTAAAATGCAGTCATGTCATGTATTTGAGCTATTTTTGCTCGATGAACTCCCAAAAGCAGCCCAAAAGTAGACGATAGTTAATACGGTTGTTTTTTAGGGAATAATCAACGTAAAGTCTCGTGTTGAGAAGACTGATGGGGTAGAAATATCTTGAAGATATCTACAGCAGGGCACATCACTTTTCCAGAAGTCGCAGCAATTTCATTTTCGGCAGCGACTATGGACTAGGCAAATAATTTGTCTAGTCCCCGTGATTGACGCAAGACAAGCGCGGATAATGGTAAAGAGTTAAAACGTCCTAAGTGGTGTTAGGAGTGGTTCGGACAAGTAAACACAGCAAACTTTAAGTTTTGCTAATTACGTGTAAACTTGTCTAAATCAGAGAAGCAGGTTAATCTTGCGTAAGCATCTCTGGTGAATGTGATCTTGATCTATCATTTATTGTGATCTAAGTCATTGACTTGTATCCAACTAAAAAATCGAGGTCAGTTAAGCGCTAGTGATCATAGGAGGTCGTCTTTGAAACGAGCATTAAAAAAGAGAGTAAAAGCTGTGTTGAACAATAACCCCAACAGCGATGATGCCCCGGTAGAACTGCTAAATGTGATGAATCCAAAAGTTAACCGCCGGGTGCGGACAAAAGCCGCCATGATTGGCTTGGCAATCTCTATGGGAGCAACCAGCCTTTTGGTGACTCGACAAAGCGATCAAGCCCAAGCAGCAGTGCCAGTAGGCAGCCAAAAGGCAACATCAACGATTCCTGCTGTTCCTGACACTGAAATGAAATTTGCCTCCACAAAGCTGGAGTCCCAAGCAGCCTCATCAGCGAGCGTGCCGGAAAATCCTGCGATCGTGGAACCAACGGCAGTCTCACAAGTGCCTGGGCTTGAAGCTAAATGGCAAGTCGCGGCGAATGGAATGTCTTTACAAATTCCGGCATCAGAAACATTTTCCCAAGCAAAAGCTAGTTATAAAAATTCCACCAACCTGAAGCCGCAAGTGGCACAGGGATTGAACAACACATTAGCCGAGACTAGTTTCCCAACAGTCAATAATTTGTCTGACTATAGTGCTGATGGTGTTGGCAGTACAAATGTTTTATTGAATGCCCAGCCACAAACAGTGGCAACATCTGGTGCAGTCAACGGTGAAATAAATGCACAACTTAAGGCACAACAAGAGTTTGCACTAAATCGCTTACAAGAAAAATCTAATCGGTTAAGAAAAAGTCTGGCACAGTTACAGTCAGGGGAGACTGAAAACTTATCACAAGCTGATATTGGTTTGGCACGGCCAACGACTGGAGTTGAGAAAACTGCATTAGCCCAGCCGAATACTTCTGACGATGCAAGCAAAGCAAACTTGATATCGAAGTTAAAACAGAAGAATCAGACGAGTGCAATTGCACCAGTACCAGCTACACCAACAGTTATTGCGTCCTCGGCTCGAACCGCCTACGAAGTTAAGCCTGGAGACACACTAGCAGCGATCGCCAGCAAATACAATACTTCAGTATCAGAACTAGTTAAGGCAAATAACCTCAACAATCCCAATGAACTGCAAATTAGTCAAAAACTAATTATTCCTGCTGGTCAAGTTGAGGTAACAATAGCGAACCAACCTACTGTAGCGAGTAAACCTACTTTTGTGGAATCCAGCAAAACTCCAAAAGTATCTACCTCTCCTATGAACATTGGTAGTGCCAACTCCTATCTACCAACTACTTCACAGTCACCATCTATTGCCGACAACAGCAGCGTTACCGTCCCTACACCAGTAATTGCGAACAATCAGAGTCAGGCAAATAGTTCCACTGACTTAGAAGTCCGCCCTACCACTTCTACTAAGTCTTATGGTGTTGGTGGTGAAGATGCAGTACCAACAGCTTTTGCTGAAATACAACAGCCCAAAACACCAGCAAATAGGGTAGCACGAGGAAATAATAATGACCGGTTGCACAGCTTGCAAGCGGAAATTCAGAGATTACAGCAGAAATACCGCGCTCAACAGTCTGGTAATTTAGTTGTGCCAGCAGCTAGCGATACTAATAATGCTGCAATGCTCACTCCTATTTCTACTCCCAATAATTTCATAGTACCTAACTCTGCTGCTAGACCAAATAGTGTAGCGATACCAATTCCAGTTCCTACACCTATTAGAGCTACCTATACCGCTCAACCAATCAAGTCCCAATTCCGTACCAGTGTACGTCCTACCGAACTAGTAAACCCAGAATTCTTGCCCAATCTTGGTTCTGCTAGTCAGTGGACTCCTGGTCGCACTCAAGCTGCTACAAGAATTGCAACCCCTCCTGGAAGAGTAAATGCCTCTGACTCCTTAGGAAAGATGCGGGGAACAACAGTTACTCCACAGATATTACCGCCTTTGGCAGCAGTGGATCAATATCTGCCCAGACCCATTGACGAACTGACACCTCCTCCATCTTCCTCAACCATAGCTTACACATGGCCGGCAAAAGGTACCCTTACCTCTGGCTTTGGTATGCGTTGGGGAAGACCCCACAAGGGAATTGACGTTGCTAACTCCACTGGCACGCCAGTTGTCGCCTCAGCTGAGGGGACGATAGAAAAAGCAGGCTGGAACAATGGTGGCTACGGCAACCTTGTCGAAATTCGCCATCCTGATGGCAGTACGACTCGCTATGCTCATAACAGCAAGATTCTAGTCCAACCTGGTCAGCAGGTACATCAAGGAGAAACAATTGCTTTAATGGGTAGCACTGGTCACAGTACAGGCCCACACACCCACTTTGAAATCCATCCATTAGGTAAGGGTGCTGTCAACCCAATCGCCATGTTACCGGATCGCATATAATCGCTTGGCTATCTGTAACTAAATCATTGCCTTGTTTTGTTGAGGGAGGTAAACTCCCTCATTTGCTTTCTATAAACTCAACAGAGATGAAAGCTGCAAAAAAATTGCAAAAGGGGCTAGCCTCAAGCAAATTTGTATGCTATAGTAGTAAATGATTTGAAAAGATATGGCTCAGTAGCTCAGTTGGTTAGAGCACGGGACTCATAAGCCTGGGGTCGTTGGTTCAACTCCGACCTGAGCCACTTTAAAATAACGATAATATAAGGGTTTCAGCTTCTGTACGTTGGTGGTCATGGAAGCTGAATCTTTGTTTTAACTCTCCAATGACTATCCAAAATAGTCAAAGGATTACCATTAAAGTTGGTATTGAAGTATCTAAAGGTTATCTTAGATTAAGATTTCCTAGAGCTTTATTTAATGGCAATCAGAAATACTTATCATTAAATCTAACTGACACTCTTGAGAATAAAGTTGCTGCTGAGATTCAGGCACGACGAATAGAGTTAGATATCCTAGCTGGTTATTTTGACCCTACCCTTGCCAAATACAAAGCTGACTACACCGCTACCCCTAAGAAACAAAAGGTATACAGCCTCCTTGAGTTATGGGAAAAGTATACTCAGTGTGACGTACCTACACCTCTCTTCGAGTAGGTGTAGGCTTCTCAAAGACTCCTAAGAAGAGGACATTGATTGAGCTTTAAGACCGTGCGTCCCACGGTTCTTTATGTTGATAGCCGCGTTCCAATCCCTGCACAAACTTGCATGACAAACAGGACAATTGTGCATTCTTTGAGACAACGGTTTTTTTACTTTGTGACCACAACTAGAACATTCTTGACTAGTACCATTTGGGTTTACAGCTATTACCTTTAAACCAGCATTTTCGGCTTTGTTTGAAAGAATAGAAATAAATTGTCCCCATCCAGCATCATTTACACTTTTAGCCAATCGTGACTTAGCTAGTCCTTTAATATTCAGTTTTTCTACTGCAATAACATCATATTTTTTCAGTAGATTGTTAGCGGTTTTGAAATGAAAATCTTTTCGAGTATCCGCTACTTTTTTGTGTTGAATAGATAGCCTTTTTATTGCTTTCTTTCGTCGATTAGAACCTTTTTTTCTCCGAGAAACTTTGCGTTGTGCTGACTTTAATTTACGTTCAGCTTGCTTTTTAGTCGGCTTTAATCGGTATTGGTAGGATGTTCTCATTTTGTTCCCCTTGTTTTTCGACCTGCATTTATACTAACATTAATGGGTAGCGTTTAACCACCCACAATGAAAGAAAAAAGACTAAGTTTGAGACTCAGTGCGAAACGAATGTATGCTTTGCAAGTTTATGCAGCCTCAAAAGAGAAGAGCATTACGGCTGTTATTGAAGACTGGATAGATTCTTTCAACTCAGAAAAAGTTCGTTCGTCATCGACCAACGATTCTAATTGAACTGCGTTCAATATCGCTTGTTGGTCAATTCCTTACTCACGCGCATTCATGAGCGAAAATGCGGTGTAGCTCTGCTTCCCGCATTATTCGCGTCCCACACTGACTGAGTACAGTACAGATGTGGGACTTCTGCTGTTTTAGTTAAAAGTGGTCAGGTACAGGAATCAACTCTTGCCCGTGACTACTCATTAGTAGAGAAGCGGATCAGAGCATTACCTACTACTGATGCTAATCAAGCAGTGATGATAAGGAATCATTTACTGAGTACTTATTCTGCTGAAACAGCCAAGCGCACTCTTAAACAAATGAATGCCTTCCCCAGTAACCAGTCCCTAGTCAGAACGAGAACGGCGCGATGCCGACGAACGAGCTCCAGGTTTATCGCCATTAGTCGCAGGTGGCGCTGCTTTCCGTTTAGCCGATGTCCGTGGTAACGGTTTAGGAGTCCGAGGCGAACGCTTTTCACCTCCTGATTTGGGTCTGTGTTGCCGTCCATTGGGAATTGCTTCGGGTTTTATATCGGGGTTAGGGCCAAAGCCAGCCACCACTTCCCTTGGTAAACGCTGCTCAATCAGTTTTTCGATATCTGTCAATAAACTGTATTCATCGACGCACACCAGCGATACGGCTTCACCTGAAGCGCCAGCACGACCAGTTCGCCCAATGCGATGAACATAATCTTCTGGTACATTGGGTAGATCGAAGTTGACTACATGGGGTAGTTCGCTAATGTCAAGACCCCTAGCAGCAATGTCTGTCGCCACTAATACCTGTAAGCTACCATTCTTGAACTTTGCCAAAGCATTGGTACGCACCGGCTGGCTTTTATTCCCGTGGATTGCCAGTGCTTGAATTCGGTCTTCACCCAACTGCTTAACTAAACGGTCTGCGCCATACTTGGTACGAGTAAACACTAGCACTTGATACCAATTATCTCGCCGAATTAAGTGAGCAAGTAATTGGCGTTTCTTGTCACGGTCTACTTGGTAAATTTTTTGGGCGATTGTCTCGGCAGTAACGTTGCGGCGTGCCACCTCAATCATCTTCGGGTTATTGAGCAGTCCGGCGGCTAGTGCTTTAATTTTGTCCGAAAAAGTAGCGAAGAATAGCAAATTTTGGCGATTTTTGGGCAAAAGCGCAAGGATGCGGCGGATATCATGGATAAAGCCCATGTCCAGCATCCGATCTGCTTCATCTAGTACTAAAACCTCAATATGTGACAGGTTCAGCGTGCCTTGCTGCACGTGGTCTAGCAGTCGCCCTGGAGTAGCCACTAAGATATCGACTCGGTTCTTCAAACGCTGTTTTTGCAGATTAATACCGACTCCGCCAAACATCACCATCGAGTTTAACTGCAAGTATTTGCCGTATTCGCGCACGCTTTCTTCCACTTGTGCGGCGAGTTCACGAGTCGGGGTGAGAATCAGTGCCCGAATCGGGCGGTATCCATTCGATGTAACTTTGACGTTCTTATCGGACGATAACCGATGTAGAAGTGGTAGGGTAAAACTAGCAGTCTTTCCAGTGCCCGTTTGGGCCCCAGCTAGCAAATCGCTACCCGATAAAACGGCAGGAATCGACTGGATCTGAATTGGCGTAGGTTCGGTGTACCCTCGCTCTGTAACCGCACGGATAATTTCATTGGACAAGCCGAGAGTAGAAAAATTCATAAAACTCCATAAATAACATCGGCCTGTCGCCAATGGCGGCGTCAGTCTTAGGCGGACGGATAAAAAAGTCTTGAAGGGCTGAATGGGCAGTAACGCAAAGACTGAAGAGCGAGTGCCGCAGTCCCACATTCTAACAGATTGTAGTCTATTGTGTGGTTAAAGTTGCTCTGATTCAGTGTTGTGTTAAATTAGCATTACTTGGAATGTAAAGTGTTGAACAATTAGGAGAAATTCGTTATCGCAATCCAAAAGCAACTGATTAATTCACAAATCAAGTCACCTCATGTCTTCTTGATTGACCATGAGAACAACAATCGTGGTCTGATCGACACCAATGAGGCGCTACAGTTAGCCGAGAGCTTGGAGCTTGACTTGGTTGTAGTCTCTCAAGGCAAAGAGGCCCCAATCGCCAAAATCCTGAATTATGGCAAGCTTCAGTATCAAAAGAAAAAACGTCAAAGCCAGAGTGCTAGACCGACGGTAAAAGAAGTTCGGTTTGGATTAAACGTGGGTGTGGCTGATTACAATTTACGTATTGAAAAAGCAGTTGGTTGGTTGAGTAAAGGCGATTCGGTGAAGTTTGCCATTCGTTTACGAGGCCGAGAACATCAATATCGTGACCAAGCGGGAGAACTGCTAGACAGAATTGCAAAAGACCTCAGTCAAGTAGGTAAAATCCAGTCACTGGATAAACGCTCATTAATTGTTCAAGTCATTCCTGCCTAGTTAATTTTGCGATCGCTGGAGGATGTTTTGGTGCCAGCTTTTGAAACTCCCACGGCCATGAAAACATTGCTATTGCTTGTTTTCAGTTCAAGCCGTGGGATTTTAACTCAAAGCTCAAAAACCAAAAAAGCCAGAGGATAGGCAACAGCACTCCATCAGCTAAGAATGGGACATAGCCAATCAATCGGCGCATTTAGTGATTAGGTGTGTCAACGCATCAATCAGGCGATCGCTTTCCATTGGTATAATGTCCTGTCCATGCATTACATTTTGAGTAATATGAAAATGCACTAATGCTCCTAAGAGAATTCTCGCTGTTGCCTCTGGGTCAGGTATCTTTAATTCAGGAGCCGCCAAGTAGTGAGTGAGAGTTTCCGCTACTGGCTTAATCATCACCCGAACACAAATTTGAGCTAACTCAGGAAAACGCCCAGATTCACCGATTACTACCCGCATAAATGCACTATGTTCTTGGTCGTTAATCATCTGCTCTAATGCTTTGGTTGCTATTTGGCGCAGTATGGCGGCTGGTTCTCCCTCAATCGGTTCTGTGCCAAAAATGGAGCTGTTCTTTTTGCTTGTCAGTTCCTCTAACAGTACTTTAAAAAGTCCTTCTTTATCTTGAAAGTGGCTGTAGACTGTCGCTTTAGAAACACCTGCTGCTACCGCTACCCGATCCATGCTTGTACCAGCATAGCCATGTTGCAGGAATTCTTGCATTGCCCCTTGCAGAATTTGCTCCACTTTATCAACAGAATTGTCTCGATCCGCTTCGCCAGTTTTGATGCGTACCATTTATTAATCATCCTTTCTTATAAACAATATTAATAGATGCTGCAAAATGCCCTAGTACCGCTTCGCGTAATTCGTAATTCGTAATTCGTAATTCGTAATTACCGTTGCGTAAGGATTTTAGACATTTCAAATGGTCTGTTTATTTCCGCCGTACTGTACTAGTACAAAATGGCGAAAATAAATATACCCTTTTTTGGAGGGTGCAGGGGGAAGGGGGAAGGGGAATGCTATTCCTCTGCACAATGCCTTTGCAAATTGATTGACAAGTTTAGTTGTATCATCTTGACTAAACTAGTCCGTTTAGTTTAGCATAAATTGAACTGGACAGTTTAGTACAGGTTGCTACTGGTGGTAAGGGGAAAATAGTATGGAGCAAAACAGGAATTCAGAGGGTTTAAGGTCTTCTCAGAATTTTTTGCGATCGCCACTTCTACTTACAATACTTGCATCTCTAGCAATAGGTGGAAGCATTGTTTATGCTGTGATGAAGTTTCAGGCTACAGCTAATGAGAAACAAAAAACACCAGTAGCAGTTCAGCCTGTGGTAAAAACAGTCACAGCATTAGGGCGGTTGGAACCAAAGGGAGAGGTAATAAAACTATCAGCGCCTTCTTCTACAGAAGGAAATCGAGTAGAGCAACTATTGGTGAAAGAAGGAGATAGCATTAAAGCTGGACAGGTAATTGCAATTATGGATAGTCGCGATCGGCTCCAAGCGACTTTGGGTGAAGCACAAAAACAAGTTAAAGTTGCCAAATCCCGCCTTAACCAGGTAAAAGCTGGAGCTAAACAGGGAGAACTTGGAGCTCGTCAAGCTGGCGTAAATCGTCTGCAAGTAGAACTAGAAGGAAATATAAAAACTCAGCAAGCCACAATTAATCGTATACAAGCAGAACTCCTTGGGCAACAACGCAGCTTGCAAGCAACAGTGGCTCGCGTCGCAGCCGAGAAACGTAATGCCCAAGCTGAGGTGCAGCGCTACGAGACTTTATATAAAGCAGGAGCAATTTCTAGTCAGGAAGTTGATAGCAGACGTTTAAGTGCAGAAACTTCCACTCAAGCGTTAATTGAAAGCCAAGCCACTCAGACAAGAACTGTGGCTACCCTACAACAGCAACTTAACGAAGCAAAAGCTAACCAGGAGCAAACACTCGCCAGCTTGCAACAGCAGATTAACGAAGCAAAAGCCAACCTGAATCAAACTGCTGAAGTCCGTCCAACAGATATAGCAAATGCACAAGCAGAGATAGAAAGCGCTCAAGCCACCGTAGAGAAAATTAAAGCAGAACTGGCGCAAGCTTATGTTGTGGCTCCTAAAGCCGGTCGAATTTTGGAGATTAATACACGAGCCGGAGAAACTGTTGGCGATGAAGGAATTGTGGCTTTAGGTCAAACCGACCAGATGTATGCAGTAGTAGAAGTCTACCAAAGTGATATTAAGAGAGTGCGTCCGGGACAGGAGGTGCGGGTAAGCAGTGATTCCTTACGCAATGAATTAGAGGGAAGAGTGGATTGGATTGGTATGCAGGTAAAGCGGCAAAATCTGATCAACGCTGATCCCTCTAGCAATATTGATGCCAGAGTAGTGGAAGTCCATGTGCAACTGAATAAACTATCTAGTCAAAATGCTTCTAGCTTAACTAATTTGCAAGTCAAGGCGGTAATTGAACTTTAAAGGGAATTGGGAATTGGGCATGGAGAAGAAGCAGGGGAGCAGGGGAGCGGGGGGCAAGGGAGAGAATACAAAATTACATCTTTCTCCTCTGCACCCTTCCCCCTGCCCCTCTTCATCTCCCTCATCTCCCTCATCTCCCTCATCTCCACCATCTCCCCACTCCCTATTATGAAATTAATCGAACAAATGCGGCGGCGAACACCTTTAGGATGGCTGCAACTGAGTCATGAAAAAGGTCGTCTTTTGGTGGCATTGTCAGGCATTGCCTTTGCCGATGTTCTGATGTTTATGCAGCTAGGGTTTCAGACTGCTTTGTTTGAAAGTAACACAATCCTGCATCGCAGTATGCAGGCTGATATGTTTGTCATCAGCCCCCAAGCACGTAACCTAGCAAATATGTCTAGCTTTACGCGGCGGCGGCTGTATCAAGCAATGGATGTACCAGGTGTAAAGTCGGCAGAAGGAATGTATGTCAACATTGTTGATTGGAAAAATCCTCAAACACATCAGAAGACGACAATATTAGTTATGGGGTTCAATCCCGATCGCCAAGTGTTTTACTTAGCGGATGTCAATCGCCAGCTAGATGCTGTGAAGCTACCAGATACCGTTTTGTTCGATCGCGCTTCTAGAGGAGATTATAACGAAGCGATCGCTAAAATTGACCAAGGTAAAACTGTCACAACCGAAATAGAACGGCGAACAATTACCATTAGCGGCTTATTTTCAGTCGGGGCTTCCTTCATAGCAGATGGTACTTTGATCACCAGCGACCAGAACTTTCTGCGACTATTTCCTAGACGAGAAGCCAGCAGTGTCAGTCTTGGTTTGGTGCAACTGCAACCAGGCTATGACCCAAAACAGATGAAAGCAGCTTTAGAATCTCATTTAGATGATGATGTCAAAGTTTTAACCCAAGCAGAATTTATCGAATTTGAAATAAATTACTGGAAAACAAATACTGCGATCGGATTTATCTTCAGCCTGGGTGTAGCAATGGGGTTTATGGTGGGCGTGATTATCGTCTATCAAGTTCTTTCTACAGATGTGAATTCTCATATCAAAGAATACGCTACTTTCAAAGCAATGGGGTATAACAATCTCTACTTATTAGGTGTGGTGCTTGAAGAGGCGATAATTTTGGCAATCTTGGGCTTTATCCCAGGAGCGATCGCACCTTTAGGACTTTATCATTTAACTCGTAATGCTACTAATTTACCACTTTACATGACCGTAGCACGGGCTTTGACAGTATTAACGCTAACTATGATTATGTGTATAATTTCTGGTGCGATCGCAACTCGTAAATTACAGTCCGCCGATCCCGCAGATATGTTTTAGAAATTGTCATTGGTCATTTGTCATTGGTCATTTGCAAATGACAACCATCATTAGTAATCAAGCTATTTATGATTAGTCAACCCGTAATCTCTGTTAAAAATCTTGACCACTACTTCGGTCATGGTCAACTTCGTAAGCAAGTTCTCTTTGATGTCAACCTGGATATTAGCGCTGGTGAAATTATTATTATGACTGGGCCTTCTGGTTCTGGAAAAACTACACTTCTCACCTTAGTCGGCGGCTTGCGTTCTGCCCAATCTGGCAGTTTGCAGATATTAGAACAAGAACTGTGTGGCGCGAACAAAGCCCAACTTACCCAAGCGCGACGTAGTAACGGTTATATTTTCCAAGCGCACAACTTGCATGGTAGCCTAACAGCACTCCAGAACGTCAGAATGGGTTTGGAGGTGCATAATAATATTTCGCCAGCAGAAATGAAAACTCGGTCAGCCCAAATGTTAGAGGAGGTAGGATTAGGAGAGCGCCTCAATTATTATCCTGATGACTTATCTGGTGGGCAAAAACAAAGAGTTGCGATCGCTCGTGCGTTGGTCGGTCGTCCTAAAATTGTCTTAGCAGATGAACCCACCGCCGCCCTTGATAGTAAATCAGGACGAGATGTGGTCAACCTCATGCAAAAACTAGCTAAAGAACAAGACTGTACCATTCTCTTGGTGACTCATGACAACCGCATTCTAGATATTGCCGATCGCATAGTCTACATGGAAGATGGCAAATTAGTAAATGACGGTGCTGTTGTTGCAGCTAGTTAGTTACGCTGGTTGTTTTTGATGAAGCGTAACTATCCTGCGACTACGCAGATAAAGCGGTAATGTTGTAGTACTATAGGAAATAGAATAAAATTTCCCTAAATTCACGGCATTTGAATATAGAATAGATACTCAAGTGTGTGAATAAATATCTGGAGAGGTGTCCGAGCGGTTCATGGTGACGCACTCGAAATGCGTTTTGGGGAAACCCAACGGGGGTTCGAATCCCCCCCTCTCCGTTTAAAAATATTCCTAAAAAACTGGACAAACAGATGGTGTTTGGCTTGATAACTGGCACGTATAATTATTTGCAAGTGAAACGAGCTTATATTTCCGTGACTACTGAGTAAAATATTGCCCAAGAAATACTAAAATATACAGCGATAGCACAGATTTTTGGGATAAACTAATGCCATCGTGTGAGGAGTGAACGATGGCAAATCTCAGCCTGGGGAGAGGGCTTTCATTTAGTTTTATTAGTATCTGTTTATATATGGGTATTAGTATAGGAGTCTTTATTCGGCTTGGGCAATCACAGCAATTAAACGCTGCTACTACACCCACTGAACCTGTATCATTACCGTTTGCTATTCCTGAACCTGCGGCATTAAAACAAAAACTGCAAACTTCTTCAGATATTATTACGATCAAAGCCGTTGGAGATATTATTCCCGGCACTAATTTTCCTAACTATAGATTACCCCGGTTTCGAGATCAATTATTACCAAAGTCAGTGAGATCCCACTTGCAAGGATCAGATATTTTATTTGGTAACTTTGAAAGTAGCTTAACTAATTATCCTTACACTACCAAAGATACTAGTAGGGGACAAGTCTTTGCTTTTCGCTCTCCGCCTGGATATGCTCGGCTATTTGCTGAGGCTGGTTTTAATGTGTTTAATATGGCGAATAACCATGCAATGGATTTTGGCCCGGTAGGGTTCAAAGATACAAAGAAAAATCTTGAGGCTGTGGGCATTGCAACATTAGGTCATAAAAATCAAATTCTCTATTTGAAAGCTAACAATATCCCTGTGGCAATGGTAGGTTTTTCTCCTTATGAAATGTATAATTCCATCCATGATTTAGGAGCAGCCCAAGCACTTGTAGCAGAAGCTAAAAATAAAGCAAAGATTGTAGTAGTATCGATGCACGCTGGAGCCGAAGGAACGGGGGCACTACATATTAAGAATCAGACAGAGTTTTTTTATGGAGAAAACCGAGGTAATTCAATCCAGTTTGCTCGAAAAATGATTGATGCGGGTGCAGATTTAGTATTAGGACATGGGCCTCATGTTCCGAGAGCGATGGAAATTTATAAGGGAAAAATTATTGCCTATTCTTTAGGAAACTTTCTAGGATATCGGACTTTATCTACAAATGCCCAGACAGGTGACTCTATGATTTTAGAAGTTAAACTCAACTCTCTGGGAGATTTGGTATCAAGTAAAATTATCCCTGTGCGAATGGATAGGCAAGGAATTCCTCAAATTGATCGGTATTTTCAGACTGTGAGACTTATGCGTGATTTGAATAATCAAGCTTTTCCCAAAAATCCGGTGAAGATTAATAAGAAGGGGGAAGTTGTTGTACAGAAGAGGAAATAAACGTTGAGATGAATTTTGGATTGAAGAAAAAATCTAAAATTTACTAATTATTGTCATCTTGTAGCTTTTCCGGCAATTTGCGATCGCTCTGTGGTAGATTATCACTCGGTGGATTTTGCTTTTCCAGTGTTGGTACTACTACAGCAGAAGGATCTGACTGTTTGGATTGTGGCGGTGGTGCTGCTGGTATAACCACAGAATTTGACGGAATTACCGATTCAGGGGAAGCAGAATTCTGATTAGAAGCGGGTGAGTTATTTTGTGGCAATGGTGCGGGGGAAGCACTACGAGATGACCGGATAGCTCGGAGTTTTTCCACTAGCGAGGGTGTGGAGGAAACGCTAGGTGCAGGTGCAGATTTCTTCAAATCGCCCCGTTGTGATTCTCCTCGAGAGCTGCTAGGAGTTTCTTCGGGGGAAGAACGGCGATTCCGTCGGCGCTGCTTGGAATTAGAAAGAGGTGCTGATTCTGTTCTTGAGGTGGTGTTAGTTTTTTCACCATTTTCTAAGCTAGGTACTTTCGCGGCTGGTTGTTGAGTAGGCTGTTCAAAAAGCGGCTTTGTGGTTGGCTGCGGCTGAGATTTGGGTAAAATGCTAGTGATGCCAAAACCTGCTGTAGCAGCAACCAAGGCTACACCTATACCAATGAGTATTTGAGATGAACCCGGTTTTTTTGCTAGTAGATTTTCTTTAGCGATGCCTGGGTTGGGCTGTGCCAACACAGATGGCTTATGAAGACGATTTTGGGCAGTTTTCCCAAGTAAAGTTGCAGATTGTTGGGCAGATAAATTGACAGTTGGGACTGCATAAGTTGCTAAGGCTTGCGGTGTCATACCCTCATTTCCAGGTAGCAGTTGTAACCACTCGGCAACTGTCGCTGGACGAAAACGAGACTCCACCGCCATCCCGCGCATTACTGCCTGGTTGACAGCAGCACTCAAGTGTGGTTGCAGTTCGCGGGGGGAAGACATTTGTTCGCGATCGCGCAATAATGCTGGTATAGGAACTTGTGCTGTCAACAGTGCATACAAAGTTGCGGCTAAACCATAAACATCTGTGGCGGGTGTGCGCGGCGCTTGCGTCAAATACTGCTCAATTGGAGAATAGCCTTCAGAAACTAGACCAGTGTGAGTCTGTCTGACACTGCCATTAAATTCCCTGGCAATGCCAAAATCAATTAGTACTACTTCTTGTGTTCCTTGACGAAGAATAATATTATCTGGTTTGACATCTCGGTGCAGCAAACCATTGTTATGTACTACCTGTAAAGCTGCTCCAATTTGCCGGATGTAATGAATTGCTGTGGCTTCAGGCAAACTTATTCCTGGTAATACAAATGCATCTCCCAAGGTTTCACCACGAATGTATTCCATCACCATGTAAGGCAGTCCAGCTTCCACAAAAAAGTCACTGACTCGGACTATATTTGGATGAATACACGTAGCTAATCGTCTGGCTTCATCTTGGAATTGGCGCTCAAACTTCGCAAAATCAGGATGTTGTCGCAGCCGTTCATTGATGGTTTTCATCACCACCTCCTGGCCCAAGTAGCGATGGGTAGCTTTAAATGTAATACCAAAGCCACCCCGCCCTATTTCTTGAATTAGGGTATATTTTCCATCTTGCAAAATTGTGCCTGCTAACATAAAGAGTCCTGAGTCCTGAGTGAGCAGATAAATAGCGAATCCTGAGTCTTGAGGAATTTCTAAAAATTTTCCCGTATTTTACATGAGGCAGGGTTTTCACCTGTCTATTTTACGGGATGATTTAGTTGTCGGAACTCCCTAAGCGAGAAAACCTCCCCACGCTCACAAAAGTTTTATCTTTTTCAGATGATAACGCGGGGTAAAGAAATTCTGAAGTAGGAAACAGACTTAAGCTATCTGCTACATCCGTAATGTCAAGGAGAAAGTACGACTCGACGCGCTAGTTGATACAACATTGTTTGTTAATTGACGCTTTAATTTTGTCCTATTTCAGCACATAAGTAATTTAGGACTAGCACTTTCAATGTGGTGAAATTTTTGGACAATAATTCATATTTTCTCTGTGTTCCCTGCGTCTCTGTGGTTAAATAAATTACTTTTAAACCGCAGAGGCACAGAGAACGCAGAGAGAAGGAAAGAGATGTTACTAGTCACCTTGAAAGGGCTAGTCCTATAATCTTCCAGTAGGTTAGAAGCAAGCAGGAAAGCTATAAAAGCGATAAAGTTGAGTGTCTTTATCATTAATCACAAACTAAATTCTGCTGCGCCATCCTCATCCACATTTGCATCTTTACCCATAGCAGTAGGTTTAAATTTAGAGCCATGAATTAATTCAGCAAACGCAATTCCTGGATTTTGGTGAAGAATATTCAGCACACTCATAAAATCTCGCACAATTTCCCCTGGTGTCATTAATGCTTCTGCACCCAAGCGATTAATAATTTCTTGTACAAACTCCTTCAACTCACGATTTGTCAAAGTCTGTTCATACCCAAAATTGAGTGCATGAATCTCAGCTAAACGTTGCAAAAGCGTCAATATTTCTCCTTCACTCAACGGATTTAGCCGAATCACTGGCCCAGAATGTTCTTGAACATTAGCTTGGGCAACAAAACGGCTTTCTTTTGTGCGTCTTTGCCAAGCTTGGTCTGCAAAAAGTCCCCGTTTGGGGTCTTCTAAAAATTTGGTTGTTCCACCAACAACAATGCCAAGATGTTCTGCTTTGCACTGCATGGTATCGTTAAACATGGTCAGGAGTCGATTATAATTCTTTTCTCGCGTGACTGTAGTAGATATTTGATATAAATGTACGGCTTCATCAAATATAATTAAAAGTCCTTTATAACCAATTTCAGCGACAAATTTCGCAAATAGTTTTATATAGTCATACCAGCTATCATCATCAATAATGACGCGCACTCCTAAAGCAGCCTTAGCCTCAACTTTAGTAGTAAATTCTCCACGCAACCAGCGCATCGCCGCATTTTTTAAATCATCATCATCCAATCGGTAGCCACGCCAATAAGCAATAATCACGCTACCAAAATCAAAACCGTGAACTAAGTCTTCAATATACTGAACTACTTCTCTAATTTTTGATTCAACTTTGTCATCAAAACCATCGTCATTGGGACGCATTTCAGTTTCTTTAACTACTTCTTGTTGAATTTTATTAATCCATCCTTCTAAAATCGAGACTAAAGCACCACCATCAGGACGAGTTTTTGTAGCTAGGTGGCTCATCAATTCTCGATAGGTGGCTACACCTTCATTGTTGCTTCCAGCTAATCGGCGTTCAGGGGATAAATCAGCATCCGCTACTACAAAACCTTGCTCCATAGCGCGGTTACGAATTAGTTGCAGTAAAAAACTTTTCCCGGAACCGTAGTTACCAATTATAAAGCGAAACGCTGCTACACCTTCGGCAATATCATCAAGATTTTGTAATAGGCTTTTTAGTTCTTTTTCTCGACCTACTGCGATATATTCAACTCCCAATCTTGGTACTACCCCCGCACCAAGGGAATTAATTAAAGCAGTGGAGATTTTTTTCGAGATTTTGAGTTTTGCCATGTATTACACTTCACTTTATTCTAAACGCATAAGCACGCAGTAAATAGGTAAGGTACACATTTACCTTACTACTAATCTTACGACGGCAATAATATTTTAGTTTGACGATGTATGTCTAGCCATGAGACTTTCATGCATTGCAATCATTTTTTTGACATGGGTAATATGCTCATGGTAAACTTCTGGAATTGCCGAATCTGAGTTAATTATTAATTCTCCAATAGTATCATTTGCCCGTTCATTTATAGAATCGATTAAAAGATTCGGCATAGTGATGTTTGCTTCGGCAATTTTTTTTATAGCAGCTTTGGGATTATCTTGTTCAACTATAGCTTTTAATACTTGTAGTTCGTATTCTGGGAGCTTTTCTAAAAAATTAGTCCATTCTTCAGGTATATTCTCTGATGTATCAATTTCCGAATTGTCTATGACTGCTGTAGTTTCCATTATTTCAGAAAAGGGAAACAATTCAGTATCATCTTCTTGGGAATTATCAACTAAAGGTTCTTGATTAAATGTTTCTAGTTGTTGGAGTAATTCCCATACTTGATTTTGCAATGAATCTCGTTCTTCTTGCAATAATGAAATTTGCCCTTGCAACTGCTGTAATTCGGCTTTGTGTTCTGCTAGTTGGGTTTGTGAAGAATGCAGGATGATTTGGATATTTTCTCTTTCGGTTTTTGTCGCTACCAATAACTGATTTTTTTGGGTTGTCTCAACTTCTAACTCTTGAATTGCAATTCGTAGTTCGTATAGTTTTTCTTCTAATTGGGGTTTGAGTCTGCCTAAAAGAGTTAAATTACTTTCAACTTCTTGTTTCTCTTGCTGGAGTTCGGAAATTTGGCTTTGCAATTGGGTGATTTCAGCACGGGATACATTACAATTCGACTCTAGACGACGCTTCTCTGCTGTGAGTATAGAAAAAGCATTGTTCAATTCTGTTTGATTTTTCTGCAAGTTATTAATTTCAGTTTGCAGAGTATTTATTTCAGTTTCTAGCTGTTTTTTTTGTCCTGCGAATGTTCTTAATTCCCGATGTAAACTATCCCTTTGGTTACGACTTTCTGTGACTTGATTTTGCAGTTGTTGTGATTCTGCATATAATAAATTATGATGTTGTTCGATTTGATTTATTTCTCTGACAACACGAGCTTTCAATTCCTCCATTTCTTTAATTCGTTTGCGGAGAGAACCTAAAACAAACATTTCATAATTTCTCCGCCGCTTATCTACGAATAATGCTGCTGCATAGATAGTAGCGGCAGTAATTAAACCTGTGAGAAAAGCTTTATTGAAATCCCAGCTGGGGACGAGACTAAGACCAAAACTCACACTAAAGGCAACTATTCCTAGTATAAATCGATTGCTGATCGTTACTGATTGCATATTGCTCGTTTTTAGCGTAGTGAAATTATCAAAATAAGTAACTCTCATACTAATTCGTAATTCGTAATACTTCGACTTCGCTCAGTACAAGTTCGTAATTCGTAATTAGAATACACAGGTTGTTCTGTTTGGTTAAGTAAGACATTTTTCTAAGGTTTTGTATCATAGTAGTTCTGAAATATATAGTTTTAGTTACGGGTGCATAATATTGTTATCTAACTAATAAGAAAGTGTAATCATCAATAAATTAATTTTAATCAGAAGTATTGGATGTATTGTTATTTGCATGAAAAAGTCTTAAATCTGCTTTTAAAAAATCAACAAATTGTCTTGCTGTGCGTCCAGAACGTCCGTTGTGGCGAGTTGCCCACTGTAATGCTTGAAACTCCAACTCTTCTTGGGTAATATTAATTTCAGCTTGTGCCGTTAGATGTTGTACAATCTTCAAATAAGTTTTTTGATCGGCTGGTTCAAAGGTCAAGGTTAAACCGAAGCGATCGCTAAACGAAAGTTTCTCCTGCATCGTATCCCAAGCATGGATTTCCTCATTATCCTTGGGAGTAGGTCTATCCACAAAAAATTCCCGTATCAGGTGGCGGCGATTGGAAGTCGCATACACAACTACATTTTGCGGCCGCGCGGTTAAATTACCTTCTAAAACTACCTTGAGCGCTTTAAAGGCATCATCATCTTCTTCAAAGGAAAGATCGTCAACAAAGATAATAAATTTTTGTGACACTCCTCGTAAATGTTCCACAATTTCTGGTAAGTCTTTTAAATCAGATTTTGTTACTTCTAACAAGCGGAGGCTGCGATTACTATATTCATTTAACAAAGATTTCACTAAAGAAGATTTGCCAGAACCGCGACTACCGTAAAGTAATACATGGAGTGCCATCTCTCCTGATAATAAAAACTCTGTATTTTTTAGCAAAGCATCTCTTTGAGACTCGTAACCTACAAGCGCACTCAGCTTAACCGGATCAGAATATGGGATACCGATAAACTGCCCAGCTTGCCAACGTAAAGCGCGATATTCTGCAAATAAACCAGAGCCACATTGCCGATAATAAGCCGCTAACTCTTCTACAGCATCACCCCAATTATCTAATTCTTGTAGATATGTAGCGAACTTTGTCTCTACTCCTACCAATTCTTGCTCTTTATACCACACTACTGGCGAAATCGGCATGTGAGCTACGCTTTGTATCCACTCACTCAAAGAGGCGCTGCTACATTCATAAAGACTTTGCAATATTTGTAAATCATGCTGTACTGCTGCTAATAAAGCTGGGGGCAATTCTTTAAATTCTTTCACTTGGGCCAGTTTTGTAAAAGGATTCTTAGAGAAGAGAAGTTGAGTAATTAAATAGTCTTCCCAGGTTTGATTTTTAGCAGCCAAAGCGTGGAAGTAACTACCGTAGGCTTGGAGACAACCCCGTGCATCGGAATCGGTGTAACGTATAGCTTGCAACAGTTCCAGAAATGCCATCCCCACTTCGCCTTGGAGAACAGACTGGTACAGTAAAAGTGAGGCTGCTTGACGCTGGAGATATTGGACTTTTGTATATGAAGAAGTACTTGTTATTGGCATCGCTTGATTATCCATCAGTGAAAAAGCAGGGGAGCAAGGAGCAGGGAGCAGGGGAGCAGGGAGCAGGGGAGCAGGGAGCTTTTGCCCACAATGGGTTTGTAGCTTTTCCCTTGCCTCTTATCAACTGTGTGATGTAGCTATTTAGCTATGGTAAATTGTCTGCTGACCTTGGCAGTAAAGTCAAAATCTACAGATGTTTTAACAATGAATTTAAGTATAATTGCTGCTTTCGCCTACGGCATATTAGCGATCGCTGGTGGCATTATTGGCTATATTCAAGCTAGAAGTAGGGTTTCACTGTTAAGTGGTGGCATTAGCGGTTTATTGCTAATACTTGCCGCTTACTTTCAACTCCAAGGACAAACCTGGGGTTCAATTTTAGCAGTGTTAGTTACTGCTGTTTTAGTGGTAGTTTTTGCAGTTCGACTAGCTAAAACACGTAAGTTTATGCCGGCGGGATTAATGACGATTTTAGGGATGTTGGTCTTGGTGGTGATGGTAAATCAAATGGTGGCTTTAAGGTAGCATCAGTCTACAAGCAATAATCACCTTCCTGTTTTTTTCAAGAGTATGCATTCACAATGCAAGCCGACGCATTCACAATGCAAGCCGACGCATTCACAATGCAAGCCGATGCATTCACAATGCAAGTTAACGCATTCACAATGCAAGGCAACGCATTCACAATGCACAGTATTGCCAAATGAAATCCGCTACGAGTTAATGAAATGCTGTAGTTAGCGCAGAATCTGCTCAATCATCCGGTTCGCTTGGGAAGCATAACCGCCCCCGAATAAATTGAAGTGATTCAAAATGTGATAAAGGTTATAGAGTGTTTTTCTCTGCTCATAGCCTGCATCTAAAGGAAAAACTTCGTTATAACCTTTGTAAAAAGCTGCGGGGAACCCACTAAATAATTCTGTCATGGCAATATCAACTTCGCGATCGCCAAAATAAGTTGCCGGATCAAAAATCACGGGTTCTCCTGAGTTGGTACATCCAGCATTTCCACCCCATAAATCGCCATGCACTAAAGAAGGTTGCACCTGGTGCGCCAATAGTTCAGGGATAGCTGCTAGTAATTTTTCTTCCTGGGGGAAATTTCCTCCCCGTCGCCTTGCTAACTGAAATTGATAACCCAGGCGATGTTTAAGATAAAATTCTGTCCAGTCTGCTGTCCAAGTATTGATTTGGAGCGTTGAACCAATGGTATTGTTAATTTTCCAACCAAAACCTTGACTACTGCTAGCTTGATGCATCGTCGCCAACTTGCGCCCCATCTCTTCCCACGAATTGCTGTTGCCATTACCAAGTTCTAACCATTCCAGCACCATGTAGCTAGAATTATCAGCTACACCCCAGCAAATAGGTTTGGGGATGCGAATACTAGCTGTTGCTAGCATTTCCTTTAAACCCAATGCCTCAGCCTCAAACATGGCAATTTGGGATGCAAGGTTCAGCTTGACAAAGTAGATAATCTCACCATTAGAAACAGCATAACCTTGGTTGATACATCCGCCACCAACCGATCGCCGTTGCTGACTCTGAAATTTTTCGCCAGTCACTTGGGTAATATGGGTGTCGATTTGAGTCCACATGATTGAATTGGGGATGAGGGAGTCGCTACTTTATGACAGGTTAGTGTTGGAGGTGCTGTTGATGCTAATTTGTCCATTACTAGTTTAGATAAGCTACCACAAACTCATGTTGCACGACGCAATTTTCAAAATAGTGTCTTCCATCGTTGTCTCTCAAATTACCTTCTCCACTGCTTGATTTTTAAATACCTACCCTTGAAAGGACAAGTCTCCCCCCTCTCCCTTGTCTCTTCTTAATGCCCCCCTGCCCCCTTCCTTGTAAATTGCAGTTTTTAGCTAACTCACAGCCAAATATCATGAAAACTTGACATTGCCACTAGCGGCAATACGATGCTAGCTCAAAATGTCATAGTTTCATGACAATAAGATCCCAGAAAAGCTTATAAATTCGTAATATACGTAAAAAAGCTATAGAAACCACTTGATCCCTAGATATGCTTAGTGGTTAATATTGACTTAACAAACAGAACTTCTTCGATCCCAAAGAAATGCTAACTTTGGCATAACCAGGAATTAGTTAGAAGTTACCTCAATTTAAAAACAGATTAAAAAACTTAAAACTGGGCAACACCAGGAGTCAGTAATAAGAAATTCATCTGGATGTGGATGAGCTTTTACATAGCATTCTTTAACCAGGGGAAATCATTTACCGCTTACACTACTGGAGGCCAAATTAATGGCAAAAGAACGCCCGCCACTAGAAGAGATGACCTTACGGCAACTACGAAGAGTTGCTAGCGAATATAGCATCTCTCGCTATAGCCGAATGCGTAAATCACAATTGCTGGCATCAATTTTAGAAGTCCAGCGAAGCAAAACTTTGCTCAGTCCATCTCGTTCATTGGAGGCACAGGAAACCGTGGAAGCTGCTAAGTTTGAATTAGGTCAGGAAGATCGTACAGGTGGATCTCTAGCTGATGTTGATGAAGGACTCGCAGATTTGCCTTCTGGCTATGGTGACAGCCGGATTGTCCTCTTACCGCGCGATCCACAGTGGGCTTATACTTACTGGGATATCCCCAATGAACATAAAGAGGAACTGCGCCGCCAAGGGGGACAACAACTCGCACTACGGATTTATGATGTCACCGACATCAATATCGAATACCAAAGTCCCCACAGCATTCAAGAATATCCTGCTGATGAACTAGCTAGAGAATGGTATTTACCAGTTCCAGTTAGCGATCGCGATTATGTGATAGATATCGGCTATCGTGCTGCTGATGGTCGCTGGTTAGTACTAGCTCGTTCTACTAAAGTACATATTCCCCCCGTCTATCCTTCAGACTGGATTGAAGATGTCTTCATCACTGTCAACTTTGAAGAAGATTTGCGCGCTAAGACTCAGTACGAACTAGTTCCCCCCGCCAAAAAGATTGCAGCTACTACCGCCAATGGTAATGCTGTGAATACCAACGGCAATCCTATCTACGACCAAATCTTTGGTTTAGCCGAATCTGCCGAAGCACTACGGGTTGCTGGTTCTATCTTCGGTTCTCAGCATCAAGTACCAGGTTCAGCGCGTCCAGAACAAGCCCTTAGTTCCTACATTTTCCCATCTGGTGTAGGTATGTGGGCAGTTCCCACCGTCTCAGGCTTAACCGCTTCCGGTGCAGGAATGTCAGGTGTTGGCTTCTCCGCTTCCGCCGTCCCAGTGCGTCCGCGAAAGTTCTGGTTAATCGCCGATGCAGAATTGATAGTTTACGGTGCAACTGAACCCGACGCTACCGTAACCATTGGCGGCCGTCCAATTCAGCTAAATCCAGATGGGACATTCCGCTTTCAAATGTCCTTCCAAGATGGTTTAATTGACTATCCAATTTTGGCTGTAGCTGCGGATGGTGAGCAAACCCGGTCAATTCAGATGAAATTTAATCGTGAGACACCATCTCGGAATACTAACACCAAAGAAGAAGCTGTTTTAGAATGGTTCTCTTAAGCTGTGGTTATCAGATTAATTTCAGACTGAAACTTTAAAGCAAGAATTCAGAATCCAGAATCCAGAAGTCAGAATTAAGAAGACTTTGAAACCCAAGCTTAATAATTTGAACAAAATTAAGAAGCTATAGCACCCTTGATTTTCTAATCATTCTGGATTCTGACCGGAGGCGGAGCGTCTCCGGCTCCGCTCCTGACTTCTGAATCCTTACATTTTAAATTATTCCCCGCTATAGTAATTCTGTAGCGGTTTTTTGTATTATATGTCAACAAAAAAATTATTTTTATTATTTATCTCGATAATTGGTGCAAGCTTGTTATCAGGTTGTCAACAGATTGAAGCAAATTCAGTCCCCAAAGCATCTAAAACTTGCCCTGGCAAAGATCCTAAATTCAGTATCGATTTTTTTAAAACCAATAATCAAGGTAAAAAAAATTCCAAAGGTATTAATAATGTGATTATTTTTAATCCAAAATCAGCAAAATTAGATTTTAAAGTTAATGTTGGTCTATCTCATAAACTCTACGCCAAAGATGCCAAAGGTAAACTGCGTAAAGAATACATTCCAAAACAGTTTCATGAACTCATCAGCGATGAGAATGCCAAATTAAACGGACAGCTACCCATTGCCGCAATTAATGCCGACTACATAGGTACTGATAATAAACCACAAGGCTTAAATGTCTCTCGTGGTGTAGAGTATTCAGGAGCATTTAAAAACAAGCGTTCTTCCTTTGGGATATCAGGAGGTACACCCAACCAAAGGCAGGCTACTATCCAAGCCGGTAGAAGAGAGAACGATATTCTCAATTATAATTTAGTGGGCGGTAATGGCAGATTCTATCGTCAGGGTAAGTTTAAAGATATTTGTCAAGATTTGGGAGAATTTGCTTGTAAAAATGCGACTAATCGTTCTCTGGCAGCTATCACTAATCAAGGTTATGTAATACTATTAGTTAATGATTTGAAAGCTCATTCAGAGATTGAATTATCTCAACTTAATCAAGAGTTATTGCCAAATATGTTTGATAATGTCCTACAAGGCATTGCTAGTAATAACTGTTTAGGTAATATTCAAGAAGGGATTTTATTTGATGGAGGGATGTCTCCAGGATTGCATTATAACCAGAAGACTTATGTAGAAAATCTTGGGCCAATTGGTTCAGTTTTTTTGATTTACAAAAAATAAAACAGTTGAAAATTATCGAACAGAATTCAGGAGTCAGGACGGGCTAAACGCCCCGCTATCGCTAACAGAATAATGCCTCCGGCACGCTCTTCGCGTTCAGAATGAATTCTGTATGACTGGCGGATGAATAACCGGGTTGAAGACCACCAAATCTACGATTTGGTGGTCTTCAAGATAGTCGCGGGTCTGAATCCCCGACTGATTTATTCTGACCGGAGGCGGAGCGTCTCCGGCTCCGCTCCTGTTAGCGGTAGCGGGGGTTTAGCCCATTCAGAATAGCTGAATTCTTCTTCAATTGTATATGTCTTTGAATATCCTCTAAAATGACTCTTTAGGAGCATCAAAGTCTAATGTAGATGATATGTTGACGAAAAGACGACCACCGATGTAGCCTGTAACCGACGCATGACCAACCGAGAGGAATTAATGAAGAACGAGTCAACGTCAGCAAGCAACGCCGACGCAAATTTCCTTATCTGCGGGGGTGAAATGGGTGCTAGGATGCGAGAATGTGACTGGTCAAAAACCTCCCTTGGCCCAACACAGCAGTGGCCGCAGAGTTTAAAAACTGCCGTGCGAATTATGCTGACTTGCCGCCAACCTATGTTTGTTTGGTGGGGCGAAGAACTGATAAACCTTTATAATGACGCTTACAAGGCTATTATTGGCGGCAAACATCCAGAAGCACTTGGGCAGCCAGCTTCCTGCGTGTGGCGGGAAATATGGGATCAGGTTCGGCCTCGCGCTGAATCAGCAATATTGAATAACGAGGGCACTTACGACGAAGGGCTGCTGCTAATTATGGAGCGCAACGGCTACCCGGAGGAAACCTATTATACTTTTTCATATAGCCCAGTTCCTAATGACCAGGGTGAAACAGGTGGGATCATCTGTGCAAATACAGATGACACTCAGCGCATAATTGGTGAGCGTCAGTTAGCACTTTTGCGCGACCTAGCGGCGAAGACAGCAGATGCGCGAACATTCGATGAAGCCTGTACACTGAGTGCAAATTGTCTGGAGAGCAACCCCTACGACCTCCCTTTCGCAATGATTTATCTGGTTGATCCAGATCAGCAGGAAGTTTTTCTGGCTGGAACGTGCGGCATCGGGCAGAATCATGTAGCCGCTCCTGAAACAGTCAATCTGGATTCTGATTCAGTTTGGCCCTTTGCGGAAGTTATCAGAACGCATCAGGCAAAACTGATTTCTAATTTGGAAGTGTCTTTTAGTAGCTTACCCTGTGGTGTTTGGGAGCGATCGCCCCATCAAGCGATCGCAGTGCCAATTGCACCATCCGGTCAGACAGGAAAAGCTGGTATATTAATTGCTGGGTTGAATCCCTTCAGGCTATTCGACGATAATTACAGAAGATTCATCGATTTAGTTGCGGCTCAAATTGCAGCCAGCATCGCCAACGCCCAAGCTTACGAGGAAGAACGCAAACGCGCCGAAGCCTTGGCAGAAATTGATCGCGCTAAAACTGTTTTTTTCAGCAACGTCAGCCACGAGTTTCGTACCCCTCTGACCCTGATGTTGGGGCCATTAGAGGAAACCTTAGCTAATTGTGCCACTCTGCTTCCAGCCAACGAACGAGAGCAGTTAGAAATGGTGCAACGGAATGGACTCCGGCTGCTAAAACTGGTCAACAGCCTGCTAGATTTCTCGCGCATCGAAGCCGGACGGGTTCAAGCTTCTTATGAACCAACCGATCTAGCTACTTTCACAGCAGAACTAGCGAGTGTATTTCGTTCAGCAGTAGAACGCGCAGGGATGGAATTATCAGTCAATTGTCCTTCCCTTCCAGCACCAGTGTATGTAGATCGGGAAATGTGGGAAAAGATTGTTCTTAACCTGCTCTCGAATGCCTTCAAGTTCACGATGGCTGGAAAAATCGCGGTAAGCTTGCAGTGGGCAAACGAACATATTGAGTTTGTAGTTAAAGATACAGGAATCGGTATCCCAGCCGAAGAAATCCCCCATCTTTTTGAACGATTCCACCGCGTCAAAGGGGCGCAAGGACGAACTTTTGAAGGGTCAGGAATTGGATTATCACTGGTGCAAGAATTGGTGCAAATGCATGGCGGAACAGTCATGGCGACAAGTGTTTTAAGAGCAGGTAGTTGCTTTACTGTATCAATTCCAACGGGATATGCTCATTTGCCTCTAGACCGGATTAGCGCCCCTCGAACCTTAGCTTCAACTGCATTAGGTGCAATACCCTATCTAGAAGAAGCTCTGCGTTGGCTGCCGGAAGAAGAGAGCAGGGGGAGAAGAGAAGCAGGGGGAGAAGAAATAATTCAAGAAGACTACACATATATAAATTCTTCCCCTACCCCCTCTGCCTCCCCTGCCCCCCTGCCCCTCCGCACCTCTGCCCGAATTCTTCTGGCTGACGATAATGCAGATATGCGCGATTATGTCAAGCGACTGTTAAGTCAGCAGTATGAGGTGGAATCAGTGGCGGACGGTTTAGCTGCTTTGGATGCTGCTCGTGGGCGTGTCCCAGATTTGGTACTGACGGACGTAATGATGCCTGGATTAGATGGCTTTGGACTGCTGCAAGAATTACGAACCGATCCGCAAACGAAAAAAGTTCCCATCATTCTGCTGTCGGCGCGGGCGGGGGAAGAGGCACGGGTGGAAGGTTTAGAAGCGGGAGCCGATGATTACTTAATTAAACCGTTCTCGGCTCGGGAATTGTTGGCGCGGGTAGAGGCAGCCCTAAAAATGGCTCGTCTCCGCGAAGAGGGAATGCAACGAGAGCAAGGTCTACGAATTGAAGCTGAGGTGGCAAAAGCACACCTAGAGACTGTCCTTGCTGGCATCCAAGACCAATTTTTTGTGTTGGATCGGGAGTGGCGTTATACCTTTGTCAACGATCGCGTCGCAGAAGTTGTGGGCATCCAAAAGGAAGAGTTGCTAGATCGGATCATTTGGGAAGTGTTTCCAGATGTGGCCAAAAGCGAGTTTTATACCCAGGTTCATTGGGCGATGGCACAACAGACGGTTGTTCAGTTTGAATACTTTTATCCCCCTTGGCAACGCTGGTTTGAGAATCGCGTTTACCCCTTTGGTGAAGGAGTAAGCGTCTTTGTTACAGAGATCAGCGATCGCAAACAGGCAGAGAAAGCACTTCGTGAAAGCGAAGAACGGTTCCGCAACATGGCTGATAATGCTCCGTTCATGGTTTGGGTAACAGATACCAGTAGCTACTGCACCTATCTGAGCAAAAGCTGGTATGACTTTACCGATCAAAGCGAAGAAACGGGTCTGGGATTTGGCTGGTTGAACGCCGTACATCCCGAAGATTACGATGACGTTAGGAATATTTTCCTGGAAGCTAGCAAGCTGTGTGAGGCTTTCCGTATGGAATACCGCTTACGGCGCAAAGACGGCGAGTATCGCTGGACAATCGATGCTGCTAATCCTTGGTTTGGGGTGGATGGTCAATTTAAAGGTTACATTGGCTCAGTAATTGATATTACAGAACGGAAGACAGCAGAAGCCGAACGCGATCGCCTCCTGGAACTTGAGCAAGCTGCTAGAACTGAAGCCGAAACAGCTAACCGGATTAAAGATGAGTTTTTGGCGGTGCTTTCCCATGAATTGCGATCGCCTCTCAATCCCATTCTTGGTTGGGCAAGACTTTTACAAACCCGTGAATTTCAACCAGCAGAGATCAAAAAAGCGATCGCAACCATCGAGCGGAATGCTAAATTACAAGCTCAACTAATTGAAGATTTGCTCGATGTCTCTCGGATCTTACAAGGCAAGCTCAACCTGAAGATGTTTCCCGTCAACCTAATACTGGTGATTGAGGCGGGATTGGAGACAGTCCGTTTGGCAGCAGAAGCTAAAGATATTCAAATTCAGACAATACTGGATGCTTCTTTGGGGCAAGTTTTGGGTGATTTTGATCGCTTACAACAAGTAATCTGGAATCTGTTATCGAATGCCGTCAAATTCACTCCTGAAGAAGGAAAAATTAATATTCAACTCGAACGCATTGATTCTCAAGCTCAAATTACCGTCAGCGACACAGGTAAAGGGATCAGCCCGGAATTTCTCCCTCATGTATTTGAATATTTTCGTCAGGCGGATGGCACGACAACTCGAAGGTTTGGTGGTCTGGGGTTAGGGTTAGCAATTGTCCGTCATTTGATAGAATTACATGGTGGCACGATTTGGGCAGAAAGTTTAGGGGAAGGACAAGGAGCTATTTTTAGAGTTAGGCTCCCCTTGATTAAAAAAGAGTTAACCCCAAAACAACAGATAAACATTGATCCTTTAAATGCCTCTTCTACAGCTGAAATCCTTACAGGCATTCAAATCTTAGTGGTGGACGATGACGATGATACCCGTGAGTTTCATACATTTGTGCTAGAACAGGCTGGGGCAAGGGTAATTGCTGTGGCATCAGCAAAAGAAGCACTGCAAGCATTAGCAGAGTCAGAACCAGATATTTTGCTCAGTGATATTGGAATGCCAGAGACAGATGGCTATATGCTGATCCGCCAAGTTAGAGCATTACAGCCAAAGCAAGCTAAACAGATTCCCGCGATCGCTTTAACTGCTTATGCGGGAGAAATCAACCAGCAACAAGCGATCGCATCAGGATTTCAAAGGCATCTGTCTAAACCCGTTGAACCAGATGAGTTAGTCAAGGCAATTGCAACTCTGATTGGCAGGAATGGCTGAGTTCCAACGAAGAGGCAGGGGGAATGGGGAATGGGGCATTGGGCACTTGTACTGAGCGACTTGTGCCGAGCCTGTCCTGAGCGTAGCCGAAGGGCGAAGTCGAGGTAAGCCGAAGTATTGGCCAAATAGGGTATAGAAAAGAGACAAGGGAGACAAGGAAGAGGGGGGAGACAAGGGAGAGACTTAATTTTAATAATTCCCCCTTGTCCTCCTTGTCCTCCTTGTCCTCCTCATCTCCCCCTACCCCCTGCGGTCTTCATAATATGACTAATACTCTGGCAAATCAGGCAGTGTCGTCACTTCAAACCAATATTCCACTAGCATCTGAATATCTCGTTTCAGTTGAGCAAAATTGATTGGCTTAACAATATAGCTGTTAGCACCATATTGATAACATACTTCAATATCTTTGGGATTGTTAGAGGTAGTAAACACCACCACTGGAATCATTTTCAAGTTGTCATCCTGTTTAATCCGGCGCAACACTTCTCGGCCATCGGTTCCGGGCAGGTTTAAGTCAAGGACAATCAAGCCGGGACGGGGCGCACTTTCGCGTTCAACATAGCTGCCAGTCCGGTAAAGAAACGCTAAGGCTTGTTCCCCATTTACACACCGTTGGATGGCGATCGCAATGGAAGATCGCCCTAAAAATCTTTGCAGTGCCTCAAAGTCTTCGTTGCTGTCCTCCACAATTAAAAGTATTGGCGTTTGCTGGATTAGGGAGGCTGAAATCTGAGTCATACGTCTGCCTCCGCCGACAGGGTAAAGTAAAAGGTACTGCCAAGAGTTGGGGTAGATTCCACCCAAATTCTACCACCATGCCGTTCCACAATTTTGCGGGCAATGGTTAACCCTACGCCAGTCCCACCACCAAAATCGTCCCTTCCATGTAAGCGGCGGAAGATTTGAAAGATTTTGTCGAGATGTTCTGCTGGGATGCCAATACCGTTATCACGAACGTAGAAAGTCAGAGAAGTAGGAACAACTTTGCTTTCGCCATTCCCTTCAATGCAACCAATTTCAACCCACCTTTGGGGTTTATCATTGTACTTAATGGCGTTGCTGATTAGGTTGCTGAAGAGTTCATTAATCTGAGCGCGATCGCATTGAACGCTTTTTAGGGGTTGAGGAATGCGAAACTCGACTTCGCTTTGTGGTCTGGCAATGGTCAAAGTGCTGATTACCTGCTGCACTAACTCATTCAGATTCACTGGTTGCCGAATCAGTTCGGCGCGTCCCAAGCGGGAGAAATGGAGGAGTGAGTTGATCAGGTCTTCCATTCGCTGCGTCAGGCGCACTAGGGTTTGGAGTTTGGCAATTCCATCGTCATTCAGTATGTCTGCATAGTCTTCCATTAAGAAGTTGGCATAGTTGTGAATCCCCCGCAGAGGTTCCTTTAGGTCATGAGAGGCAACGTAAGCAAAGGAATCGAGTTCTTCATTACTCCGTTGTAATTCAAAATTCATCGATGCCAGTTTGTCTGCCTGCCGCAACACAACACCCACAACCAGGCTTCGCAGTTCAGTAACCGCTTCAATTTCGCAAGGTTTCCAAGGTAGGGCACACCCTTGCACCGTTTCTTGCCACAATGCAAAAGATTTGCGAGGAGACATTCGTAAACTGCCATTTGACAAAACTTCTACAGGTTTGTTGGGGTTGCCGCCCCAATTCACGCTTTGAATTACTTCTGGACGAAACCAGAGAATGTAATTGTGATGAACTCTAGAAATTTCCAGGGCTAACACCCCACTGGCGATCGCTTTATATGACTCGGCGGCAGGATAATTTTTCGTGAGCGATCGCGTCTCAAACAAGTTATGATAAAGCTGCGGCTTAATCCAGTCGAGTAAGGTATGAACATCTTCCTCAGATGGCGTTTTACCCACTCGAATACACTGGTTGCCACTGCATATCGCCGCTCCCGTGGCGCTGACCAGATTAAGTAATTGAGATTTTAGTTGCACCATACCATCCAGGAAATACTCAGCCTGAGACAACTCTTCAACAAATTGAGTTTGCAATGATTTCAATTGACTTTTGTAATCAATGTCTTCACTTGCTTCTTTGTTTGCCAGTTCCACAGACATCACCTGTCCAATAAACTCGCACACAGTGCGAATATTGTAAGAAATATATTTGGGCGAAGAATGATGACAGGCAATCAATCCCCAAAGCTTTTTTTCGTGCATCAGGGAAATAGACATAGAGGCAACAACGCCCATATTTTGCATATACTCTAGATGAATCGGAGAAACACTCCGCAACACCGATAGACTGAGATCGAGCGGTTGATTCGTTACCGGATTGTTCACTGGAATTAAGGCGACAGGCTGGTAACTGGCATCTGGAATTAGCCTTAGCCAATTAAGAATGTATAGCTGTCGGGCTTGCTTGGGAATGTCAGAGGGCGGATAGTGCAAGTCCAGATAGGGCGTTTCCTGATTGGTGTCTTCAGCGATGACACTGCCTGCCCCTTCCCGATCAAATTGATAGACCATGACGCGTTCAAAGCCAGTAATTCGCCGGACTTCTGTCACCACAATCTGGCACATTTCCAGTAGCGTGGGTGCTTTTTGAATGCGGGTGATGGTTCCTCTTACCTGTTGATAGAAGTCAAAAAAGCCTATTTGTCCCTTCGCTTGTTTCAGTTCCAATTCCAGAATAACGATCCTATCTAAACGATGTACAATACCATCAAAATAGATTGATTTATTCAGACGCTTGATAGACAAGTTGAGGGGATTGATGCTCTCAAAATCCTCCGCCAGACATTGTTGAATTAGCTTAATCTGCTTGGCATTGAATAAGTATGACAGAGGCTTACCCAGCAATTCTTCTGGTTGACGCGCAACAAATTCCTGGGTATTGCTACTCACCTGAAGAATTTCCAAAGTGGGATTTTGCAAAACCAATAAAACCCCGTGAGGCTGGATCAGATTTGGAATGTGGATCAGTTCGCGATCGCAGTTCGTTAAATCAATCGTCTCATCAGTCATTCTCAGCTTCTCAAACCCCTAATTGGAACTCTGGCAAGTAATCAGAAATGTTTAATTAATTGAAAACGGAGATTTACATTATTTCTTTTTAGCTTTTTAATTATATTTAACTGACTAATTTAACTACTCTGGCTTCTACTCTTCACTCAAAGTTTCAATCAACAAATCCACCTGCTGCTGTCGCTGCTGCAAAAAACTTTCACACTGACGCAAATACTCAACAGCACTTGCAAATTGGTCAAACACCGCTTCCAATTCCAACTCACCCGCCTCAATGCGAGTAATAATGCCCTCTATTTCAGCAACCTTCGCCTCATAATTCCAACCTTCTACTAAATCAGAACTAGAGGGACTTTTACGTTTAACCATTAAACTCTTCGCGTCCTTCGCGCCTTCGCGGTTTGTTTACTTCCACAACCTTTACTTTAACCCCACCCTGCCCCAACTGAATCACTAACTCTTGCCCCACAGCCAACTCCGCCGCAGAACGAGCGATCGCTCCATCTTCCCTTCTCACCACTGCATAACCACGCTGCAACACCGCTTTCGGGTCAAGACTAGCCAACTTTTGCCGTAATAATTCTAAATGCTGCGCTGCTTGCTGCGATCGCCCCGTGGTAATTTGCACTAAATGCTGACGCTTCCAAGCTAACTTTTCCACCTCCTGCTGCACTTGCCGGTCTAACCGCAAACGGCGCAAACGGTTTCGCAATCCTTGCAGTTTATTCTCAGCATTTTCCCAAGATTCATGCACCGCCTCATGTAAAGCCACAACTCGCTGCCGATGCTCAGTATACAACTCTGAAAGGGCTGGCACAACTCTTTCAGCCGCCGCAGTTGGTGTATGCACACATACATCTGCAACTAAATCTGCCAACGATTCATCCCGTTGATGGCCGATACCAGTAATTACCGGAATAGAACAACTAGCCAGCGATCGCACCACTCGTTCATCATTAAAACAAGCCAACTCTTCCACCGC
The DNA here is from genome assembly GCF_017115105.1 of Nostoc sp. NMS2. Classification (GTDB taxonomy): domain Bacteria; phylum Cyanobacteriota; class Cyanobacteriia; order Cyanobacteriales; family Nostocaceae; genus Nostoc. The sequence goes on from NZ_JABXKH010000042.1 coordinate 174,936, forward strand.
GCCACCACCCCGCGATAAAATTAGCACTTCGGCGCGTCCATCTCTTTCCACCCGCTCAATTGCTTTGACGATATATTCTGGTGCTTGCTCACCTTGTACTGTCGCCGGAGAAAATAAAACGTGTAAACCTGGATACCTTTGCTTGAGAGTTTTTTGAATATCACCCCAAGCAGCAGCCGTTGGGGAAGTGACAACAGCGATCGTTTGGGGGTGGATGGGGAGCGATCGCTTTCTTTGCGCGTCAAATAACCCCTCAGCCAACAAGCGATTTTTGAGTTGTTGATAGCGCAACGCCTGTAAACCAACACCAGCAGGTAAAGTCTGCCAAACTGATAACTGATACTCTCCCCGTTGTGGATATAAGCGAATACTACCCAAAATAATTATTTGCTCACCGGCAACTGGCATTTGGGCGAGTTTTGGCAATTGGCTATTCCATACCACACATTTAATTCCAGCGGTGCGATCGGTATCTTGCAGCGTAAAAAATAAACCACTGCGATGGTGGTTAGCACTAGAAACTTCGCCAGTTACCCAAACTTGCCGTAATTGTTCATCTTGCTCTAACAGCAAGCGGATATAGTCAGTTAATCCAGATACTGAAAGCGCTGTATCGAGAATCAGAGAGTTGGAAAGGTCGAAAGTCATCAAAAATATGTAAAAGCCTAATCAAATCTTAGCAAATAATGTTAATTGATAGCTATTGTGTTGAATTATCAAATTTGAAATATTAAAAAATTCCATTAAACATAAATCATGCAAGGAATTATTTAAGTTTTATAGATTGATAAGAAATTTATTCACCAATTTTTCATTACAAACAAACAACTCTGCACTTCTAACAAATATTTGTGCCCCACTGCACCGCCATTAATGCTGAGTTATACTAGGCTAATTGACCCTAATAATTGATATGGGAGTTTAAAACATCATGGAAAAAATAGAACTTGAACTAGATAGACTCACCTTTGAGCGAGCAAAAACTCTGGCAATAGTCAATCAATCAACTCTATCAGAATTGATTACTTATGTAATTGAGCGTTTAGCAGAAATTCAGGAGAAAAAAGATCCATTAATGGGATTATATGCTGATGTCCCAGAAATTGTTGATGAAATTGTTGCTGAGGCGATGGAAAAAAGAGGATATCCTGGATCAGATGAATAAAGGAGAAAAGTCCCTACTTGATACAGATATTCTTTCAGAAATTATAAAACGAGCAAATCCTCGTATTATTGCCAAAGCCAATAATTACCTAAACCAATTTGATAAATATACAATTTCTGTAATTACAGTTATGGAAATTGTAGAAGGTTGGCAAAAACGTAAGCAATAACAACGCCTTCAGCAATTTTTAACTATCCTGACTTCACAGGAAATATTATCCTTTGATTTGACAGAAGCAGTATTAGCAGGAAAAATCTACGCTGATTTAGAGACAACCGGAAAAAGAATTGGTTATCCTGATTGTATGATTGCAGCAATTGCCATCAGTCATAATCTAACTTTAGTTACTGGTAATTTATCACATTACCAAAGAATTCAAGATTTAGATTATTCACTAAGACTAGATAATTGGCGTTTATAGTAACAATGCTGATGAATGATTTGGTATCAAGTCTCGCCATTAGCTAAATGCTCTAATGCAGATGTATTTTACAACTTAATTTTTATACCCTGTATTACAGTATGGATGGGTTATCTGTCCGTTATCTACACTTGCTAATCCGCCATCTTCCTTGCGCTGTATATGATCAATCGAAATTGAGTTTCTATGGATAAGACCATTGCATATTTTACACTTTGGTGCATTTATTAATGCATCTTTTATATAAATTTCACTCTTTTTGTTTGTATTAAAATCTGTTGCGGATGAATTATTTTCCTGATCTATTGTACGAATAGTCAAATACTGAAAATCATTGCTAGATATAATCTCATTTATAAAATTGTCAATTGCTTTTCCAGCTTGTAAATTAATCACAATTTGCTGAAATAATTTTGACACATCTTTGTAGCTTTTTTGAACAGACTTATATTTTAAATAAATCTGCTGAATCAAATAATCATATTTAATGATGCATTCCTCGAAATATTCTCGTACTTGAATGAAATCATTGATTTTTTTTCTTTTATCCAGTTCCATTACAAAATCAACAACAGCAAGGAAGGATACTGTTCTATATCGCCCATCTTTTGAATAAAAGTATATAACTGGGTGTAAACCCAAAGATGAGGGATGATTACTGTTTAATCTATATACAATCTTTCTGGTATTTTTTAAAATTTGTATTGTTGCTTCACCAGTTACATCATCATTAATTTCCTTGTTATTAAAATCTAGATTATTAACAACATTCACAAAATCTAAAAGTAGTGGTAAAGTTTGAGATGAATAGAGTTTTCCTCCAACTGGTATGTCCAAAGTTTTGATTGGGGTCTGCAACTTAGGTGAAAAAAGTACCTCATTAATTTCCTTAGCTATTTCTTGTATCTGATGCTGTATTTCATCTGAAAAAGATGACCAATATTTATGACCTTTACCACTTCTGATAATTGCACGTGCTGCAATGCTATTAGGCTTTTTCCTGGATTCAATAAGTTTTAGCTCAGTTTTATCAATTGGTGCAGCTTGTTGATTAATCTTGAAAAATGAACTTTCTGCTTTAGTTGCATCACCTTCAACCCATTGAAGCTGAATTGCTGCAGCTGCCAGATTTTTGGCGTATTTGACAACTTCCGGTTTAACTTTATCAGGGTGTATAATAGCCAACTTAAAATCTTCGTATGAGCCGACTGTCTTGTTGACCAATTTTCGTGTTTCTTGAGCAACCTTTATTTGTTCATCAGAAATTACCCCATCATAGAAAAGCTTTGAAATTTTACCATCTCCGTAATCATCATTTACCCAAGCAGATAAAGCACTCAATCTATGGCTACCATCAATTACAAATAGGTAGCCCCCTGTGCTTCGCCACAAAATAATTGCTGGGATTAAATCGCCTTCAATAAAACTCTTAATAAATTCACAAATTCTATTTTTGTCCCATTCGTTAGTTTCTCTTTGAAAATCAGGCTTTCTGATGTTTGAAAAGAAGAATGAGTCTATTTTAAGGTCTTCAATAGAAATTGTTTCTTTTTTCTTACCTAGATTAATATTTTCTTGCACATCAAAATCTTCTCGTGGAATTAGAGCATCTACATTAACTTTAGCCATAAGGTTTTCCCCTGTATTGGTACTGTATAGTGTTTAATTAGTAATTATACGTCAAGCCGATAGGCAGCAAGTAAGACTGAGCATCATAGCCTCTCAAAGCTGAAAGTCACCTAAAGCATTGAAAATCCCTTCACTATTCCCATAGAAGCTTTCTACAGCTTATCCTGATCCCTATGAAGTAGCTGTAGATGATATGCTGACTGGCATAGTGATCGCTCCTAATTGAGCAACCTCCGCAAATGCTCACGAGTCCGATTCTACTTACAGGGTTGTTTAGTTAATTTATTTTTTCTTTGAAAACCCTTGCTTACCCAGCCCAAAAAAGCTATCTCTGAATGCAAGTTGGTATCATTGTGCAAAACTACCCTAATCTGGTAGCGATCGAGTTACGATCTTGTCACACCCCTTTTTTGATTTGAGAAGTCCTATTCCAGAATTTTCTGGTTAAAATAGTATATCTGTTCTACTCAAACTCCGAAACCAACACTCCTTAAAACCATATATTTAGAGGCATTAGAGGCAGAAATGGCTATCAACACCGATACTTCCGGCAAGCAAAAAGCACTGACTATGGTGCTAAACCAGATTGAGCGCAGCTTTGGTAAAGGGGCAATCATGCGCCTGGGCGACGCTACCCGGATGCGGGTGGAAACAATTTCTAGTGGAGCGCTTACCCTAGATTTAGCATTGGGTGGTGGTTTACCCAAGGGGCGGGTAATAGAAATTTATGGGCCGGAAAGTTCCGGTAAGACTACAGTAGCGCTACATGCGCTCGCCGAAGTGCAAAGAAATGGTGGTATTGCTGCCTTTGTTGATGCTGAACACGCCCTTGATCCTACTTATGCTGCGGCATTGGGTGTAGATATTGACAATTTGCTGATTTCTCAACCTGACACTGGCGAATCAGCTTTGGAAATTGTCGATCAGCTTGTGCGCTCTGCTGCGGTTGATATTGTAGTCATTGACTCAGTAGCAGCACTGGTTCCCCGTGCTGAAATTGAAGGCGATATGGGTGACACTCACGTTGGCTTGCAAGCGCGATTAATGAGCCAAGCCCTACGTAAAATTACGGGTAATATTGGTAAATCTGGTTGTACAGTAATTTTCATCAACCAGTTGCGGCAAAAAATCGGTGTTACTTACGGTAGCCCAGAAACTACTACTGGCGGTAACGCATTGAAATTTTACGCTTCGGTACGCTTGGATATTCGTCGAATTCAAACCTTGAAAAAAGGTACAGATGAATATGGTAATCGCGTTAAAGTCAAAGTCGCCAAAAATAAAGTAGCACCGCCTTTCAGAATAGCGGAATTTGACATTATTTTTGGTAAAGGTATTTCTACCTTGGGTTGTGTTGTTGACTTAGCAGAAGAAACTGGCATCATTGTCCGCAAAGGAGCTTGGTATAGTTACAACGGCGATAATATCTCCCAAGGACGAGACAACGCCATTAAGTATCTAGAAGAAAAGCCTGAATTCGCTGAAGAAATTAAGAAACTGGTGCGTGAAAAGCTAGATAAAGGCGCTGTTGTTTCTGCTAACTCTGTAGCTAAAGCCAGTGAAGAAGATGAAGAGGAAGATGTCGATTTAGAGCCAGAAGAATAAGGAATGTGGATTGATTAATCTGCAATTTTGAATGTGTAGTGGGTTACAAAAACAGCTAACCCACTTTTTGTAAGGGATTGATAAGTTATTCGTTAGGTATTTCTAGTTCTAATCGGGTAAATTAGGGGTACAACAATGTTCATTGTTGTGCCCTTACTAATTGTGTGTACTTTACGCAATTAAAAATTGCCATAATTTCCAACTTTTTCACTGAGATTTTATGGTATTTGTCTGCTAAAAAAGCGGTCTAAAATTTCTGATTTCTGTTCTGAACTGAAGTTGTCATAATAATGTTCAAGCTTCTCAAATAGTCGAGAATTTCTAAAAATCTCTAAATTATCATCTGCTTTATCAGGTATATATTTTTGTCTATCACGGGGAAAAGCAAGTATTTCTACTTGATTGTCATTTTGACGATGCACAAGCTGCATCAATAACTCCATTGCTACAGTTGGCAAAACACGGCACGTATAATTCATAAAAAAATCAAAAGTCATATTGCCTAGACGGATGCGATCGCCATCTTTGAGCTTGATCGGAACTAAAGCGCGATCGCCATTCACAAATGAGCCATTGGTGCTGTTGAAGTCTATGAAGTAGAAGCCTTGATCATCAATATATTGAATAGCAGCATGGCGACGAGACATATAATTATCAGCAATGCAAATACCACTGTTCTGATTACGACCTATTGTCCATATCTGCTGTGGCTGTCGTAAACTTTGGGTCTGATTGTCGCACAAGTTAGTTATCAAATAAACAGTAGCCGTATCCACTACACCATGTACGTAACGTACCTTCGCCTTTTTCAACGACGGTTGAGATAGGTTTTCTAGCTGAAGAATTTCATCTAGAAGGCTGCTGTGGTGTTCATACAACTTAAGAAATACTTGATATAAAGTTAATCGCCGTTCTATTTCCGTTTGTGCAAAGTCAGCCATGATATATAAACCTTGTATTGCCTGATTTCGGTTGTGACTATTCTGCTTCAGCCTACAATCAGGGATAATTAATTAATTTTTCACTTTCTGCTGCAATCTGAAAAACTTGAGTGGCTTAAGATTAGATTTTACAGCTTTTACGTGCGAGATCCCCTGTTGTTTATAGCAATAAAAAGCATATAAATACCTATGAAAAATTATTGTAATGCTTTATTGTTTATTGTAAATAATCATTTGTTATTTGTAACAGATGATTACTATAAAGATTTGATTAAGAATTGCCAACCGTCTCCGTATTTTTGCTAGATAATCGGATACTTTTTAATATTTGCAAGAGCTTTGGGTATCGAGCGAAGCAACTTTGAAGAAGAATTCAGAACGGGCTAAACGTCTTGACTCCTGAATTCTGTTCGATAAAAATTCTGAGTTGTTCATGATAAACAAGATCCCCGACTTTTACAAAGTCAGGGATCTGCGGGTTCCAGAATAAATCTGAGTTTTATCGAGAAAAATAATGGTTAATTTATCAAGCTAAAAAGAAAATCGAATTGTGAAATAATACAGTTTAAATTAAGACTTGATTTTCTCTAAGCCTCCTTAAAAAGTAGGGAAATAGTCTGCAAACCAGAGTAAGCCACTGGCTCTAAAATCTAAAATTTCAACTTATAATAAGCCTCGTTTACCATTAGGGCGGATGGTCATCCAATTTGTTTTTGCTAGTGCTAGCTGCTCATCAGAAATCTTGGCACTGGTCAGATTAGCACCACATAGATTAGTTCCTCGGAGGTTGGCATTGCTGAGATAAGCATTACTTAGGTCTGCACCTCGCAGGTCTGCGCCTTCTAAATCAGCATGGTTAAAGTATGCCTTGCTCAAATTAGCATCCTTGAGATTTGCTTTAGTGAGGCTGGCTCTGCCAAAGTCACTATTGTGAAGATTAGCTCCCTGGAGATTAGTTTTTTGCAATTGAGTGGAATGGAAATTTGTTCCTGATAAATCAGCACCTTGCAGGTTCAGTAAACTTAAATTGTGGAGAGCAAAATCTCGTCTTCCCTTTTGATAGGCGGTTAACAAACCTTGGGTATCTAACTTACGCTCAACTTTAGAATTTTGAACTTGCGAACCATTACTGTTGCTGTTAGCTAAAGTCGTTGATTTGCCCATCCCAGAACCCTGATGCAATCCAGCCGCTTCTGCTGTTTTAGCTCGTCTGGCACGAATTGCTGCCGCTACCTGTGCCACTCCTGCACTGGTGACAGCAACAGAAGAGTTGTTACATAAAACAGCAGAATTTTCTAGGTGCTTGTGTGTTCGCTCTTTAGACCCAGTATCTGATTTAATCAGTAAACCCTTTGCTAAACTTTCTAAGTATGGTTCTATTTCCAATGCTCTGAGAACTTCTGCGGCTGACTGATAGCGATTACGTACAGAAACCTCTAACATCTTTCGTAATACATTGCTCAAGTGATCGCTCACTTGCACAATTTGCTCCCACATCATCTCGCCAGTATTGGGATTGTAATCTAAATCTTTAGGAGTTTTGCTAGTTAGTAAATAAATGCATGTCACCCCCAGAGCATAAATATCACTGGCATAGACTGGACGCATAGCCATTTGCTCTGGAGGTGCAAAACCAGGAGTACCAATCGCATAAGCAGTTAATGCTGTTTGTCCTGATTGACTGATCGCACCTTGGGTAACTTGGTTTTTGACGGCACCAAAGTCGATAAGTACCATTCTGGCATCTTGAGTGCGACGAATTAAGTTGGCTGGCTTGATATCACGGTGGATCACCTTTTGCTCGTGGATGTATTGCAGTAGTGGTAGAATCTCGCTTAAGAATTGCTTGACTCCAGTTTCGGTCAAGATGCCGTTAAGTTTGACCTCTTCCTGCAAGGTATCACCACTGATATATTCTTGAACTAAGTAGAATTGTTCATGATCTTCAAAATAGTCTAGCAATCTTGGTACTTGGGGATGATTGCCAATCTTACCTAGAGTTTTGGCTTCTCGTTCAAAGAGTTCTCTGGCCATCTGTAAAACGTGTGGGGCGCTTCCTGATGGGCGTAATTGTTTGATTACGCAACTCGGTTCACCTGGTAAGCCTCGATCGTTGGCTAAGAAGGTTGCTCCAAAGCCACCTTGACCTAATGGTTTGATCACCTGATAGCGATCGCGCAACAGTAGTTGCGAGCCACAAGACTGACAACTTTGGCTATTTACCAAATTTTCTGGATTGGGACAGATAGGATTTAAGCAGTAGCTCATGCACTGTCAACTCGCTGCACGAATAATCACGGGGAGCGTTACACTCTCTTTCAATTATTTAGACATTAATCAATTCTTGCCAGGTAATTTTTGCTGGAAATCCTTTGAAGAGTTCCTAAAGTTTACCTGGTATTACGTAAATACCCGTAAAAACAATGCAATTGATTATACTGAATACTAATAACTAATGTTTGAGCTACTTGTTTACATTGCCAAATCCCAGTTGCACTCTAAACGCCCCAAAGTTGCCATCCAAAATTCAACCAAAATTGGTATTAGAGGGCAGTGCCCATCCTACAAAAATCACTGTAGGATTTTGGATGCCCGAATTTGGAGGCAATTTAGAATCATCTCCATTAGTTTTTAACCGACCATTAGCTGGCTTTCATGTTCACACTAATTAGCTGTTCGATAAGTGCAAAAACATCACTGCGGCTGAGTTTCTCTTTACCATTAGCAAGAGCATCAAGAGTGCCATTAGCCAAGGTTAAGGGAATTTGGCAAAAATCTAAGGCTGGGCCGGTAGGAAGGTCTTTGGTGTAAGCTTCTGCCAAAGCTAGATTGCGGCGTGCATACTCTTGCATATTTTCCGCACTCCAGCCTTCTGGAAAAAAGTCTACCCCACGCCCTAAATCTTCAGTGTGATTACGCAGGATATTAACCGCTTGCAAACCGCGACCAAACCCAATCGCCTGGGTACGGTTCGTTTGCGTTCCATCGTACCAAGTCCATAAGTCTGAAAGTAACAATCCCACTGCGCCTGCAACCCCAAAGGTATAACGATCTAAATCAGATTCTGTATAAATTTTCCAGTTTCTTTCTGCCCAGTAAGCCATTCGGTCTGACATTGCAGCAGTGGCATCCCAAATTCGAGGTGCAATAGTCTCAGGTGCTAGCAGCAACCATTCTCTAATCCTCAGAGTGACTTCTTCTAAGGTATTCTCATACCCGTTAAATCCTGTAAAGAAAGCCTCTACCGCGAAGCCATCAACCCCTGCCTGTAATGTCAGGCTAATGGTTCTTAACAGCTTTGCTTTAGTCGCATTATCTATTTCGGGATGATCTTCAATTTCATCAATGGCACGCATACACAAATATGCTGATGCTACTGCTTCTTGTAATCCTGGCGGTAAAAGACTAATTGGGATATAAAAAGTTCGGCTAGTTTCCTTGAGGATTTGCAATGCATCTCTACGTAAATTCATGTTTCCACTCCCCGATTGATTTTTGCACCACATGAAGTTTGCAGTTTTTTGATGATACTAGATATAGTTTTGACTAAACCTTAAAAACTATAGACTATAAGATACGCTAGTATTTCATCTAAAAATTAATAGTTTTTGGTGTTGCAATTAACAAAACTCTCAAATTTATCAAAGTCTAGTCTAGTATATAGGCTTTTGGTTGCAAAAATATGTGAGGTGTTGTTTGATATAGCTTTCATAAAGTTTTAGTGTAGATATAAAGAATTATGCTAATATTTGGTTAATTAGCACAAAATTTATCCATGAGCAAACATCCCTTTTAGGGATTTATAAAGTCTTTTAAGTCTGCGTTAATCTAACTAACTCAGTGGATTAAATTGCCCTTGCCTCCTCTTTACCGTGCATTTGCTCCAATTAGTGGTAGCAATAAGTTAGTAAAATCGATAAGTGGGGCGTTGTTTTTGCTGTTTGCCCGCTATCAATGGGGCCATCATTCAGCACGACCACTAATTATTTTACCTGCGTTGGTTAAAGCACTTGACATCCATGCTATCCCAACGCTGACAACGCACACATCTGCATGAGTATTTTCGGTAAGCACGCATTGAACTAGGACTACTGCCGTTATCATCCCAATAGAAATAGGTTTACCAAAGTCGTTTTGCATATTTTTTCAGAGTTTTGAGCCTAACTTCTCTGCTGGAAATAAAGTTATGGAGGTAAGAGTAATGAGAAAGTAATCTTAAACAAAAGGATGCTGCACGCTTTACTTTGCTCTACTCTACACCGTATTTGTTTTTTCGCCTTGTTACTGATGGTATTTGATATTTAAATTGCAAAATTGTAAGGGCACAAATATATTGCGCCCCTATGTATGTGATCTATATTTAATTGAAAGTCGATTAATGTTTGGATTACACTTCCACTCAGTTTACCCAACCCAACTATGCTTGAATGATGAAGTCGGAGGCAGTAAGAGTGGGCGCACCTGTAAGTTGTGCAAATTGGCCGCCAGTTCCGAAACCAGCAGCGCTACTATTTTGATTGTATAGTAACTGGCCAGTCATAGAGTCGTAGACAATCACAGCATTACTAACTGCTCCTAAGCTAGTAATTTGAAAATCACTGTTACTAAAACCCGTTCCTACAGCCGAAGTAATGGCACTAAAAGTAGTCTTATCCAGAACAATCTTATCACCACCAGAGTGATTGAAGTCAGCGATGGTATCAATACCCACAGTAGCGCTAGTAAAGGCAGCATTGGTGTTGTAGACGAAAGCATCAGCACCCATACCACCGATGAGAATATCATTACCTTGTCCACCAATGAGAAGATCGTCACCAGCACAACCGCGCAGCAGGTCATCACCACTCTTACCATTGATGGTATCATTGCCACCTTGACCATTAATCACATCGTTGGAGTTGTCAAAACCGACGATGTTATTGTTCAAGTCATTGAGAAAGGTGACGGTATTTTTGTTGAAAATGCTCGTTTGAGTGGAGTTGGCATTAATCACATCAAAGTTGTCTATAACACTGGCTTGTCCGTCAAACAGAATATTACCAATGACGGGTCTTGTTGCCGATGCGCTTAAGTTCTCTAGGTTTTCTAACTGAAAGTTTTGCAGAGTGACTTTGGTATTAGCCACGTCTTCAAAAGTAACTTCTAAGTCATTGCTATTTTGAGTTAATTGCAGATTTCTCGCAGTCAAGCCAGCCCCAACAAATTGCAAGGTATCTACTTTGGCAATCACCGCAGATGAAGGGTTTGAGTTAGTACCTATACCACCAAAGTCTGTGATGATGTCATTGCCATTGTTTAGCTGGGTAATAAAAGTGTCATTGCCAACGGTGCCATTGATAACTTGAATTTTGGGTTTAACTATGCCACTAATAGCAAAGTCAAAGGAGCTTTCATCACTATCATTGTTGCCTAAAACCAGAGTGCCACCATAAGTACCAGGTGTAGTGGTGTTGAGTGCCACCGTAATTGTGGTGGAAGCATTTGCAGCCACACTTGTTGGAAGAGTTTCTACCAAACTAAATCCGTCGGGAAGCTTGAGATTACTAAGGTTGAGTGCAGCTGTACCCGTGTTCTTGATGGTAAAGGTTTTGGTCAGAGAATTACCAGTAATTACATCGCCAAAGTTAATCGCGGTAGTACTACCATCTGCAATGTCAACAGTGCCATTAAGGACTTGAATTTCAGGAGCCGGAGCGGGTTTAACTATGCCACTAATAGCAAAGTCAAAGGAGCTTTCATCACTATCATTGTTGCCTAAAACCAGAGTGCCACCATAAGTACCAGGTGTAGTGGTGTTGAGTGCCACCGTAATTGTGGTGGAAGCATTTGCAGCCACACTTGTTGGAAGAGTTTCTACCAAACTAAATCCGTCGGGAAGCTTGAGATTACTAAGGTTGAGTGCAGCTGTACCCGTGTTCTTGATGGTAAAGGTTTTGGTCAGAGAATTACCAGTAATTACATCGCCAAAGTTAATCGCGGTAGTACTACCATCTGCAATGTCAACAGTGCCATTAAGGACTTGAATTTCAGGAGCCGGAGCGGGTTTAACTATGCCACTAATAGCAAAGTCAAAGGAGCTTTCATCACTATCATTGTTGCCTAAAACCAGAGTGCCACCATAAGTACCAGGTGTAGTGGTGTTGAGTGCCACCGTAATTGTGGTGGAAGCATTTGCAGCCACACTTGTTGGAAGAGTTTCTACCAAACTAAATCCGTCGGGAAGCTTGAGATTACTAAGGTTGAGTGCAGCTGTACCCGTGTTCTTGATGGTAAAGGTTTTGGTCAGAGAATTACCAGTAATTACATCGCCAAAGTTAATCGCGGTAGTACTGCCATCTGCAATGTCAACAGTGCCATTAAGGACTTGAATTTCGGGGGTGGCAATGGTGGTGCGGGGGGCTTCGTATGCACCAATATCAATCACTGCTGTGCTATTACCATCCCCATCTTGGGGAGTTTCATTAGTTATGCTATTGAAGATATTAGAACCAGCATCGATTGCAGGACTTCCAGGTTGGAGACTAAAGTTACCATTCGCTGGATTAACAAACAACGGGTCTTGGTTTAAAATATTCCCTGAACCTGTAACCTTAAAAACTCCGTTGTAAGCAAGGTTATTATTGAATGTAATATTAGTAGACTTATTGTTGGCAATGAGAGACTCTCCCTTACTTCCATACAGAATATTGTTATAGACTCGAACATTTTTAGCGTAGTTAAGAAAAATTTCTCCGTCTGAAAGTACTTTTGAATTTTGGTAAATTGTATTATTCACAATGTCTACAGGGTTTTCTCCTTTGAAAATCTGAATACCTGCCCCGCCATTGTTGTAAGTTAAGTTGTTACTGATTAAAGCTTTACCAGTGTAAGCAACATTTCCGACATAAGAAGTGTCAAGCATTATTCCATGACCTTCAGTTATTTTTCCTACTACCTTCCAAGGAACTAATGATTGATTATCAAAAACAGTGTTACCTTGAATAATTACTTTGTAATCTGCCGTGTTGTTATCGGAATTCCAAAGTCTAAGCATTGAAATTCCTTGGGTTCCAAAAGGTGAGTACCAAGCATTTCCAGAAACGACATTATTCTCTACCTTAATGTAGTCTACTTCTGTTCCTCCAATCCCTGCTCCTGGAAACTTGGAAATATTGTTATTACTAATTGTGATATGACTTGAATGTTGATTTGGATTGTCACTGCTGACTGTAACAAAAATACCATTTCCAGATGTTGCCGGATTATTTAAATTGTCTTTTTGCTTAAGTGCATCTTCTAATTTAATATTGTCCCGATTTCCTACCAATGTTAAGCCTTGAATTACTATGTAGGTCGAGCCTGTAATTGATACAGCTTGCCAATTTTTTGCGTTTGCTTCTAAAACGGGTGTGTGCCCAGGTAGTGCCTTAAATGTGATGGGTGCATTAGCCGTACCCTGCTTATTTGCAATAGTCAGGATATTGCTGTAAGGCGAGGTGTAAGTACCATTCATCACGTAGACTGTATCACCTGCCTTCACCAAGTCGCCAGCTTTTTGGAGGCTGCGAAATGCATCTCCCTGACTCAAGCCATTAGATTTATCATTGCCTGTTCCAGAAACGTAGTATGTAGCCATCTGTTTACTCCGAATGTGTGTAAGGGGAATTGGTAGTACAATCTCAGCAACTTTATTCAGTTGCTAAGTAGTTATTTGAATGAGAATCTATCTAGTCTTTTTAAGACAGTCACAGTTGCCCTAACGCAACTTGAAATCGCGTCGGTTGTAGAAACGCTGTTGTAAAACTGAAGAAATTTCTTTTATTAACCGTTAATGGTTAAATCAGGGATGTTGATATCGTCTATCGTTAGTGTTTTATTAAGGGCAATCGAACGATTAGCACGTGAATACGTAGCACAAAGACGGAGATGTTTCCTATCTTCTTTGAGCTTGTTATTAGACATTCTGTGATTGCTAGGGTTGGAGTCTAATTGAATCGGATCTTCATCTGTAGCAGCCGCGATCGCTGCTCTTTTTGAGCTAGCTTTACTATCTGCTATATTCAATACAACGCTGATAAATTGGCATAATAATTCCTCTGAACTTTGTCCATTATTTGAGATCAGGAGGTTGCTAAATCGGCATGGTAAAATGCATCCCTGGCTGATAACTGGGAACTTAAAGTTACAGTGGTCAAAGTTGAATTGGTTGAAACTTTAGTGAGTTGAACCCTTAATTTAAGGGGACTAATGTAACAACTGAGCCGAACCTGTTCTAAGCGGTGTAACTGAATCGTTGTGAACTTATCTCAATTAAAATTAACCTTTACAAATAGCACTTGATATCAGTGAATGTTCTGAATGTGGTAAGTTTTTTTACAACAAATTCAAAAAAACTATGGAGATGGAATGGTGAAGTCCTGTTAATTTGCAGTGATATGGGAATGAAGAGTCCTTTGTGCGAGGCTATGATGAAGTTTGTCTAAATATTCGGCAGGCTACGCTTACGCCAAGCAACGATCGTCTCGTTAGTAAGTAGGGTAAATTTTTGTTGTTGCGATCGCACATGAAGGAAAAGAGTTTTTCTAAATCGCCAAAATATTAACTAAACTTGCTATTTATAGCGACGATGGCTTTTCTACTACCTTCGCTGCCGGAATTAGTCTCGATCGCAGTTACTACTGTTGATAAATCAAATTACTTGGGTACGATTGATTCATAGTTCTTGTAACGCTGTCATACTTAAGTATTTTTTCTCCTAAGAAGATACCGTTAATTTGGACTCTTTTACTTTACGGATAACCCAAAATCCAACATCTCAAAATCGCCCATGATTGAAATTGACGGTTCCTACGGAGAGGGAGGCGGACAAGTTCTTCGCACTTCCTTAAGTCTAGCCGCCATCACTGGTGAACCCATACGGATTGCAGGCATTCGCGCTGGACGCAAAAAGCCAGGATTAGCAGCACAACACTTAACAGCAGTTCGGGCTGCGGGTAGAATTTGTAATGCCCAAATACGGGGTGATGCTTTGGGTTCAATGCTGCTGGAATTCATTCCAGGTAGTGCTGTGCAAGCTGGAATTTACACCTTTGATGTTAGTAAAGCACAAGAAGGTGGTTCTGCGGGTGCGATCGCTCTAGTTTTACAGACAATTCTTTTACCTTTAGCACTAGCAACGGGTAATTCTCAGGTAACACTAAAGGGTGGAACTCATGTAAACTTTAGCCCGACTGTAACCTACATTGAGCAAGTTTATCTGCCAATACTGCAACGCATGGGAGTAGAAGCCCAAGTTAAATTAGGCGCTTGGGGGTGGTTTCCTCAAGGCGGGGGAGAAATAGAGTTACAGGTGATTGGTGGTACTCAACTCGGCGGGATCAACTTGTTGGAAAGGGGAGAGTTACAACAGGTGCGAGGAATAGCAGCAGTAACGGAACTACCTTCTCATATTCCGCAACGGATGGCGAATCGTGCGGAGAATTTGTTACGGGAAGCGCATTTGAAAGTTCGTGTACAGACTTTGCGAGAAAAAGGTGTGGCACCTGGGGCGGGTATTTTTTTAACTGCTGAGTATCAGAACAGCTTGACTGGCTTTGGTGGATTCGGGCGTTTGCGGTTGTCGGCGGAGACAGTTGCAGAAATTGCTTGTCAGCAACTGCTTGAGTTTCATTACACCGGCGCAGCAGTGGATGAACATTTAGCAGATCAGTTATTATTGCCGGCTACTTTAGCGTCACAAAAAAGTCAGTACCGGGTGGCTGAGATAAGTAGACATTTGACGACGAATGCCGCAGTCATTGAACAGTTTGGGCTGGCGCAAATTACGGTAAATGAAGCTGAGAAGATAGTGTCTGTAAAGAGTTTGACTAGATGAAAGTAGTGATTTGAGAGATAAGAGAACGAACCGCGTAAAGCCAACTCTTAGAGACGCTGCGCGAACGGCATAGCTTCGTTTAGCGCGTAAGCGTCTCGCAGAGAAGACGCGAAGTACGCGAAGGAAGAAGAGAAATTGAAGAATTTATCTAATCGTCAAAGTTGAATTGACAGACCACTAGTGCTATTACTCTAGTATTGCTTTGGGGTCAGGTTCTCTCATTAGAAGTAATTCCACGGATATTCTTTATTGTCTTGTATAAATTAATCGGGCGTTACATATTTGCGGGATGATTTTACTATTTTTGTGGGACGGGCAAGATGCCACTGGTGTCAACTTAAGTTCAAACGCTTATCCCACAAGCATTTTACCCCACCCCGCCAAAGCTATGCTTTGTCTCCCCTCCCCGCACGCGGGGAGGGGATTAAGGGGTGGGGTTCCGAGGACTTAATTGGTAATTAAGTAGGCTTGATATAACGTCATTGCCAGGATTTCACGTTAAGTTGACACCAATGGCATCTTGCCCGTCCCTTGTATTTCCAGGCGGGCAGGATGCCCACCCCACAAGAATCATCCCTTAATTCAGCAACGCCATTAATCGTATTCCAAGAGAACTGTTTTAGTCAGTTGTGTTTTCTTAACACAACTAGACACCATTGAAGTAGCCGTCAAAAAACATGGTAATAAATTTATTGATGAACCTAACATAACTGGAAAAAACCGTGATTGATGAGCAAGAAATAGCAAAGCTGTGGCAAGCTTTCAAGGTATTAGATGTAGACGGCAACGGAGCAATCTCAACCGACGAACTGGGGGAGGTAATGCGATCGCTAGGACAAAATCCCACGGAAACGGGGCTACGTGACTTAATCAAAGAGATTGACGTGGATTTGTCAGGTACTATTGACTTTGAAGAGTTTAAAACGCTGATGATCGCTAAGGTAGGCGATCGCGAAAGCCGCCTCAAGTTAGCATTCAGCGCCTTTGATGAAGACAATAGCGGCCAAATTACTGCCGCCGAGTTGCGGACAGTCATGAGTCAATTTGGGCTGACAGACGCTGAGTTGAAGGAGATGCTACAGGAAGTAGATCATGATGGCGATGGCTCAATTGACTTTGATGAATTCTGTCAGCTAGTACCGGAATCTGAGGGCAAAACAGGCTATAAAGACTCACCAATTTCTCTTGAAAGTTCGCTCAAGACAGTTGCCGACACCACACAGCCTACTTTACAAGAAGCAACCAGCAACACGACTCCAGAGTTGGCACAGCTAAGAGAACAGTTGGTGCAACACCCAAATTCACCAAATCAGAAAAGAAGCGGAACCTCCCGCTTACAAATGCAGATTGGTCTGTTTCGGCTAATTCAAGGAGCAGCCTACCGTTGCTTCCGTGAAAGTTTTTCCGCTAATCATGAGACTCACTTACGCGTCAAAAACCTGCCATACAGAATTACTGACTTTGTGGAATTTGTCAAGCAGGCGATCGCGCTTTACAAAGGATTAGGTGTGGTGTCCGAGGCTTGCTACCCCGTACTGGATGCAGTAGTGAAATCGATTGCAGATGAATATGCCCGATTACAGGAGCGCATCAAAGTCTGGAAAACAGTGGCAAAGACTCCCGAAATGTTGGCAGAGGAGAAAGCAATTTTAGAGGCGCGGAGTAAATTTGCCAATGTCAAAGAAAAATTTGCTGCCGGAGTCGAGTTTGCAATTACCATCAAAAAGAAAAGCCTCAGCTTGGGTGACATCGTAGACGGTGTGCTGGCTATTAACGAGCTTAATCGGCTCAGAGGCATAGAAATGAATGAAGAAATGGCATCACCACCACCTAAATCTGAGGGAAATCCCAGGGACTATTTATTGAAGTGGAACCGTGTCATCCTCTCGCAGGCAACCGAAGAAGTGGATGGTGCAATGATGCCAGTAGCATATTGGTATGAAGATTTCATGCCCAAGTTATTAGCAGCATTTAATGTCTCTACGGCAGCAGATATCCAAAGCAACACCATACCTGACGAGGCGGCTTTGGATGAGTGGTATGACTTGACAAAAAAATCTGGAGAATTTAACCGCTACGGAGCAGATGTTGCCGAAAACTTTCTCCATTGCACCGCAAAAGAGAAACTGATCCTCAAACAAGCATGGCGATTAACACATCACTACCTGAATGGAGTGCAGAAACGGCGCGAACGCCTAGAATTTGGGCGGGAGTCAGGCGCACTCTCGCAATATGTATCATTCATTGATGTCTATCTAAATCGGACTGAGGTGAAGGATTCCCAAATGCGTGTCAGCTTCCCGTATTACATCGGCCCAGCAGTGTGGCGCTTCTTCCACACCACGGCTGAAATCGTCTGTACCAAGACTGACATACAGCAAAAAACCCTGATAGCAATCTTCAAGGAATTCTTCCAACTGTTTGCTACCATGTATCCCTGTCCCTATTGCCGCCACCACCTGAATATGTACGTTGTGCAGAATAAGGAAATAGATATGTATCCCGTAGAATACCTTGTCCTGGGACGCGATCCTAACCTTACAGACTTTGAGGTATCACTGGAGGCAAAATTATCAACCGTAGTCGATGGTTCCTCCCTGCGTTTATTCTTCTGGAAGTTACATAACACTGTTTCTTCATCTATTGCGCGATCGGAAGAGTGGTATCACAAGGATGAGAAGGCGTTTTACACTACCCGCTTTTGGCCCAGCCTTGATTCGGAGCTAGCAAGAGCCAATGCCCTCAAATATACCAGCATCGAAACTGCTCGGATTTACAACATTTATGGAATGCTCAAGCCATTGGCACGCCTAACAGGAGTCAAAACGGAATTGCCAAAGCTGTTACAAAAAGGTGATGAAAATAGCCTTAAGGAAGCATGTATCGTTGCACAGAACCACATCGCGGATTTAGAGGAAGCTGTCATCCGGGGAGAGTTTCTGCAAGAAACATACTATTTTGACCCTGAACTCGCGGATAAAGCTCCACTTTTCACCCCTGAGGAGGAAGAGTTTGCACGAACTGGTATGTTCACAGAAACCACTTAAACATTAAATATAGTTCAGTTAAACCACGTCTATCTTGAAACCTGTAGTTCAACTCTAATGAATAAGGATTTACCCTCATCCCCCAACCTATCCCCCATATTTGGGATTCGGGGAGGTAGAATTTCAAAGTCCCTCTCCCATATCTGGGAGAGGGATTTAGGGTGAGGGCGAAAACTATGGTTCTCAACTTAGATGAGGTTTAAGATAACTTGCATAATCGATAATTTCGTTTAGAGACCTTGCATTGCAAGGTTTCTAAAGTTCTCTAAATCTACATCTCTTTCAGAATGATGATTGAGAGGGTACAGAAACCTGGTAGATTTAGCTATCAGCGAGTAAAAACTGGTGAAGATGAAAGTCCTGGTTATTGGTGGTGATGGATATTGCGGTTGGGCAACTGCTCTTTACCTTTCCAATCGAGGTTATGAAGTTGGAATTTTAGATAGTTTGGTGCGGCGGCACTGGGATAATGAACTAGGTGTCGAAACTCTCACTCCGATCGCACTAATTCAGCAACGTCTCCAGCGCTGGCAAGATTTGACAGGTAAATCTATCGACTTGTTCATCGGCGATATTACGAATTACGAATTTCTCAGCAAAACATTACATCAATTTCAGCCAAATGCCCTAGTGCATTTTGGTGAGCAGCGTTCAGCCCCATTTTCCATGATTGACCGAGAACACGCAGTTCTCACCCAGGTCAATAATGTAGTTGGTACATTGAACTTGTTGTACGCCATGCGGGAAGATTTCCCCGACTGTCATTTGGTGAAGCTGGGAACGATGGGTGAATACGGTACACCCAACATCGACATCGAAGAAGGGTATATCACCATTGAACACAATGGACGCAAGGATACCTTACCTTATCCCAAGCAGCCTGGTTCGATGTACCATTTAAGCAAAGTTCATGATAGTCATAACATCCACTTTGCTTGCCGGATTTGGGGATTGCGGGCAACTGATTTAAATCAGGGTGTAGTTTATGGTGTCTTAACCGAAGAAACGGGGATGGACGAACTATTGATTAATCGGCTGGATTACGATGGTGTGTTTGGTACAGCACTAAACCGCTTTTGTATTCAAGCAGCAATTGGACATCCCTTAACTGTCTACGGTAAAGGCGGACAAACTCGTGGGTTTTTGGATATTCGGGATACAGTAAGATGTGTGGAATTAGCGATCGCTAACCCTGCACAACCTGGTGAATTCCGCGTATTTAACCAATTTACCGAACAATTCAGCGTCGGTGACTTGGCATTGATGGTGAAAAATGCTGGTAATGCTATAGGATTGAAGGTAGAAATCAATCATTTAGATAATCCCAGAGTTGAAAAAGAAGAACATTACTTCAACGCTAAAAACACTAAATTGCTCGATTTAGGTTTACAGCCTCACTTGCTCTCTGATTCTCTACTCGATTCTCTGTTAAACTTTGCTATTAAGTATCAGAAACGAGTCGATCACAAGCAAATTATGCCCAAAGTCTCTTGGCACAGATAATTAGGGTAAACTCCGCGTGCGGCTGATAACAGAACCTTATTTAACTCAAGTCAGTAATTGGCCTGAAAATGGTCGTCATATCTTAGCGCAATATGACGACCATTCAATTGTTGTTTATCAGGCGTATCGTCCATCTATTGGTCACTTCGCCGCCACTTACGGTTATTTTGGTGATGAGTTCAGTTTTGACCGCATGAGTTGGATAAAACCTAACTTTCTCTGGATGATGTATCGTTCTGGATGGGGTACACAAAATGGGCAAGAGGTAGTTTTAGCTATTTGGATTAAGCGTTCGGCAATTGAAGAAATCTTAGCAGCGGCTGTTCATTCCAGCTACGTTCCAGAACTTTATCCTGATAAAAGTGCATGGCAAAGAGCATTGAAGCAATCACAAGTCTGCCTACAATGGGACCCAGACCATCACCCATCTGGGACAAAATTAGAAAGACGCGCTATTCAGTTAGGGTTACGTGGTGAAGTACTAGCTGCTTACGCCAAAGATTGGATTGTGAACATTGAGGATATCTCGGACTTTGTACAACAACAGAGGCAAAATGTTAAATCTGACTGTGCAGAGTTGATTACACCACAGGAGAGAGTCTATTCTGTGTTTGATCTCGAAACGCAAGCAAAGCTGAGATTATCTGCCTGTACTGAATAGTTTTTTATGAGAATTGCCCTATTTACCGAAACCTTTTTACCCAAGGTTGACGGCATTGTAACACGCCTGCGCCATACTGTTGACCACCTACAGCGTAGTGGTAATCAGGTGCTAGTGATTGCCCCTGATGGAGGCATCACAGAACACAAAGGCGCTAAAGTTTACGGCATTACTGGCTTTCCTCTGCCATTGTATCCAGAATTGAAAATGGCACTTCCTCGCCCAGCCATTGGTTATGTTTTAGAAGAGTTTAAGCCAGAGGTGATTCATGTTGTGAATCCAGCCGTTTTGGGTCTAGCTGGCATATTCTACAGTAAAATCCTCAAAATACCCTTAATAGCCTCTTACCATACCCATTTACCCCAATATCTCCAACATTACGGCTTGGGGATGCTGGAAGGTTTTCTTTGGGAACTGCTGAAAGGCGCTCATAATCAAGCAGCTTTGAATCTGTGTACCTCCACAGCCATGATAGAGGAATTGACAGGACATGGGATTGAACGTGTAGATTTATGGCAGCGTGGGGTGGATACGGAATTATTTCACCCCGATTTAGCTAATGTAGAGATGCGATCGCGCCTATCACAAAATCATCCAGAAAGTCCATTGCTACTTTACGTTGGGCGGCTTTCGGCTGAAAAAGAAATTGAGCGCATCAAACCAATTTTAGAAGCAATTCCCGAAGCGCGATTAGCATTAGTTGGAGATGGGCCACACCGTCAAGCACTGGAAAAACACTTTGCTGGCACGAATACTTATTTTGTTGGATATCTCATGGGGCAAGAATTAGGTTCTGCCTTTGCGAGTGCTGATGCCTTTATCTTCCCTTCCCGTACAGAAACACTAGGCTTAGTACTACTAGAAGCAATGGCTGCTGGTTGTCCCGTGGTAGCAGCCCGTTCGGGAGGAATTCCTGATATTGTGACAGATGGGGTCAATGGATATCTTTTTGAGCCAACAGAAGATGTTCAAGGAGCCATTGCTGCTACTGTTCGCCTCTTAGAACAAAAAGAACAACGAGACATCATCCGTCAAAATGCTCGCCAGGAAGCAGAAAGTTGGGGTTGGGCAGCTGCCACCAGTCAGCTACAAGATTACTACCAAAAGGTGATATTTTCTGAAGAGTTGGCATCGGGGAGTAGGGAGTAGGGAGATGAGGGAGATGAGGGAGATGAGGGAGCAGGGAGCAGGGAGCAAGGGAGCAAGGGAGCAAGGGAGAAGAGTTTTCCCCCTACCCCTCTGTCTCTTTTTCATGCCCAAAATCTAAAATCTAAAATCTAAAATCCAAAACTTGTACTGAGCGAAGTCGAAGTATCCAAAATCCAAAATCCAAAATTCCCATGACACTCCCCAACCCTGGCAGCGTCTTGGCTACATTAACTGAACTTACTCAAGTTAATCGTACTCACGCCTTATTACGTCGCGTAAAAGATTTATCTGTTAATGAATTTGTTTGCCTACTCGACTTCATAACTGCTGAGTTCCAGCAATTTCTTAGAGCTATTGAACTAATCAATAATGAAGCTCTAGAAACTATGTTAGAGAAGGTACTAGAAGCTATCACACTTAAAATAGGTCAAATCCTGCAAGCAGAACACACAGCCATTTTTTTAGTTGACCATGACAAAGGTCAACTATGGTCAAAAGTTCCTCAAGATAACAGCCAAAAATTCTTAGAAATTCGTACTCCTATAACTGTGGGTATCCCCGGTCATGTTGCCAGTACAGGTCAATATTTAAATATATCTGAAACTTATACTCATCCTTTATTTAGCCCAGAACTTGAAAAACAAATGGGCTACAAAATCCATAATATTTTATGTATGCCTGTTATCAGCAGCAAAAACCAGACTGTTGCAGTAGTTCAACTGGCTAATAAAACCGGGAATGTTCCGTTTAACCATGATGATGAAGAACGTTTTCGAGACTTTGCCGCTTCTATTGGGATTATTCTGGAAAGCTGCCAATCTTTTTATGTGGCCGCTCGGAATCAACGAGGCGCAACGGCTTTGTTACGGGCAACTCAGACATTGGGGCAAAGTTTGGATTTAGAAGCAACTTTGCAAATAGTCATGGAACAAGCTCGAATTTTAATGCAAGCAGACCGCAGTACGCTATTTTTATATCGTAAAGAGATGAGCGAACTCTGGACAAAAGTTGCGGCGGCGGCAGATGGCACAAATTTGTTAGAAATCCGTATTTCAGCTAACCGAGGCATTGCTGGCTATGTGGCTTCCACTGGTCAAGCCTTAAACATTTCCGATGCCTACAAAGACCCCCGCTTTGACCCAAGTACAGATAGAAAAACTGGTTATGTGACTCGCAATATTCTATGTTTACCAGTATTTAATTCTGCAAATGAATTAATTGGCGTAACCCAATTAATTAATAAGCAACAAAACAGTTTTACTGCTTCTGATGAAGAGTTTATGCGGGCTTTTAATATTCAGGCAGGAATTGCCTTAGAAAATGCTCGTCTGTTTGAAAATGTATTGTTAGAAAAACAGTATCAAAAAGACATTTTGCAAAGTCTGTCAGATGCGGTGATTTCTACAGATATGGCAGGTCGAATTGTCACGATTAATGATGCAGCCCTGGAATTATTGGGTTGTCCTGTAAAAAACACTAATACCAAAAGTAACAAGCTTTTGTGGGAACAAAATTTGATTGGTCGCTTAGTTTGGGAAGTTGTGCCGATTGAAAATCTCCAAATGCGACTCGAAGATAGTTTAAAAACTGGAGCTAAACATTATGTACCAGAGCAAACTTTGATGGTGGGAATTTCTCAAGTTGAGAATGCTGTCAACAATAGCGGGACGTTTAGCGCTCATTACTCAATTTTAGCACTGTGCGATCGCACTAACCCCAATGTATTCATTCCCTGGAATCTCCCCCTCACTCCCGAATCGGAGTTTTTTAGCCCTGATGAGGTGCAAACATTAGAACGTAGTACGAATCTCACTGTCAATCCCCTAACTAACCCAGAAGGCGGCGTTCGGGGTGGTTTGGTGGTGTTGGAAGACATCAGCCAGGAAAAACGGATGAAAACTACCATGTCCCGCTACCTAACGCCTCATGTAGCCGAACAAGTCATGGCTCTGGGAGAAGATGCTTTAATGGTGGGTGAGCGGAAGGAAGTAACCATCTTGTTTTCTGATATCCGAGGCTACACAACACTTACAGAAAATATCGGTGCAGCTGAAGTGTTATCTTTGCTCAATCAGTATTTTGAAACGATGGTGGAAGCGGTTTTTAACTACGAAGGGACGCTTGATAAATTTATAGGTGATGCGTTAATGGCGGTATTTGGTGCGCCACTACCTTTAACAGAAAATCATGCTTGGAGAGCTGTGCAGTCAGCGTTAGATATGCGACAACGCTTAGAGGAATTTAACCAGCGACGAATTATCCAGGCGCAGCCACAAATTCATGTTGGCATTGGCATTAGTTCTGGAGAAGTGGTTTCCGGTAATATTGGTTCCCGCAAACGCATGGATTACACCGTAATAGGAGACAGTGTAAATTTGAGTTCGCGCTTGGAAGCAGTAACTAAAGAATATGGTTGTGATATTCTTTTAAGTGAATTTACATACCAAATGTGCCGCGATCGCATTTGGGTGCGCCAGTTAGATAAAATTAGAGTCAAAGGGAAACATCAGGCAATTAATATATACCAGTTAATTGGCGATCGCAGCACCCCACTAGATGACAATACTCAAGAGTTTTTGTATCACTATCATACTGGACGCGCTGCTTATTTATCGCGCGACTTCTCACAAGCGATCGCTTGCTTTGAAGCCGCCAAATACATCCAACCCAAAGACCAAGCTGTTGATATTCACCTAGAACGTGCGTTTAACTACTTACAAAAGCCTCCTCCAGAGTCATGGGATGGTATTTGGACAATGCTTACTAAGTAGTCATTTGTCATTGGTCATTGGTCATTTGTCATTTGTCATTAGTTATTCTCTCCCTCATCTCCCGGTTGGTGAGCGAAGTCGAACCACATCTCCCTCATCCCCGCCCCGCCTCTCCTTCAACCTTCAACCTCCCCCTGGTCATCCTGAAACGAGTCTTCACCAATTCGCAGTTCTTTCTTTGAGTGTTTCAACTGTTTCCATAGCTCCTTTATTTGTTTGTAAGCTTCACCTGGAGGCAGTTTTCCACCTGTTTCTAAGTTGCAAATGTAGCTTACGCGTTGGGCAAATTCCTGTAGATTCGCATTAAAAACCAGGTTTTCTGGCTTTACCTGACCGTAGTAGCGACCACGAGGGTAAAGAAAATCATCCTTATTCACTATTTTGTTCTCCATTTATCAATTCACCTTTTATTTGAATGTCTGAAGCGAAATCACTAGCTACCTTAATCTTTACTTTCGTCAGACTGGGGAAAAGCAAATCATCCAACTCCTTTTCCAATTGGTTATGCAGGAATTAGTTGATTCAAACTTTGAGACTAGAGGATAAAGCTTGAAATGCTTTTGTTTGTTGTAAATGTTACAGAAAAAATGTCTGTTAAAGTACTTCTACTAAAGTAACTAGAGAGAATATTTGATTTTCCTCCCGGTCGTCAATTTATCTCATCTTAATTTATTAAGTTCAAATTGTAATTAACTTCAATCCAAACCCTGAATTAAAAACTATTAAAACATATAAGTATATCTCACCAAATAATTTTTGCAAAAATAGTTACTGTTTAAAACAGTAATACTACTTAGAAAAAGATACTAGAAACCAGAGTCAATTGTCCTCTGTTAAAAGTTAGAGATTCATTTGTTAATACTTAGCAACTGGCTAGTGAGAGCATTAAAAAGAGGCAGAGGGGCAGAGGGGCAGGGGGAAAACTCTTCTCCCTTGCTCCCTACTCCCCATCTTCCTCATCTTCCTCATCTTCCTCATCTCCCCCTACTCCCTCTACTTTTCTGCTAAATTCTGCATCCTCTTCAAAAATCACCGATGGCTAATAGTTAATAACTAAAGATAAAATAGTGAAGCCCGAAAGGACAAAAATCGTCCATCGCCTAGAACTTTAACTGCCACCATGTCTGTGAATTCCAAGTTATACGAAGGCAAAGCAAAAATTCTTTATACAACAGACAATCCAGAAGTCTTGTTGGCTGATTTTAAGGACGATGCCACGGCGTTTAACGCCCAAAAACGTGGCAGTATCCAAGGAAAGGGAAAAATAAATTGTAGCATTTCCAGCCAGCTTTTTAAACAGTTAGAGGCTTATGGTATAAAGACTCACTTTATCGACAGCCCTACCCCGAATCAGATGCGGGTGAAGGCAGTAAAGATTTTACCCTTGGAAGTAGTTATCAGAAATATTGCAGCTGGCAGTCTGTGTCAGCAAACAGGCTTGCCAGTGGGTACAATTCTGAAACAGCCTTTGGTTGAGTTTTATTACAAAAACGATCAGTTAGGAGATCCTTTGTTGACACGCGATCGCCTTTACCTGCTAAAACTAGCTACTGCGGAACAAGTAGAAGCAATTACACATCTAGCATTGCAAATCAATGAATTTCTCAATAAATTTTGGCAGCAATGCGGCATTACCCTAGTAGACTTCAAACTAGAGTTTGGTTTGGACTCACAACAGCAGTTGCTCTTGGCAGACGAAATTAGCCCCGACACCTGCCGTTTGTGGGATACCACAGAAAAGGACTCAAACCGCCGGGTAATGGACAAAGACCGCTTTCGCCGAGACTTAGGAAATGTAGAGGATGCCTACCAGGAGGTTTTACAAAGAGTGCTAAAAGCAGTAGAAACTACAACTTAAACAGGTAAAAACTAAAAGGTCAGAAGGAATTATATTTTACTTTTGCCTTTTGCCTTTTGCCTTGTAAAGTAAAAAAGCAAAAGAAAAAAATTATATTTTGAATTTTACCTTTGGCATGAGGGCATTATTGCCTTGTGATGGTGTGTGTGGTCGTGAATAGGAATCATAAGTAAAATGCGTTTATCTCCCGTATTGCTGGCAGCAATAGCAATTACAGTCCCTTTGGGCGGCTCATTGAGTGCAAAGGCAGAAACCGCCAAAAGTTCAAAACAGACAACAGAAGTTTTGACACTAGGAACAAATCAGCAACCAGAAAAGGACACCAGTCAGCTTGACTCTAGTAAAAATCTCAAATCTCGATCTAATCTCACAGGGATTATAGAGGCACAGAAATCGCGCATTGTTGCAGTTTATCCCGCTAATCCAGCAGCGATGCCTGCGGTGGTCACTGAGCGCAGCCGAAGTGCGGGCTACGCCTACGCGACACCAGGGGTAATAGTGCCAACCTCCACAACAAAAACTGCACAACAAACCCCTCAAATCAATCCCAGCCCTACTCAACAGCCCTCTCCAGCCCCGGACATCCCACCGCCAGAAATTCAACAACCAACGCCTTCCCCAACTCCTGAGACTACTCCAGTCCCAGAGAATGTCAATCCACCGACAACAGAACCTTTATTACCCACAACTCCAAAACCATCTACCGCTCCAGACGTTCCATTCCCAGATGGTCAACAACGAACACCTGCTCCAAGACCAAGTGCTACACCCAGTCCGCAGAATGTTAACCCGCCCACAACTCCAGAACCATCTATCGCTCCAGACGTTCCATCCCCAGATGGTCAACAACGAACACCTGCTCCAAGACCAGGTGCTACACCCAGTCCGCAGAATGTTAACCCGCCGACAACTCCAGAAAATACTCAACCCAACACAGCCCCAGAAGCCAATGACCCCCGCGTACTGGTGTCGGAAGTACTCATTAGATCGCAGTCTGGGCAACTATCACCAGAACTGGAAGAACAAGTTTACAAAGTAATTCGTACCCAACCAGGACGAACGACAACTCGCAGCCAACTGCAAGAAGATATTAACGCCATCTTTGGTACTGGCTTCTTCTCCAACGTCCAAGCATCGCCAGAAGATACCCCCTTGGGAGTGCGGGTGAGCTTTGTTGTACAGCCTAACCCCATCCTGAGCAAGGTACAAGTGCAAGCCAATCCTGGCACTGGTGTTCCCTCTGTACTCCCAGCTACTACTGTGGATGAAGTATTTAAGGAGCAGTATGGCAAAATCCTCAACTTGCGTGACTTGCAAGAAGGCATCAAGCAGTTAAACAAGCGGTATCAAGATCAAGGTTATGTTCTAGCCAACGTAATTGGAGCGCCCCAAGTCTCTGAAAACGGAGTTGTTACCTTACAAGTAGCAGAAGGTGTAGTAGAGAATATTAGAGTCCGGTTCCGCAATAAAGATGGTCAAGAAACAGACGAGAAGGGACAACCAATTCGCGGACGGACACAAGATTACATCATTACCCGAGAATTGGAGTTAAAGCCAGGACAAACATTCAACCGCAACACGGTGCAAAAAGACCTACAGCGCGTGTATGGACTGGGACTTTTTGAAGATGTGAATGTCTCCCTAGACCCTGGTACTGACCCCAGCAAGGTGGATGTAGTCGTGAATGTAGCGGAACGCAGCAGTGGTTCTATTGCGGCTGGAGCAGGGATTAGTTCTGCTAGCGGACTTTTTGGAACAGTTAGCTATCAACAGCAAAACCTGAACGGTAGAAACCAAAAACTGGGCGCAGAAGTGCAGGTGGGAGAACGGGAACTGCTATTTGACGTGCGGTATACAGACCCTTGGATTGCGGGAGATCCTTACCGGACTTCCTACACAACCAATCTTTTTCGCCGCAGTTCCATTTCATTGATTTTTGATGGCAAAGATCAAGATATTAGGACTTTTGACCCAAATAATCTCACTAATACAAATGCTCAGGATCGCCCCCGTATTCTCCGTCTAGGTGGCGGTGTCACCTTTACCCGTCCTCTTTCTTCTAATCCTTACAAAACCTCCGTTTGGACTGCCTCAGCTGGTTTACAGTATCAACGAGTTTCCGCCCGTGATGCCGATGGCAATCTCAGAAAAACAGGAGCGGTATTCAATGATAATGGAGTTCCTATCGACGAGAATGGAAACCCCACCGCCAATGGTCAACCACTCGAAATTCCACTTACCTCGTCTCCGGGAGGTGAAGACGATTTACTACTGCTGCAACTGGGGGCACAGCGCGATCTCCGTAATAACCCATTGCAACCGACAAGCGGTTCTTATCTTCGCTTCGGGGTTGATCAGTCAGTTCCCATCGGACTAGGAAACATTCTCCTCACCAGATTGCGGGGTAGCTACAGTCAATATTTACCCATCAAGCTGATTAGCCTTAGCAAGGGGGCGCAAACCTTAGCATTTAACCTGCAAGCCGGAACCATCCTTGGTGACTTGCCTCCTTACGAAGCCTTTACCATCGGCGGTAGCAACTCCGTCCGGGGTTACGAAGAAGGAGCATTAGGTAGTGGACGCTCTTACGTGCAAGCATCAGTTGAATATCGGTTTCCAGTTTTTTCAGTAGTCAGTGGCGCACTATTTTTTGATCTCGGCAGTGACCTGGGAACTAGTACCAGAGCGGCTGAAGTATTGAACAAAAATGGTAGTGGCTACGGTTATGGTCTTGGCGTTCGCGTCCAGTCTCCACTGGGGCCAATTCGTATTGACTACGGTATCAACGATGATGGAGATAGTCGGATTAATTTCGGTATTGGCGAAAGGTTTTAGTTTGTCATTAGTCATTGGTCATTGGTCATTAGTCATTGGTCATTAGTGAATCACAAAGGACAAAGGACAAAGGACAAATGATAATTAGCTTGCTAATTTTTACATTTACCTCAATACTGTTCCGATAAAGGGATTAATGACATTTTTAGGGGAATATCAGGGACTTTACCAAAACAGACGATGAACAATAGTAAACAAAATATATTGACTTTTCGGCTATGCAACAGCACACTCTAGCAGCCGAAATCACCCAAATAGGGGTGGGATTGCATAGCGGTGTGAATACCCAGGTGCGGATACTACCAGCTGAAACGGGAAGTGGACGCTACTTTGTGCGGGTAGATTTACCGGATTTGCCGATTATTCCAGCCCAAGTTGCGGCAGTTAGTCACACTGTTCTTTCAACTCAGTTGGGGAAGGGTGAGGTATATGTTCGCACGGTAGAACATTTGTTGGCAGCACTTGCGGGTATGGGTGTGGATAATACCCGGATTGAAATTGATGGGCCAGAAGTCCCGCTTTTGGATGGTTCAGCAAGTGTGTGGACAGCCAACATTGCCGAAGTCGGACTAGTATCACAACCCGTTAACAATCAAGTTCCTTTGACTGTTACAGAACCAATGTGGGTCTATGAAGGGGATGCCTTTGTTTGCGCCCTCCCAGCACCAGAAACTCGCTTTAGTTACGGTGTTGATTTTGACCTGCCCGCCATTGGTAATCAATGGTATAGTTGGTCACTAACCACTGACCTAGAAAAAGCTTCTGCTAGCTTTGCTGCCGAAATTGCTCCTGCCCGTACTTTTGGGTTACTGCATCAAATTGAACACTTACAAAAAACTGGGTTAATTAAAGGTGGTAGTTTGGATAATGCACTTGTTTGCGGGCCAGAAGGGTGGCTAAATCTCCCATTGAGATTTGCAAATGAACCAGTTCGTCATAAAATCTTGGATTTAGTAGGAGATTTAAGTTTACTAGGAACTTTTCCTCGCGCTCATTTCTTAGCGTATAAAGCCAGTCATAATTTACACATTCAACTGGCTCAGAAAATTTTAGATTTTGAACTTCGACTTCGCTCAGTCGAACGATTTTAGATTTTGGATTTGCTCTAAAGCTTAAAATCCAGGATTATTAAGGTTTCGATCTACGCCTGCCTGCTAAACTTTCAGATGAAAAATTAACCACAGGGCCAATGTCAATCCTTACTGAAGTGAATACCATCGATCCAACTACATCTACATCTACCGAACTACAGGCTATAAATGAGACTACTATCATCTCTGAAATTAAAACAACTTTCACATCTGAAGAAATTCAAGAATTGCTACCCCACCGCTACCCATTTTTACTTGTAGACAGAATAATTGACTACGTTCCAGGTAAAAAAGCTGTTGGCGTTAAAAATGTCACTATCAACGAACAGTATTTCCAAGGACATTTCCCCGGTCGTCCACTGATGCCAGGGGTGCTAATTGTCGAAGCAATGGCACAAGTTGGGGGTATTGTTCTCACTCAAATGTCTCCGGTAGCAGACGGACTGCTAGTTTTCGCTGGTATCGATAAAGTTCGCTTTCGCCGCCAGGTTGTACCGGGGGATCAACTAGTCATGACAGTGGAACTGTTATGGGTAAAACAACGTCGTTTCGGTAAGATGCAAGGTCGTGCCGAAGTTGACGGTCAACTTGCTTGTGAAGGGGAATTAATGTTTTCTCTAGTCAACTAAAAGTTTGCTTTCGTGGTGTGGGCATAGCCGTGAAATGCCCTTACTGATTCCTGCAAAAGGATAACAGTTAAAAAAAATCCACAACAGCATCTGATAATTTCTTGATTTTCGACGCCCTCTTTACGAGATGCTACTCGAACACACTTAACTTGCTTTGCCCGACACTTTCGTTCACTGAAATACTTCACGCTCTACCAGTCGCCTTGATGGGGCGGCAGTTTGTACAAATCTCTTAATTAGAGTAACACGCTGCCTCAGAAACCCTACCTGGCGCTGACTTATCAAGACAGTTCTGGAGATTCACCCTTGAAAACGCTAATTCATCCAACTGCTGTAATTCATCCTAAATCGGAACTCCACCATACAGTGCAAGTCGGTGCCTATGCTGTGATTGGAGCGCATGTCAAAGTGGGCCCTGAAACAATAATCGGCGCTCATGCTGTGTTAGAGGGGCCTTGTGAAATTGGGGCGCAAAATCAGATTTTTACAGGTGCAGCCATCGGTATGGAACCCCAGGATCTCAAGTTTGTGGGAGAACCAACTTGGGTCAAAATTGGTGATAACAACTTAATTCGTGAGTACGTTACCATTAACCGCGCGACTGGTGCTGGTGAAGCAACGGTAATTGGCGATGGTAATTTGCTGATGGCTTATGTCCATGTGGCTCATAACTGCGTAATTGAAGACCAGGTAGTGATTGCCAACTCTGTGGCGTTGGCGGGTCATGTGCATATAGAGTCACGCGCTAGGCTAAGTGGAGTTTTAGGTGTCCATCAATTTGTGCATATTGGTAGACAGGCAATGGTGGGAGGCATGGCACGGATTGACCGGGATGTGGCCCCATATATGCTAGTAGAGGGAAATCCGGCACGAGTGCGAACCCTCAACATTGTGGGACTCAAACGGTCTGGCATGGACTCAGCAGATTTGCTTTTGCTGAAAAAAGCCTTCCGCATTCTCTACCGTTCTGATTTGTCCTTTAAGGATGCCTTGGAAAAACTGGAATTGTTAGGGGATAGCGAACAATTACAACATCTGCGCCGTTTCTTGCTACTTTCTCAGATGCCAGGGAGACGTGGCTTGATTCCCGGTAAAGGGAAAAAAGGCGCGAGTGATGAATCGTGAGTTATGAGTTAGGAGACGCGATGAATCGCGTCTGTACAAAAGGTGGGAGTAAAGACGCGATTCATCGCGTCTTTACAGGAGTTATTAATTGATGAATTAAATTTTTAACTCCGCATTCCTAAGTATTCACTCCTAACTATTCATTCCTAAGTTTTTAATAATTACCAATTATCAAATGCGGATTTTTATCAGCACTGGCGAAGTATCTGGCGATTTGCAAGGGTCGCTGCTAATTACAGCGCTGAAGCGTCAAGCTGTGGCGATTGGGTTGGAATTAGAGATTGTGGCGCTGGGTGGGGAAAAAATGGTGGAGGCTGGGGCAACTCTGCTGGGCAATACTAGTAGTATTGGCTCAATGGGTATTTTAGAAGGGCTGCCCTATCTTTTACCTACTCTCCAGGTGCAACGTCAGGCGATCGCTTCTCTAAAACAAAATCCACCGGATTTAGTGGTGCTGATCGATTATATGACTCCCAATCTGGAAATTGGGACTTATATGAAACAGCAGTTACCAGATGTGCCTGTAGTGTATTACATTGCTCCCCAAGAGTGGGCTTGGTCATTAAGTTTGCGTAGAACTAACCGGATTGTTGGTTTTACAGATAAGCTGTTGGCTATTTTTCCACAAGAAGCCCGTTACTTTCGGGAGAAAGGGGCAAAAGTTACTTGGGTAGGGCATCCTTTGATTGATCGGATGGAAGACGCTCCCAGTCGCCAAGCAGCGCGTGCAACACTGGGGATTGCAGCAGAACAAATTGCGATCGCACTTCTCCCCGCTTCTCGCCGCCAAGAACTAAAATATCTTTTACCAATTATTTTTCAAGCTGCCCAAACTCTTCAAGCTAAATTACCGGAAGTTCATTTCTGGATTCCCCTATCTTTGGAAGTCTATAGAAAGCCAATTGAAGAGGCTATTAGGCGTTACGGTTTGCGGGCTACAGTTTTATCAGGTCAACAAAAGCAAGTTTTTGCTGCGGCTGATTTAGCCATTAGCAAATCTGGTACTGTCAACTTGGAGCTTGCTCTGTTAAATGTGCCGCAAGTTGTAGTTTACCGCCTAAGTTCCCTGACTGCTTGGATAGCTCGTAAAATCCTCAAAGGTTCTATCGCCTTCGCATCACCACCTAATTTAGTCGTGATGAAGCCAATTGTGCCAGAATTTTTACAAGAGCAAGCCACAGCAGAGAATATTATCCAAGCCGCGATGGAACTGCTACTCAATCCCAGTCGCAGAGAGCAAACTTTGCTAGATTATGAAGAAATGCGGCGAAGTTTGGGAGAAGTTGGAGTGTGCGATCGCGCTGCTCAAGAAATTTTGCAAATGCGACCAAATAATTCGTAATTCGTAATTCGTAATTCGTAATTGAAAATAGAGGATCAATTAGTTTATTTATGAATAAAATAAATGTGAAGCACCTGTTTTTTCTAGAACCCGCATTTTTCCGTGCGTTAATTACGAATTACGAATTAGAAATTACGAGTTAGATTGGGGTTTCATGGCTTATGAGATGAGAAAACAAAGAGCGATCGCAGTTGACTTATTCGCCGGTGCGGGGGGTATGACTCTTGGCTTTGAACAAGCTGGCTTTGATGTGCTGGCCTCTGTGGAAATCGACCCGATCCACTGTGCAACACATGAGTTTAACTTCCCTTATTGCTCAGTGTTATGTAAAAGTGTTGTGGATACTAGCGGGGAAGAAATTAGGAGTCGGTCTAAAATTGGCGATCGCGAAATTGATGTGGTAATTTGTGGCTCACCATGTCAAGGATTTTCTCTAATTGGTAAACGGGTTGTTGACGATCCGCGAAATTCTTTAGTGTTTCACTTTCATCGGCTGGTTTTTGAGCTAAAACCGAAATTCTTTGTCATGGAAAATGTTCGGGGAATCACAGTTGGCGAACATAAACAAATCCTCAAATCTTTAATTAGTGAGTTTAAAATTTACGGCTATAAAGTAGAAGAGAATTATCAAATTCTCAACGCTGCAAATTACGGAGTACCACAGTCCCGTGAGAGATTATTTCTTATAGGTGCAAGGGAGGATGTAGACTTACCGAAATATCCTCAGCCGATTACTAAACCAGCATTACCAAACAATTTAACTTCTAAAAAAATATCTAATATCCCATTGAGTCCTACAGTATGGGATGCAATTAAAGATTTACCTGAAATAGAAAACTATCCTGAGTTAGTAACAAGAGATTGGGTTATAGCAGAATACGAAAAGCCTAGTAGCTATGCTCGTGTACTTCGCGGTCTTAAATGCCCGAATGATGATTATTCTTATAAACGTGAATATGATTTGCGAATCCTTTCTTCAAGTTTAAGAACAAAACATTCTGCGGAAACTATTCAACGTTTTCATGAGACTCTACAAGGCGATAGAGAAAAAATTAGTCGTTTTCATAAGCTACATCCTGCTGGTGTCTGCAATACTTTAAGAGCCGGAACAGACAAATATAGGGGTTCTTTCACATCCCCAAGACCGATTCATCCATTTACGCCTCGTTGTATTACAGTCAGGGAAGCGGCGAGATTGCATTCTTACCCTGATTGGTTTAGATTTCATGTAACTAAATGGCACGGTTTTCGGCAAGTTGGTAACTCTGTACCACCGCTACTAGCAAAGGCTGTGGCGGGTGAAATTATTCGTAGTTTGAATATTTCGCCTTTTAAACCGAGATTGCGATATAAGTTGGGAGATGAGAAGCTATTACAATTTAACATATCGCAAGCGGAACAATATTATCAGCGTGACTATTAATAATACACTTTGTAATATGTGCAAGCTTGGCTAAGTCCAAGTACGGAAAAATGTACTATCTTCCCAGATATTAGCAGCCGCCAGTGCGATCGCAGTCAATTCTTCCTTTTTAAGAGGCACAAAAGCCCGCGCTATCTTGACATTATTCTCTAATTGTAAAACAGTCTCTGCCGCAATTACACAACAATGAACTCCAGGCTGAGACATTGTGTAACCTAAAGCTTGCTCCATACCTGTCAATCCACCTGGTTTAAATAGCCGACCATAAGCCGGGACTTTCATCGCAATCACACCGACATTTTTTTCTTGAGCAACTGGTAGAACCACCGGGATAAATGGATGTGGGTGGTGTTGGTCGGCTGCATTCACAGGAATCAGTGTAGTGTGGAAAGGATAGCGACGTAACCCTTCGGCAATCACTTGAGGGTCGTGATGTCCGGTAATACCTGCAAAGCGCACCAATTTTTGTTCTATGGCTTCTTCTAAAGCCTTAATTACACCCGATGGACTAAAGATAGTGTCGAGTTCTTCAGAAAAAGAAACGTGATGCAACTGCCACAAATCGAGATAATCTGTATTGAGACGTTTAAGCGATCGCTCCAATTCTCGCCAGGCTCCATCCCGATCTCTTTGATCGGTCTTGCTTGCTAGAAACAGCTTTGAGCGATGGGGTGGTAGCACTTTGCCTAAATAATCTTCACTGGGGCCATAACTAGCCGCAGTATCAAAGTAACGAATGCCAAGTTCCAGCGCTCTTTGAATTATTGCCGCAGCATCATCTTCTTTTCCTTCCCAGGATAGCGGCGTTTGTCCTGCTCCTCCTAACCCGAAGATAGGGAGTTTTACTTCCGTGCGTCCCAGCAACCGTTCTGGCATAGTTGCTGGAGGTGTTGCTGTGTTGGTAGTATTTTGCTGTAAAGCATTAGTTGCCATAATACCGCCAGTCACAGCAATGCTGGTAATTAGGAAATTACGCCGCGTTTTTCCTTCTATCATGATTGGCTTTGGGGGCAAAATTACTTTTATTATAAATTTTAGCTAGGGAGAATTAATCTCAGAAAGCAAGGCAATCTAGGCATAACTAACCTCTATACTTGTTACAAATCTGGGACTAGCATCAGTGTCGAGTAAAGGACATTCTTCCAAGAATAGCCTTGTAGCTTCTTTAAGATTAGCAAGAGCTTCTTCAATTGTTTCACCTTGGTCAACTGTGCCGACTTCAGGACATTCAGCAACATACATATCTTCTTCTTTGTGAACAATGGCAGTTAATGTTTTGGTCTTCATAGGATTTTATTTTGATAGGGATAGTTGAGCTATCGCACTGCTTTTTCTAGTTTAATGCTGAGGTGCGATCGCATTACTTGCCACCGACGGCATTTTTCTGAGCGTAGTTAAGATTTTTTTGATATTCTATGATTTTTTGCTGGGCTATGGCATAATTTGGGCTGTAAGATGGCACACTTTTCATAAGTGCGATCGCAGTTTCCCACTGACTCACAACTGTTTTCCACTCATCTGGAGATTTTGCTGATTGGGTTAATTTGGCAGCACTGATTGCTTGATTAACAGCCTCTCGGAATGTATTAGTTTGAGGTGTGAGCGCTGCTGCGAATGGAGTTGGTGAAGTAACTTGAGAAGCTATAGAAGTTGTTGATTGTTCTTCCATTTTTGGAATTGTTGCCAATAAATATATTCCGATCGCAACCAAGGAAATGAGCATAATTATCAGCAGCTTTTTATTTAAATTTATAGGCGTTTGGTAATGAGATTGAGATAGTGATTTGATGGGCAAATGCTGTTTTTTGCCTTTTTTGATTTGGGTTAGACCCATATCACCACGTAATCTATCAATTTCTAAATCTGCGCGATCAACACTGTAGCTCTTATGTCTAGTTTGCAAGCTTTGTAGTAGAACTTTCAGCTTAGGAATGAAGCGTTTTATTACTAAGTGTTCTAATTGATATAGATATGCGGCAGTGAACATCCAAATCATGAACCAACGTTGACTTAAAAAATCATTGTTTTCAATGCTGTAAAAAACTCCGTTTGTTGCGCGTCCTGTTAAATGCCCCGTACAACCATTAAAGTATTCCGGTATTTTATTGTACAAGTTGCAACTAGAAAAAGCTACTTCTGAAAAGATAGTTAGGATTAGCATAAAAGATAATCCCATAACTACTGTGCCATAGAAACCTGCCCATAAACTATTCAAAGTAGGTATCCATTTTGGTAATTTATTAGATGATTTAGGCTTTTGCCAAATAAACCAGAAAATATGATAGACAAAGGCTAAGAAAGCCGTTGGTATTAATAAGCCGAATAAAATAGAAAATATGAATATTATAGGGCTGTTGCCGAGAACTGATATAAACACTCCAGCTAATCCAAAGACTATTAAACGTGTGCCAGGAAATGCTATTGGAACTAGAATAATCGCCCTGAGCCAAGAACTAGGATAAGGAAACCAAACTGGCCATATTTGAGAGAGTGTTTCGTATTTTCCCTGTTTAGCTAGTTCTAAAATACTGGAATTTTTTTTAGTCTCGTCATTCACAGAATTCAAATTTAAATCATCTATCCAGCTTACTGAGGTTTGTCCTTTCTTTTTTCCATAGATTTTCACAGATTTAATAGGTTTAGCTTCCAACTTTATTATTAGTTTACGAATAAAAGTGACTGATGATTCTTGCTCCGGTACTTGTAAAGATTCCAGGATTATCTGTAAGCAGCCATTTTTCAAGATTGCTTTGGCAGTAATATCTTTGGGTCGCAAAAGGTAATTGATTACTGAAGCGATCGCTTGTGCATCTCCCTGTTTAGCAAGTTCTAAAAGATTCGGCTGTGTCATAACCAATAAATCCAAAAAACTGAGAAAATATCTTCTATCTCAGGTTTCCCTATTCAAAAGTAAAAACAACATTTTCAAAATTTTTCAAATTCTTTATTAGAATTTCACTGTATTTATTATAATTCTTGCAAAAACCCCGATTTTAGACTCTTTTTCTACGTTTCTAGGTGAGGTAAATTAAACACTAACGTTCCTTTGTAATCACAGAGCTACCATTACTAATACTTACTTTTTGAATAAAAACGTCAGTACAAGATGATAAAATATCAGAGCTTATTTGATTAGCAATAAATTCAAAATCTTGGTTTGTTAATCCCCGTGCAGTATCGCCACTTAAGTTAATGGAAATAGTCAAAGGTTGAGGATTACTGGAAGAATTTTCACTATCTACTTCTTCTAGTTCATCTTCTACTATACCTAGATTAAACTCTTTAGTCCAAGCTGGAAACTTCTTACCCGTTTGTTGTCCGTAAATTTTCACGCTTTCAATAGATGCAGCCCCTAAACCAGTTAAACCTTTGCGGATAAATGCAACTAAAATTTTCTGATTTGGTACTTGAGCAGATTCTAGCGTTACCTCTAAATAAGCATCTTGAAAGGCAACTTTTGCAGCGATCCCTTTGGGGTGTAGGTGGCGGTTCATCAGAGATGCGATCGCATCTACATCTCCCTGTTTTGCAAGTTCCAGAATATTTGGCTGTGTCATAACCACTAAAAGAGAAAATCTAGGAAAATAAACTTATATTCTTAGAATTCCCTCTTCACAGCCTTAAGTAACATTATGATGCAAAATATCAATTAATTTAGGTTAAAATATTTAGGATAAAGATAGTCTTTCACAGACTTTTGTAAAAAATATATTTTCCCTCGATCAACATCTGTTTTTGCCGTTGCCAAATTAACAGGATTAATATTAATCAGTTTAATTCCGATTTTAAATATGAAAATTTATCAAGAGCATACTTGGCCCTCAACGCTGGAGGAAGCCATAGTTATCCAAGAAAAGCTGCGAGATCGAGTAATTACTGAGGATCAACTACAAGAACCTATCCAGTACGTTGCTGGAGTAGATATGGGTTTTGAAGCGGATGGAACTATTAGCCGTGCAGCTGTGGCTGTACTGAGTTTTCCTGATTTGCAAGTAATCGAAACCAGCCTAGCATACCGTCCTACGACCTTCCCTTATGTTCCTGGGTTCCTCTCATTTCGGGAAATTCCAGCTGTTATTGATGCCCTAGAAAAGATTACAACAATACCAGATATCATCCTGTGTGATGGCCAGGGAATTGCTCATCCCCGGAGATTAGGTATAGCTTGCCATTTAGGGTTACTTATAGATATACCAACAATTGGTGTAGCTAAGTCCAGGTTGGTTGGTAAGCATGAGGAATTGCCAGAAGCAAAGGGTAGTAAGCAACCACTGATATATAAGGGTGAAACGATTGGGGCAGTTTTGCGATCGCGCACAGGAGTAAAACCTCTATATATCTCCAGTGGCCATCGAATTAGTTTACCTACAGCAATTGACTATGTATTACGTTGCACGCCAAAATATCGGCTGCCAGAAACTACACGCATTGCTGATAAACTAGCATCAGCAAAATAAAGCTTATTGAAGTTTTTTCTAAATACTTGCTTCCATATACTCAATCGTGTTAGGAATCGCACAGAAGGAAGTTGAAGTAGCTAAATACGATTTACGAAGTTAGAACAATGAACGCACTAACTTTACAGTGGCACGATGCAGGTCAAGAGAAAACTCAGAACATTTACGAACAACAGTCAAGTCAAAATTTTGGTACTGTCCGCATTGGTCGCGATCCCCTCCGGTGCGATATTGTTTTGAGTCATCCTACTGTATCTGGTCTGCACGTTGAAATCTTTTTTCATCACCAGCAACAGCGCTTTTATATCAGGAATTTGCGATCGCAAAATCCCCCCCTGATTGATGGACGGCAATTAGTCCAAGGTGAAATGCCTTTAACTGAGGGCACTAGTATCTCTCTGGGACAAGTAAAACTCAACGTTACTAGCATTTCCACAGGCAGCATTCCAGCAACAATTTTAATGCCACCGCATCCCGGACATCACCACCATTCACCAATACCTCCCGCACCAGCGCTAGGAATTTATGGTTTAGAATGCCCCAAATGTCATAAAGTTTCCCCAGGAGAGAATCTACAAATTGGCTGTCATTGGTGTGGGACATCTTTGGCTGCGGCTGTGAGTGTGTTGGTAGCACGGAATTAGGGAGTGGGGATGAGAGGGATGAGGGGGATGAGGGAGAAATCAATTCAAAATTCAAAATTCAAAATTCAAAATTCAAAATCAAAGAACTCCTGCCTTCTGCCTCCTCTTACCCAATGCCCTGTTTGGCCAATGCCCAATGCCCAATGCCCAATGCCCAATGACAAATGACAAATGACAAATGACAAATGACAAATGACTTACAAATCCAATTGAGTTGGGAAGAACCAGCAACAGGAGAACGGCGAGAACCACTGTTGAATATGCCGATCGCTTTTGGTCGAGAATTCGCTCGTTTACCTGCCGAACTTAGGGGAGTGCGGGTTTCTCGGATGCTGCTTAACAGTAACGAAGTTTCTCGCTACCATGCCCTAATTGACTGGGAACAAGACCATCTAGTAGTTATTGACCAAGGCAGCGTTAACGGTGTGTATGTCAACGGTAAACCACAAACGCGCAGTGTTTTGGCTAATGGCGATACATTGCAAATTGGCCCTTATGTAATCACAGTGAAATTTGGTGCTAGCGTCTCTGAACCAGATACCAGCCCCCCTTCAACGATTCACTTCAACGCAAAGACCAATCTTCCAGACCCCAGATTGCCTGTAGCACAGCCGCTAACGCCGTTGGCAAGTAATTTCCCGCCACTAGCGTTTCAGGCGGAAAATGTCGCTATTCAAGCGCTTCATGCTACAGGTCTATCAGTAGATGAATCTGATTATCTAGCGATCGGGGCGGGACTGGGTAGCTTTTTCTGGGCTGATTTGCTGCGACTTAGTGGTGTGCGTCCTGACAAAATTGTAGCTTTGGGATTGGAGGGAGAACCTTATGCTCGTTACAAGCGCCTTTGTTTGAATTCGCAAATTCCCTTACATGAAAGACTGCGTTCTAATTCTGACTCTTGCCCTGATAATATTTGGGGCTGGCCTAGTTATGCCTTGCGCGAGGCTTGGCACGATTGCAGCAAAGGACAGATAAACTCAGCATTGAAGTATTTGTGGCAAGTATTTGCTGAACCAACATTTGCCGAAACTTATACACCCCGCGCAGGTAATGTCTTTGATTCCATAGACAGGGAAGCGAAGCGCATTGGCTGGAATCAAATTTATCGCTATGGGCGAGTTAGGGCAATTCGCAAAACTGATGATGGCAGATATTGCGTAGCCTATTCTCGCGCCCCAGGAAATTATGCTTTTTTAGTTAGTCGTTATTTACATTTAGCTACTGGGTATCCAGCAATTCAGTTTCTTCCAGATTTGCAAGCTTATAGAGAAAAATATCAAGATTTTAAATCTGTCGTCAATGCTTATGAAGCACACGATCATGTTTATGAACAACTAGAGCGACAAGGTGGTACGGTATTGATTCGGGGGCGGGGAATTGTGGCTTCGCGGATTATTCAACGTATTTATGAAGCCAGAAAGCGAAATCGGAATATTGCAGTTTTGCATTTAATGCGATCGCCTAAACCCCAAGGTAACAAATTTCAAAATACCCAGCGCCTAGTCAAAAATCATTACGAATTTCAACCCTTTAACTGGCCAAAAGCCTGTTGGGGCGGCGAACTCCGGGCAATGTTAGAAAAAGCCACCCCCGATGAACGCAAACGTTTACTAGCAGATTGGGGTGGAACTACCACCGCCGATCGCCACGACTGGCAGCAAATTACTGCCCAAGGGATAAGCGAAGGCTGGTATCAAATTACCTTCGGAGAGGTTTTGGATGTAGAACGAGATGCCCAAAACCGGACTATTACCAATATCCGAGAACAAAGCTTTGGGGAAATGAAATTGCTAGCTGATTTTATTGTTGATGCTACTGGACTGGACGCTAAAGTAGATGCCAATCCTTTGATAGCAGATTTAGTGAAACATTACAATCTCCCAGTGAATCATCTGGGGCGATTGACTGTAGCAAACAATTTTGAACTAGTAGAAATGCGTAGTGGCAAAGGTCAAATGTATGCTGCTGGGGCTATTACTTTAGGTGGTCCTTATGCAGCAGTCGATAGTTTTTTGGGCTTGCAATATGCTGCATTAGTCGCCGTTGATGGACTCGCCGCCACCCGTGCGCCTGGAGTTAATCGTTTGAATACTATAAGTTCCTTTAGGCAGTGGTTGAAGTGGGTGTTAAATCAGTCACCTTAGTTTAAGAAATTGCAGTAAATATGCTCAATGAAGGAATGGCGATCGCTCTTGTTGATCCCATTGCCAACAAACCAGCTATAAACGCGATAGGATCAATGCTTATAGATTAATATTTAATCATATTGATAATGTCTTATAGCGACTTCTCGCTCTCAAAAGTAAAACGCGACTTTATCTCTATTATGTAGAAATCGAATACTCTAGGGAACGTGGATTATCGATTCTCCTGGAAGCGTCTAATATTTCTAGCCCGAT
The DNA here is from genome assembly GCF_017115105.1 of Nostoc sp. NMS2. GTDB lineage: Bacteria > Cyanobacteriota > Cyanobacteriia > Cyanobacteriales > Nostocaceae > Nostoc. The sequence continues at coordinate 217,484 of NZ_JABXKH010000042.1, forward strand.
AATATTTCCATCTTCATCGGAATCTAAAATTACCCCTGGCTTTTCTTCATCACTATCTTCTATGGGTACATCACTCAATATAATCTTTAATATATCTACTTCTGGGTCATAGGTAATTTTCATATTTCTCTCCAATTTAATTCATCTTCCAAATAATCGGGATTTTCCGAAGTGGGAATGCAAACTTTAATATCAATAACTAATTGATTATTTTCAATATTTATATTAGTTACATTAACAATTGTTTTCTCTGGCGATAAATCTAACCCTGGAACCTTTATTGACTGATTTTTATACCCTGCATCATCAAGCCATTCAGAAATATTTCGCCAATTTTCTAGCTTTTCATCAGACTTATCCAACAGACTTTTTACATACCTGTATACGGTTGCACAGAGGTCAGTTTCTACACCCTTCCCATTTTTACCAAGTTTCTCAGCTATTTCAGCTGGACTGAAGCCACAAAGCAAACCCCGCAAGTGTCGCTTTTCAACTGGTGTCAAACGCTTATTTTTCACTGATGACAAATCAGAGTAAAGGGTTTCCAAGTCCCAGTGGTTTTCTGCTTGCATAAAGGGTTCATTGCTAGATACCATAGTCAAATTTTGAAGATTGTCTTAAATTTCCTGATGTAATTTTACCATTATCCCTGATGGCAGCTAGGGGATGATTAGCTTTTAATTGCAGGATACTGAGATGAAAGCAACAAAAATTACATTAATTTTAGTGATCTATTATGGATAAGCTAGTTGACAAAATCGCGGCATTAGGTGTGCCTGGTCTTGTACTTTTGGTTGCTATGGCTGTGACAGGATGGGCTGGAGCAGCTGCAATAACAACAGCTTTAGCAGTGCTTGGTGGGCCATTCGGAATGCTTGGAGGAATTGCTGTACTTGGCTTGCTTGCTCTAATGTCACAAGGATTAGCTGAGTATGGATTTGAAGCAATTTTTAAGTCTACGGTAGATCAACTTAGAACAAGAGGGAAATCTAAATCAGATATAGAACGCGAGATTGAATCTTACCCTATTTCAAGCGATTTGAAATTGAAGATAAAGGATTATTTGAGAAAACTTGCATAGTTGAGATACTGCTCCATATCTTATTAATCGATACTTCAAACAACAAAATTGACTATGAACACTAATCAAGAACAAGAATTAACTCAAAATCCTGTATCTGAATCAGGTGAAGATAATCAAACGATTGAAGAAGGACAAAAAGGAGAGTTTTATAAAAAGATAATTTCATTTTTACAAACTATACCATCAAGCTTAAATAATCTGTTTACTGTCCTATTTAAGCCTAATTCTCCATCCAAGCCTGTTGATGAAGGGACTTTTTCTCAGAAGACAGAGCGTATTCATGCCTATAGTGATTTTATTAAATCTGCATCTAAATTCATTTGGATTGGTGTTGTTTTCATAATCATTATTCAACTATGGGGTAATTTTTCGCTCAATCACATCAGCGATACATCTAAACGTAAATCAAATACTGTCACCATTACTATTCCTGAACAAAAGCTATCTCAAATGTCTGATGATGTTGCAAATGCTCTTGGCAAGGCATTAGTTAGTGCCAGAGCATCTGCATCGAATAATCTGGAACAATGGCATGATGAAGTAATGCAACGTGTAGACCATCCGTTTCTTGATTGGTACTACAATTATTTTACTCAGTGGGGTGTTGGTGTAGAAGCTATTTGGGTAAATATTAGTGCTACTTCAGAAGAAGAAAAAGCTGAAAAATTAATTGGAAACTTCCAAAATGAATTTACTAAAAAGGTTTTGCAGCCATCATCAATGCAACTTGAAATGGAACGTTTTACAAGAGAAGCAATTGATAAATATGTATCTGAAGCTAATCAAAAATTAGCAGGAATCAAAAGTCAGTATCAGATTCCCCAACCTGTTTGGGAAGAATTTATAGAAGGTCTAGGAAGTACAACATATAATACAGGTAGCAAAGAGCAAAATCTCTCTATTCGCGCACTTTCGCGTGGTACAGGTTATGTAGCCGCCAGTGCAATGATGAAAGCTGTTAGTGTTATTGGTACTAAAAAAATTGCTACAGCAACTGTGAGTAAAGCAACTTCTAAAGTAGTTGCTAAGATAGCAACTAAAACTGCAACAAAGGTAGCAACAGAAGGAACAGGTGAGGTTGCTGCTGGACTTTTAGGTTTAGAGCTACTTAATCCTATTGCCGGTTTAGGAGTTTTAGCATGGGATATCTGGGATCATTATCATACAGTTAAAGTAGAAAGACCAATTCTAAGAGAAAACCTCAACAATTATTTGAATGAGGTAAAAGATTCATTGCTAAATGATAAAAAAAATGGAATTTTGTCTTCAGTGAATAAATTCCATGACGGAATTCTGGATACTTTAAATAGCAAGCCAATATTAGCTAAATAAAAGTTGCTTGCTCGTAAGCAGATACCAAGTTTCTGTTGTTTGGTGTTGATAATCCAATACGATTCATATAAGACTAAAACCCTGATCCATCGGACAGTGTAGAGACGCGAAATTTCACGTCTCTACAGGTCTATCTATGGTTCTCCAAAAAATCCTTAACTGAACTGTATTCATTGATAATTTCTTGATTTAACCCGAAAGAAACTCTGTCTCTCTGCTATTTAGTATAATTAGCAACTATATAATGTAAGTCTATCTATGCTGAATAAAAAATATTTAGTTAGTATAACCAAAGTTTTGTAACTAGATTAAAATTGCTGAATAGTTATTTAACTATAAAACTAATAAAATTAGTAACAAAAAATTTACAAATAAGTGAGCCAATACTTTTAGTTAGAGTCAACAATTACAAAGAAATATTTCGTTTTTTATATCGATTTGTGTCATATAGGCGATAAAATGCCTACTGGGTAAGCGTTTTCTGATAAAAAACAGATATTGCCTAAAAGATCACAAGTTACCTGTGGCTGATGATGCCGCTAGGAACTTCCTTCAGAGAACACGCATCAAAGGAGCCGAAGAAGCATGTTCACACACGTCAAGTCCACCATTAGACACATTGCGCCTGATAACTTACGCGGACGTAGTTTAATCAAGGTGGTCTATGTCGTGCTTGAGTCCCAGTACCAGAGTGCATTGTCGCAAGCGGTTCGCACGATTAACGCGAACAATCCCAACTTGGCGATTGAAATCAGTGGGTACTTGATTGAGGAACTCCGCGACCCAGAGAATTACGAGGAGTTTAAACGAGAAATTGAGAGTGCGAATATCTTCATCGCTTCGCTCATTTTCATCGAAGACTTAGCACAGAAAGTTGTAGCAGCAGTAGAACCACACCGCGATCATCTCGATGTTTCCGTTGTCTTTCCCTCCATGCCAGAGGTAATGCGCCTGAGTAAAATGGGCAGCTTTTCTCTAGCACAGTTGGGTCAGTCAAAAAGTGCGATCGCACAATTCATGCGGAAACGCAAAGAAAAATCCGGTGCGGGTTTCCAAGATGGGATGCTGAAGCTTTTGCGAACCCTGCCGCAAGTGCTGAAGTTCCTCCCAATGGACAAGGCACAGGATGCCCGAAATTTCATGCTCAGTTTTCAGTATTGGCTAGGTGGTTCTCCAGAAAACCTGGAAAACTTCTTGTTGATGCTAGCTGATAAATATGTATTTAAAGGTTTAGAGAAACAAAATTTTGCACCTTCTACATATCAACAGCCGGTGGTTTATCCCGATTTAGGGATTTGGCATCCTTTGGCTCCTAGTATGTTTGAAGATGTTAGAGAATACCTCAATTGGTATACAGCTCGTAAGGATATTTCTAGCGATCTAAAAGATCCCCTAGCTCCTTGTGTCGGCTTAGTATTGCAACGCACTCACCTAGTTACAGGGGATGATGCCCATTATGTAGCAATGGTGCAGGAGTTGGAAGCACTAGGCGCACGGGTATTACCTGTGTTTGCTGGTGGTTTGGATTTCTCCAAGCCTGTGGATGCTTACTTCTATGAACCAACTACCAATATACAGTTGGTAGATGCAGTGATATCGCTGACTGGTTTTGCTTTAGTGGGTGGCCCAGCCAGACAAGATCATCCCAAAGCAATTGAGTCACTCAAACGCTTAAACCGTCCTTATATGGTGGCGTTACCCTTAGTTTTCCAAACCACAGAAGAGTGGATGGATAGCGATTTAGGCTTGCATCCAATTCAAGTAGCTTTGCAAATTGCGATTCCTGAATTGGATGGGGCAATTGAGCCGATTATCTTATCGGGTAGAGATGGGACTACAGGGAAAGCGATCGCACTGCGCGATCGGGTGGAAGCTGTAGCCGAACGCGCCTTAAAATGGGCTAACCTCCGCCGCAAGCCGAAGCTGGATAAGAAAGTTGCCATCACCGTTTTCAGTTTCCCGCCAGATAAAGGCAATGTGGGAACCGCCGCTTACTTGGATGTCTTCGGCTCAATCTACGAGGTAATGAAAGCCCTTAAAAATAACGGCTACGACTTACCAGAATTGCCAGAATCCGCCGAAGCGTTGATGCAAGAAGTCATTCATGACGCACAGGCGCAGTACAACAGTCCAGAACTGAACGTTGCTTACAAAATGTCGGTTCCTGAGTATGAGGCACTTACCCCTTACTCTCAACGCTTAGAGGAAAACTGGGGCCCACCTCCCGGACATCTCAACAGCGACGGGCAAAACTTGCTAATTTATGGTAAGCAATTTGGTAACGTCTTCATCGGTGTGCAACCCACATTTGGTTACGAAGGCGATCCGATGCGGCTGTTGTTCTCCCGTTCCGCTAGTCCTCACCACGGTTTTGCTGCTTACTACACTTACCTAGAGCAAGTTTGGAAAGCTGACGCTGTACTGCACTTTGGTACACACGGTTCCTTGGAATTCATGCCAGGGAAACAGATGGGGATGTCTGGCGATTGTTATCCAGATAACTTGATTGGCTCAATTCCCAATTTGTATTACTACGCAGCTAATAATCCGAGTGAAGCGACAATTGCCAAACGTCGGAGTTATGCCGAAACAATTTCTTACTTGACACCGCCGGCAGAAAATGCTGGTTTATATAAAGGTTTGAAGGAACTGAGCGAATTAATTGCTTCCTACCAAACCTTAAAAGATAGTGGACGCGGTGTTTCCATTGTCAACAGCATCATGGATAAATGCCGGATCGTGAATCTGGATAAGGATATTAACCTGCCAGAAACCGATGCCAGAGATATGAGTACCGACGATCGCGATAATATTGTTGGCAACGTCTACCGCAAGTTGATGGAAATCGAGTCACGGTTGTTGCCTTGTGGTTTGCACGTCATTGGGAAACCACCAAGTGCAGAAGAAGCGATCGCAACTCTCGTCAACATTGCTAGTCTAGATCGTCAAGAAGAAGGACTTCAAGGCTTACCGGGAATTATCGCTAATAGCATTGGGCGTAATATTGACGATATTTATCAAAGTAATGACAGAGGCATTTTAGAAGATGTCCAGTTATTGCAAGATATCACTTTGGCAACCCGTGCAGCAGTTACCGCCCTTGTCCAAGAGCAAATCGACGCTGAAGGACGAGTTTCTCTAGTTTCCCGGTTGAATTTCTTCAACATGGGTAAAAAAGAACCTTGGGTAGAATCATTGCATAAATCAGGCTATCCCAAAGTTGACACCGCAGCTCTAAAACCCCTACTTGAGTATTTGGAATTCTGCCTGCAACAAGTTTGTGCCGATAACGAACTAGGAGCATTACTCAGAGGCTTGGAAGGCGAGTACATCCTACCCGGTCCTGGTGGCGATCCCATCCGCAACCCTGATGTATTGCCCACAGGTAAGAATATCCATGCACTCGATCCGCAATCCATCCCAACAACAGCAGCAGTCCAATCAGCCAAAATTGTCGTAGACAGGCTTTTGATCCGCAACAAGGCTGAAAACGATGGAAAATGGCCAGAAACCATCGCCTGCGTCCTTTGGGGAACCGATAACATCAAAACTTACGGTGAATCCCTAGCGCAAATTATGTGGATGGTGGGCGTGCGTCCAGTTCCCGATGCCTTGGGACGGGTGAACAAGTTGGAATTGATATCTTTAGAAGAGTTGGGACGACCTAGAATTGATGTTGTCATCAACTGTTCTGGTGTATTCCGCGACTTGTTCATCAACCAAATGAACCTGTTAGACCAAGGCGTGAAGATGGCAGCTGAGGCAGATGAACCCTTAGAAATGAACTTTGTTCGCAAACACGCTTTGCAACAAGCCCAAGAAATGGGCATTAATCTGCGTCAAGCAGCGACTCGCGTTTTCTCCAATGCTTCTGGTTCCTACTCGTCAAATATCAACTTGGCGGTAGAAAACAGCACTTGGGATAGCGAAGCCGAGTTGCAGGAAATGTATCTCAACCGGAAATCCTTTTCCTTCAATTCCGATAACCCCGGAATCATGGATGAATCCCGGCAGATTTTTGAAAGTACATTGAAAACTGCTGATGCAACCTTCCAAAATTTGGATTCTTCCGAGATTAGCTTAACGGACGTTTCCCACTACTTCGATTCAGATCCCACTAAGTTAGTTGCAAGTCTGCGGGGTGATGGTAAAAAACCAGCATCTTATATTGCAGATACAACCACAGCTAACGCTCAAGTGCGGACATTATCAGAAACTGTGCGTTTGGATGCCCGTACTAAATTATTAAATCCCAAATGGTACGAAGGGATGCTGTCTCACGGTTACGAAGGTGTGCGCGAACTCTCCAAGCGGTTGGTGAATACAACAGGTTGGAGTGCGACAGCCGGCGCTGTGGATAACTGGATTTATGAGGATACTAACGAAACCTTCATCAAAGATGAAGAAATGCAGAAACGGTTGCTGAACCTTAATCCCCATTCTTTCCGCAAGATTGTATCAACTTTGTTGGAAGTGAATGGACGCGGTTATTGGGAGACTAGCGAGGATAATTTAGATCGCCTGCGCGAGTTGTACCAAGAGGTTGAAGACCGGATTGAAGGGATAGACTAGTCGCTATAGGGCAGGCGAGATGCCTGCCCTAATCTTCAATCTAAAATGCCCCAATGGATGCTTTAACCGTCAACCTTAAACCTGTGCTGGAATTGACAGATGAGCAGTTTTTCCAGCTTTGTCAAGCAAACCGCGATTTGAGATTTGAACGCACTGCAACCGGAGAACTAATTATCATGCCACCAACCGGGGGAGAAACCGGAAATCGTAACGCTGGGCTAACTGCTCAACTTTGGATTTGGAATGAGCAAAATAAACTGGGCATCGCCTTTGATTCTTCTACAGGTTTTAAACTTCCCAATGGTGCAGACCGTTCACCTGATGCTTCTTGGCTGAGACTGGAACGCTGGAATGCACTTACTCAAGAAGAAAAAACAAAATTTATACCACTTTGTCCTGATTTTGTTGTTGAGTTACTTTCGCCAAGTGATAGTTTGAAAGTAGCTCAGGAAAAGATGAGGGAATACATAGATAATGGTGTGCGTTTGGGTTGGTTAATTAATCGTAAATCGCGGCAAGTGGAAATTTATCGGCAAGGCCAAGAGGTTGAGGTGTTGGAATCGCTTGTTACTTTGTCAGGAGAAGATGTTTTACAAGGTTTTGTGTTGAATTTGGGAATGATTTGGTAATATTTACAGTTATTCAATATATCAACTTACCTAATATTGCCAGCTATTTTTTTGATTAGCAACTCCCATTTTTTATTCGTATTTTCCACAAAATTATAGAATAAACCTATTATTACAAACATGAAAAATCCACCTAGTAATACCAGAAAAGAATTCATAAACTCTGCTCTAAAAAATAATACTAAAGAAGCAATCAGTATTATTAAAGTAACTATTAATAATAGGTAATTTATACCAGTTAAAAATGCTGTAATCATATTTTTAACAACTATTTTTTTATATAAAAACTTCATCAATCTAGAATCTGTAAATGATTTGTGAGCTACATCTTTGATATTCTCAATATAAAATATAGTAGGCTCAATTTTTTTCTGTAAAGAAACACATTTTTGGCGTATGCTTTTTATTTTATCTTCCTTATGATTATAATTATTTGCGGCTTCTCCTGCTAAATCTAACCCCAATCCAGAGACAGTTCCTCCGAATAGGGCTAATAAACCTCCAGCAATACCAGCAATTATGGAAAAATCATTTTTTTCTACTTCAGTCGCTCTAATTATTTCATTGATTTTTATTTTTATTTCTTCCAGTTTAGATTGATAGTTATTAATTGACTTTAATTGTTTTCTCATAAGCTGCTCATTACCAAAATCAACTTTAATATCAGCAGATATTTTGTCGATTTCAGTTTCTAGATTGTATAGAACACTATCTATGTTATCCATTATTTTTGAATAAATTAATGAAAGTATCTTAACCTTCATATATGTTTCCCAAAAAATTACTCTGATTAACAAAGATATTTAATAAATTTTGCACCTGACTATTAACGGTAAGTTCTCAATCCACAACAGGCGATCGCATTATTTTTGAGGTTTTCTGAAAGACGATCGCTTACAATGCAATCATAGAATCAGCGATCGCTTTTGGGAATGTGGAGAGGTGCGTTAGCGTAACTCACCGTAGGTATCGCCTATAGTGGTATCGTGTGTGTTATGTATAACTAGAAGCAAAAAAATGGATGAAGGGGATAGAACAATCTGTAGGCTAGGCATCTTTCCTGACTTAATCTTTCAATCTGGAATATCATCATGAATGCTTTAACCGTTAACCTTCAATCAGTATTGGAACTGACAGATGAGCAGTTTTTTAATCTATGTCAGGCAAACCGTGACTTGAGGTTTGAACGCACTGCAACTGGAGAACTAATTATCATGCCACCAACCGGGGGAGAAACTGGAAATCGTAATGGTAGACTAAATCAACAATTATTTAATTGGTCAGATACCGATGGTACTGGCATCGCTTTTGATTCTTCTACTTGTTTTAAATTACCTAATGGTGCAGATCGTTCACCTGATGCTTCTTGGATAAAGTTAGAACGATGGGATGCTTTAACTGAAGAAGAAAAACAAAAGTTTCCCCCCATTTCTCCTGATTTTGTGATTGAGTTACTTTCGCCAAGTGATAGTTTGAAAGTTGCTCAGGAAAAGATGAGGGAATACATAGATAATGGTGTGCGCTTGGGTTGGTTAATTAATCGTAAATCGCGGCAAGTGGAGATTTATCGACAAGGGAAAGAGGTTGAGGTGTTGGAATCGCCTGTTACCTTGTCAGGGGAAGATGTGTTAAATGGCTTTGTGTTAAATTTTGGACTAGTGTGGTAAGAGAATGAAGGTATCCATTGTCAAATAATTTATGTAGGTTAGGAAGATCAAAATTGAAATGATTCAAACATTTCAAAATAAAGCATTAGAAAATTTATTTAGAGAAAATTTTAATAAAGGAGTTCTTGCAAACTTAGAAAAGAAAATTAGAATCAGACTTGAAGTTATAGACTCAGCGTTAATTGTAGAAGATATTAGATTACCGGGTTATGATTTACATGAATTAAAAGGAGATAGGAAAGGAACTTGGTCAATTAAGGTATCAGGAAACTGGCGTATAACTGCAGCAGGGCTAAATGTGCCTACAGCACCCTGTGCTATTAGTACCTTTAAAAATTACGAATTACGAACTTGTACTGAGCGACTTGTGCCGAGCGAAGTCGAGGTAAGTCGAAGTATTACGAATTACGAATTATTTTGACGCGCTACTATATCCCCTATTGCCTTCGTGCAATGTATGTGAGGAGTAGTGCAGGTTAAACAGATGACAGAAGAATTTAATACACAACGTGCAGATAATTTGATTGCGATCGCAGATCAATTCGCCCAACCGGGAAAGGTTACAGGCGTTAAAGCCTTTGGAAGTGGTAATATCAATGACACCTTCTTAGTCACTCTAGATTCCTCAAAAGAACAACATTTTGTCCTGCAACGTATCAACACGCTGGTGTTTCGTCAGCCAAAACTGATTATGCAGAATATGCGTATCTTCACTGAGCATGTTCATAAACGGTTACAGCATATCCCTCTCAATCGTCGCTGGGAAGTACCGCGCGTACTATTAACTCAGGATGCTCAAGACCATTGTCAGGATGCAGACGGCTCTTTTTGGCGGGCGATTAGCTTTATTGAAGGCTCCCAGTCTTTTGATACTATGCGCGATCGCTCACAAGCGAAAGAAATCGGTTATGCCTTGGGGATGTTCCACAACCTAATCAGCGATTTGCCAGCAGAAAAACTCGCTGACACTCTTCAAGGATTCCATATTACACCGCTTTACCTCCAGGATTACGAAAAGGTGTTGGCGAAAACTATTGCGCATCGATCTTCAGAAGTTAATTATTGCTTACAGTTTGTTAGCGAGCGCCAAGCCTTTGCACATATCCTAGAAAATGCCAAAGCTGAGGGCAAACTACCTCTGCGTCTGATGCACGGCGATCCAAAAATCAATAACGTTATGTTCGACACTGTTACCCAGCAAGCCGTCAGCGTCATCGACCTCGACACCGTTAAACCGGGTCTAGTACATTACGATATTGGCGATTGTTTGCGATCTGGCTGCAATCAGGCTGGAGAAGAAATCGAAAATTGGAAAAGTGTTCATTTCGATACCGACCTCTGTCAAGGAATCTTACAAGGCTATCTCTCTGTAGCAAAGGCGTTTCTTACCGATAATGACTATGCGTACATATATGATGCCATCCGTCTAATTGCCTTTGAATTAGGATTGAGATTTTTTGCTGATTATTTAGCTGGAAATGTCTACTTTAAAGTTAAGTACCCAGAACATAACTTGGCAAGAGCGATCGTGCAGTTTAAGCTCACCGAAAGTATTGAATCTCAAGAAACGCAGATTCGTAACATTATCAAAGATATGAAATGAACTACCAGACATTTTCCCTACAACCCTTCCCTTCTCATAAATCGCTGCCTAATTTGAAAATTGCAGGCAATATCAGCCGAAATGATAATCAATTTGCCATCCGCTATATGCTTGAAGGCGATTTAAAAGAAATTGCGATTGCCCTGCCATCAAACACACTTTCACGCAAGCATGAATTGTGGAAAGACACCTGCTTCGAGTTCTTCCTTGGCATCAAAAATTCTCAACAGTATTGGGAATTCAACCTCTCCCCAACTGGACACTGGAATGTCTATCGTCTTGATGGGTATCGTCAAGGAATCCAAGAGGAAACAGCTTTTGAAAATCTCCCGTTTAATGTTCAAAATCAAGCTGATAGTTTAGCACTAGCTTTAAATGTTGATTTAGATAAAATTATTTTTGTGGAGCAACCAATTGAAGTTGCCATTACTACCGTTATTAAAGATAGATATGGTGAAGTGACTTACTGGGCGTTAACTCATCAAGGCACAGAGGCTGACTTTCATCTGCGAGACAGTTTTATCGTTGAGTTGTAAATATAGCGGTTCCCAGTTGAGTGAGGTACAAAAACCCCACCCCCAACCCCCTCCCCGCTCTTCGATAGGGGGCTATGAAGTACCTCATTTAATTAGAAAAAGCTATATTAGGAGTCTTATTTGATATTTGAATAGTGAGGAAATCAAAGGTAGTGTGTCTAATAAACGTCGGTATTGGGTTAAGGAATGGATAATCCAAATAAGGAATGATCTTAATCGGATTGCGAGGTATCGCTGTACACCGATTTTACTTCCCTTAAATAATACTATCTATCGCAACTTGGTATTAAAAAATAAAGCGCCCTCCCGAATTTGGAGAGCGCTTTATTATTCAGTTAAACCACGTCTATCTTGAAACCTGTAGTTCAACTCTAATGAATAAGGATTTGCCCTCATCCCCCAACCTATCTCCCATACAGCACTTCCGGCAGCTATGAGGTACATCCTAAAAGCTGAAAGCAATGATAGGAGAGGGGCAAGGAGAAAACTATATTGCATAATAGCCGGAAGCGCTGTATCTGGGATTCGGGGAGCTAGAATTTCAAAATTCCTCTCCCAGATATGGGAGAGGGATTTAGGATGAGGGCGAAAACTACGGTTCTCAGCTTAGATGAAGTTTAATTCAGTTAATGTTAGAGAACTAACCGTTGATAGCAGGAGCAGTAAGAGCAACAGGAGCAACATCACCAGCAGCCAAATCTAGAGGGAAGTTGTGAGCATTGCGCTCGTGCATTACT
>NZ_JABXKH010000162.1 GCF_017115105.1 Nostoc sp. NMS2
GAATTAAATCTTACCCTACCTCGGATGGTGTCACTTTGTTTCCAACAAAGATTGCTGATCAGGCAAGTCCTCTTGTCAATAGGCTTTGAGACGCGCTAACCCTGATCTAATTTGCAGGATGACAGCAAGATTGTCACCCTGAAAGAGTGAGATTTTATCTAGACAATATTTCAGATGTTCCCTAAATCACCATAAGATAATTAGCGCGGTATTTCTAAGATTGAGGAACATTAAATGACATTATTACAAGGTAAAGTCGCAATTGTCACAGGTGCATCACGAGGAATTGGCAAAGCGATCGCAGTTGAATTAGCTTCACAAGGAGCGATCGCAGTTGTCAATTATGCCAGTTCGAGTACTGCGGCTGAGGCTGTTGTTACAGAAATTACAGCAGTGGGAGGTGAAGCGATCGCTATCCAAGCAGACGTTTCTAAAGGCGATCAAGTAGATGCACTAGTTAACGCCGTCATGGAAAAGTTTAGCCGTGTGGATATCTTAGTCAATAACGCAGGGATTACGCGCGACACACTGCTTTTGCGTTTAAAGCCAGAAGATTGGCAAGCTGTGATAGACCTTAATCTAACTGGTGTTTTCTTATGTACACGGGCCGTCAGTAAAATCATGCTCAAACAGCGATCGGGGCGAATTATTAACATTACCTCCGTTGCTGGGCAGATGGGCAACCCAGGTCAGTCCAACTACAGCGCCGCCAAAGCAGGTGTAATCGGCTTCACCAAAAGCGTTGCCAAAGAACTGGCTACTCGCGGCATCACCGTTAACGCCGTCGCCCCTGGCTTCATCACCACCGATATGACTAGCAGTCTCAATAATCCTGAAGATATTCTCAAATACATCCCCCTTGGTCGCTTCGGTCAGCCCGAAGAAGTCGCCGGGATGGTGCGCTTCCTCGCCGCCGACCCCGCCGCCAACTACATCACCGGACAAGTTTTTAACGTCGATGGCGGAATGGTAATGGCTTAAATAATTCGTAATAGAGCCTCCGGCACGCTTCGCGAACGTAGTTCGTAATTCGTAATTACGTTTTGTGACGGGGATTTAGCTTAGGTGTTCAATTAGTTCTGCCTGTAGAGGCTATGCTACTTTTACCCCTAAACTTTGTTAAAGGAGGCAGGGAGCAGTTTTCCTCCTGCCTCCTGAAGTTGATTCACAACATAATTCTTTTGTCCAGTGCGTAAGCCCTAATCTTTTAAGATTAGTCTAGAACTGGGTAAAAAACCCGCCACTAAACTAAGTACAGTTATGGTGAGAGTCTACTGGAGGGTTAGATGACTAACTCAGCACCAAGTCGTTTGGGCGAACTCGCCAAACTGTTTTTTAAACTTGGCGTTATCGGCTTTGGGGGCCCGGTTGCCCATATTGCCATGATTGAAGATGAAGTGGTTAAGCGTCGTCAGTGGTTGACAAGGGAGCATTTTCTGGATTTGCTAGGCGCAACTAACCTAATTCCTGGGCCAAATTCCACAGAAATGGCTATTCATATAGGATACATCTATGCAGGTTGGTTGGGGCTGATTGTCTCAGGTGTTTGTTTTATCTTACCTGCGGTTCTAATTACTGGGGGGTTTGCTTGGGTTTATGTTGCCTACGGCACTTTACCTCAAGTAGCTCCCCTCCTTTATGGCATTAAACCGGCTGTTTTAGCAATCATTATTAATGCCCTCTGGGGCTTGGCAAAAAAGGCTGTGAAAACTCGCCAATTGTTGGTGATTGCTTTGGCTGTGGCGTTACTGACATTATTATTCAAATTAAATGAAGTAATTGCCCTATTAGTTGGGGGATTGCTGGGTATGGTTTGGTTACATTCTGGCGATAAAAACGACAAACCAGGAAATAAAGCCAACTTTCTAATTGCTAGTCTCACCACAGGTGCGACTTTAAAGGCATCAACGGTTGTTGCTGCATCGGTAGCTACCGCATCTACTGTAACCAACGTTTCTTTATGGCAGTTGGGTTGGTTTTTTCTCAAAGTCGGTAGTGTTTTGTTTGGTGGTGGATACCTTTTGGTGGCTTTTCTCCAAGGAGGATTAGTTCAAGAATACGGCTGGCTAACACAACAGCAGTTACTAGATGCGATCGCAATTGGTCAATTTACTCCTGGGCCAGTGCTTTCTACGGCTACCTTTATCGGTTATGTCATAGCTGGCATCCCTGGCGCAATTGTGGCCACAATCGGAATTTTTCTACCTTCTTTTGTTTTCGTTGCTGCCTTGAATCCCTTAATTCCCCGCTTACGGGCCTCTTCTTGGACTAGAGCATTTTTGGATGCTGTGAATGTTAGTGCTGTAGCGCTAATGGTTGTTACTGCTCTGCAACTGGGGAAAGCCACTTTAACATTACCACAAGCCCCATTTGTAGATTTTCTCGGCTTGGCGATCGCGATCGTCTCAGCCATTTTAGCTATTCACTTCCGCGTCAATGCTGCATGGCTAGTTTTTGGTAGCGCTTTTATTGGATGGGGCGCTTCACTCTTGGGCTACACTCGTTGAAATTGCATATTTTATCGAACAGAATTTGTCATTTGTCATTAGTAAGGGTTTTAAGCCTATTTACGTTTCGTAATATACTTGGGTTTTTCGCGCCAACTTACTTAGCGATGACGCATTAGTATAGGGGCACAAAGTGCAATTTCGCGTCTCTACTAAAGTTGATTCCGCGCTTTGAGTTGCAGATATCGCTCAACTACCTGATCGGCAATTTGATTTGCTGGTGCATCTAGTACTAATACACCTTTTTGTTTCAATTGAGCAAATGCTACCTGTCTTTGCATTAATAAATCAAGTGCTACGGCACGGGCATAAGCTTCTGTAACATCATCTGTAAAAGTGTGTGCTAAATGGTCAACTTGTGGATCTCGTAGAGTCACACAAAATGGCAGATAGCGAGGCGCTAACTTTGAGAGTGCAGCCAAGAGTTCCGTAGAGGCGGTGACATCAACTAAGTCTGTAATCACGACTACAAGCGCCCTGCGAGTTTGACGCTGCACAACATTTGTCACCGCGCCCAAATAATCAGATTCAAATAATACTGGTTGAATTGGAGTTAGGCGATCGATTAGCTGATTCAAATGATGTTGACCGCGTTCTGGGGGAATCCACGTATGCATCTGGCGGTCAAATACACCAACACCAACGCGATCGCCTCGATGTAACCCCGCCAATGCTAAGGATAAGGTTGCATTCAAACCCCAGTCAAATCGCTGCAAATTTTGCACCTTTGCGGTCATTAAGCGGCCGCGATCGAGCAAGATGAGTAATGTTTGTTCTTGTTCTGGTTCTAAAACCCTCACCAGTGGCGTGGCATTATTGTAAGCCCCAACTCGCCGGGCGGTAGCTTTCCAATCAATAAAGCGCAAATCGTCACCAGTGCGATAGTTCCGCAGTTCGGCAAACTCTGTACCAATACCAGTTTTACGTTGGCGGATTGATCCTGATGATTGCAATGTCAAACGAATTGTGAGCGATCGCAATCCCACCAAATCAGGATAAACTTTCACTGGCAAACTTTGGGGAATTTGCCAATCATCCCAAGCTAATCCCCAAATTCCTAATTGTCGGACTTGAATATTTCCCCAAGGAAACTCGCCGCGCTGTTTTGGGTTGACGGTATAGGTCAATTCTTGACTAGTATTACTGGGAATAATCGCCCGGTGTACGGGTGTTGATACACCAAATCCTGTTGGGTAGTAATCGCAGATTTCAATTAAGGCGTTGGTATTTGGCGATGTTACTTTTAGCATCACCGGATTATCCCGCCCAATGGATAATCGAGATGGTAATTCGCGGGTAATTTGCACGCGAGAACGCCGCACCTGCAAGCCATCTGCAACCATCAATCCAAGAATTATGGCATCAAATAGCACAATGATGGCGATGGTTGCTTTAATGCTGAGAAAAAGGTATAGGATCGGGGCGATGGCTATACCTAAAACCAGCAATAAATAGACTCGTTTGGAAGGAACCATTTTTGAGAGTGAGAAGTTAGGAAAAGATTAGCTTAACCTACATCATCATGGGCAAAGCGGTTAAAGAGGAAATCTAGGGCATAATTACGTAATTGGTAGTATTGTGGATCTTCCATAATACGGGCGCGATCGCGCGGACGAGAAAAAGGAATTTCCATGACTTCGCCTATTTTCGCGTGTGGGCCATTGGTCATCATGACCAATTTATCTGCTAAAAATAGTGCCTCGTCGATATCATGGGTAATCATCAGCACTGTACAACGGTTATCGCCCCAAATTTTCAGCAATTCTTCTTGTAATTCTTCTTTGGTGATAGCATCCAGCGCCCCAAAAGGTTCATCTAAAATTAAGACTTTCGGACGAATCGCTAAAGCACGGGCGATAGAAACCCGTTGTCTCATCCCACCCGACATTTGCATTGGTTTCTTTTCCATTGCATCAGCCAGTCCCACCATTGCTAAATGATCGCGGACGATCGCTCTTTTTTCGGCTTGTGGTTTGTTAGGATAAACGGCGTTAACAGCTAAGTAGATGTTTTCAAAAGCAGTCCGCCACGGTAGCAAGGCATAGCTTTGGAAGACAACCATCCTGTCTGGGCCTGGCTTGGTAATTGGTTCTCCTTCCAGCAACACTTCCCCGGAGGTGGGAAAGTTAAAACCGGATACCATATTTAGGAGTGTCGATTTGCCGCAGCCAGAGTGGCCGATGACGCAAAGAAATTCGCCCTGCTCGACGTTAAGGTTAACGCCGTCGAGTACAGTGAAGGGGCCTTTCTTTGTCGGATAAACTTTGGTAACGTCTTTAATTTCTAAGAAAGGTCTGCGACTGGTGGTTGCATTTGTGAATGGTTTTCCTAATGTGTTTGTAGCTGTTGAGTTGCGGTTTTGCATGGTATTTGGTATTTGGGGATTAAAAAGCTAAATGTACGCGATGTGCAAATGAATATTCTGACCTCTCTCCAAACCTCTCCCCTAAAAGGGGAGAGGCTTTGACTTTTTCCCCTTCCCTACAAGGGAAGGGGGTAGGGGGTTAGGTCTGTCTTTTGTTGGTGATATGAAAAGTCAAATTATTAATGGAGTTCAAAGCCTCATTAATGGAGTTCAAGAAATTTTTAACAACTAAAATTATTTAATCTTGTGGGGTGGGCATCTTGCCCGCCTTTGATTACGGGCACTCGTGTCGCCCACCCCACAAGAAGTAAGATGTCCTACTTCTTCCACTCCCTCTTTCTGTCACGATTTTTTTATGACGCAAGTTTTCTTCTTGGTGCATCAAGAACAACTTCCGCGATTGAAAAATCACATTTAATTTTCAAGCTGTTGAGATAGGCGATGGGATCGTCGGCGTTAAAGGGAGTACCATCAAACAGTTTGATCGGTTGGCGAATATAGCTAATATCTAAACCTAATTCTCGGGCGGCGGTGCTGAAAACACGCACTCGACAAACCCGTTCAACAACTTCTACCCAATTTCTGGGGAAGGGAGTGTCACCCCAACGCGCCAATTGACTCATAATCCAAATTTGTTCGGTGCGGCTGGGGCGGTTAATGGCAGATTCAGAATAAAACTGGTGATGGGCATAGTCGCGCAACGGATGATCTAAGCTACAGACATTATTATCTGGATCTTCGAGTTGAATGTATTCTAAATCGGTACTAACATAATCTCGCCCTGCTAAAATTTGCCGAATTTCTTGAGCATTGTCGGGATTTGCACAATACACGCAAGCTTCTAGCAAAGCTTTAGTCAAAGCAATGTGCGTATTTGGATAAGTTTCTGCCCAATCTTCCCGTACACCAAGAACTTTACCGGGGTGTCCAAACCAAACTTCTAAGTCAGTTGCGATGGTAAAGCCGACACCTTCCACAGCCGCACGGTAGTTCCAAGGTTCACCCACGCAGTAACCATCAATACTTCCGGCTTTTAAGTCGGCTACCATCTGCGCTGGGGGAATGGTCTTCATATCCACATCGCAATCCGGGTCAATTCCACCAGCCGCTAGCCAATAACGCAGCAGCAAGTTGTGCATAGATGCGGGATGCACTACCCCCATTGTGTGCCGTTGTTCGCGGGTGCGAAGCAGGTATCTTTTAAAATCTGATAGGTTTTGCACGCCTTGGTCGTAAAAGTGTTTTGCCAAGGTGATGGCATTACCGTTGCGAGTCATGGTAAGGGCAGTGACAACGGGCAGAGGTTGGTTATTATGTCCTCCCAAGGTTAACCACATTGGCATCCCGGAAGGCATTTGAGCCGCATCCAAATAACCGCCACTCATGCCATCGACGATACCCCGCCAGTTGCTCTCGCGCACGAGGTTAACTTCATCTAAACCATGCTTGGCAAAGAAGCCTTTTTCTTTTGCAACTGCTAAGGGGGCGCAAGCTGTTAGAGGTAAAAAGCCAATTTCTAGGTTAACTTTTTCTAATCCATGACGGGCAACGTCAGCAGTTTTTCTCGCCCGAATTTTCTTAATCCGTTTCTGCTGATTGAGGAAGTAAATCATCTCACTCCGCAAGCTGTAGTAGCTGGGATGTTCTACTACTTCCATCCGCTTGCGGGGTCTGGGAATATCTACTTCTAAGATGTCACCAATTTTAGATTCGGGGCCGTTGGTTAGCATCACGATTCTGTCAGATAACAGCACTGCTTCATCGACATCATGTGTCACCATCACGGCGGTAACTTCATTTGCTTCGCAGATTTGCATGAGTTGTTCTTGCAAATTGCCGCGTGTGAGTGCATCCAATGCACCAAAGGGTTCATCTAGCAAGAGTAATTTGGGACGAATCGCTAAGGCGCGGGCGATCGCAACTCGCTGTTTTTGTCCACCTGATAACATTCCCGGTTGTTTGTCAGCATGGGGACGCAAACCCACCATATCAATATGTTTTTCGATAATATCGTTGCGCTCGTCTGTGGGTAAACCCTTCATTACCGAGTCCACAGCGAGGGCAATATTTTCTCTTACCGTCCGCCAAGGTAATAGCGAATAATTTTGGAACACCACCATCCTGTCTGGCCCAGGTTTGGTAATTTTTTGTCCTTCTAAGGTGACAAGACCCTCAGTTGGCAAATCCAAACCTGCAATCATATTTAAGAGAGTAGATTTGCCGCAACCGGAGTGACCAATCAAAGAAACGAATTCCCCTTTTTTTATTTGGAGGTCGATTCCTTTAAGGGCGATATATTTGCCACCACCAGTTAATTCAAAAACTTTTTCAATTTGATCGACAGCTACAAACATCTTATTTATCCTTTGTCATTTGTCCTTTGTCTTTTGTCACTTGTCCTTGATACGTGGTCATTAGATCGTGTTTTCAAACCTCTCTTTAAACACCATAGTCTTTGAAAATCCCCCCAACCCCCCTTTTTAAGGGGGGCTTTTAGGATTTCTTTTCCCCCTTTTTTAAGGGGATCTTCGAGTTTGAAAACAATCCCTAGTCCTTAGTTTTTTACAAATGACTAATGACCAATGACTATTTTTGCTCTGCTGGTAAAATCTTGTTTTGAAGCCAACCCATCATTTTGTCTAGCACTAAGCCGACAACGCCGATATAAACTAGAGCTAAAATCACTTCGCTGACGTTGTTATTTTGATAGGCATCCCAGATAAAGAAGCCGATTCCGACAATACCGGACATGACAATTTCGGCGGCGATAATCGCTAACCAAGCTAAACCGATCGCAATTCTTAAGCCGGTAAAAATGTAGGGTAATGCCGCCGGAATCAAAATATTAAGGAAATATTCTTTGCGGCTAAGTTGCAGAACTTTGGCGACGTTGTTGTAATCTTGGGGAATTTGGGTAACGCCGACAGCAGTGTTAATTAAGATGGGCCAAATGGCGGTGATGAAAATTACGAATAAGGCGGCTGGTTCGTTTTGTCGTAAAGCTGCTAAAGAAATTGGTACCCAAGCTAGAGGTGGTACAGTCCGCAGTAGTTGAAAGATGGGGTCTAAAGCTTTAGACATGGTTCTATTGACACCAATCAAAACCCCTAAGCCAATACCAACGATCGCAGCTAGGGTATAACTGATAGCAACCCGTTTCAGACTGGCGAGAATCTGCCAAAATAGACCTTTATCAAGACCACCTCGGTCATAAAAGGGCCAGAAAATGAGAACCCAAGTGTCTTGGATAACCTGTATTGGGCCTGGTAATGTGGCTCCTGGAGTCCAAGAGAAGAGTTGCCAAATAGTCAGAAAGATTGCGATCGCGATCGCTGGAGGTATAAGGTCAGGAAATTGCTTTTTCAGACCGGATATAAAGCTATTATTCAATCTAGGACTTACAGGGCGTTTTTGGGCGACTGTCATGATGCTGTGTTCTCCTCAAATTTTACTTCTTTGTCATTTGTCATTTGTCTTTTGTCCTTTGCAAATAACTAATGACCCTTGTACAGACGCGATTAATCGCGTCTGTACTCTTGACCAATGACTAAATATTGACTTTCTTGATTTTGAGACTCTTCAAATATTCTTCTGGCTTTTCGGGGTCAAATTTGATGCCATCAAAAAACTCTTCTACACCACGGGATGTATTTGTGGGAATATCAGCAGCCGCAATCCCAGCTTCTTTGGCAGCTTCTTTCCAAATATCTTCGCGGTTGACTTTGTTGATCAGTTCCTTAGCCTTGGCAGCATTATTATCTAAGTAATCTTTAGGCAAGAATCCCCAACGAACGTTTTCAGTGATGAACCACAAATCATGACTCTTATAGGGGTAGGAAACACTACCTCTTTCATCTTTCCAGTAATAAGCTGCCATTGATTTATCATCAATTTTGCGACCATCACCCATGTCATACTTACCTTGGTATGGATCGGCTAAGATTTCCGGTGAAGAAAGATTAAAATAATTTCGTCCCGCGAGAAGTTGAGCAGCTTCTTTGCGGTTGTCAAAATTATCTAACCATTGCTGTGCTTCCATAATTCCTTTTAAAATTGCTTTGGTAGCCTTGGGATTTTTATCAACCCAGTCGCCTCTGATGGCAAGATATTCTTCAGGATGATTTTTCCAAATTTCTGCGGTTAATGCTGCTACGTAGCCAATCTTGTCTTGCACCAGACGATAAGGCCAGGGGTCGCCTGTACTAAAGGCATCCATTGTTCCTGTTTTCATGTTGGCCACAGTTTGCGCGGCTGGTACTGTGAGCAATTTGACATCTGCATCTGGATCTAAACCGCCTGCTGCTAACCAATAGCGAATCCACAAATCTTGGTTGACGTGGGGAAAGGTGAATGCAGCAGTGAAGGGTGTTGAGGATTTTAATTCCTTGAATAACGACTTAGCGCCAGCGAGTTGTAAACTAATACCTTTGCCTTGATGCTTGTTTGCGATCGCAATTCCATTTCCATGCGTAATCAATTGACATAAGATATACATGGGAATTTTTTGATTCCCCTTGGTGATTAAACCTTCTGTAATTAAATGTGGCATTGGCATCTGCCATTGACCGCCATCTATACCACCACCCGCCGAACCAATTTCCACGTTGTCTCTGGCTGCACCCCAAGAAGCTTGTTTGGAAAGACTAACATCAGTCATGCCATACTTGGCAAAAAATCCTTTTTCTTTAGCAATAATTAAAGGAGCCGCTTCTACAATGGGTATATATCCTAGCTTGACTGTAGTGGTTTCTGGTGTCTGTTCAGGACTAATATTAGCGACCGACTGAGCAGTTGGTTGTGCTTGAGTACTTCCACCAGTGAGGTTGTCAGGGGGATTGCCCAAACAGCCTTTTAGTAATACAGCACTCGCAGATACTCCAGCTGTAAATATAAATTTGCGACGGGAAATTTGATTAAAAAATTCTGTCATAATATCTCCTTTGAAGGTAAATTTTATTTTTTATAGCTATGACAATTTAGGCAAGAAAACAACGTCTTTCTTGCATTGTCTAATGATTAATCAAGCTATATTGGATAATGTAAACGCAGTCATTTCATCAATGACGCGGCTACTTATATAAAAACTCGGCTAATTTATTGGCTCTGCTCTAATGTGATGCAGAGGCATCATTCACCTTGTTGAAATCAGTTTACAGCCTTTGAAGCCAAATTAGTTAACTCGGAGTCTCGAATTATTAAACAAATATTAGATTAGATGTATAAGGAAAAATTTATCTATTTTCCTGAACTATAGTAATAACTTTTAATATATAAACTCTTACTTATGGAGACTATTATATTTACACTATGATTTACTGTTTTCGTTTATTTTGTAACTTACTTCTAGTCGTAATTGGTCATATATAAGTTTTTATTTATGGAGACTATTATATTTAAATTATGATTGATATAGCAATCCTATTTGATTTGCTCTCGACTAAAAAGTTCAGATCCCCGACTTCTTCAAGAAGTCGGGGATCTTTTTGTTCGTAACAACTGCATGGATTGCTATATGATGTCCAAATAATTAGTTATCAAAAAAGAATTCAGGAGTCAGGAGCCAGAATAATGCCTCTGGCATCCGCGAACAGAATTGAATTCTGTGCGAGTGGCAGATGAATAAATCGGTTTAAGACCCCCCTAAATCGTTCGGCATCTCTGAAAGAGAAGATTTAGTGGTCAACTTTCGTAGTGGCGGGTCTGAAGCCCCCACTAATTGATTCTGAATTCTGTTAGCGGTAGCGGGGCGTTTAGCCCATTCAGACTTCTGAATTCTTCTTTGAGCTCGTCTCAACCTAGCAAATAGACGTGAGCAGTTCACGTAGTATATTCGGCGTTAATTCTCACGTAGTCGTAACTCAAATCACAACCCCAAGCTTTACCCACACCATAACCATTGCCAACATTAACGGAGATTAACACCGTATCTTGTTGGAGATAAGCACCCGTCGCTGCTTTTTTCAAATAAGCACTCGCTGCTGCACGATCAAAAGTTAAGGGTTGCCCATTTTCCAACATTAAGAAATCCCCTAACTTAATTTGCAGGTTTTCTTGCTCAAAGGGCACACCTGCACGTCCGGCGGCGGCAGCAATGCGTCCCCAGTTGGGATCTCGTCCAAAGATTGCAGATTTAACTAAAGATGAACCAGCGATGGTTTTGGCTATTTGTCGGGCTGAGAGTTCATCATGGGCCCCTGTTACTTCCACTTCTATTAGACAGGTTGCGCCTTCACCATCACGAGCGATCGCTTTAGCTAAATGTTGACAAACTGCTGTTAACATGCCCTCTAATTTCTCTGCTTCTGCACCCCATTCTGTAATTGCGGGGGTGCGAGATTGACCATTTGCCAAGGCGATTAAGCTGTCGTTGGTACTAGTATCACCATCCACAGTAATAGAATTAAAGCTTCTATCAGCCGCCCTTGCTAACATTTGTTGCCAAAGGGCTGGTGAAACTACAGCATCACAAGTAACAAATGCCAACATAGTTGCCATGTTGGGATGTATCATACCGGAGCCTTTGGCAATGCCGCCAATTCTTACTGGGCGTTGGCGCAGCCCGCCGGAGGCATCGCCTACAGTTGTCTCTAGGGCAATAGATTTTGTTACCAAGTCTGTAGTGATAATCGCCCCGGCTGCGGCATCTGAGCCTGTTTCTGATAGTGCTGCTACTACTTTAGGAATTCCGCTTCGCAAAGCATCCATCTTAATTCTTTGACCGATTACGCCAGTGGAAGCCAATAAGACAGATTCAGACGAGATGTTTAGGGCTTGAGCTATTGCCAGAGCAGACTCTAGAGTATCAAGGTAGCCTTGATTACCTGTTGCGGCATTTGCTTGTCCAGCGTTGCAAAGGATGGCACGAGCGCTATGTTTAACTTGCAAGCGTTGGCGACAATATTCTACACAGGCAGCTTTAACTTGACTGGTGGTGAATACACCAGCTGCGATCGCTTCTACCTCTGAGAATATCAAAGCTAAATCCGGCAACCCCGAAGGTTTCAACCCTGCGGTAATTCCCGCCGCCTGATACCCCCTTGGTGCTGTAACACCACCTGTGATTTTTTGCCAATCTGCCATTATTATTCCTTACAACTATCAGGTTGGATAGGTCAATTTATGCTTTAAAAAAGTACGGAGTGTTGAGTTAAGAGAGACGCGATCGCATCTGTACAGTTAGGAGAGACGCGATCGCGTCTGTACAGTTAGGAGTAGAGACACGATTAATCGCGTCTGTTATTTATTTTCCCTCTGATTCCACTGCTCAGTCTCCAGTTCCTTTGATTGTGAGTTTATTTGCTGATGGCAATAATAATGCACCAGTTGGCGATTAGCATAATTGTTTTTACCTTTCTTATGACGAAAGACAGATACGAAAAAGGAGGGCCACTCAAGTGACTCTCCAGATCATTACGGTGCATCCTTTAATTTCACACCATATCATTTGTTGTCTAAGGGTTAATACTTATCTATTAAGATTCTTTCTAAAATTTTAATGAAGCTGCTCCGTAAATACCACAAACATAAAATAAAAGAGAGCTACTTAGGCAGCTCTCCAGATCATCAGGGTGCATCTACTTACCACACTATATCATTTTAGGTATGCGGGTAGTCACCAGCTTTTATATGAAGATTCTATAAAGAAACACCGAGAAAATACTTACTTGAGGCATGGGGCATTGGCCAAACAGGGCATGATGAAGAGACAAGGGAGACAAGGAAGAGGGGGAAGACAAGGAAGAGACTATTCAATAATTCCCCCTTGTCCCCCTTGTCCCCCTTGTCCCCCTTGTCTCCCTGCTCCCCCATCCCCCTCATCTCACCCACTCTCCCTGCCTTGAAAGACCACTAGACGTTCAGTTTCTTTTCTACCAATTCGTTAATCAGCTTAGGATCAGCACGTTTGGCTGTCTTTTTCAGAACTTGTCCGACAAAGAAACCTTTAAGGTTGGTGTTACCGTTGCGATACTTTTCTAGTTCTTTGGGATTGGCGGCTATGATTTCATCAACGATGGGTTCTAGTACACTAGGATCGGTGATTAACTCAAGACCTGCAAAAGCTTTTTCAGGAGAAATCCCACTGAGCAAATCTGGCAACTTTTCTTTAGCTTGAGCATTGCTAATTTTGCCCGTTTCAATGCGAGTAATGATATCAGCTAAATTGGTAGGAGTCAGCCCGATTTGAGTGATACTGAGTTTTTGCTTATTAAGGTAGGCTGCGATATCTTGAGTAATCCAGTTTGCAGCAGCTTTGGCATTTGCTCCAGATGCAATCGCAGTTTCAAAATATTCGGCTATTGAACGATCTTCTGTCAACACTCGCGCATCATAAGCCGAAAGCCCCAACTCACTTTCATAATGATGGCGTTTTTGGGCTGGTAATTCTGGTAATTCGTTATGCCATTTCTCTAATTCTGCATCTGTTACCTCAATTGGTGCTAAATCTGGTTCAGGGAAGTAACGATAATCGCTAGAACCTTCCTTAATCCGCATACTACTTGTGCGTTGAGCGCCTTCTTCCCACAGCCGAGTTTCTTGAATAATGCTCTCGCCTGCTTCAATGGCGGCGATTTGGCGCTCAATTTCGTAGTCAATCGCTCGTTGAATGGCGCTGAAGGAGTTCATGTTTTTGATTTCTACCTTGGTGCCAAATTCCTTTCGTCCCACCGGACGCACAGAAATGTTGACATCGCAGCGCAGAGATCCTTCTTGCATATTGCCGTCACTCACACCGAGATACCGCACAATCCGGCGTAACTCTTCGGCATATTCAGCAGCTTCTAATCCAGAACGCAAATCCGGTTCAGAGACAATTTCCACTAACGGTATACCTGCGCGATTGTAGTCTACCAGAGAATAGGAAGAACCGGAAAGGCGAGTCTCGTTCCGAGAGGCTTCGCCAACGCTGCCGGCGTGTACCAATTTTCCCGCATCTTCTTCCATGTGCAGACGTGTAATCCCAATGCGTTTACGAGTGGGATTCCCCTCAGCATCTACTAATTCTATTTCTAACCAACCATGTTCTGCGATCGGTAGGTCGTATTGAGAAATTTGGTAATTTTTGGGTAAGTCAGGATAAAAATACTGTTTCCGGTCAAACTTACTATATCTAGCAATTTGACAATTCAGTGCCAAACCAGTTTTGACAGCGTATTCTAATACTTTTTCATTGAGTACAGGTAAGACCCCAGGTAAACCCATACAAACCGGGTCAATGTTAGTATTTGGGTCAGCACCAAATGCCGTAGAGCTATTAGAGAAAATTTTGGTCTTAGTACTCAACTGACAATGGGTTTCTAGACCAATAATCGCTTCATACTCAGTTTTTACAGTTGTAGCAGTCGTCATAATATCACTAATTTCGGCATAATCCTTGTAGTGGTACTATTGTAGCGGCGTATTGAGTTGCCCTGAAGACGGTTATTTGGGTGAGTAATGCTTACTCCGATGAGCTTGAAAAGGAAGGTGTGAACCCCAATGCTTTGTTGGATAGTTCAACAATGGCATTCTCGTGAATGCCAACTAGCCAAGGGATAGGATGCTACCACCTTGGGCAGTCGATTTACAGTCTTGGCAATTAGCGTGTTGATTCGTGGATGTGCCGTACCAGTGGCGTGGAAAGTGGTGAAAGCCAATGAACCAGGAGCTTGGAAACCATACTGGTTAGAACTGTTTGACCACTTAAAAGATTTTATTCCCAAACACATGACAGTGATTGTCACTGCCGACCGAGGATTATATGCTGATTGGTTGTATGCCAAAATTGTCACATTTGGTTAGTCAGTGTTGGTGGTGAGGCTGATGCTAGCAACACTGGTAGTAGTTATGATGAGCTACCAGCAAATCATCTGGCACATAATTTACCGCCTGCTCTCCAACCCACACGCCTTTTGAGTTGTTTGCGTCGTGGTTTCATCAAAGTTATCGTTGCTTTGTTATTGGGTCAGCCTCTCCCTTTTGGTCACTTTTTCCCTCAACCTTGGACTACTAATCTTAACTTCTCTTCTGCCTAAAAAATAAAAACCTGCCCTTGAAAGCATCCCCCAACCCCTTCTCCCATATTTGGGATTCGGGGAGCTAGAATTTCAAAGTCCCTCTCCCATATCTGGGAGAGGGATTTAGGGTGAGGGCGAAAACTACGGTTCTCAACTTAGATGAGGTTTAGATGAATGCTACGTAAAAAGTTTAGATGCTGTTAATACTGATAAATTTGTCAAATTTGGGCTTACTGACAGTGGAATCCTGACTTTATCTGTTAGGGAGGATAAAGCCTTTACAAGTCGTAAGGGAATTAATTAAATAATTATTAAAAATATATACACACCTTGATTAATGCCTGAAACTCTTTAATAATAAATCAAACTATTAAACAAAGATTAGCACTCAAGGCTTGTTGGTGCTAATTTTAAACTGAGGTTTAATACTTATGATACAGATCGAAACTATACTTTTTCTAGATGCTTAAGTTACTTATAAAGTATTATTCTAAACGAATGAACTAAACCTTTCCTGCAAGCAATTTTACAACTGGGAGTACTAGCATGAAATACACTTTTGATATTGTAGGGGTATCTCCACTTTTGCAGTTTTTTAATCACCAACAGCAAAGTGAGCAAAAACCACATCACCAAGGTGTGGAATACTTGGGAATACATACGTGTACACTAGATACGTTTCTAGAATCGGTAGAATCAGTTCCAGCCAAGTGGGGTTGGAATCTAGATCAAGTGGTAGATACCGTGATTCAGTTTTGGTTGAACAACTCAGACAGTATTAGTTATTGGAAAGTACGTTTAAGTAATGCTGGTGAAGATAATTTACTAGTCACAAGATTGGCGGATATAATCGCTTTACAAGCTGAATTTGAATCCCTACTAGATCAGAAATGGTGAAGAGAGAGATAGCTATAGCTAGATAAGGGTAGAATTGCTCCGCCTGAAACCAAAATCAATGCTTTTCTCTGTTAATCTCGTTTTCAAGTATTTTGAGAATTTTGAGATATAAATTTTCTACTCTCTGCGTCTGAACTTCACCAAATGACGCATAATGAGTTAAGCTAGGAGCGCCATTCACTTCAAGGATTGTATAATCTACTATTGGTGAGGTTATATCACTAGCAAGAATATCCACACCTGCTAATCTCAGTTCCATATCTTTTGTAATACTTACTGCTAGTTTTTGAAAATCAGGATGAATGCTTTCTGTAAAGTCTACTGCCTCGCCTCCAGTCGATAAATTTGCATTATCTAAAAGATATACAATATTATTCTTAGGGATCACACTACTAAAATTTAGCTTCCGTCTTCGCAAGTTTTTTTTAATTCTGTAATCTTCAAAATCTATAATTTCTTTTCTACCATTTTTTATAAAACTTTCCTGCTTCTGTTGCATAAGTTCTAAAACATTAGATTGACCATCCCCGGTTACAAATAGGGGAATTCTTTGATATGCCGAAACTACTTCATCATCAAGTACTACAATTCTATAATCATTGCCACTATAAAATCGCTCAACAATGAAACCTGAGACTTTTTGCAAGATTTTCTTGGCTACTTGATAGTATTCTTGCTTATTATGAACCTTGGTAACAAACATTCCTTGACTGAGATTAATCGGCTTGACAATTACAGGAAATCCCAACTCTTTAGCATAATAGAATCCTTCGTCGATATTCCTGATATTAGCTATTTCTTCATATAGTTCTTCACTAAAAAATGTTTTCCCTTCGGTAACTTTGTAACCAAAATTATTCAAAAAAAAGCTGGAAACACTTTTATCTTTCGCTATTGCTGTTGAGCCAGAAGAATTAATACTAAATCTGGTATTCCTAAAAAAAGTTTTATTGCCATTTTTAAAGGTAATCAGTCCCACAAAGGTGCATTCTGGATCTACTAAAACTGCTGCTCCTATTTCCTCTGCTACTTTTTGAATGATTGATGTTACAAATGGTGTTTCCATTATGATAACTATAATTTTACCGGGGGAACGTTAATATTCATTCTCAAATGAATGATTTGATAGTCTCTTTTAAGACATTAGCCTTAATTTTACCACTGATGGTGTTTTTACTTCTGCATATGCAAACAAATCATGCAAACTCAATATTTGGCAAACTTTCTGCTTGAAGATTGTTTTGTGCTGAAAACAGTTGCAAATTAAGGCTTTGAGATTCATAGCTACCTAAAAATTACAACTTAGTTGGTCTAAAATTTAGCGCTAAGTGTTGACAACTTATTAATAATCGAATAACAAGGTGGCAGCAGCATTAAAAAAAGCGTTAGTGCATTCCTACCTAGAAACTAATTAACGCCTTTCATTAAACTTCATACGGATAACATCATTATGCCAGAAAATACGGATAACCAAGCTTCTAAATCAGACAATCAGCCTATTGCTTATAAAGAACGTCTCAATTCTTGGGCAATCGCTCGTCAGCTTCCTAATACACAACGAGAAATTGTTGCTCGCTTCCGCAGCCGTTCTGATGCTGATGGCTATATGCGACACCTCCCCCAGGAAGTACCAAATGCTTCCTATCTGGTTGTTTTTGATTGTCAACGCGAAGCATCTGTGATTTAAAGTACAAATTAGACAATAGACCTATCTTGAAAATAGGGAACAGAGAAAGAAATTTTCGTTCTAGATTGTGTTTGCGTAGGGGGTGCTTTGTCCTTACTCTGTTCATTAATATCTTTTTGGCATTCTTGTGGTGAAAAGGGAAGGGTTAAGGGGAAAATTCAATCCCTTTAACCCTTGCTCTTAATCTATTTATTTTGTTTGCAAAAAAATTAAAAATCTGTAGGTGTAGTCCGTCGAAAGCGAACAGCGTTCGGTATAAACTAACTTCAATAAACTAATTTCAATACAGCAGTTTTCTTTTGCATGAAGTACAAAGCTACGGGTTTAGAGGCATGAGGCAGAGTCCTCCATTTTGTACCTCACTTACTTGCAATTCGGTGTATTTATTACATTATTTAGCTTCTTTTGATTTATTCTCGCCTACTTATTTAATTAGAATTAGAAGCAATACCTTCGCCATTTTTTTTAGGTTGGGTTGAGCGAAGCAAAACCCAACGTATTTGTTGGGTTTCTTGCCTCAACCCAACCTACGAATCGAGACTTATTTAATTAGAACTAGAAGTTATTAAATTTTTATACTGATATTATATTATATACAAATATATTACTTCAAAAAAATCCGTAATTGCCCCGTTGCTATTGATATTTTAAATTACTTAAAAGTAGAGATTAGTGTAATAAGCCCTGAAAGAAAGTGCTTGAGGGTTAATAAGTGGTCAAACAGCGCCGATATCACTGGTTAAAACCTGTGATATTTTTCTGCAAACGAAAATTACTAGCTTTGTTGCTGGGGATTTTCTTCTCAATCTCTGTAGTTTTACTCTGGGGGAGACTTTTAACTCAGACTCCAGGGTTATTAACACAAGTTGTATTGATTACAGGGTTATTGGTTGTTGTCACGCTGACATTATCAATCTGTTTTGCCCTGGCGATAAAAGCAAGTAACCACCAGATAACAGCAATAAATCAGAAGTTAACTCACAAGATTTTTGAACAGAAACAAATAGAAATTGCCCTCCGTCGCAGCGAGAATCACGAATTGGAATACCGGATGTTAGCAGCCGATGGGCGAGTTGTTTGGCTGCGAGACGTTGTTAGGGTAGTTGAAGAAGCAGAAACTCCTACTACGCTGAAGGGATTTATGTTTGACATTACTGATTTAAAGCAGCTTGAAGAAACCTTGAGACTGAAGGAGAGGGTACTTGCTGCTACCAGTAATGGAATTATCATTGCCGATGCCAGACTTCCCTATAATCCGGTAATTTACGTCAACTGCGCCTTTGAACAAATAACAGGCTACAGCGCTACTGATGTGATTGGGCAAAACTATCGATTTTTGCAAAGCGCAGATATACAGCAATCAGCACTCAATGAACTGCGCTCATCTATTCAAGCTGGAACAAGTTGTAAAGTTATTCTCCGCAACTATAGCAAAGATGGTATCTTGTTCTGGAATCAATTGAGTATTTCTCCTATTCATGACGAAAATGGCAATTTCAGCCACTTTATTGGAATTCAAACAGATATTAGCCACCGCAAGCAAGCTGAAGCTAGCCTGCATCGGCAAGCCCTTACTTTTGAAAACATGCATGATGGCGTAATTATCACAGATTTAACCGGAAATATTATTGACTGGAATCCTGCTGCCCAAAGCATGTTTGGCTATACCAAAGCCGAGATTTTGGCTAAACATATCAGTATTTTGCATCAGCCGGAAGTAGCCGTAACATTAAGCACCAAAATTCTCGAAACAGTCAACCAGCAAGGACGTTGGTCGGGGGAAATACACTTTCTTCGTAAAGATGGCAGTGAGAGAATTTGCGAAACAACTGTAGTCTCTTTACAGGATGAACAGGGAGAAACTGTTGCCACTGTTGGCATAAATCAAGATATTACCGAAAACAAACGAGATAAAGAAGCGTTACAACGGCAATTGCATCGCACCCTACTACTTGAACAAATTACTCAAGAAATTCGTCAAAGTCTTGATACCAGGAAAATCTTTGAGACAGCCGCTACCCAAATTGGACAGGCGTTTAAAGTTGATCGCTGTCTGATCCATTCTTATATTAACGACCCCATCCCCAAAATTCCCTTAGTAGCACAGTATAATATACTCCCCAATTCCTGCTCTGCATGGGGATTGGAAGTTCCCATAACTAACAATCCTCATGCAGAGCAGATGATGGCACAAGAAAATGCGATCGCCTCTCCAGATGTGTATACCGATCCTTTACTCCAGGCGGCTGAACCTATCTGCCGAAAAATTCAACTGAAGTCTATGCTGTCAATCCGCACTTCCTATCAAGGAGAACCCAATGGTGCGATCGGATTACATCAGTGCAGCTATTTTCGCCAATGGACACCAGACGAAATCGAATTACTAGAAGCAGTGGCGGCTCAACTGGGTATTGCTCTAGCACAGGCTTACTTACTCGAACAAGAAACCCGCCGACGAGAAGAACTTACCTTGAAAAACTTTGCCTTAGAGCAGGCAAAACGTCAGGCTGAAGCCGCAAATCGGGCAAAAAGTGAGTTTTTGGCAATGATGAGCCACGAAATTCGGACTCCAATGAATGCTGTTATTGGCATGACCGATCTATTGCTGGATACTGACCTTACCCCCCAACAGCAAGACTTTGTAGAAACAGTTCGCAGTAGCGGAGATGCTTTGCTCTCCATCATCAACGACATTCTAGATTTCTCTAAAATTGAGTCGGGAAAGCTGGAATTAGAAGAACAGCCTTTTGATTTGAGAGCTTGTGTGGAACAGGCTATTTCTCTATTAGCCCCTAAAGTTGCCCAAAAAGATATCGAACTAGTTTACCTAATCCAACCACAAGTTCCCACTCAGATCGTTGGCGATATGACACGTCTGCGCCAAGTCTTAATGAATCTCCTCAACAACGCGATTAAGTTTACTGAACACGGAGAAGTATTACTCTATGTTGAACTGGGGAATATGGGGAGGAGAGCAGGGGGGCAGGGGGACAATTCCTCTCCTCTGTACCCTTCCCCCCGCCCCTCTGCCTCTTTCGAGTCCCTAATCCAAATTCAATTTGCCATCAAAGATACAGGTATTGGCATCACACCAGAGAAGATCGAGCGGTTATTTCATCCCTTCACTCAGGCTGATGTCTCTATGACTCGACGATATGGCGGCACAGGATTAGGATTAGTCATTAGCAAGCGGCTTAGTAAGATGATGGGGGGCACTCTTTGGGTGGAAAGCCAAGGGTTTGTTGGTGGCAATCCTAGCCCTAGATGGAAAAGTAGAAAATTATTATCATCTCCTTATTCTTCTCAAGGTTCAACATTCTATTTCACCATTACTGCCCAAGTGTCTGCTGTACCAGAAACTGAATTTAGTAATTCACCGATGCCACTTGAGGGAAAGCGTCTGTTGATTGTGGACGACAATCTGACTAACTGCCAAATTATCAGCTTGCAAGCAGAGTCTTGGAAAATGGAAACTTATGCTGCCAATTCTGCTCAAGAAGCCTTAGCTCAACTTGCTCAGGGAACACAGTTTGATATTGCCATTTTAGATATGCAAATGCCGGCAATGGATGGCATAACCCTAGCTCGTCAAATCCGCAGGCAATCTGGTTGTCAAAATCTACCTTTAGTGATTCTCACCTCTTTAGGTAAAGGCGAAACATCCTCTGACTTTGGTGATGTCGATGCTGCTTCTTTGAGCAAACCCATCAAACAATCTCAACTCTACGATGTTATGACCCGTGTTTTAGGAAATCAGCCAAGCCAAGCTAGTATTTCTGATTTTCCCTTGGTTGATCGGCATTTGACCCATCCACTGCCACTACGGATTCTTTTGGCAGAGGATACGGTTGTCAATCAGAAAGTTGTTTTACTGATGCTACAGAAAATGGGTTATTCAGCTGATGTCGTAATTAATGGGGTAGAAGTACTCAAGGCTTTGCAAAAACAGCCTTATGACCTAGTGTTGATGGATGTCCACATGCCCGAAATGGATGGGTTAGAAACAGTTCGGAGAATCTGTCAAGAATGGGAAGTCGGTTTTCGTCCCCATATCATTGCGATAACGGCCAATGCGATGCGAGGCGATCGCGAAGTCTGTCTTGCTGCTGGTATGGATGACTACATTAGCAAACCGATTCAGTTACAAAAGTTAGCTCAGGCACTCAGCAAATGCCCTCGCCAAAGAAGTCTTGAAGTCACTTCCATATTCAAACAAGATAAAATTATGTATTTAGAATTGCAACCTTCGCAAAATATCATCCAAGAAGGGCAAAACCAGACATTAAAAAGTGCCAAAATTGATGCCAAAATGCTCCAATCCTTGCGGGATATAGTCAGAGGAGATCGGGTTGTATTTGCTGAACTAATTAAGTGTTATCTTACAGAAACACCGAGACTGGTGCAAGATATTAGCACAGCGATCGCAACCCGGGATGCCCAAACTATATGGAAGGCAGCCCATCAACTTAAGTCTAGCAGTGCCTCTATTGGAGCGATCGCATTAGCGCAGCTTTGCAAGGTTTTAGAAGCACAGGGACGGAGCAGTGAATTAGAAAACACCAGAGAATTACTCTCGCAGTTATACCAGGAATATGAACAAGTTAAAACTGCCTTAGAAAAAGAACTTGCGAAGGAAACACCATGACAGCTACTGCTCAAGAAAGCCAATCTTTAGTTCTAATTGTTGATGATGAGCCTTTTATCCGCATGATACTTCGGCAGTTCTTGGAGCGGGAAGGCTATAAAATAGCGGAAGCTCAAAATGGCAGAGAAGCTTTAACTGCTTTTAACCAAATGCACCCAGACATAATACTCCTTGATGCCATCATGCCGGATATGGATGGGTTCGAGTGTTGCACTCACTTAGAACTTCTTGATTGCAGCAAACACACTCCAGTTTTAATGATTACGGGACTTGAGGATCAAGAGTCAGTTGATCGAGCATTTGCAGTGGGAGCAATGGACTATATTACCAAACCGATTCACTGGCCAGTTTTGCGACAACGGGTAAAACGCTTGATTCAGCAATCTCAGTTACAACAAAAACTGGAAACCGTTAATTTGGAATTGCAGCGATTAGCTACTATTGATGGATTAACTCAAATAGCTAACCGCCGACGGTTTGAAGAGTATTTTAACCAAGAGTGGCAGCGCCTAAAACGAGATAAACGGCCTCTTTCCCTGATTCTTTGCGATGTTGATTTCTTCAAATTATATAACGATACATACGGGCATCGAGTAGGCGATCGCTGTCTTCAAGAAATTGCTAAGGCTATCAAAGATATTATTAAACGTCCCGGAGATTTAGTTGCCCGTTATGGTGGAGAAGAATTTGCTGTGATTTTACCTAATACAGACACCGAAGGGGCGACTCATGTTGCCAAGAAAATTTGCCATACTGTCCGAACATTGGCAATACCTCATGAAAATTCCCAAGTTAGTCCTCATGTAACAATTAGTCTTGGGTTCACGACAGAAATTCCTCAGCCAGATTCTGACTTGGAAGAAATAATTGCCGCAGCAGATCGGGCATTGTATCAAGCAAAGGCAGCAGGACGCGATCGCTTTGTGCAAAATATTCTACTACCCAAAAATAAAAATTCCCGCTAGTGCGATGGCAGGTTGATTCAGTAGAAAAGCGATCGCGGTTCCGTATGAGCGATCGCTATGATTAATCCCTAACCACAGGGATTGATTATGACAATTATATTTGTTGCAGTCCTTTAACGATTGCAGTGCTAGCCCCCTCATCCCGATCTTAAAAGTTGAAGAAGAATTCAGCTATTCTGACCGGAGGCGGAGCTTCTCCGGCTCCGCTCCTGAATTCTGTTAGCGGATAGCTAGGGTTTAGCCCGTTCTGAATTCTGTTAGCAGTAGCGGGGCGTTTAGCCCCTTCTGAATTCTTCTCCATTTGTCTCAAAATTGCCGTACACAGTGGACTGTCAGTGTCTAAAAAACCATTCACGATCGTAAAGTGGTTTTCATTAGGCTGTGGTAAGTATTCACCAGGCAATTCTTTTTCTTTCCATGCAGCCAGAAAATCTAGAGATTGCCGTTGAAACTCTGAAGTCTCTTCGCCGCCATAAGTTACAAGTAGAGAACCAGCTTTTTCAGGAAGATGATGGATAGGACTATTGCGAAGAACTTCAGCCCAAGTAAATTGTAGTTTGGGTTGTAGCCAGGTGTAGGGAAATGGCATCAAATCAAACAAACCGCTAATAGCACAACCACCTTTGATGATGTCATCTGGTAGCCCATAGTCGTTTTTCCAATCTGTAGCCATGAGCATCGCAGTTAAGTGACCACCGGCTGAGTGACCAGCTACATGGATGCGATTAGGGTCTGCACCAAAGCTTTCCGCATGATGATAAATCCAGGCGATCGCTGAACGATTTTGGCGGACAATCTCATCAATGGTTACTTTGGGACACAAGGCATAGTTGACCACCACCACTGTAACATCGGCAGCTACAAGACCTTGAGCGACAAAGCTAAAATCTTTACTGTTAGACATTATCCAGTAGCCACCGTGGATAAATACCAAAATTGGTGCTTGTGGTTGCGTTGCAGGAAAAATATCTAGATGTTCGACTAGGGTAGAGCCAAAAACAACACTTAAATGACAACGTAGTTTTTCACGCACCTTAGCACTATTTGTGGCATACATATTCATGTATCCAGGTATATCAAGACCTAGTTCACTGGGATTGTATTGGTAATCTAGCTCGGCTTGAGTTTGAAAATTGCGGTACAGCATTGAGTTTTTTGGTTTAGCACAAGTGATTTTAATCAAAACAGAATTCATTCTGAATTCTGAATTTTTATTCAACTAAATTTTTGAGTTAATTAATTCCTTATAAAGTCTTACATTGCTTTAAATTAGTCAGTGGGATCGCTAAACAATTACATTATATGTGGTGTAAAAAATAGCATATAGTATTACTAAAGTATTCATCATTTACTGATTAGAGTAAGTGATAGCATATAACTCAAAACCCTGCCACCACTAAATTCTATAGGATATTTACAAGGGATTTAAAACATTTATTCACACAAATAAATCAGATATAGAATGCAAATGATTCAGTACAATTTCGGACTCCATCTTTTAACCAATGTACTGTTTCTATGTTCTTTTACGCAAGTTTAAAATTTATTCTTGAATAAAATTTCACTATTCTCTGATCTTTGTAAAGTTAACATCAAATTATTGGAATAATTGATTTACTCCTTGTGACAATTGCGCTGGGAACCTCTACCTGAGCAATGTTTAGCTGGAGCAAAACAAATTATACAAATTAAATGCGGAACAGCTTATTGGCGAAATCACTGCTACTGTACTTCATGAACCTGCAATCTGCTGTAAAACTGTGCGTTAGACTAAAGCCATAACACATCCTACTTAAATAGTCTCTAAGGGATTTTTAAGGTTAAATAATTACATTACAGGCGACAGGGAGCGATCGCCATTAGGGACTGACAAGAAATAAATTATCCAATCTTGTGGGGTGGGCCGAAAAGCCATTGGTGTCAAGTTAAGAAAAATAGAATCTTGTCAAGTGGTTAAAGCTCAATAGTTAAACTCAACACAAGGATGTTGATTTGAGCTATGCTCAATGATTTGTGTGCGGATGTCGCTGTCCCTTTGCAGCAGCCCTTAGAACGTATTTCGGTGGAAATGGTCTTTCGCAGTTTGTATTTTTTCCATCGCGCACTCTTGCACAATTCACAACTACAACTTATTCCTTGGTTGGTTGAGCATCAGCGTTCTATGGGGCTTGTCAAAGCTGTTCGCCCGCGACATCGACGCAACGCTGCAAGGTCGCTTGACATCTGGGCTGAAGCTTTAACTTGACACCTATGGCATCTTGCCCGTTCCTTGTATTTCTGGGCGGGCAGGATGCCCACCCCACAAGAATCATCCCTTAATTCATCGGAACCCTATATATGGCTGTGGCTACTAATAGCTAATTAAGTGCAATACGTCGCGTAAGACACTATAGCCAGCTAAATCCCAAAGCAAATAGGCAAGAAAACCAATTGCTGCCAACCGACCATTCCAGATTTCAGCTTGAGGAGTGAAACCAAACAAAAAAGCATTGCGATCTACACCGTTATAAGCTTTAGGAACAGTTGGTAAATCGGTAGAAGGACGATTTTCTCTAGATTCCATGATCTTTTCTCCAATATCCGGTAAATTTCAAAGATTCAATCTTTAGTAGCCAATTAAGTGAAGTACGTCGCGCAGGACGCTATAACCAGCTAAATCCCAAAGCAAATACGCGAGAAAACCAATTGCTGCCAAACGACCATTCCAAATTTCGGCTTGAGGAGTAAAGCCAAACAGAAAAGCATTGCGATCTACACCGTTGTATTCTGGTGCAACAGCTGGTAAATCAGTAGAAGACCGAGTTTCTTGAGTTGCCATTTGTTTCTCCAAAATTCCTTAGCTTTTTAGATGTTTAATTTCTAGTAGCCAATCAGATGTAAAACATCGCGCTGGACACTATAACAGAGTAAATTCCAAATCAAATTATTTTGTTGCAGCTATTGGCAAATCTCTAGAATAAAGAGTTGCCATCTTAGTGTCTTCAACAATTCATTTGTTAACTTTAATGTAGCTATTTATAACTAGATTGCTTTCTGCCTATAGGCACAACCTACAGGCAGTTCTTGTGAAAGATAATCACAACATATTGATGCACACAAATCCACCCTGAGAGGGTGATAATCATCTAATTATAAATAAATGTAAATTTCTAGTAATGAAACTATAACTTTAGCAAAATCAATCATTGTGATTAAGTGGTTAAAATTAAGAACTTAACAGCTAATAGTTAACCAAAATTTTAACTATTTTTACCGTTAGATAATAAAAGTTATATCTTTCGCTGGATAGAGTTTTCAGCCTTTGGAGAGATGCTTTAAAGAGTCAAATTCTACGATTCTGAACTAAAGAGTTAGGTATTGCCATAGATACAGACAAAAATACTAAGAGTTGCTTCTCAAGAAAATCTTAATTCCCCAATTTTAAACTTAGTAGAAGGAAATACAATGTTCCAAAGTACGGAAATCATGCTGGGACTCTACAAACCACTATTGTGGTTAGCACAAGCTCAAGTAGATCCCTCAAACATCACGCCAGCGCAGGCATCGGTTCTCACTTCTGGGCCACGCTTTTTTGTGGCTTTAATATCCGGCGTGATCCTAGCTTTTGCTTTCCAATTAGTTCTAACTAATCTCTCCCTTGCAGCCGGTATTTCCTATCTGGGGCACTCATCTGACTCGGATTCAGATTCTGGGGAAGTGGGAAGTTTGGGCGGCAGCATTCGCAAAATCGGCACAGCAGTCGGGATTTGGACGTTAGTCACTGTGACGATCGCTTTGTTAATTGCCTGTTTCCTGGCAGTAAAATTGAGCCTTGTAATCTTAGATCCCGGATTGGGAGCAATTCTCGGTTTGGTAATTTGGGGTGCTTACTTTTTACTCCTTGTTTGGGTCAGTTCCACTACTGTGGGTTCCTTAATTGGCTCAGTGGTCAATACAGCAACTTCGGGTTTTCAGGCGATTATGGGCACAGCGACAGCCGCACTAGGCGCGAAAGCTGTCAATAATCAAGTTATAGCCACAGCTGAAGCCGCCGCCGCCGCCGTCCGTCGGGAACTAGGAAGCGGCATCGACCCTGGAAGTATTCGAGAGAACATAGAAGATTATTTAGAGAAGCTACGTCCCCCAGAGTTGGATGTGTCGAAAATTCGGAGTGATTTTGAAAATTTACTCAACGATCCCCAATTAAAAGCGATCGCCGGGACTCCAGATATTCGCAACATTGATCGCCAAAAATTTATTGAGTTAGTCAGCAGCCGCACCGATCTTTCCAAAAAAGACGTTAGCCGCATTGCTGATACTTTATATAAAGTTTGGCAACAAGTAGTAAGTCAGCATTCACCCACCGAAGACCGGATGGGTGAATTAATGGATTATCTGAAATCACTTCCAGCAGGACAAGGTAAGACAGATGAACTCAACGCCAAGCTGGATCGATTATTAGCAGAAAAAGGTGGTTCCAAAGAATCTGAGCAAAAGGCAGCTTCTGGGCCAATTCAAAGTACAATCCAGCAAGGACTATCCGCCTTAACTGCTGTTGTGTTGGGACGGGCAGATTTATCTGATTTGGATGTGGAAAAAATCTTGGGTAGCCTTACCACTGCCAAAGATAAAGTCACCC
Source organism: Nostoc sp. NMS2 (assembly GCF_017115105.1). Lineage (GTDB taxonomy): Bacteria > Cyanobacteriota > Cyanobacteriia > Cyanobacteriales > Nostocaceae > Nostoc. The sequence continues at coordinate 27,680 of NZ_JABXKH010000162.1, forward strand.
AACAAGCAGATAAGCTAGGTTTGCCAACACCATCACAACCCTATAGCCCAATTCGATCTGATGTCGAAAACTATCTGCACAACACTTATGCTTGGCAACTAAGCCAGGAAAAAATCGCTCAAGAATTTCGTGATGTCATTTATGACCCAGCAGCTGACCCTGGAATAGTCCGCAGGGAACTAGAAAAATTATCACGTAACGATTTCGTCAAAATTCTCCAACAACGGGGACTGCTTACCCAAGCCCAAATTCAGCGCATTGCAAATCAGCTAGAAATTGTCCGCAAAGATGTGCTGGTGACAGTTACGGGTGTCGAAGAAAGAGAGATAGTCCAAGACTTGCAACGCGCAGTAGAAAGTTATCTGCTAGTTACCCCGAAAACAGATTTGACACCTGAAGGCATTGAGCAGAATTTTAAACCCCTGTTGCAAGACCCAGATGCAGATTATGAAACTCTGACATTGCGACTGGCGCACATTGAACGTCAAGAAATCCGGGAGATATTGCTGGAACGGAATGATGTGCAGCTATATGAAGTAGACGGTATTTTGGATGAATTGGAAAAACAACGCGATCGCGTCTTGGTAGAATCCAAAGGATTAGCTGAACAGGCACAATATCAAGCAGAAACCCTGTGGTTGAATGTAGAATCATATCTGCGTAACACCGGGAAATCAGAACTGAATCCTGATGCCATCCGCGCGGAGTTCAAAAAGCTATTAGAAGATCCTCAAGCTGGAATTACCTCAATTCGGGCGCGGTTGTCTCGCTTTGACCGCGATACCTTAGTGCAATTGTTGAGTCAGCGCCAAGATTTAAGTGAAGATCAAGTCAATCAAACCATCAATGCGGCTGAGGAGTCGTGGCATAGTATTCGCCACACACCCCAAGCTGTAGTGGATAAAGCCAAAGAGCAATACGACTCTGTTACTACCACGATCGCAGATTATCTGCGGAATACTGGGAAACAAGAACTGAATCCTGAGGGGATTCAGCGAGATTTAACCAAATTGTTTGAAAATCCCAAAGAGGGAGCCGTTGCACTACGTCGGCGGTTGTCGCAGCTAGACCGAGATACGCTGGTGAAATTGCTCAGTCAACGCCAAGATTTGAGCGAACAACAAGTCAATGAAATCATTGATTCCACACAAACTTCGATTCGTAACTTTGTCCGTGCGCCTCGTCGTTTAGCTACCCGCACACAGCAAAGAGCAGAAACATTCAAAGCTTATCTAGAAGAGTATCTGCGCCAAACTGGTAAAGAAGAACTCAATCCTGAAGGGATCAAACGCGACCTGCAACTACTATTGCACGATCCGCGAGTTGGGGTAGAAAGTTTTAGCGATCGCCTTTCCCATTTTGACCGTTCTACCATCATCGCCCTGCTGAAAATTCGGGAAGATATGTCTGATGAAGAAGCAGCGCGGATTGCCGATAACATTGTATCCGTCAGGGATCAATTTGTAGAACAAGTGCGGAATATCCAACGAGGCATTCAAGATGCAATTGATGGAGTTTTTGCCCGCATCCGCAACTATCTTAACTCCCTGGATCGCCCGGAACTCAATTACGATAGTATCAAACACGATGTCCGCACATTTTTTGACGATCCTCAAGCGGGATTTGATGCCCTGCGCGATCGCCTATCTTCTTTTGATCGTGATACCTTAGTGGCAATTATGAGTTCTCGTGAGGACATCTCTGAGGAAGATGCCAACCGGATCATCGACCAAATTGAACGGGCCCGCAACACAGTATTGCAACGTGCAGAACGCATACAACAAGAAGCCCAACGCCGTCTAGAACAGGTGAAGCATCAAGCACAGCGACAAGCTGAAGAAACCCGCAAAGCCGCAGCTACAGCAGCGTGGTGGCTGTTTGCCACCGCATCCGTCTCAGCCGTTTTCTCTGCATTAGGAGGAGCGCTGGCTGCAAGGCCGTAGTTTCACAAGTTTTCTCCGCTCACTTTTAAGCCTTCCGATATGGGAGGCTTTTCTATTTGTCATTTGTCCTTCAATACAGTTCAGTTAAGGCTGAAACTCTTTGCCAAAGTCAATTTTTTTAACGAACCGCCAAGGACGCCAAGGACGCAAAGAGAAGAAAGAAATGTTTAACTCAAGTGTATTGCTTCATCCTTTGTTAAAAACCAATGACCAATGACATAACAGCTTATGAAACGCCATACTTCTTAAACCAAGCCAAAAGACGTTTCCAACCTTCTTTAGCTTCTTTTTCGCGGTAGGAAGGGCGATAATCGGCAAAAAAAGCGTGGGGTGCATCGGGGTAGACGATGATTTCAGATTTGCTGCTGCTAGACTTTAAGCGATCGCGCATTTTTTCTACTGTATCAAGAGGAATACCCGTATCTTTGCCACCGTAGAGTCCGAGAACCGGGACTGTCAACGCCGACGCAATATCAATTGGATACTTGGGCTGAAGTTCGGTAGCATCGCCCACGAGTCGCCCATACCATGCTACACCTGCCTTTACCTTGGGATTGTGTGCCGCATACAACCAGGCAATGCGGCCACCCCAGCAGAAACCTGTAATGGCCAATTTATCGGCATTGCCTTTAGCTGATTTCACCGCCCATTTTACCGTCGCATCGAGATCGGATAACACTTGAGAATCTGGTACTTTGGCAACAATTGGGCGAATTTCGTCTATACTACTTAACTTAGTGACATCGCCTTGACGGATAAATAATTCCGGTGCGATCGCCAAGTATCCCAACTGAGCAAAGCGACGAGTAACATCTTGAATATGCTCGTGTACACCAAAGATTTCTTGGATTACCAAGACAATTGGGAAATTTTCACCAGTGGCGGGTGCTGCTCTGTAGGCAGGAATTTCGCCATCTTTGACAGGAATTTTCACCGCACCAGCTACCAACCCCTTAGCATTGGTAGTGGTAACTTGAGCAGAAATGGGTTGCACTGCCAAGGCAAAACCCGTCGCCAAGGTGCTTGTTGCGATAAATTTGCGGCGTGTTATTTCTTTCATCATCTCTACCTTAAATTGGCGGAAACTTTATTGTTGGTTATCAATAGAGTAGTACGACAACAAATATTACAATTTATCGATCAGTTTACCGTAATATTAGATTCGTTTGCTGTCCAAATGTTCTTTCGGCGTGGCTTTTGTCAGAGAAAAGCCGCCTGTATTGGCAAAGAAAGCCACTGGACTAAACATTTTTCTGTACTGAGTTCCCTTCTGGCTAGGTTCCCATATCTCAAATGCGCGGAAGGGTAGGTGTACAAATCCTACAATCCCAAAAAAGTGCTTCTATTCAAAGTACAGTAAGGCTTTCAACCCATTGATCGCGTAATCCTAATCCGCGCAATCTCTGAAATGCTTATCAAAACACGATTTCAGGCTTTAAATTTTCTGGCACTCTTTTCAAACGAATTCTGTAATGCTATGATTGCTCTTGAATCGCGCAACTGTACCTTGAAAACTAAATACAGCTTGGGTTTCAGGCTCCCGCTATTGCAATTCATCAAAATCCCTATTAGGGATTGAAACAAAAAATCTCTTTACCATAGCGTCCCAATTTTATTGCAATTCATCAAAATCCCTATTAGGGATTGAAACAGGGATGTCTGCGTTTGCTTGCAGACATCTTTAGATTGCAATTCATCAAAATCCCTATTAGGGATTGAAACTATCGCGCTGCTGATGGCGACCGTGAGTATTTTAAATTGCAATTCATCAAAATCCCTATTAGGGATTGAAACGGGATCTTAAAATTGAACCAAGAGTGAGTAGCAGAATATTGCAATTCATCAAAATCCCTATTAGGGATTGAAACCCTTTTAGTGCTCCTCCTGCTCCCTTGAGTAACAATTGCAATTCATCAAAATCCCTATTAGGGATTGAAACGCAGCTTCTCTTCTTCCTGGAGCAGAATATAATTACAATTGCAATTCATCAAAATCCCTATTAGGGATTGAAACTAATTAGTATTGTAGAAGACTTAGAGGAAACTGAAATTGCAATTCATCAAAATCCCTATTAGGGATTGAAACAAAACTGAAGAAGTGCTTAAATCCTCACCACCAGATTGCAATTCATCAAAATCCCTATTAGGGATTGAAACCTTTCTTTGTATCTCATGGAGAGATCAATAGCAAAGATTGCAATTCATCAAAATCCCTATTAGGGATTGAAACATTGAAGAAGTTAAAGTAGAGCCAAAAGTTGAAATTGCAATTCATCAAAATCCCTATTAGGGATTGAAACTCGGCATCGCACCCCACCGGGAATTCCCGCCGAAGATTGCAATTCATCAAAATCCCTATTAGGGATTGAAACTTAGAATCTTATCAAGCTGGAATATTCGAGCAATTGATTGCAATTCATCAAAATCCCTATTAGGGATTGAAACCAATCATCAGCATTTGCCATTGCATCCATTCCCCAATTGCAATTCATCAAAATCCCTATTAGGGATTGAAACATCCCAATCTTGCTTTGATAGCCCACAAGCAGGGAAATTGCAATTCATCAAAATCTTGCAGTTTATAGTGGGGACTTCAGTTCTGGCTACAAACTGCTTATTATAAGCGATTTGGCGGATATCAAATAATGCCTTCACCCACTACTATAGCGGTTCTCAGTTGAGTGCAATACAGACCTAACCCCCAGCCTCTTCCCTACAAGGGAAGGGGAGTAAGATTCAAAGCCTCTCTCCTCTTAGGAGAGAGGTTTGGAGAGAGGTCAAACTGTATTGCATCCAAACGAAAACCACTACTAATATCAAACATGAAGGTGAAAACAGTTGCTATGAGAATACTACTCAATGTCTTACTGTTCTAACATTTGAAAGAATCTGGTAAAGTAATCTGGAAAAGTTTTTGCTGTACAACCAGGATCATTAATTACAATTCCTGGAACCTTCAAGCCAGTGACAGCAAAAGCCATCGCCATTCGATGATCGTGATAGGTTTCAATTGCTGCTGGGGTAATGGGGCCAGGCTCAATCTTAAGTCTATCTGGAAATTCTTCAACCTTAACTCCTAGCCGACGCAACTCTGTGACAACAGCTTGAATCCGGTCGGTTTCCTTATATCGAATATGTTCCACGTTACGAATGGTAATCGGTGAACTGGCAAAGGGCGCGATCGCAGCTAATGTTTGCACCAAATCTGATATATCATTCATATCAATGTCGATGCCTTGCAATTGCTTCGGCCCCGTCACTTCGGTGTAATCATCTGCATCCTTAATTTGGCAACCCATCTGTTCTAAAACATTCAGCCACAGAATATCACCCTGACACGATTGTTTGGTCAAATGTTTGACGCGCACCCGTCCCCCCGTGACGGCGGCGGCAGCAAAAAAGTAAGAAGCATTTGACGCATCTGGTTCTACTGTATAATGTCGAGCTTGGTAACGTTGACCCGCTTTAATTTGAAATTGATTATCGCCGATTTGATTCACCTCAACGCCAAAATCTGCCATCAAACGACAGGTCATTTTGACGTAAGATTGAGAAACTAATGTCCCCTCAACCTCAATACTCGTATCTTGTTGAGCATAAGGCGCAATCATCAGCAATGCCGAAAGTTGCTGACTTGTTTGGTTAGCTTTTAAACGAAAATTTCCGCCAGCGAATCCTTGGCTATAGATGGTGTACGGCATAAAGCCGGAGTTTCCCTCAAAGTTAACGGTTGCTCCACCCGTTTGCAGCACCGTCAGCATATCACCCATCGGTCGTTCTCGCATTCGGGGAACGCCATCTAGACGATATTCACCGTTACCCAGTGCCACCAACGCCGAGATAAACCGTGCTGCTGTACCTGCCAAACCCACAAATAAATCTGCCTGTTTAGCTGGAATATCACCTCCTCTTCCTGCCACTTGGATTAGTGCCTGATGAGGATTCAAAGTAATGGGAATACCTAATTGCTCAACGCATTTGACAAAATACTCGCTGTCTTCACTAAATAAGGCATTTTCTAAAATGGAGTCACCTTGTGCCAAAGCAGCGACAAGCAACGCCCGATTGGTAAGACTTTTAGAACCGGGAATTTCTACCGTGGCATCCACTGGCCGACTTAGAGCAGGAATTGCAATGGTATCCACGTTAAACCTCTACGTAGGCGGTTAGCTACAACTTTATATATTCTCATATTGTGACCAAAAGGGGGAGTGAGGGGGATGTGGTTCGACTTCGCTCACCAACCGGGAGATGAGGGAGAGGCAGAGGGGCAGGGGGAAGGGTGCAGAGGAGAAAGATGTAATTTTGTATTCTCTCCCTTGCCCCCTGCTCCCCTGCTTCTTCTCCATGCCCAATTCCCAATTCCCAATAGTTCGTAGTTGAGTGAAAAATTTGATCTTGCTTTTGGGAATACTTATACAGTGGGAGGACAGATTTTAATTTCTGAAAATACCTGTTAAAGATGCCAATATTGACCTCCCAATTGCTGGACAACTACAAATAGAACTCAAAGGGATGAGACACCCTGTGACAATTTGTGAAATTCGTGGCATTGGCGGTAAATATAATTTATTCTTGCCTCAAGATGATGAAGAAATAATCATTCTCAATCAAGAAGTACCTGTGAAATACACCATTTCACAGGGAAAATATGCAGTGGGCAAAGTATTTCTGGGAGCATTGATTAGCCTCTCGCAAAAAGGGGCGCAATTGCGATCGTTAGATTCTTTAGAAATATTGAGTAATCTCAAACTCAAGCTATTGATTGAAGCAGAACTGGCTACAGAAGAAGAACATATCTATGCCAAGGTGATCCAACAGTCTAATGTTGACGAGCATCTTTTTCTGCTTCGGTTTACAGCCGTTCCGCCAAGAGCGATGTCTGACGACAAGCCGCTAGGTGTCTACGCAATTCTCAATGCACTCCGTCAACCTGAGTCAGGTTAGGGCATCAATATTGAAATGGTAATGAAGGGAGGTGTATGTAAATAAAGCCAACTAAAAAAGTAGGTAGTTCAGATTTTTTTAAAACAGTAACAATTGTTGCTGATGCAACCAAGCGATCGCGGTAAGATTTTGGACTTAAGCCCGATCCAACTCCAATAACTCCTTAATAATTCGTAATTTTTAATTTATGCTATGGAGCAACTAAGTTGAGTTATGGAGACAAAAATATGATTTTTTCTAAAACTGAAATTCAATTACATCCAAAGGACAAATGACGAACATAAACAACTTTCAAAGACTTGTAGAACTTGCAAATGAATATGGGATTATTTGCCAGCCAACACCAGAAGAATGCTTAATTGCATCCTTGCCTGGAGATGAAGATTTTCTATTAGCTTTTACTTGGTCTGGTACAGTTGAGGGAGAGCCGCCAGAGCATGAATTAATCGCAATTAGTGTACAGGATATAGTTAAAGAAGTTACTGTTGCAGCTTGGCAGATTCCTATTTATTTATTCGGAAACGTTTTAAGACAAGCTCAGATGCTAGTCGCTGCTCACAAAGATTTTTTTAGCTAGCAGACAAGCCCCAATACATTAAGAGACTATTTATAAAGTAAATCTTAAGTAGTGTCGTGGCAAGTCTAAAATAGTGCATTAGACGTAGGTTGGGTGGAGCGGAGCGCAACCCAACATATATCAGAATGTTGATCCCACAGGCGTTTTACCCCACACGCCAGATGCTCCACTACAGCGCAACTCTTGGAGACGCTTTGCGTTAAGCGAAGCTATGCCGTTCGCGCAGCGTCTCTAAGAGTTGGCTTTACGCGCATCCTGCGGCGGGGAAGACCCCTGTTCCCGCACTGGCTCCCCTTAATCCCCTCCCCGTGAACGGGGAGGGGAGATTTTGTCGCTAGACAAAAGCGGGGTGGGGTTCCGACGACTTAATTGGTAATTGAGTAGGCTTAATATAACGTCATTGCGAGGGTTTCACGTTAAGTTGACACCAATGGCAACATGAGCGCCCGTAGCCCAAGTAATTACGCTGATTTTTCTACTCGCAAACCAAAGTAGGTTAAAACAAGCTCAGTTGAGCCACTATTGACAACTTTATGTACTTCCCCCACTTCTATCGCTACGCAATTTCCCGGAAGCAAAGGGTATTCTGTACCATCAATATGAATTACTCCTGAACCAGCTTCCACAAAGAATACTTCGCACATATCTTGATGCGCGTGTGCTGGTGCGGTTTGTCCAGGAGCAAAACGTGCTTGAGAAAAGTTAGTTAGGTGAGGTAAATCGCCGAAGCGTAGCATCACCGAAGAAGCAGAGGGGAAGGGAGCAGGGAGCGGGGGGAGCAAGCCCAACACTCTGCGCGGAATGAAGGGGGGAGCATGGGTACGAAGCCCAGCCCTTCCAGGGCGCTTTGACGCAAGCCGCGAGTCCAAGCTCCGTCTCAGTCTCTCAAGAACAGCCCCCTGCCCCCTGCTCCCCTGCCTCTTTTGACCTTTTTCTTGATTTCGGGATTGTGAGAGACAGATTCTTCTGGTAAGTCTTTCAGAGAATTGGTAATCATTCAGGTCTTAAATCGTTAGATAATTCCACAATACCCCTAGAGCCATCAATCCTTACCCGTTGACCATCTTGCAAAAGCCATGTAGCACCCCGAACATCCATTACAGCAGGAATACCATATTCCCGAGCCACGATCGCACCGTGAGAAAGCCGTCCACCAACTTCGGCAATTAATCCTCCAGCCCTTAATAACAAAGGGGCCCAGCCGGAATCTGTGTAAGGCACTACCAGAATCGTATCTCGGTCAATCTCTGGCACGTCTTGTAAATTTCGCAACACCTTTACCCTGCCTTCAGCTTGTCCGTGACTAGCTCCAATCCCTTGTAAAGTTTGGTCAGAGTAGAGTGCTGAGGGAGCTAAAGGGTGGGGAGGTGTATTGCCGTAAACTAAAAGTGACACTTGAATGATCTCACTATCTTGGACGAATTGCGATCGCTTCGATTCCACTAACTTATCTAACTTCTCAATTAACCTAAAATCTTCACCCACAACTAAACGCCGCACTTCATCAAAGTTGAGAAAAAAGATATCTCCTGCGTTCTGGAGTAAGCCTGACTTTAACCAAATCTTCTCTAAAGCGACAAAACTCCAACGCAATTCAGCTAACAACCGGGAATAAACTTCGGTAACTCGCCCTTTAATATCCACACGCCGTTGGACAAAAGAACGTTTGCGCTTTCCAGCAAAGATACTATTAATCGCGTCTTTAGCGCCCGATCGTGGTTCGTTCCCCTGCATTAACTGCACAAACATCTGCTTAATCATCTGGGGATTCTCCCGCCAAGTGGAAACGGAGATATCAGTTCCCACTTCACTTAAATAGCCGTAATCCTGAAGCAATTCATCAAATTGTTGGAGGATTTTTTCTCCCTCTGGGGTTTGCTTTAACTGCTCAAATACCTGCTGTGGCTCAAACTCAAGCAATATTTGCTTGGCATCTGTAGCTATTGCACTGAGCGATCGCAATGCCGCCACCTCTGGAGTCACGCTATTATCAATTTGGCCATCCTTTACCCGAAAAATCGCCTGCCGCAGGGCAGCACTTAAGGGAGCTAAAATGCTGTAATATGTCCCGTGGCGCAGCAACTCCAGAATAAAGTCAATTCTGATTAGCAACTTGGCTGGTTCTAAATTATCTACATTTTCTTGCGCCAATTGCGACAACCCAGGAATAAACCGTTGGTGATAATCCTGTTTGAAGTCTTTTTCTAAACTTAATTCCCGCTTCAGCAACCTCCCTAGCCCTGGCAAATTCTCCCAGGTTGATTGCAAGGACGGTTTACTTAATTTCGCTCCTCTGGTTAAAAATTCCAGACTTTCCGGCGGCAATCCCATGCGGATAAAGATATTTCCTAAGAGGGATGCGTTAAAATATGCTCTGGAATAGTGTAAAGTTGCCGTTTCATTAAAATCTAATCCCAAAGCGCGTTCGCCCAAAACTAGAGTAAAAAATTCTCCCCAAACTCCACAAGTTAAGGGACGATTAATTGACCATGTTAAGGGGTGAATGACTCCAGGAATCACTTCAGCAGCGATTTTGCGTGTCCAAATTGGTAGTAGAGTGGTGATTGGTCGAGATTGTAATACCCAAAGCGTTTGACCGTCGTAACTCCATTCAATATCTTGAGGAGTGCCATGATAGCGTTTTTCGAGTCGGTAAGCTAAATATGCAACTTGTTTGATTAATGCTTGCGGGACTCGTCCTTCACCCTCTAATTGCACAGAGGAAGATTTTTTTGTTTCAACGACAAAAGCGCGATATTGTTCTGGTGTGACTTTTCCCGAAACGATTTGCGTCGGGCTGCCGGGAAGGGCTTCAATGATGATTGCATCACCTTGCTGAGTTATGGGATCGCGGCTGAAAGCAACGCCAGAATAGACACTTTGGACTTGTTGTTGAATTAACACAGCCATTGCTGTATCATTTGAGCCGCGATCGCGCCGATATTGGACAGCAGATGGATGATTGTAAGAAGCTTGAACTTGAGCGATCGCTTGCTGTAATGCTTCTGGGCTAGTAACATTTAAAACTGTTTCATACTGCCCAGCCGCAGAAGCCTGTTCTGAGTCTTCGCCAATGGCAGAGGAACGCACCACCAAGGGAGATAATTCTGATGGTTGGAGAAATTCTGTCAACACTTTCGGATCGTCGATTGGGGCTAGTACCCATCCTTTCGGGACTGGATAGCCCCAGCGTTTAATTTGGGATAATGTAGCCGCCTTTTCTCCGACAATGGCAGCATCCAATTCTTCATCTAAAGAAATCATCGCGCGTTGGCGTAGCCCGTCGTAGACATCGCCCCGTAAAAATTCCAACATCGCTTGCGATTCTGTTTGCGCCTCTTGAACTGGTAGGTTCATATCATCAGGAATTTTTGTATAGATCCATCCCATTAAACCAGCTAAAACTACAGCAGCAAGCATTCTGGGGATATCGCTAATATGCAAAATTGCCACAAACAGAGGGAAGAGAAGCAAAACCCCAAACTTGACAACCTTTTTTGATTGCAGAATTGTAAAGCTAATACCTGCAAAGAAAGATACAAATATTGCCACAAATGGATCGTGTACGACAAATCCCCAGACGACATTTGTCGTACCTGCTCCTCTGCCTATCCAGTATCTACCAATTACCAGAGCGATAAGGGCTATCAATTCCCAAAACGATCCTTCTGGGAAGAAAACGCGGCTAAGGAAAACTGCTGCAACTCCTTTAAAAGCTTCTGACAAGACTGCCAGAATTCCGACAAACTTACCGCCGTGATAAAAGGCAGCTGATACACTAACGTTTCGTGTGCCAACTTGTGATAATTTCTTACCCGTAAGCGCGTAAGCGATCCATGCAATCAGGGGTAATCCGCCCAATAGGGGGCAGATAATTAAAAGAACTAAGACACCCCAAGGTTCAAACATTCTGGATTTTGGATTTTAGATTTAAATTTTCCATCTAAAACCTCAAATCTAAAATCTAAAGTTTTTCTGAAATTTTTGATGGTAATTAGGGCGCTTTTAATAGAAAGAATTCAGGAGTCAGGAGTCAGAATTCAGAATGGATTCGAGTATGGCTAGTACCGCAGGGCGTAATTCGTAATTCGTAATTCGTAATTCGTAATTCGTAATTACTGTACCGTAAGGGTTTCATTGATTTGGAATGGGTGGTTTATTTACGCCGCGCTGTACTAGGGGTTTAAAACATCAAAATCATAGATTTTAGAGGTCTACGATTAGGTAGTGGTTTGAATCCCCAAAAGAAAAGCATTCTGGATTCTGGATTCTGGATTCTGGATTCTGGATTCTTCTTCAATGACTACTTACAGAATGGACACTTGGCTACGACGGAACCCGTTTAAGACAAGTGTCCTTTTAGACTACTAATGGTTTTAGTTTAGCGCATAGGCAGCTTGCAGCGCCCAGATGATGAGAGCAGCGATCGATCCCAGAAGCAACACGGTAGAGATAGTGACTACTTTTGGGGAATCTGCACCCTCAAATTTCATAATTCCTCGATTTAAGTCGGACATAGCTTTGTAATCCTCTCTTGTTGGAGCATGAAACATTTGTCCGTTTTGATTGTAGTCCCTCTATTTACGGATGATGTTAAATTCCTAATATTATTTTGTTTAAGCCTCGCAATTTTTCCAACCCCACAATTACTTATTTCTTGAGAGGTATCAGTCTTATTTATCAATGGTGGGGAGTGGGGAGATGTGGTTCGACTTCGCTCACCAACCGGGGGATGTGGTTCGACTTCGCTCACCAACCGGGGGATGAGGGAGAGGCAGAGGGGCAGGGGGCAGAGGAGAAAGATGTAATTTTGTATTCTCTCCCTTGCCCCCTGCTTCCCTGCTCCCCTGCTTCTTCTCCATGCCCAATGCCCAATTCCCAATTCCCAATATCGCCCAATATGTACTAAAATCAATGACTTGAGTCACAAAGAGAGCAATCATGGCATCCATCCGCGAGTTGCACCAACAGCTGGTTAACAAAGAACGTTCTGCCGTCGAAATTACCCAAGAAGCTTTAGAGCGCATTCAAGCGTTAGAGCCGAAATTGCACAGCTTTTTATGTGTTACCGCAGAACGGGCATTAGAGCAGGCCAGTACTGTGGATGCCAAAATTGCTGCCGGAGAAGAAATCGGGCTACTAGCAGGCATTCCTGTTGGGATTAAGGACAATTTATGTACTAAGGGAATTCCTACCACTTGCGCCTCCCGAATTCTAGAGAATTTTGTGCCACCTTATGAATCAACGGCGACGCAAAAACTGGCAGATGCTGGGGCGGTAATGGTAGGCAAAACCAACTTAGATGAGTTTGCAATGGGTAGTTCCACAGAAAACTCTGCCTACCAAGTCACGGCTAATCCTTGGGATTTGTCACGAGTTCCAGGTGGTTCTTCGGGGGGTTCTGCGGCGGCGGTGTCGTCCCAAGAATGTGTAGTTGCTCTCGGTTCTGATACTGGTGGCTCAATTCGGCAACCTGCATCTTTCTGCGGTGTGGTGGGGATGAAACCAACTTATGGTTTGGTTTCCCGTTATGGTTTAGTGGCTTACGCTTCGTCTTTGGATCAAATTGGGCCATTTGCAAACACAGTGGAAGATGCGGCAATATTATTAAGTGCGATCGCAGGTCACGATCCCAAAGACTCTACCAGCCTCAAAGTTGCCATTCCTAACTACGCCGCTAGCTTAAAACCAGACTTCAAACCCAGAGGTCAGCTAAGAATTGGAATCATTAAAGAAACTTTTGGTGAAGGTTTAGACTCTGTAGTGGAACAAGCTGTTACCAAAGCAGTAGATGTATTACAAAGTTTGGGAGCAGAGATTCATGTAATTTCCTGTCCCCGCTTTCGTTATGGCTTACCCACCTACTACATTATCGCCCCATCCGAAGCGTCAGCAAACTTGGCTCGTTACGATGGCGTTAAATATGGCTACCGCGCTCCTGATGCCGATAATCTACTATCGATGTACACTCGCACCCGTGCCACTGGTTTTGGTACAGAAGTCAAACGCCGAATTATGATCGGCACTTACGCACTTTCGGCTGGCTATTACGATGCTTATTACCTGAAAGCGCAAAAAGTCCGTACCCTAATTAAGGAAGACTTTGAAAAGGCTTTTCGCGTGGTTGATGTCTTAGTTTGTCCCACATCTCCGACTACAGCATTTAAAGCAGGGGAAAAAACTACTGACCCCTTGAGTATGTATTTAACTGACTTGATGACTATTCCTGTAAATCTTGCTGGTTTACCTAGTTTAAGTTTGCCATGCGGTTTTGACGAGGGGGGTTTACCAATAGGATTACAGCTAATTGGCAATGTACTGCGAGAAGACCAATTGTTTCAGGTAGCCCACGCTTATGAACAATCTACTACTTGGCATCTGCGTAAACCGCAAATATCTTGAATTTGTCATTTGTCATTTGTCATTGGGAATTGGGCATGAAGAAGAAGCAGGGGAGCAGGGGAGCAGGGGGCAAGGGAGAGAATACAAAATTACA
>NZ_JABXKH010000110.1 GCF_017115105.1 Nostoc sp. NMS2
TTAAGATGCACAGTCTAATTAATTATTGTACCTCACTGGACCGGGAAACGCTATAGGTTTGAGTTTATCAAAGAAATCCTTGAGACTTGCATTGTCTATAGCAAACTTCAATCATTGAACAATAAGATCCCCGACCAATACTGCTCGGTTAAGTGGAAAAAGCTTAAAATTCGTAGGTTGGGTTGAGGGACGAAACCCAACATTTCTGAGGCTTTGTTGGGTTTCACTTCATTCAACCCAACCTACAAATATTCTTAACCGAGTAGTATTGGATCCCCGACTTTTTAGAGAAGTCGGGGATCTGAACTGTAAGTCAAGATGATTTTTAATTGATGATTCTGACTAAAACCACACTCAGTGTATTTACGTAATTAGTAATTACGACCCCACGGTTCAATCAGGTTGCTCCAAGTAAGACAGGACTTACGCAAAAATGATGTGAAAGCCTTGATTTACCGTAGTGGCAATTCATAAATTGCCTCCTGAATATATTTTCCCAACTTCCTAGAACTAACGCGGGGTAGGGGTAGGTTGAGGATTTGATAGTTTGGCTGACTGGGGAATTGACCCACTCCAGATTTGATTAAATTGAGCTACCGATAACGACTGTAAAATACTGAGATTAAGCGGCTCTTTACTGATAAATGTGGCATAAGATGGCTGCAAATAGGAACGGTATTCAGGGCGGTTGAGGAGATGGGTTTCCATAAAAGCGACGCTGAGGGCGTTGAGATAGGAATAAACAGCAGCGCGATCGGGGCCTAGTAAGGCAGGTGGCACAGGTAAGACATCATTTTCAGGAGTAGGTTCTGCGATCGCTGAAAAGTGGGTGGCGTTTTCAATCAAAGCCAGGTACTTATTGGGATTAGAAAGCCAGGTGAAGGGGCGAATTTGCTCAAATACAGGTGGGGCGAAAATATCTTGGCTACCTGCTACCAGCATTACAGGCATTTTAATTTGACTGATTCCGCCCTCACCCAAAACTAAGCTGTCAATCGGATTAATCGCCATGATTGCCTTGATGCGATCGTCTTTGAGTTGATAATTTTTTGGGGGTAACTTACTTGCTTCACACTGCAACAAGAGCGATAAATTAAAGGATGAATAATTGGGATTACAATTTTGGCGCAGTTGCTCAAAGTTAATCTTTGCTCCTGCTAGAGTCAAAACAGTATAACCACCAAAAGACTGACCAATCGCCCCAACTTGCTGAAAATTGAGTTTTCTGTGGAGGCTGGGATCAGATTTTTCTAGACGCTGGAGTTCATCGAGGAGATACTTGATATCCAAAGGTCGGTTGATAAATTCCTCTGGTTCTGGTGAACTTGCCAAACCCGCAAAGTATTGCTGAAAGCGTTTGGCATTACTACCAGGGTGTTCTAGTACAGCAACAGCAAAACCATAAGATGCTAGATGTTCAGCCAGATAGACAAAGGTAGAGCGGTCTGAAGCAAGACCATGAGAAATTACAATCAGGGGAAAGGGAGGAGACTGAGAATCCCGATCTGTGGATTCTGAGTTTTGAGTTGTAGGTAAATAGATATCTATCGGTAGACGGCGTGAGCGAGAAATGTCATTTAACTCCAGGCTTTTTTTCTGCCAACGGAATTTTCCTGGCGATCGCAAATCTGGTTGTTTTGAAAAGTCAACGGTTGAATTGGCTGCTTGTGCGATCGCTTCTTTTTGAAGAGAAGCTACAACTTCATCCTTTTTCTTGAGCAACTGTGACAAGTCATCAACTATCCTTAACCCTTCTGTGAAATTCACCCGCACAGTATTGCTAGGAAATTTCCGCAGCAAATTCACCACCGTTAAACCCTCTCGATCGGCAGCAGCCAAAATCAAAGAGGCACGGATGGCATAGAAGCCGTTCTGTCGAGACTCAGTGAGGAGTAATTTTCCTAGTTGTTGCATTACCTCCTCGCCGATCGGTGAGTAAGTCACTTGAGATACTAAAGTAGGAGTGAGATTGAACCTTTGCTGGAGCAGATCCCGCAGTTGAGCGAGTTCTTGAGGAGTAGCACGGCTAGCATAAAATGAAAAATCTTGATCGATTTTGCCTTTTTTAGCAAAAGTTTCCAGCGAGTCCACCGACAAGGAGAATTCGCCGAAGGGAGGATAAAAAAAGCTAATGCGTTCGGCTGCCAATCCGGGAGTAGAAGTAAAAAAGGTAGATAGCAAACCTAAACCCAGGTATCTCAGAAATTTTTTCATTAGAAAACCCACTGTCTAACCCTGCCAAACAAGTTTGGACAGGATATATTCCCTAGAATTATCCAATTCTAGTATAGACAGTTACATTAATAAACTTCTTGTCTGCGTAGACGCACTCTTGGCAGCTTCTCGAAAACATAGCGCTCCACTATGTTAGATTCAAGCTAGAACTCCTGTGGATGAGGAATCAGGTAATGGCGGCTTCTGTAGAACATGGCTTAAATAATAGCGCTTCCATCCCTCCATTAGAAAGTGGCGATCGCTTAACCCGCCACGAATTCGAGCATCGTTATACAGCAATGCCCAATAAAAAAGCAGAATTAATCGAAGGAGTCGTCTACGTGGCATCACCACTGCGTTTTAGAAGTCATGGCCAACCTCATGGACAATTAATTACCTGGTTGGGAGTTTATCAAGTTTGCACTCCAGGGCTAGCGCTAGGTGACAATGCGACGGTGCGCTTAGATTTAGACAATGAACCACAACCTGATGTTTTGCTGTTGATAGATAAACCAGCCAGAGGACAGGCACAGATCGGTGAAGATGATTATGTAGAAGGCGCACCGGAATTAGTAGCAGAAGTGGCAGCGAGTAGTGCATCTATTGATTTATATGACAAAAAACGCGCCTACCGTCGCAATGGAGTGCAGGAATATATCGTCTGGCAGACTTTAGAGAATAAACTCGACTGGTTCTGTTTGCAAAATGGTGAATATTTGCCACTTGTAGCAGATGCAGATGGTTTGATTAAAAGTAGGATATTTCCAGGTTTGTGGTTAGCTGTCACCTCACTAATTACAGGGGATATGACGAAAGTTTTAGCAGTGCTGCAAGAAGGTTTAAATTCAAAAGAACACGCGGAGTTTGTTCAACATTTAGCTTAGTAAAGCTTAATACAAATATCTTGAAAAATATAAATCATTCATGTAAAACGTGATATATAAGCCGGTAAAAGTTTCCCCTTTTTCACATAATCTCCCTAGCATTTTTGGTGTGAGGTAATTCTAGAGAGTCCCGGCGATTAGGGAGAAGGTATTTGGCGAAAGTCTTTGAAAACACTATAAGTCTCAATTCCTCAGAATTGGGAAAGTTTGTTGTCAGCCATTTATAAACAACACAGTTATGTCCACAACTCTAGGAAGAAGCGAAAGCGGCAACCTGTGGGATCGTTTCTGTCAATGGATTACTAGCACCGACAATCGGCTTTATATCGGCTGGTTCGGCGTTTTAATGATTCCTACCCTATTGACCGCTACCATCTGTTTCATTATTGCCTTTATTGCTGCACCACCCGTCGATATTGACGGCATTCGGGAGCCAGTCTCCGGTTCTTTATTATCCGGTAACAACATCATCACTGGTGCTGTTATACCCACATCCAACGCCATTGGTTTGCACTTCTACCCAATTTGGGAAGCTGCTTCAATGGATGAATGGCTCTACAACGGCGGTCCTTATCAGCTCATTGTTTTGCACTTTCTAATTGGGATCTTCTGCTGGCTCGGTCGGCAATGGGAGTTAAGCTATCGTCTGGGGATGCGTCCCTGGATTTGCCTTGCTTACTCTGCTCCTGTCGCTGCTGC
This sequence comes from Nostoc sp. NMS2, assembly GCF_017115105.1. Lineage (GTDB taxonomy): Bacteria > Cyanobacteriota > Cyanobacteriia > Cyanobacteriales > Nostocaceae > Nostoc. The sequence continues at coordinate 3,798 of NZ_JABXKH010000110.1, forward strand.
GACTTCGGTTTTCTTAATTTATCCAATTGGTCAAGGTAGCTTTTCTGATGGGATGCCTTTGGGCATTAGCGGCACATTTAATTTCATGTTGGTATTCCAAGCCGAGCATAATATCCTCATGCACCCATTCCATGAATTCGGTGTAGCTGCGGTATTTGGTGGTGCTTTTTTTGCAGCAATGCACGGTTCTTTGGTGTCTTCCTCTCTAGTCAGAGAGACAACTGAAGCTGAATCCATAAACTATGGGTACAAGTTTGGTCAAGAACAAGAAACCTATAGCATCGTCGCGGCTCACGGTTACTTTGGGCGGTTAATCTGGCAATATGCCAGCTTTAATAACTCGCGTTCCTTGCACTTTTTCTTGGCAGCTTGGCCTGTAGTTGGTATTTGGTTGACGGCGTTGGGTATCAGCACGATGGCGTTCAACCTCAACGGGTTCAACTTTAACCAATCAATTCTTGACTCCAAAGGTCATGTAATTAATACATGGGCAGATGTGCTAAACCGCGCCAATTTGGGTATAGAAGTAATGCACGAGCGCAATGCTCACAACTTCCCCCTAGATTTGGCGACTGGTGAGGCAGTACCTGTGGCTTTACAAGCGCCCGTAATTTATAGCTAATACTTAAGTTTTAGCGAAATCAAAACCGCTCTCTGGAAACAGGGAGGGGTTTTGAGTATGTCTAAACATGTACTTAAGAATTAGCGATCTTATATTTACTTAAATTTATGCTCTTTTGGTACTAGATATCCTCTATACTCAAAAATATTTTTAATTACGCCACATATCTTAAAAACTTCAAAAAGCGTGAAGATGACTATGAAACTCGGTTTCTTGGCTCATATAGTGAGTACCATTGCGATCGCACTTGGCTCTACTGCCACTCTAATTCAACCTGGCTATACGCAGGATAATAAGTTTTATTGTGGGATGAGTGGAGGTGTGCCAGCAACACTAGTTCGGACTTCCAGAGGAAACATTCCAGTAATTCGCTGGGTTGACGATTCTTTTCCCCCACCTTGGACTCCCCAACAGCGCTGTGAAGAAATATCTGCCAGATTCCAACGTTTCTACGGCAATGGGACTCTAAATTTCGTCAGGGCAGGAAAACTCAGCAATCAACCTGTACTGTGTGTTGCGAGTTACAAAGGTGGTTCTTGTCTGCCTGACGGAGTGCTAGTAACATTGAAAGCCGGTACTAATGCCCGGCTGACACTACAAAGGTTATTAGATCGTCAAGGTTCGGGTGGCGGCAGACCAATTAACCTTAGCGGTGGCAACAGTAAAGAATTGTTCTCCTACTACGAAGATGCAGCCTACTTGGATGTAGGCAAGTTCATCTCTCAGGTAGAAAGTTCGGGGGGAAGCGAATCCTGTCCAGCAGGAAAACCAGCTTGGGAATGTTGAGTAAATCGCAATCTGAACAACATGGATTGGCGCTTAATGATGCTGATTGCCTGTATTGGCAGTTTATCTATTTCACCGCTAGGCTCAAAACCAAATGTTAGGGCTTTAGATGCACAAAGTTCAACCCAACACTCAGCCAAGCAATTGCAACAACTAGCTGAGTTGATCGCTGTCAAAGTCCGATCAAAAGACTTTTTGGGATCGGGGATTCTGATTCACAGAAAAGGGTCGGTTTATCAGGTGCTTACCAATGCCCACGTACTCAGGTCGGGTAATCCACCTTATCAGATTCAAACTGCTGATGGCTTAATCTATGCGGCTGATTTGTCCAAGATGAGCAATCGCTCTATTCCTTCCTATTTTAAGGGTAACGATTTAGCTGTATTACAGTTTCGTAGCCCCAAAATTAGCTATACAGTTGCATCTCTCGGTCATGCATCAACTTTGAGTGTCGGAAATGAAGTTTTTGCTGCTGGATTTCCGTTTGACAGCCAAGGTATCCAAGATACGGGGTTTGTTTTCCGCAGAGGTCAAGTTTCTCTAGTGCTAGACAAAGCCTTGGAGGGCGGCTATCGGATTGGGTATACCAATGATATTGTCAAAGGGATGAGTGGAGGGCCACTGCTGAATCGTGCAGGTCAGGTTGTGGCTATTAACGGCAGGCACGCTGAACCTCTATGGGGTGAGCCATACCTATATCAAGATGGAACACAACTCGAACCACCCCTGCTCAAACAGATGAGCAAGTATAGCTGGGGGATTCCGATTGAAGAGTTTATACAGATGGGATCACCATCACTTACAAATAATTATTCTGATACAGATATTCAGGCAGAGGTGAGGCGATGAATTTTACTCGTAGTCTTTCGGCAATGCTTGTTGGTGCAGCTGTGGTATTGCTGAAACCTCAAGTTGCCTTATCTTTAACTCCGGTAGAGGTCAACAACATTGCTCAAACAGTTACCGTTCGCATTGATGGAGATGGTGTCGGTTCTGGAGTAATTTTTGAACGTAAAGGTGACACTTACTTCATCCTCACCAATCGACATGTAGTGTCCAAAGATGGAAGATATGAGATTCATACCCAAGATGGCGGTAAGTATCCGGTTTACTACAGCAAAGAATTGCCGGGATTAGATTTAGCGGTGTTGCAATTCAAAAGTAATAAAAGTTACCCGATCGCTAATTTAGGCAACTCTGACCAAATTAGAGAAGGAATGACTGTTTATGTGGTGGGTTGGGCCGACCGTTTACCAGGTATTGATGAACGCAGTTATCAATTTACTAATGGCAGCATTCGCAGTCGCCTGAAAAACCCAGATGAAGGCTATGCCTTGGTCTACAATAACGAGGCAGTTCCTGGCATGAGTGGCGGCCCAGTGTTAGACGAGAATGGACGTTTAGTAGGGATTAATGGGCGAGCTACACAACCAGAAGAGAAGACAGGTACTGTTTTAAGGTTGGGAATTCCGATTAATACCTTTTTGGCAGCTAGAAATAATGTCCAACCAGTAATCGCGAGTTCGCCAACTCCCGCACCAAAACCAGGTGTTAAACCTATAGCTACATCTGGACAATCAAATACTAGAGAAAAACCAGCGCCTAAACGACAACAAAGTGCTGAAGACTTCATCAGCTTGGGGGGGGCTAAAGCCGATAAAGGAGATTATAAAGGAGCGATCGCTCATTACAACCAAGCCCTACAAATTAATCCCAACAATCCTGATGCTTACTATCGACGGGGTGCAGCTTACAATGAACTCAAAGATTACCCAGCAGCTTTTAAAGACTTTGAGCAGGTAATTCGCCTGACTCCCAAAAATGCAATTGCTTATGCCTACCGAGGTTTTGTCCGCATGAACCTGAAAGACTATCAGGGTGCGCTTGCCGATGGTGAGAAAGCCATTAGCCTCAACGACGATCCCAAATCTCGGACTTCTGCCCTTGCCTACGCTGTCCTGGCTGCGGCTCATTTAAATTTAAATGACTATCAACGATCGCTTGCCGATGTAGACCAAGTAATACAGCGACTTCCGAACCAACCTGAAGGCTACAATCTACGGGGTCTGTTACGTGTGGTGCTGAAAGACTATAAACTAGCGATCGCCGATTATAACAAGGCACTGAGTTTTTTTGAGTTCTCCGGCATTGGGATTCGCTTCAATAACGAACAAAATCAGGGGCTAATAATCTTAGAGGTTAACGACGACTCTCCGGCCTCGAAAGTGGGAGTGAAAGTTGGCGACCGGATTGTGGCAATTGATGGTAAACCTACTCTCAAGATTAAAGACGAAGATGCCTCCAAACTGATTCGCGGTGAGAAGGGTACTACAATCACCTTGCGAATAAAACGCCAAGGTAGAAATGACTTTGACCTCAAGCTGAACCGGATATTAATTAGCGATCCCAAAGCTGCGGAAATTTATCAAAACCGTGCGGCTGCTCGTGTTGAATTGCCAGACAAACAAGGAGCGATCGCGGATTTGCAAAAAGCCGCAGATTTATATCAGAGGCAAGGAAAAACAGCAGAATCCCAAACTGTACTGAACGCTCTCGGAAAACTACAAAATACTTCATCAACTTCACAACCAGCTACCCCATCAAACCAAGCAGATCCCCAGACAATTATCGCCACTGCAAACGAGGCAATTGTCCGAAATCCTAAAGATGCCAATGCTTATGCTAGGAGGGCATCTGGGCGCTATCAGCAAGGGGACAAACAAAAAGCATTAGAGGATTTAAACCAAGCCACTCGCCTCAATCCCAAACATTCCCTAGCTTGGTTTTTTCGCGGTGGCGTGTTACAGGAATTGGGACGAAACGAAGAGGCGGTTACTGCCTATAGCAGGGCAATTGAAGCTAACAGTGAATGGGGTAAGGCCAGCATTGCTGATGTGTATTTCAGTCGAGCGAGTCTTTACTCTGATAGCGGAGACTATCGCCGAGCGATCGCCGATTACAACCAAGTACTTCGCCTGAATCCCAAAAATGCCTCAGCCTATGCCTTACGAGGTCTAACCTACCAGCGTCAGGGAGAAAGTAAGCCAGCACTCTCGGACTTTAACCAGGCAGCACGGATCGATCCGAATAATGCCATAGCTTATTTTGCACGGGGTTTGAGCTACCATGTCCAGGGAGACTATCAGGGGGCACTTGCTGCTTATGAAAAAGCAACAGCCCAGGATGCAAAATACTTTGCTGCTTTTAACAACCTTGCGTTCGTCAAATATGAACTGGGAGATGTGGAGGGGGCTATTTCTGAATGGCAGAAGTCTATTGCCATTAATAATCAATCGGCAGATCCACAATTAGGACTGGCAACAGCATTATATGTTAAAGGCGATCGCGAAAAAGCTCTAGAATTGGCACAAGCCGCTCTGCGCTTAGACAAAAGGTTTGCTGATTTAGACTTCCTCAAGAAAAATATTTGGGGCGATCGCATCTTAGCAGACGCACAAAAACTCCTACAGAATCCACAAATTCGAGCCTTACCATCTCGCCGTTAAAGAGTGCTTTCAAAGTGCTGAGTTAGGAGTTAGGAGTTATAAATCAATACGCTTGGGTTAGCGCCAAAAGCCTTAATCTGCGTAGGTTAGGTTGAGGAACGAAACCCAACAATTATACCAATCCTAAATCATTCGTGAAAAATTAGATCCCCCACTTCTCGAAGAAGTCGGGGATCTGGACATCGCGCATTTTCACAACTCATTTAGGATAGATTGTAAGGATTCATAATTTTAACTGGTGTCAGTTTAAAATCATCAACATTGCGGGTAACTAAAGTTAATTTATGATGATGTGCTGTTGCAGCAATCAGACTATCCATTACGGCTAATTTTTTACCTTTCAATTCTGCATTTGCAGAAAATTTTGCCCAATTAATCTAAAATATCATCGTTTATCGGTAAAATATGAGAATAAAATTCAATTTTTACTTTTTGCAGCCATATTTTTAGTTTTTGATATCGTTCAGGTTGTGAGTCTTGGATCTTATAAATCAATACGGTTCAGTTAAGAAAAATAGTAGGTTGGGTTGAGCAATAGCGAAACCCAACAAATGGTTAATAATGTTGGGTTTCGTTCCTCAACCCAACCTACACAACTACTGCATTTGCAGAAAATTTTGCCCAATTAATTTAAAATATCATCGTTTATCGGTAAAATATGAGAATAAAATTCAATTTTTACTTTTTGCAGCCATATTTTTAGTTTTTGATATCGTTCAGGTTGTGAGTCTTGGATCTTATAAATCAATACGGTTCAGTTAAGAAAAATAGTAGGTTGGGTTGAGCAATAGCGAAACCCAACAAATGGTTAATAATGTTGGGTTTCGTTCCTCAACCCAACCTACACAACTACACAACTTTTAGTTTTTACCCTTAACTGATTCAGCAAATTATTTAATTTCTAATGAATCAATCATTTGTTCAGCAATTTTCAATAAATCATCATATTGACTTTCTTCCGATGCATAAGTAATTATGTAGGCTTTATTGTTGCTTAAAGTCCAAACTGCTTTCCGTTTTACAGTATATTTATCTTCTTTACCCGAATAAACTACTTCGTGTGCTGGGCGATTTGCTAGTTGAGTTAAACGTGATTTATCAATTTTTGCATCCGCAAGAAATTGCGTTATTTCATTAACTCTTGAGCTAGTATATTCATCCAATGAAATAGGTTGTTTTAAATCTTCAATTTCTACAGTCAGGTTGCTTTGATAAGACTTGTCCACATTTGTTTTAGGTGACAAAAATCTAGCTACATCTGTTGTAGTTGTGTTATATTGTTCTATCTCTTTGATTGACCAAGTTTGAGGATATTTTATTTTAATTCCATAAGTAGAATTCTCGTAAATCAAGGAATTTGTGACAATTGATGGCTCTTGTGAGGTTGAGCTAGATATTTTTTGTAATTTGGGAATCACCAGCACTGCTATAGAAAAGGCGATCGCTAAGACTGTCAAAGCTAGGGCGATTTTTTGAGTTTTTGACCACTGTTTATTATTTATAGTTAAGTTTGTCAGTGCTTGTAAAGCTGTAGGTGCAGACTGGTAGCGTTGACCGAAATGGTATCTCACCATCCGATCTAAAATGTCTGCTAGTTGAGGACTGACTTGGACTTGGTTACGCCAAATAAATTCTAATGTTTTCGGGTCAACTGGTAGTTTGAGAGGGAAAATACCAGTAATTGCTTGAATTCCAATCATTCCCACAGCGTAAATATCGCTGCAAAGTTGTGGCTGTCCGTTATATTGTTCGCTAGGCATATAACCAGGAGTGCCAACGGCCACTGTTCTTCCCTGATTATTAGCCATCAAGGTGCTGATTTCTTTTACTGCCCCAAAGTCAATTAAAAAAAGTTTGCCATCAGCAGTACGTCTGATTAAATTGGCAGGTTTGATATCGCGGTGAATCACATTCTGCTGATGGACAAACTCTAATATTTTCAATATGTCCCGCAAAAAAGCAATTACTTTCTCTTGACTCCATTGTTCACCAGGTTTTAATTCTGTGCTGAGATCATCACCCTGTACATATTCTTGAACTAAATAAAATTCTTGATTTTCTTCAAAGTGAGCCAAAAGTCGCGGTATTTGCTCGTGGTTGCCTAACCTGTAGAGAACATCCGCTTCCGTATCGAATAAACGCATTGCTTGTTGCAAAGCCTGCGGGTTAGTAAATTGGGGCTTGAACCGCTTGACAACGCAATGAGGATTGCGAGGTAAATCCATATCTTCAGCCAGATAAGTCTCCCCAAACCCTCCCTGTCCCAATTTTCTGACGATTTTGTAGCGCCCTCGGAGCATTGTTCCTAGCATTAAATTCACCTAGGCTCTTGTCATGTATCATTCATCGAATGATTGATACTGATTTTCTCACAGAATTTAACATAAAGTCCAAAACTACAAGCTTTAGTCAGTTCAAGGGTGTATGATCAGGAACGAAAATAGGTTCTAGGTTCTGGGTTGGAGTTGTGAGAGATTATTTTCTCAAAATATCGTGTATTTTTGAATACATTTACTAAATTGTTACTCGTTATATATGAGTAAAATATTGATTTTAGATTTCCAGCAGGTTTTTACTAAGCAATTCAATATAAAATCTAAAACTTCAAATCCAAAATTAACATGGCAGACCTAACTCCTAATTCTAGTTTTAGTTTGACGCTGCGCTTGCAGATTCCCAATCGTGTAGGGATGTTAGCGTCAGTAACCCAGGCGATCGCAACTACTGGCGGCAATCTCGGTCAAATTGATTTAATCGAGCAAACCCGCAAAGAATCTACCCGCGATATTACCGTTGATGCTGCTAGTACCGAACATGCTGAAACCATTGTGCAAGCAGTGAAAGTATTGCCAGACATCAAGTTACTCAGTGTCTACGATCGCACCTTTAATTTGCATCGCGGTGGCAAAATCAGCATTACTAGCAGAATTCCCTTGAAGAGTGTATCCGATCTAGCAATGGCTTACACGCCTGGAGTCGGTCGAATTTGTACAGCGATCGCTCAAGATCCAGAGGAAGTTTACAAGTTAACCATTAAACAAAACACTGTTGCTATTGTTACCGATGGTAGTGCCGTTTTGGGTTTGGGAAATCTCGGCCCGGCGGCGGCTCTCCCCGTCATGGAAGGCAAAGCAATGCTATTCAAGGAATTTGCCGGACTAGATGCTTTTCCCATTTGTCTCGCCACCCAAGATACAGAAGAAATTATCCAGACAGTTAAGAATATCGCGCCAGTTTTTGGGGGTGTGAATTTAGAAGATATCGCTGCACCTCGCTGCTTTGAAATTGAAAAGAGATTGCGTGAAGAGTTAGATATCCCCGTTTTTCATGACGATCAGCACGGTACGGCCATTGTCACCTTGGCAGCATTATTTAACTCTCTAAAACTCGTACATAAGCCAATGGCAGAAATCCGCATCGTGATTAACGGTGCTGGAGCAGCGGGAGTAGCGATCGCTCGCTTACTCCGTAAAGCTGGGGCAGAAAAAATCTGGATGTGCGACTCTAAAGGGATTATCTCTACTAGTCGTACCGATTTGACAGAAGAAAAACTTGAATTTGCCGTGAAAGCTCAAGGGACGTTAGCGGGGGCGATGCAAGGGGCAGATGTATTTATTGGTGTCAGCGCACCGGGAGTTTTGACACCAGAAATGGTGCATTCAATGGCGAAAGATCCAATTGTGTTTGCAATGGCAAATCCCATTCCAGAAATTCAGCCAGAATTAATTAGTAAAGATGTTGCTGTTATTGCTACCGGTCGCAGTGATTACCCCAATCAAATCAATAACGTCCTAGCTTTTCCTGGGGTATTCCGTGGTGCTTTAGATTGTCGGGCAAAAACAATTACCACCACAATGTATCTAGAAGCTGCAAATGCGATCGCTTCTTTAGTCAAGCCTTCAGATTTGGATCGGGAACATATTATTCCTTCAGTCTTTGATGAGCGAGTCGTCAACGCTGTTGCTTCTGCTGTCCAACAAGCAGCGCGTCAAGAAGGTATTGCTCAGAATTAATTAGATTAATGACTCTTAGGGGATGGGTATCTTGCCCGTCCCACAGCACATCCATAACTATAGGAAAATTGTCAAAACTAGCAAACCATTTTGGGTACTCTCGATCATTTTATGATTTCGGTTGTACAGCTTGCCTAACAACTTCTTCGTCCAAACCTAACGCTTGGGCTATCTCAATACTATTCGGTTAAGGCAGGAGACGCGATGAATCGCCGTCTCTACAATAATTAGACGCGATGAATCGCGTCTTTGTGATGATTTATCGCGTCTTTACGATCTAGAATTTCCATCAAAAAACATTAACCGAACCGTATTGCGGGCTATCTGTTCAATAGTCAATCCTAACGCCCATAACTGAGGTATTGTTTCTAACTTGCCTTGTTCGTAGCGTCTCCAAGAGTTGGCATCGCTCACTATGGATATGTCAGATCGAGGACTGGCGAAATACTCGTCCCCATTTGGTGATTGGATTATATAAATGAAGCAATATCATCTAAAACACCACCATTTGTCAACTGTTTGCAATGAAGTACCAAGTTGGGGACGAGTTTTTACAACAACTGCCGCTAATTTTGGCGGGGCCAATCCTAAAACATACTGAACCAGAGTCAGTAACGGTATGGGTGGCTCTGAAACAGTCTTGTCAGGTAAAACTCAAGGTTTATGAAACAACAAATGATGGTGAAGCACTAGGAAATTGCTTATTGGAAGGAGAACGCTCTAGCTTTGCTTTGGGTAAGTATCTTCATGTAGTTGCAATAACGGCTCGATCGCTGGTTGGATATCGCCTAACTAGTCATTGCCTCTATGCTTACGACCTCCAGCTTACTGTTGCTGACCAAACCCAGCAAATGCAACAAGCATTATGCTCAAACTCTTCTCCTCCAGTCAGCATCAGCTACTTTGCTCATCAAAAACCAACCTTTGTTTTGCCGCCAAACCGTCTTCAAGATTTGCAAATTGCTCATGCTTCCTGCCGTAAACCTCATGGTCATGGATTTGATGCACTGCCAATTCTTGATAGTTTAATTGAGGCTTCAGCCAATCAACCCCAACATCGCCCTCACCAGCTATTCCTCACCGGAGATCAGATTTACGGAGATGATGTAGCAGATCCGTCATTGTGGGTTGCCACTACTCTTGGTGATGCCCTCTTGGGTTGGGAAGAACAACTTCCGGTGAATGGAGTGTACTACACTCCCCAGCAGCTACCCCCTGGAGAGCGGGCTGATGTGGCGACAAATGAAGCTGGGTTAACCGCAGGATTACATAATAAATCGGAGAAAGTTAACAGTCATCTTTTCAGCCTGGGTGAATATTATGCTACTTATTTACTAGCTTGGTCGCCAGTGTGCTGGCCGGACTCATTTCCTCAAGGACACCAAGTAACGCGCGATCGCCATGCTATCAAACACTGGAACCAAGCAGTCTGGCATTTGCGCCAATTCATTTATACCCTTGGGAAAGTGCGTCGCGCTCTTGCTAATATCCCCACGTACACCATCTTTGATGACCATGATGTCAGTGATGACTGGAACTTAAACCAAGCTTGGTGTTTGCGGGTGCTGGGTCGTCCCTTGGGGCGAAGAATAGTCCAAAATGCCTTGTTAGCCTACACGGTATTTCAAGGATGGGGCAATACACCAAGGCAATTTGCAGAAGGTCAATCCGGTGAAAAGCTGTTGGTGGCTGCACAAGCTTGGTCAGCTTCTCAAGGGAAGGATGCAAAGGCTGATGAAGCGATCGCTCGTTATGTCGGTATGCCTGCCAACGATCCCCTCACAAACTTACCTATTTTAGTCCGAGATGGTTCAGTATTCATTCTAGATCGAGATCCTGAAACACTGACTTGGCACTACATAGTTAGGAGCGATTGCCATGAAGTAATTGTGCTTGATACACGTACTTGGCGGGGTTATCCAGCCGATCAAAAACCAATTGCACCACCGATGCTGTTGTGTCCAAAAGCCGTTGAGCAACAACTAGTTTTACCTTTACAACAAATAGCTGAACAAACTCAGATTCAAAATACATTTGTAATTGCGCCTACTAATGTATTTGGACTACAAGTGATTGATTGGATTCATCATTGGCACTTACAACACGAGAAAGTTTTTTCAACCGATGTTGGAGATGCTTGGAACATTAATATGGAAGCACTGGCGAAATTCTTAACTACCTTGTTTGAAGAACGTCAACAAGTCGTCATTCTATCTGGAGATATCCACTACAGTTCTGTTGCTCACTTGTCTTATGCACGCACCCATTCCAAATTGCAATCTGTCTTGGTGCAGTTAACCGCTAGTGCATTGAAGAATGAAGAGATTTTGACGCGGGTGATTCATACACGATTGAAAGATTGGCTATTACCAGAAAAGGCACGACACTGGATCGGGTGGAGTAACCCACCCAATATGGTAGAAATTTCTGCGAAACAATTACACCATAATCGCCAGATGCTGATTAACTCTGACTGGTATTGTGTGCTGGAATGGATATCTCGAAACACTGTTCAGACTTCTACCTGCACAGCAGATATATTATCTTTGATAGCTCCCTGGAAACGAGCAGAAGATGCTAAATGGAAATGGTTACAAACTCTGATGTTTTGGAAATTTCGTTGGTTTCAGGACGGACGAGAAGTAGTTGGATTGAATAATTTAGGTCTGGTTCACTTTGAGTTTGCAGACGCGAGTAATTCTGACAAAGTTATTCAAGATTTGTACTGGTTTTCTTCTTGGTATCCAACCCAAGTTGTTTACAGCCGTTTTGAGAGCGAGTTAACGCCTAATCAGTCATTGCTGCGATAAGGGGCAGGGGGGCAGGGGGCATTGGGAATTGGGCATGAAGAAGAGACAAGGGAGACAAGGAAGAGGGGGAAGACTTGTTCAATAATTCCCCCTTGTCCCCTTGTCTCCCTGCCCCCTGCCCCCTTTCCTCTGTGAATGGAAATTTTGCTTGTATATGTGGGCACTCTAGATTTAAGAAACATACTGGAGAGTAATTCCTATGTCTACGACCCCAATTAGTGCAACGCTGGCATCAACACAGAGAGATGCTGTGTTCCAAGCGATCGCCACTATTAAAGAAAACTTACCATTTTTGGTTGATTTGAGCGCAGATGACCGAAAAGCTTTACCTAAGATGGGCGATAAGAGTCGGGCGTTTGTCAGTAAGGCATTAGAGGTGGCGACGCAGAACCCGGAGTTTTTGCCGCGATCGTTTGACTTGGAAGAGATGCGGAAGGATGTGCAGTTGTTTGAAGCGTTGTATCCACTATTGCTATCGTTGACACAATTGCAAGATTTGCTAGATGATACCTCCTTGGCTGTGGGCAGCGAAGCTTATGCAGCCGCGTTGCAAGTGTATAACTACGCTAAAGTCAGTGGTCAGGGGACAGGTTTAGATACGATGGTTGAAGAAATGGGGCAACGGTTTTCCCGTAAAAATCGGAAAGTCAAGTCTCAACAGGTAGCGCCGTAGAAAATAATTCATCAATTGCACTGTTGAAGTGCAAGTTTAACGCTCAAAGCTTGAACGTTCGAGCAAAAAGGTCGGAGTTCCGAGTTCAAAGGCTCAACGTTCGAGCAAAAAGGTCGGAGTTCCGAGTTCAGAAGCTCAACGTTCGAGCAAAAAGGTCGAAGTTCCGAGTTCAAAGGCTCAACGTTCGAGCAAAAAGGTCGGAGTTCCGAGTTCAGAAGCTCAACGTTCGAGCAAAAAGGTCGAAGTTCCGAGTTCAAAGGCTCAACGTTCGAGCAAAAAGGTCGGAGTTCCGAGTTCAGATGCAAGAGGATAAGCTATAGCGCTTCTCGAATGGAAGCAATACACTTTGACCTCTCTCCAAACCTCTCTCCTAAAAGGAGAGAGGCTTTGAATTTTACTCCCCTTCCCTTGTAGGGAAGGGGCTGGGGGTTAGGTCTGTATTGCACTCAACTGAGAAGCGCTGTATATGCTGTCCTCCTTGTTGAAAGTGAAAATTCTAGGTTAGTTTTTTTCAAGCAGCGATCGCCTTTCAACCCTGGTCATCTAAACCCAGATATGGAAGAAGCACGTAAAAATAATAGAATGAGAAAACAAAATTTTCAATCGGAACATCCGCCGATATATATCTCCGTCAGATGGTTCCGAAAACCTGTCAACTACCATCAAGTTCAGCGAGATATCCAAATTCAGTAAACTTTCCTTTGATCCTGCTGCTGTGCCTATTTGGGAATTAGTAGCCGAAATATCTGTCCAAGTCCCTGATGAAGAATGGCAAAAACTACCTACTGACTTAGCTAGAAGATTTGATAACTACCAGAAACAGAAACGCACAATGGTTAGACAATGAGTGAAACTCAGACCCAGTTACCGACAGATACATGGATTTACACTTCTTGGCAGGATTATGAGCAGATAGTCGCTAACTTGCTCAACGAGAAGGCCAAGAGTTACTACTACAAAGGATATATGAGGCTGGAGATGCCACCAGTTAGTTTTGATCATGGCAAAGACCATGTTGTAATTATTTTTGCAGTGACTCTATTTGCAGCACTTAAAGGAATACTGGCAACAGGTTTAGACATAACGACCTTTCGTAAAACTGGTGTTCAGGAATGCCAGCCCGATGTCGCGTATTATCTCAGAGAACGCGCCCAAGCCATCCCAGCAGGTACAGGAATTGTCAACCTCGATCGCTATCCTGCACCAGATTTGGTGATTGAGATTGCGAAAACATCTCTGCTGGATGACTTGGGTACAAAGCGATCGCTCTATGAAGAATTGGGTATTGCTGAATACTGGGTAGTAGATGTTCAAAATGCCCAAATCATTGCTTATGCGATCGTAGATCAAGGCAGTAAACGTATTCAAGAATCACAGGTATTACCTGGATTAGTAATTGCAATTTTAGAAGAAGCTTTACGCCAAAGTCGTGAAATGAGTCAATCTGAAGTTGGAACTTGGTTATTGAGCCAGTTTCAGCAAAAGCAGGGTTGAGCATTGGCAAGCTGTACAGCCTGCTGAAATTGTTATAAGTGAAATGGGACTTTGCGTAGGCGTAGCCCGCCATAGGCATCGCATTTACGCCATTATGAAAGAAAAGTTACTGTTTTTGATTGATTTGAGTTCCAAGCAGCGCAAAGCTTTACCCAAGGTGGGAGTCAAGCGTTTGTTAGGAAAGTGTTAGAAGTAGAGAGGTTAGAGGACATGACGTAGAAGGTTAGTGCCTTAAAACACTCCTGAAAGCCAGTCCTTGTTTAATAAGTTTTGTGTAGAATTTGGTGGTGAGGTCATTTACTTGATCCTCAATTGCAACAATCCAGGTTTCATTTATGAGTCAGTCTTTTTCTCAAAACCAAGCAAGGCGAAATCGTCAACAAAAGCTGTGGCAACAAAAATGGAGTTTAAAGACTAAAGCAATCGTTTGGGTACTAAGTATCAGCGTCCTTCCTGTGGTTGCAATTGGGATAGCTACTTACTTTTATGGGATTAATTTAATTAGCAAACAAATACCGCAAGTAAGACTTGAGAGGGCGAAAAGTTCAACAGAAACTGAACTTGCTCTCCAAAGACAATTGTCACTCTTGTTAACTGCTATGGGGGGAACGGCAATTTTAGCAGGTGCGATCGCTGTTTTTGTGACTAATCGAGCTATCAGTCGAGTTAACAACGTTGCTGCAACTTCTAATGATATCAAAAACAGGCTACGTCCAAACAGTGAGTTGACTCAAACTTCCATCGCTAACGAAGATGAATTAGTGATGTTAGAGAGAAACATCAGCCTATTCACAGAACTGCTTTCGGTTTTGGTAAAGGATAAAGAAGCCGAAGCTGATTATTCTCAACTATTAACGAAAATTACCCGATGGGTTCGAGAATCATTCAATCAAGAAGATGTTCTCAAAACTACCTCAGAAGAAATTCGTAAAGCTTTAAACATTGACCGCGTAGCCATCTTTTGCTTCAATTCCAACTGGAATGGAACCTTTATCGCCGAATCAGTAGCACCTGGTTTACCAAAAATATTAGGGGTTACAGTCCCCGATCCTGGCTTGGAGGCAGGGTATATAGAAAAATATCGGAATGGTTGCACCCGTGCTATTGATGATATCTATCAAGCTGATCTCAGTGATGGTGATATTGAGTTCCTCAAGCAATTTGCTGTCAAATCTAATTTAGTAGCACCTATTTTCAAAGGCAAACAGCTATTCGGTTTATTGATTGCACATCAGTGTTCTAGACGGCGTTTTTGGCAGCAATCTGAGATTGATTTGTTCGCTCAGATTGCCATGCAAGTAGAATTTGCCCTTGACTACACCAAGCTTTTAGAACAGGTAGACACAAAGGCAGATAAAGCTCAGATATTTATAGAAATTACCCGCAGTATTCGCCAATCGCTCAACGAAGAGGATGTCCTGAAAACCACTGTAGAACAGGTTCGCAAAGTACTTAGTACAGACCGAGTAATGGTTTATAGCTTTAACGCTAATTGGTCTGGAACTGTCATTGCCGAATCAGTGATTCCAGGTTATCCAAAAGTTTTGCGGTCTGAAATCCAAGACCCATGTTTTGGTCAAGGTTATGTAGAAAAATATCAGTCTGGTCGCGTTGCAGCCACAAACAACATTTACCAAGCTGGTTTGGCTGATTGTCACATTAGCCTGCTCGAATCCTTTGGTGTGAAAGCAAATTTGGTCGCACCCATTCTCAAAGATGAACAGCTATTTGGCTTATTAATTGCCCATCAATGCTCCAGGCCGCGTGATTGGCAACAGCCTGAAATTGATTTATTTGCTCAGATAGCCATGCAAGTAGGATTTGCTCTCGACCATGCAAGACTCCTGCAACGCATTGAGGCTGAGGGTGTGCAAAGTCAGTTGCTGGCGGATACTATCGGCAGCATTCGTCAATCGCTCAACGAAGAGGATGTCTTGAAAACCACTGTAGAAGAGGTTCGCAAGGTACTTAGTACAGACCGAGTGATGGTTTATAGCTTTAATGCTAATTGGTCTGGAACTGTAATTGCCGAATCAGTTGTTCTCACCTATCCAAAAATTTTGCGGGCTGAAATCGAAGACCCATGTTTTGGTCAAGGCTATGTAGAAGAGTATCAGTCTGGTCGCGTTCTGGCAATAAATAACATTTATGAAGTCGGTTTGGCTAGTTGTCACGTTAAACTGCTCGAATCCTTTGGTGTGAAAGCAAATTTGGTCGCCCCCATTCTCAAGGATGAGCAGTTGTTTGGCTTATTAATTGCCCATCAATGTTCCAGACCCCGTGACTGGAAACAATCTGAGATCGATTTATTTGCCCAGATAGCGATGCAAGTAGGATTTGCTCTCGACCATGCAAGACTCCTGCAACGAATCGAAGCTGAAGCTATGCGAAGTCAATTATTGGTGGATATTACCCGCAGCATTCGCCAATCACTCAAAGAAGAGGATGTCCTGAAAACCACTGTGGAAGAGGTTCGGAAAGCATTGAGTACTGACCGAGTACTAGTTTATAGCTTTTATGCTAATTGGTTCGGAATTATCATTGCCGAATCAGTGGTTCCAGGTTATCCCAAAGTTTTGCGGTCTAAAATCCACGATTCCTGTTTTACTCAAGGCTATATAGAAAAGTACCAGTCTGGTCGTGTTGTCGCAATCAACAACATTCATAAGTCAGGTTTGGCTGATTGTCACATTAAACTGCTCGAATCCTTCGCTGTGAAAGCAAATTTGGTTGCACCCATTATCAAAGATGAGCAGTTATTTGGCTTGTTAATTGCACATCAGTGTTCTGGGCCCCGTGATTGGCAACAGCCTGAGATTGATTTATTTACCCAGATAGCTATGCAAGTAGGATTTACTCTCGATCATGCTAGGCTCCTGCAAGCATATCAAGCTACTGAAGGTAACTCTAATTAGGTTGGTGCGATTAAAGATAACTGATGAGGGTTGTCATTTGTCACTTGTACTGAGCGACTTGTGCCGAGCGAAGTCGAGGTAAGTCGAAGTATTGGTCATTAATAAGGACTTTAAGCCTGCTTACGTTTCGTAACTTACTTGGTTTTTTCGCGCCAACTTAACTTAAACCTCATCTAAGTTGAGAACCGTAGTTTTCGCCCTCACCCTAAATCCCTCTCCCATATATGGGAGAGGGACTTTGAAGTTCTAGCTCCCCGAATCCCATATTTGGGAGAAGGGGTTGGGGGATGAGGGCAAATCTTTATTCATTAGAGTTGAACTATAGGTTTCAAAATAGACGTGGTTTAGTAGTCTATTTATGAATAGTCTCGCGCTCTTTATCAGCAGGTTCCTTATCTTTGAATAAGTCAGCTGCTGTTAGAAGTAACTCCCTTAAGGTTTGTTTGATTTGGCGCTCTTTTCTCGCCAGAGATGTCCCAGCTTCACCTAGTTTGTCTTCTAACTGCGATCGCTTCTGTTCTACCTGTACAACTACAGACTCGGCTTGAGGACGAGCTTTATCATACCAGTGTTTAGCCTCGTCTAGATAATCTTGAACTTCCATAGAACGTCCGCCATAGCGTGCAGCCATATTAGCTTTGACAATAGCTAGCTGTGCTTGCAATTGCGCGTAACGTCTCTTTAATAACCCGACTTCTTCACTATCTTTAATGGCATTGACAGCAGAATCAATTGCCGTTTTGGTACTAGCTGGTTTTTGTTTACCCGTCTCTTCAATCTCTGCCAAGATTACATCAACCTCTTGCTGGAGTTGTTCTTCTTCACCATCTAGTTGAGCTTGGAGCCGCTTTATATCTGTCTGAGTTTTAGCAATGGCTTCGTGTCTTTGAGTATTAATTCCTTCTAGCGCTCCTTCAATAGAAGCTGTCACTTCATCTTTGAGTTCGCTACCTTTTTCTTGGAAGTTTTCAATGACAGCAGAAACAGCATCTCTAACCAGGCTACGAAGTTCACTAGAACCTTGTTTAAACTCAGAGCCTACTTGAGAAACTGCCGATTTAACAATTTCTCGAATCCGATCGGTTCTTAATTGTCCGGTTTCTTTAGCTTGTTGCAAGTCTGCTTGAATTGTTTCTTTGATATTGTTAGGCATTTTCAACTCTTAAAATTTAACTAATTGGGATAAAACTTTCTAGAAATGTTATTACATCCACATTATGGCGTAGCCAGATCGGGCTTGGTACTTCCTTTAGATAGAAAAGTACCATTCCAAAGAGGTGAACTGTCAATACTGCGTAGGTTTTGAATATTTGTAGGTTGGGTTGAACTTTAGTGTTACCCAACAAACCCTGCGAAATCTTGGGTTTGGTTCCTCAACTCAACCTGCACATTTTTATTTTTTAGACAAAACATACGCACTATTGGGTGAACTGTAACATAGTGCCCACTTGTGAGATGATTAATGTTTGTTGGTAGTAATTGAGAGAAAAATATGTGGCGAGTAAATATTACTTGTTCAGGCGATGCCTGGAAGCTCTATGGTACTGATTTTAAAGCGATCGCCCAGAAGTATCAAGGGGAATTAATTGGTTCTAAAAAAATGCCAGATGGTACACGCATCATGTCTTATAAAATTGAGGATATTAGCGATGCAGAATCCTTTCAAGAAGATTGTGCAAATTTTGCTGGATTTACAACTGACTTTGAATCTCTGTAGTAATTGATTCTGCTCCAACCAGTATGTCAAAATCAGGAGACGTTAATTGAAAAAACTACTCACATTAGTATTAGTAACATTTATGTTATTGTTCAGCACTTTTACTATGCCTGCTATGGCAGCAGATATAGTTAACGGTGAACAAATATTTAGTCTTCATTGTGCTGGTTGTCATATTAACGGCAGCAACATAGTTAGGCGGGGCAAAAATCTCAAAAAGCAAGCGCTGAAAAAGTATGGTATGGACTCAATAGATGCAGTTACATCTATAGTTACCAGTGGTAAAAATAATATGTCAGCCTACAAAGATCGCCTGACTGAACAGCAAATTACAGATGTTGCTGCTTACGTTCTCGAACAAGCTGAAAAAGGCTGGCGTTAGAAAGTGAGGAGTTAGGAGATTAGGAGAGACGCGATTAAAATAATTCGTAATTCGTAATTCGTAATTCGTAATTAAGTTTTGTAATGGGGATTTAACCCCAACACAAAACTTACTGGTTACAGAACCGGGGGACTTAAACCCGAGGAACTTGTTAATCGCGTCTGTACAAGAGTTATGAGTTAAAAAATTAGCAGTTATTAACTCTAGTCGTCCTAAATCATTCATAATAAAGTAGAAAAGTTAAAAGGCTGTAAAGAACCGCTTTTCAACTCACTAATTATTAAATCTGCTCACTTCCAACTTCTAACTCCTAAAATTGAAAATGAACTTACCCGCAGCTAGCCGTCTCCAATTCACTCCCGATTTGAATATCTGCCGCATATTAAATGGTATGTGGCAAGTCTCCGGCGCACACGGACAGATCAATCCCCAAGTTGCCATTGAGACTATGTTCAAATATTTAGATGCAGGCTTTACCACTTGGGATTTAGCAGATCATTATGGCCCTGCTGAGGATTTTATTGGTGAGTTTCGCTGTCAACTAATTGATACTCGTGGCAAAGATGCTTTATCTCAGGTGCAAGCCTTTACAAAATGGGTTCCTCGTCCAGGTAAAATGACGAAGAAACTGGTCGAAGAAAACATTGATATTTCCCTGAGAAGGATGAATGTGGAATCGTTAGATTTGATGCAATTCCACTGGTGGGAATATCAGGATAAAAATTACTTAGATGCCCTGAAATATATGGCAGAACTCCAGACGGAGGGTAAAATTAAGCATCTTGGTTTAACTAATTTTGACACGGAAAATTTGAAGATTATTACCGAAGCAGGCATCAAAATTGTTTCTAATCAAGTGCAATTTTCCCTTATTGACCGCCGTCCCGAAGTTAATATGACTGAATTTTGTCAACAGCATGACATCAAGCTTTTTACTTACGGTACATTGTGCGGCGGCTTGTTATCAGAAAACTATTTGGGTAAACCGGAACCGCGAGGATTTGATCTGTCCACTGCTAGTTTGAAAAAATATAAAAATATGATTGATGCTTGGGGTGGTTGGCAATTATTTCAAGAGTTGCTGGCTATTTTGAAGGAAATTGCTAATAAGCATAAAGTAAGCATCTCTAACGTGGCAGTGCGTTACATTTTAGATCAGCCAACTGTGGGCGGTGTGATAGTTGGTGCCAGACTTGGCGTATCTGAACATATAGAAGATAACGCCAAAGTATTTAGTTTTAGTTTAGATGCTGACGATCGCGATCGCATCAGTGCCGTATCTCGCCAGTCACGAGATTTGTATCAGCTGATTGGCGATTGTGGCGACGAGTATCGGCGCTAATTATCGGGGAAGGGGTGATAATAGTATTTTCAAGTTGACGAACTGTGACCACTACACTGCACTGGCAAGAACGGGTTGGTAATCAAAGAGATTGGGTTTGGCGGGGCTGGCAAACCCGCTATACTTACATTCGCCCTAGCCAAAATCACCACAAAACACAACCTCTGATTCTGTTACATGGCTTTGGCGCTTCCATTGGTCATTGGCGACATAATTTAGAAGTGTTGGCTGAACATCACACAGTTTACGCCATTGATATGCTGGGTTTTGGCGCTTCTGAAAAAGCCGCAGCTAATTACAGCATTGACTTGTGGGTTGAGCAAGTTTACGATTTTTGGAAAACTTTTATCCGTCAACCGGCGATTTTAGTAGGCAATTCCAACGGTTCACTGATTTCCATGGCCGCCGCCGCCGCTCATCCCGACATGGTGCTGGGTATAGTGATGATGAGTTTACCCGACCCTTCCCTAGAACAAGAAGCAATTCCTCCCGTGCTGCGGCCGCTTGTCAGAGCAATTAAAAATGTTGTCGCTTCGCCATTGATTCTTAAACCTGTGTTTAACTTCGTGCGCCGTCCAGGGGTGCTGCGTCGCTGGGCACGTCTTGCCTACGCTAACCCAGAAGCGATTACCGATGAACTCATAGAAATTTTAGCTGGGCCTCCCCAAGACAGAGGTTCAGCCAGGGCTTTTAGTGCTTTATTCAAAGCTGCCATTGGAATTAACTTTAGTCCCAGTGTCAAGACAATATTACCAACCTTAACAATTCCGATGTTATTAATTTGGGGGCAAAAGGATCGGTTTGTTCCCCCAGTCCTTGCGAACCGATTTGCCCAATACAACCAGAAATTGGAAGTGCTGAATTTAGCAGACGTGGGTCATTGTCCCCATGATGAATGTCCTGAACAAGTCAACCAAGCTATTGTAGATTGGATTGAGAGATGGGTTAGCGTAGGCGTAGCCCGCCGCAAGCATCGCCAACCCCCTTACACTTTCCCAGCTTTGCCGGAAATTGTCTAAGAGGGCCTTTGTTTTTACCGCGCATTCACCAGCTAGCGTTGTCGGCGACTCTCCAAAAGGACAGATGTGAGACTTTTATTATGCAATGAGAGCGATCGCGCCAGCCAACACCTTTGCCACCATTGAATTGGCAATTACTTAACACCCAGACCGCACTGCGTAAATAAGCCACCCCTTCGGGTATCTCCTAAGCCCTTCGGGCACGCTTTGCGAACGGAGACGCTACGCGAACGCAGTCGCTCATGGGGGAAACCCCCAAGACCGCAGTGGCTCCCCAAGACCGCGCTGTCTCATCATTTGAAATGTCCAAAACTCTTGCAAATAGGTAATTACGAATTACGAATTACGAATTACGAATTACGGTACTAGCCAATCGTGGCTTGGTTAGTGTCAACATCTGTAGCGCCATTCACAGAACGAGCTACAGAAATCATCTTATTAAGAATTTCTTGACTAGGAACTTTGCCTTTCAATACTACAGTGCTACCTGTTTGAGCAACCCAAAGGGTATTAACATCATCAAGTTGGGCATCTTCATCAAATGCCAAAGCTACCCGCTTTGCCAACCCACTTTGGTCATATTCACCACTTAATCCTAGACGTTCTGGGGGTATCGATTGAGTAGCAGTAGGAGAATCACTAGGAGCTTGTGCTATTGACTGCGGAGTAGGATTTACTTCTGCATTTTGAGGTTTTTCCATTCCAAATAGTCTTTGTAACCAACCCATAAAAATTTTCTCCTAATTAGAATGCTTATTGAATGTGAGTATAAAAGCTTTACGAAAATGCCGCATCTACCAATGAAAAGATATGCACTCCATAAAATTCCTCCTTGCAGAATAATTTCTGCCCAATTTTTTATTTCTAGAGAATGCAACGAGTGCAACCATTGAGTTTACAATAAAAGGTCGCACTGATAATTAACGGCGTGTGCAACTTTATCTCAAACCTAACTCCCAACCCCTTCCCTATAAGGGAAAGGGAGCAAGAATCAAAGCCTCTCCCCGAAACGGAGAGAGGTTTGGAGAGGAGTTCCAAGAATAAGTCGCACATCGCATTAAACTTAGTGCAGTAATACGCAACGACAGAAATCAACATACATTTGACAAAATGTCAAGAGTTTGTAACTCAATGAATTTTGAATTTTGAATGAGTGAATTCTGCAAAGCGGTACTAGTTTCTGCGTTCCTCAAATCCTGTTCTAGCCTCTGTTGGCGAAGATGAAACATACCCTTTCAGTTCTCGTAGAAGATGAGGCGGGTGTTCTTTCCCGCATATCTGGTTTATTCGCCCGTCGTGGTTTTAATATTGAAAGCCTTGCTGTTGGCCCTGCTGAACAGGGAGGAGTCTCCCGAATTACAATGGTTGTACCCGGTGACGATCGCGTGATCGAGCAACTCACTAAGCAACTATACAAGTTAGTTAATGTCCTCAAGGTACAGGATATTACCGAAACTCCTTGCGTCGAGCGAGAATTGATGCTTTTGAAAGTGAATGCTAGCAGCAGCAATCGCTCAGAAGTGATTGAACTGTCTCAGATTTTCCGGGCGCGAGTCGTGGATGTAGCAGAAGATTCTCTCACCTTAGAAGTTGTGGGAGATCCAGGTAAAATGGTAGCGATCGTGCAGGTGTTGCAAAAATTTGGTTTAAGAGAAATCGCCCGCACTGGCAAAATCGCCCTGACTCGTGAGTCAGGCGTGAATACCGAATTACTCAAATCTTTGGAAGCAAAAGTTTAGTTGGGAATTTAAATCAGCACATACATCAAGTACAGCAAAAGTCATAGTGACAATTGTTACTATGACTTTTGCTGAGAGACCATCAAAAAATTGCATGAGAATTCAGAGTGATAGCTCAATCGAACACCGAGGTTCACGGCAAAAGCCTATTCCCGATCCCCTGTCGCAGTCGTAGTCTAAATACCTGAAAACCTCTACCAGAAGAAGTCAGAAGACAGAATAATGCCTCTGGCACGCTCTTCGCGTTCAGAATTCAGAATACCCCAGCAGTCAAGTCAGGGGTAACAGCCACGGAAAGAATTAATATCACGCGCGTTTAAAATCGGGGGCTTTAAACCTCCCTTGGACATCCAGTCGCACAGAATCCATTCTGAATTCTGGCTTCTGAATTCTTCTTCGGTAAATTGACAACATTCTTATACAACACTGACTCCTAGCGTATAAGAAAAATCAGGCTTAGAAATGTTATCCACATTAGAGAAAATTCCGCCATCTCCAGGTAAGAAAGCAAATTTACTCACTGAAATAGAGTACGTACCTGCATTCAGTGAAGCAGTGATTAATGACGTAAGATCGCGGGGAAGTCCATTATCATCATTAGATTGCAGTAAAGTCCCAGTATTGTCAAACAGTCCGAGAACAGTATCTCCAGATGTCGCTGTCGTGATAGTGACATTTCCTGCATTTGCTAAAGAAAATGTAAAAAAGTCGAAATCGGTATTGTTCCCTGGTTGGACTGTTGTAATCTGAGCGGAAAGATTAACGTTTGAGCCTGATGACAAGGAACCTAAACCTTCAGCACTTTCTAGTGTGTTATTCGTACCTTCTCCAGCATTTTCCCGCTCATAGAAAAGGAAGTCATCACTATCAAGTCTGACATTGTTTCTCCCCTGTAGAATACCTACGATCTCATCTGGTTCCGCTCCCGGCTTGTCTACAAATATTCGTGTATTGCTTCCAACAACTTGCAGGCGGTAGTCTTGTAAAGCTCCTTTGAGTTCAATTTTATCCTGGCTAGAGTCGAAGTTAGTAATAGTAGCCAAGTCCCCAAAACCAGGATTCGCAGTGTTGTTATCGTCGTAGAAAATGTTTACAGCGTCTCCCAGGATAAATCTATCTGCCCCAGTTCCGCCAGTCAAAGTATCAGTTTCCCCTAATCCAGGTGGAAGCAGACTACCGGGAAAAGTACCGATGAGGATATCGTCTCCAGACCCACCATTGAGAATGTCATTGCCTGGCCCGCCTTGTAAACTATCATTGCCATCCTCACCATTGAGAATATCATTGCCTAAATTACCGTCTAGCGTGTCATTGCCTGCTCTGCCATTTATAGTGTTGTTAACAGTATTACCAAAAAGGAAGTTGTTAAGACTGTTACCTGTCCCATTGATGGCGTTAGTTTCCCTCAGCCTCAGATTCTCTACATTGGTTCCTAGTGTGTAGGTGACAGAAGACTGGACGGTATCTGTGCCTGAATTCGCAGCCTCTGTAATGGTATCAAGAGTACTGTCAACAAGGTAATTGTCGTCGCCGGCTCCCCCATTCAAAGTATCAGTACCTAAGCCGCCATCAAGTGTGTCATTGCCATTATTACCGGATAATTGGTTATTTTGGTTGTCGCCAACAATGCTGTCATTTCCATTCGTGCCGATGACATTATCAAAGTTGACTATAGTAAAGGGCAATGTACCCAAACCAGGAACGTTATTAGCAGCCAACCTTTGGGTTTGCAGGTTAACCGTGATAGATACCCCAGCCAAAGATTGGGATGCATCTATGGTGTTGTTGGCAACATTCGCATTCGCAATAATCTTTTCTACTTTAAATAGCTGGTCTTGCCCCAATCCTCCAGCTTTTTGAATGGTTCCGACACCTGACAAGGTAATTTGACCTACTTGATTGTAGTCTGCGGTATCAATGCCATCTCCGCCATTAATACTGTCGTTACCCTGACTACCTATGAAGGTGTCAAGTCCTGCGCCACCGATGAGAGTATCGTTTCCTGAACCTCCATCAAGTGTGTCATTGCCATCTCCACCGTTTAGACTGTCGTTCAACGTCCCACCTGCCAGGGAATCGTTACCAGCCAAACCATTTAAGGTATCGTTACCGGAAGTACTATTGGCGTTACCACCACTAGCCCAACCAACTATGGTGTCATTTCCCGAAGTCCCATTGATTATGTCAGAACCTGTAGTACCGAAAGCCATATTATCTCTCCTGAATTTCTCACTAGTTAAGTTGAGCCTTAGTCAAAGAACTATTCATCAGTTCAATTTAGATGGCTTACCATTTGCGTAATCCTATTGACAAAACATTAATGTTTGATTTGGTTAGAGGATGTTTTAAAAATCCCATTATTGGGATAAAGGCGTTCTAGATCCCTCTAAAACACCCGATTAATTGGGAGAATTAGATTCTATTTTTTCCCTTCCAAAGACAGGAAAATAAATAAGTACCTAAAATCGCAATCAAATACTTTTAAAACAACCTCTTAGAGGTTGTTTTAAAAGTGGTCAGCTGTAATTTTAGGTACTTCTAGATCCCCCCTAACCCCCCTTAAAAAGGGGGGAACCGGAATCAAAGTCCCGCAATTTATCGGGGAGCCACTGCGGGAACAGGGGTCTCCCCCGCCGCAGGATGCGCGTAAAGCCAACTCTTAGAGACGCTGCGCAAACGGCATAGCTTTGCTTAACGCAAAGCGTCTCCAAGAGTTGCGCTGTAGTGAAGCAAGTGGCGTGGATTTAGGGGGATCTAAAACGTTTTGCTATCGACCAAAGAACTTTTCAAACATCCTCTTAGGAAATTTCAAATAAAAAATATCCCACTATTTATTGTGGGCTTGCTCGAAAAGTCCGGTTTTGGTTGCGGGCGAACAAGACATCTATTTTACAAAAATAGATAATCTATTTTCAGGAAATCCCTAAATGGATTACTCAAATGGTAATTATGTAAAATATTTTGGTTGATTTTACAAACTTATTTGAACCCATCTACTAATTATTTAAATATCATAAGTAAAAGGTTGTATCAACTTCTTTATCAAATCTTTAAAATGCTAACAAATCCGATTTTTGATATATAGAAATATTGTTGCAGATTTTAAGTAAATATTTTTTTTAAAGATACTGATTCTTTTGATAAATATTGCGATGTTTTTATGCTTAGGGTGATATTGTCATTACGTTTGGCTGCAATATCGGATTTTTTGGTCAAAGAAATATTATCTTTAATAAAATAAAATAGTTTTATATTAAAGAAATACATTTTAAAATACATAAGTTAAATTTATATATTCATCAATTTAACTTTGGTACTTAATAACACCTAAGCTTTACATAAATTTTATATAATTCCTTTCAGGTCTTTTAAATCCAATATTCCCCAATACTGCGTGGGTTTTGCCTAAAAAGGAAAAATGTGTAGGTTGGGTTGAGGAACAAAACCACACGAAATGTTGGGTTTGTTGGGTTTCACTTCGTACCCCTACTCTTAAAGAAGGCTTGCTACAACCCAGCCTACAAATATTCAAAACCTACGCAGTATTGCAATACTTTTTTAATGAAATTCTCAAGTGAATTTTGGGACAATAATTACTCAAAATTTTTTCATATATCTAATTTCAGACTTAGAAATTGAATTTTTTAGTTTAAATTTGGACACTTTTATTTTGAAAACATGGAAATTGAATTCGTTAATTATTAGTCTTGATTGCAATTCAGATACCTTTCCTTTGCTCTGAATAAGTATTGGTCTTGAAGTTCTATACATTTAGCAGGATGTTATTTAGGTGTAAACTTATACTAAAATTTCCTATACAGGCTGAAGCAATAGGAGGGAAAGAATAATAGAAAATCAAGTTTTTTTGACCTGTATACACCGTAGCCAATACCTCAGGGGGATTAAGGGAGATAATTTAACTTGTATGTACACCGTAGTAAGAGCAGGAAAGAAGGATGGAATTGGGGTTTTGCAGATAAGAGTGATATTGGCTTCTCCATAAGTATCTTGAGAAATTGATCATTACTTTGGCTAAAAATTGGATGTTTTCCTATATATTCAAGTAGATATAATTTTTTTATGTATAAATATAATTTATACTTATTAGTACTTCCGTTGTGGATATAGTATCAAAACTAACATCAAACCAAAATTTAGTTTCCCAAGGAATTAACAATATGAACTCACCTGAAGAATACATCAACAATAATTCATCGAATACAGAAAAACAGGGTTCAAATGCAAACATAAATGAGTTGCAATTTAGTAGTAACAGCATGAGCGAAGGTAGAAACTTAGATAAAGTTAGAGAAATTCTTTTTGGCAATCAAACACGGGATACGGAAAGAAGGTTTACCCGTCTAGAAGAACGTCTGATTAAGGAATTAGACAACGTGCGGGATGAAACAAGAAAACGTCTAGATGCTTTAGAAATTTATATTAAACAAGAAGTTGATTCTTTAACGCAGCGCCTAAAAAATGAGCAGGCAGAGCGTGACTCTCAGGTGAAAGCAATTGCGGAAGAAAGTAAAAGCATAATCATATCTTTGGAAAAAAAGATTACTCAATTTGATGAACAAACTACTAATACTCAGCGAGAATTGCACGAGCAGATTCTCAACCAATCTAAAAGCTTACAAGATGAGATACAACAAAAATATCAGGAAATCTTAGCTTTACTAGAACGGGAAACTCAAGAACTTCGCAGAGACAAAACAGATCGTTCAAATCTTGCCGCTATTTTTACAGAGTTAGCTATCCGGCTGAATGCAGAAAATAAGTCTTGAGCTAAGGGGTTATTTGAAAATTTTTTCACTGTGACTTTTGGCTATGAGCGGATCTTTCGTGTTTACAACAGAATGCTACTTGATGATAAATTGTGAATTGAGTAATTTTGGTAATGAGTGATTATTCGATAAATCCAATACCGAAAGCATCCTCTGAAGGTTTGAACAGCAACAACCAAACCTCCGAAGTGAATGATGAACTAACTATACTCCGTAGTATACTTCTGGATATTGAACCGACTAAACTTAGAACACTTTATGAGCGATTAGAAAACCCTCAAATTCAGCCAGAAGATATTAGCAAGATGCTTCCAGAAGCAGTTATCCTGCGGTCAAAGCAAGATAAACAACTTGGGGAAGTAATGGTATCAACTGTAGAAAATGCCATTGAAGTTTCTGTTGAACAAGACCACAATGTGCTTGCAGATGCATTATTTCCCGTTATTGGCCCAGCTACTCGCAAGGCGATTTCCACGGCTCTTGAAGGAATGATGCAATCGATGAATCAAACTCTGGAGCATAGCTTGTCTCCACAGAGTTTTAAATGGAGACTAGAAGCGCAACGCACAGGAAAGTCATTTGCGGAAATTGTGCTGTTACGGACGCTAGTTTATCGAGTGGAACAAATATTTTTGATTCATAAAAAATCGGGACTATTGCTGCAACATCTAGTAACAACGCAGGTAACAGTTCAAGATCCAGATTTAGTGGCTGCGATGTTGACAGCTATCCAGGATTTTATCAAAGATTCCTTTCGGGTACAAAAAGTAGATGGGCTAAAAAGTTTACGCTTTGGAGAAGTCATTATTTGGATTGAAGAGGGGCCACAAGCTCTAGTAGCAGCGATGATTCGAGGAAATCCCCCTCAAGAATTAAGGTTAGTTTTGCAAGAAGCAATAGAGAAAATTCACCTGAAGCTAAGTAGAGAAATTAAAAATTTTACAGGGGAAACAGAAGCATTTCAGGCCAGTCAGCCTTATTTAGAAGCTTGTCTGGTAGTTCAGTATAAATCTGCGGCTAAAAAAAATTATACCTATGCCTGGGCTTTCTTGGGTACGATCGCGATCGCTTGTGGAACTTGGGGCTTTTTTACTATTAGAGAACAACTCCGTTGGCAAGCATATCTCCACAAACTCAACTTACAGCCAGGAGTTGTTGTGATTAACACCAAGCAAGCTTTTGGCAAATATTTTATTTCAGGAATGCGCGATCCCTTAGCAGTAGATCCCAATACCCTAATACAACAAACAAATCTTAATCCCAAAATAGTAATTAGCCAGTGGCAACCCTATCTGTCTTTGGAGCCACAATTTACCGCCAAAAGAGTTGAAAAATTGTTGCATCCTCCTCAAACTGTATCATTAAAGGTTGATAACAATGGTATTCTTAATGCAACTGGTTATGCACCCCGGAAATGGATTTTAGAAGCACGGAAATTATGGAAGTTTATTCCTGGAATCACCGAATTTCAAGACCAAAAACTTGTAGAAATTGAACTTAGCGAATTTGATTTATCCAAAAGACAGATAGAAAAAGAAATGTTGTTTTTTGCGGAAGGAAAAACTGAGTTGATCCCTGGTGAAGTTGACAAATTACCTAACTTATTTATATCAATCCACAAATGTTTAGATATTGCAAAGTATTTGGGTAGAAATGTGCAGATTCAAATAATTGGACATACTAATAGTGCTGGAACAGAACTAAGAAATAGACCACTCAGTCAAGCCCGCGCTAATAAAATTATATCTTATTTAAAATCCGAAGGAATCAAGACAAACCAATTTCAAGCCCTAACTGTAAGTTCTTGCCTAACTTTCCAGCCAGAATTCAGACCAGAATCTAAAGAATTTAATCGAAGAGTATCTTTTAAAGTATTAATGAATAATCCCTCGAAATAAAGTTATATCAATTTATGGTTATCCAGACAAAAATTTGTATGATCGGTGCATTTGCTACAGGTAAAACTAGTTTAGTGGCAATGTTTGTTCACAGTATTTTTTCCGAAAAATATCATACTACTGTGGGTGTAAAAATTGATAAAAAAACTATAGATATTCAAGATAAAAAATTAAACCTTATCCTTTGGGATATATATGGAGAAGATGATTTTCAAGAATTACAAATGTCTTATTTGCGAGGTTCTGCTGGTTATTTATTAGTTGTAGATGGTACTAGAAATAATACTTTACAAAAAGCTTTTAGTTTACAAAGAAAAATAGAAGATGCCATTGGTCAGGTTCCCTTTATTTTAGTCATAAACAAATTAGATATAACGGATGAATGGGAAATTGAATCTGCTGAGATAGATGATGTTATACAAAAGGGTTGGACTGTAATTAAAACAAGTGCCAAACATGGTATTGGTGTAGAAGAAGCTTTTCAAACTCTCGCTAAAAAAATATTGGATTGCTAAATGTTGGATGTCCCTGTTTTTGTAATTACCTATATTCTAAATTTTCTAACAGCAGAGTCTTCTCTTGGCTATCTGTTAGTTAATAAAGATGGTAGCCTCTTGACTTGGGGTGGGAAGTTGGCAGCTTATGGAATTACTAACCTCCGTAAAGGCAAAAATGCAAAAGAGCAAGTTATTTTTCTAGAAGGGTTACTACCATTAGATGATACTTCTATATTTCTGCCATTCATTCAAACAGAGTATGGCAGTTGTATAGATGTTCATATATTACCGACGAAAGAAGCAGATTGGGTATTGCTGTTAGATAGTAGCTGTGATAGAGATTACCTCTTTCCTATTCAGCAAAAAGCAAATGATTTCAGACTATTACAGGAAAAATTAAATAGAAAGTTAAATAATTAATTGATTGTAGCAGGTTTAACTCATGAATACACCCATCACAAATGATATGCTCGCTGCTTTGAATATTCTAGCCTTAGAGCAAATTGATGTAGGTTTATTTAAAATTATTGGTAATTTACCTGATTGGTTAAATCAATTTTGTCGTAAAAATTTAGCATTAGGTATGAATATATCAATACCGGAGGAAGAGTTTTATTTTTTAAATAATTTTTTAATTGATGCCGAAAAATTTTGGATGAATAATAATACTAAAAAGCTCAGTTCAGGTTTCTGGACTGAAATTGATCCAACTGGACAAGAATATCAATTTAAAGCTTATGCAATTTGTGTGAATAATAAAAAAATTTTATTGATAGAGGCGTTGGAAGATTCTTATCAAGAACAGCAGGATGTTCTCCAAAAAGCTAGAGAATATCAATTGATTTATCAGCAATTACTTAAGGATAATCAAAAAAAAGATGTTCTAATTCATTGTCTTATCCATGATATGGCAGTGGAGTTGAATGCTATAAACTGTTGTTTTACACTACTAGAATTTGAAAATTTAACGCCTAAAGGAAAAGAATATTTAGAAACTGGTACAAAGCAATGTCTAAAGCAAGAGATGCTGATTAAAGATATTTTAGACGCTTTTTCTACTGAAGCAACATTAACAGAAAATTCTGATATCGATATTGACAAATCACCTAATATCTTAAGTTCTATCCAAGAGGTAATTGAGTTTTCAAAACTGAACTTTGCCCTGAATAATATACAATTACAGCTTGCTAGCAATATTGATATGACAATAGACTGGAAAGTTATTGGAGATAAATCTCGTTTAGACAGAGTGATTGCTAATCTAGTAGAAAATGCTTATAGATATAGTAAACCAGATTCTATTGTGACTATTGGTCTACAACTGGATGGGCAATATGTTTTAGTTACTATAGATGATTGTGGTTTGGGTGTATCGCCAGAAATGGAGAAGAATTTATTTCAAAAGTTTTCTCAAGGCAAAGATAAATCAGGGAGAGCCGGTTTGGGTCTTTATTTTTGTAGAATCACACTTGAACGCTGGGGAGGTATGATTGGTTATTTACCTCGTCTTGAAGGTGGTTCTAGATTTTGGTTCCGCTTGCCAAGACTAGTACCGCAAGGCGGAATTAAAAATTAAAAATGAATATAGCGTAAGCGTTTCGTTGATTTGGAATGGTGAGGCAGTCGCTCAGAGGGGTTTCCCCCATGAGGAACTGCCGAACCCGTTAGCGCAGCGTAAAGCCAACTCTTAGAGACGCTAACGGGTTCGGCATGGCAACGCTATGAGCGAGTCTTCTCCCAAGGGGAGACGCTAAGAGCGAACGAGCGTCAGGGGTGGTTTATTTACGCCGTGCTGTACTAGTCATCTCAAAATTTTCAACGCTGTATTGCTGTGCCACCTCTTCAGTTGGATTTAGACTTGAAGTGATGGGACTGGAGGAAAGACCGATGACGAGAGCAATTGGTATAGAACAAATTATTATCCAAAAGGTTCTTACCTGATCAAGAGAATAGCAATATCTCGGCTCAATACCCAATAGTTTCGAGACTTAACGGGAAAAGTCAGATGAATTGAGGTATTCTACTGTGCATTGTCCATACTGTGAGTCTACGGATTTTATTTTTTAGCATTTCCGGTTAGTGTTAGAAAAGTTCGCCAATTTAATATGCTTTTTTTGCTCTTTTTATGGTGATTTAGAAGTCCTGTATCTAGGTGAAATGCATATAAAGAATAAAAATCCTTTAATAGCAAAGATTTGGTCGTTTTATAATTTAGGCTATTTTTTCATCAAGGTCCTTATCCAGCAGGAGTTGCAAAAAATGCTTATCCCAAAATATCGGTTTTCCATATTTTGTCCGTTCTAATCCTTTTTGATCACCCCGTATTCGTTTACAAAAAAAGGCAGAGGGCAGAGGGCACAAGGAAAGAAGTATGAATAAAAACAAAAGTTGCTGGGTTATTGCCCAGTTAAAAAAAGAATTGTTGGGTTCCTTCTGCCCTCTGCCTTCGTACTTCTGCCTTCTGAAATATAACCAATATAGTTCAGTAAAGGATTTTTGATACTGATTTTTGGTCTGTAGAGACGTAAAATTTCGCTTCTCTATCAAGGATTTTAGGCTTAACTGAACCCTACTAACATATAACCTCTTAAAATTTACGCTAACCTGGAGTTAGTTATGAAAACTCTGATAGAATCACTACTGCCAAGACCTATTTATGAACTTCTCCGCCAGCGTCGAAGAGAATATTTAGAACAGCAATATTTTAAGCAAGATTTTACGCAAATAAAGTGCGGTGCTTATGATATTGAAGCTCCTAAGAATCATTTGCTTGCAAAACTTCCTAGCTCACAGCCCTACAGAGATTTGTGTACAGGAATCTCTGCCAAATATATTTCGGCGAAGTATCCAGATGGGACAATTATTGACATTGGGGCAAATATTGGAGACACCGCTGCAATTATCGCAACATATGCACAAAACAAATTAATACTGGTTGAAGCCAGTGATTATTTTTACGAGATTCTACTTCGTAACACTTCAAAACTCCCTAACGAAATCATTATCAAGAAAGTTTTCCTTTCAGATGGGAGCCAGGTGGCAGGATCATTTTTTCATCGGGGAGGTACTGCTTCTTTTGATGAGAGAACAGAGGGCAAAGTACAGATTAATACCGAACGACTTTCCAGCATTGCTGATGAGAATATATGTTTTGTTAAAACTGATACAGATGGTTATGATTTTAAAATTCTTCTCGATAGCGTTGAATGGCTAGCTTCAGCACATCCAGCAATTATTTTTGAGAATACGATAGGAAATAACCAAGAGCTTAATAGTGCAAATGAGTTATACACCCGCCTAATAGAAATAGGATATGCATACTTCATAGTATGGGATGATCGAGGATTTCATTTGGTATCCACTACTTCTCTTGATGTTCTGATGGATCTGACTCGCTATTTGTTTAAAATACGAGAGAACGATGGGAAAGATATTAAGAGTATTTATAACTACGATGTCCTATGTCTGCATCAAAATGATAAAGATGTCTATAAGAGTATATGTGAATGGTATAAGACTTATTGAAGAAACTAAAACCATCATTTATCAGTGAGAGGTTAAGGTAATTATACTAGTACAACAAGGCAAAAGTAAAAAGAAAGAACGCTGATTT
Organism: Nostoc sp. NMS2; assembly: GCF_017115105.1. Lineage (GTDB taxonomy): Bacteria > Cyanobacteriota > Cyanobacteriia > Cyanobacteriales > Nostocaceae > Nostoc. Next base: position 37,611 of record NZ_JABXKH010000110.1, read on the forward strand.
TGTAGGATATCTAGCGATTTTAAATGGGTGGCTTATTTACGCCGTGACGTACTAGTATCAGTTATGAGTTAAGAAGTGTTCCCAGTTATTGAAGAAGAATTCAGGAGCGTGTCGGAGGCTTTATTCTGGTGATTGATGCATGTATTCTGTTTTGATAAATTCATTAGTGCTAATGGCGCGGTAAGCTACTTCAGATAAATTAGCAAATTTAATCCTGGAATTGTGCGAGAAAGTGTCCACAAAACGATAGTGATGTAAATTACACCCAAACTCCATTCATACCAAGCAAGTGCAGAGATGATGCCTGGTAAGTGTTCGTCTCGCAGGCGAATGTCGTTAAATCCTAATTTAACTAGGTTGTTGAGACTAAAATCATAGTAGTTGAGCCAGTTCCAACGGCGATCGCTCAGTAGAGGCATATATCGTTCCCGAAAGGTCTGATTCCTTGGTATTACTGGTAAACGCCCAATCAACAATCGTAACTGGCGAAATGTGCCATCTTCGGTGAAGTAAGAAACGTTCATTAAATCGTGATAACGACCTTGTTGGTAAAGTCGGATCAATAAAGCTAGTGGTACGGGGACAAGAATTATGAAAAGACATGCCAATGTCAGCCAAGGTTGTTGAGTATTGCGAAAGATGGCTAGTAAGCTCAAGAATTCTAAAACGCTAAAACTGACTAATATGGAAATGGTTTCGTAGGATGTAGGAATAATCGGTACGGGATGCAGGCGGCGATAGCGATCTACTAGCCAAAATAGTAAGCCAAAATAGGCGATCGCAACTCCTCCCACGCCAAACACTAACCAAAAATTTGTCCCATAGCCACTCAACAACAGCAGTACACTCAATCCCAACCAACTCCAAGCTTGCAGTAACCACCCACCAATAGAAAGGGATTCGCCAACAATTAAGCGATCGCTCAGTTGTGTGTATTTTTCTAAATCGATGTCTGCCAAGGTCAATAACTCACTACTGTTGCGAAAAGATTTTATCAGACGACGCTGGGCGATCGCTGCGGCTTGAGTTGAAGAAAAACCCAGTTTAATCAAACTTGCAACACTCGCACTATTGATATTTGTAGCAATCAAACGGCGACTCATTTCTAATAATCGCAGTTGTTGTTTTGTGTATTCCAGTTCATTAGCATCAGTAACTTGTTGTTGCTGACGAAAATTTTGTCCCAAATTTCGCAAGATATTTTGATTACCTTGCAATGTAGGAATGCAGAACATCTTACCAATTTGACCGGGATTACCTAATATTTTTGCTTGGTTAGAGTTAAAAGTTAAACCAGGTACGCTTAAACAAGCTTCCGTAGAAAACCTGGCATCGCTAAAATCTGCTTGGTTGAGAATACTTGCACCTTGTAAATTCACCGATTGATTAAACTCCACTTCTCGAAAAATGACAGCTTGCTCAAAAGTCGCATCTCTTAAAAGGAGAAACTGATTAAAATTTGCTTTAGTAAACTGGGCTTGATTGGCAAAGCGGACATCAGAAAAATCAGCATTTTCTTGCCATTGCACACTACTGAATTTAGCCAATTGCTTAAAAGTTGCTTGGTTGAAATTGGCAGTCTTTTCAAATCTACTCCCCTGAAAATCAGCGAATTCCTGAAATTGGGTTTGTTTAAAATTAGCTTTTTCAAAAAAAATACTACCCTGAAAATTGCTTGGTTGTTTGAATTTAGTACCACTAAAGCTGACGGGACGACCAAACCGAGTTTCAGCCCAATTCGTGGATTGGAGAAAAGTTGCACCTTGAGCATCCACAGACTGAAGAAAGAATGTATTAGAAAACTTCATTTCGCCATTGAAGCGAGTTTGCACGAGTTTCAATACCCCACGAAAGACGGAAATTTCTCTGGATGGGGTTGACTCTGTTCCTAAAAGCGATCGACAATCTTTAGAGTTCGCTAGTGATTCTAGACAAAGAAAGCGCAAACGTTCTAGTTCTTCTTTTTCGGTAGCTGTGAAAATCGGAGCAATAGCTTGAGCGTACAAAGAGGTTCTTAAACCCAAATCGCCGCCCACAAAATCCCCCAAAATCAGGGCATAGCTGAGGTCTAAACCCAGAGGTTTTGTACCTAGCTCTTTTCGCAGTATTTGGTAAAAAGCATCACGAAAGCTAGCATTTTCTGGGCGTAAATCAATCACCATCTTCTGTAAATCTACTGTCAAATTGCCTTCACGCAGTGTTGGTGTGCGTAGACGTTCTTGTAATAATTCCAGAGTTAAGGGTGTTTCTGGTTGCGTCTGTGCTGCCTGCGTTGGTAGGGGGAAGAAGAGGAGAATTGATAAAACGCAAAGGAACGCCAAGGAAAGCGCAGAGGAGCGCAGATAAACCCCTCCGCGTACCTTTGCGTTTAACCTCTGCGTACCTTTGCGTTTAAAAAATAAATTATGCAAATTGTTCGATCATTCGTCGCTAATCAGTAGAACAATTTTACCCGTCACAGAACCGCTTTCAATTAGTTGGTGAGCCTTAGCCGCTTCTTTTAAAGGAAACTGGTGACTAACATGAATTTTTAACTTGCCTTCATCAATCCAGGTGGCACATTGTTCGAGAATTTCTGCATGGTGCTGGAGGCTTTCTTCTAATCCTAGCAACGCTGGTGTGAGCATTAATTCTAAACTGATGCGGAGATTGCGTAATCGAGCAGTTTTCCAAACAGTATTGGCATCTGGTTCGAGAATCGTCACAATATCACCATATACTCGCACTGCGGGGAAGGTTTTGTGAAAGGTTTCGCCGCCTACGGTATCAAAAGCCAAGTCTACGCCTTCGCCGCCAGTCCAATCTAATACCGCTTGCACAAAGTCCGTTTGTTTGTAAAAAATTACATGGTCTGCACCGAGTTCTTTGACGAAATTAGCCTTTTCCTCAGAACTGACTGTGGTAGCAACAGTAGCACCTTTGAGTTTCGCCAATTGAATTGCTACATGACCGACACCACCAGCACCCGCATGAATGAAAACCCGTTCCCCAGGTGACAATCGTCCCCGTTCGTATAAAGCTTCCCAGGCGGTGATTAATACTAAAGGCGCTGCTGCTGCTTCGGCAAAGGAGATAGAGGTGGGTTTACGGGCCACAAACCGCTCATCCACAACGGTATATTCAGCATAATTTCCTTGATGTGCGCCCAATCCGCCGTAGCAAAAATATACTTCATCACCTGGACGAAAACGCTGAACACCAGCACCCACAGCCTCAATTATACCTGCACCATCACATCCTAATATTGTTGGCGTGCGATCGGGGTAGAAACTGCCTCGGCTACGAAGTTTAGTGTCGATGGGATTAATGCCAGCCGCCACCAAACGCACTAAAAGTTCAGTATTCCCTACAGGAACCGCAGGGTTTGGCACTTCCTGTATTTGCAGAACTTCGGGACTGCCAGCCGCCGTCATCAAGACTGCTTTCACAACTCTTTCCTCCTGGCTTTAGATGCACGTTCTTTTGCAACTTTAGCGCAAGAGGGTAGACACAAAGTGAACTACCCAACACCCATCTGAGTACAGATAGGGTGTGGGCTTCCCAATTCACAGGGGATTGCCTCGGACTTCATGGATTTTTTACGTCCTGAAGACTTTGGTCTTACATCCCCTCCAAGGGCAGAAGCGCTAGTTCCTAACGCCCA
>NZ_JABXKH010000175.1 GCF_017115105.1 Nostoc sp. NMS2
GCATCCCAAATGTGCAAAAACCTTGATAGCCCTCATCCCCTAACCCCTTCTCCCAAAGATGGGAGAAGGGGAACTAGAGTTATGTCTCCCCTCTCCCAAAGATGGGAGAGGGGCTGGGGGTGAGGGAAAAGATTTAAGCTTGCATTGGGATGCTCCCTTGACTGTTGCTGTCCAACAGCGTTATTTGGGAAACCTAAATCTTTGAGGATTCTTCGGAAAGATGCAAATTGAAAAATTGCATAAATTTTCAACTCGCCTCAGTTAAGTACTAGAAAATTACAATCGCTCTGTTATATATCTCGACTTAACGGACTTTTTATCGCTCAATTGGCTCACCCTTTTGGGTGAGTCAGATATCAACCGATCAGATGACCTGAATGAAGGAAGCTGAAATTAATAATAAAGAAGATTCTATTACTAAAGAAACCGATCGCATTTTACCTAAGAATCACCTTATGAAACTCGTTACTTTAATAAAATCTGCACTTATTTTTGCTTCTATTACTCTTGTACCTGGAATCGCTGGCGCTCAAACAGCTACTAACAATAGTAGTGAAATAATCGCTATTAACTCTAACAATTTATCCACTAGTTCTACTTCTGTGAATTACCTCCAGCCTTTCAATCTAGTTACTTTTGCGTATCAAGGAGGTTTGAAGCAGCACGGCATTCCTAGTGGAGAAATACTAGTATTTGAAACTCAGAACAGAAAGATTATTGCAAACGATTTGGTGAAGGCTGCTGTTAATGCGGATAAATTACCATCAAAAGTTTTAAATGACCAAAATTATCTAAGTGCTGTTAATTTACAACTTAACGCATTGCCTGATTATGCTGCTGCTGATTGATTGGTTTTTCTTATATTTTTTCTAAAGCCAAATTTATGAGTATACTATATTCGTGTGCTTCTTACCAAATATAAATAAAAGCCTTTTATACACAGCGATCGCTGCTGTATAAAACAAAGTTACATATTGAAGAACAATTCCTAGATTTTGACAGAACTTGTACCTATAAGTTCTGTTATTGTGTGCTGAAGGCACGGAAAATTGTATAATCAACAACCTATCAAGCAAAAATTTCGTTTTCTATAGAGAATGACAGAAGTAATTAGAACAGGGAGCCTAAATAACATCGAGTCCATTGAGTTTGAAAAGCGGTGCTTGCACAAAGCCAGAGAAATAGGCGATCGCAATAGTGAAGTCATTTGTTTAGCAAGTTTGGGCAATGCTTATCAGTCCATTGGGGAGTACCACCTGGCAATTGAGTTTTATCAGCAATGGTTGGAGATAGCGAAAGAAATAGGCGATAGCGCAGGCGTTGCCAAATCTTTGTCTGGATTGGGCAACGCTTACCAATCACTGGGGAAATATCAGCGATCGCTCGAATTTTATCACCAGTGGTTGAGTATCACCAGGAAAATAGGCGATCGCACTGGGGAAGGCATTTGTCTAGGAAGTTTGGGCAATACTTATGAATACCTGGGCAAATACGAGCAAGCGATTGAGTTTTATCAGCAGTGGTTGAGCATCGCAAAGAAAACAGGCGATCGCACCGGAGAAGGCATTTGTCTAGGAAGTTTGGGCAATACTTATGAATCATTGGGGCAGTATCAACTGGCAATTGAGTTTTACCAGCAATGGTTAGAACTGACAAGATTCATCTGCGATCGCAATGGTGAGGGCATGGCCTTAAGTGGGTTGGGAAGTGCTTATAAGGCTCTGGGACAGTACCAAAGGGCAGTTGAGTTTCATCAGTATTCATTAGAAATTAGAAGGAATCTTGATGACCAAAATGCAGAAGCAAACGCCTGGTTTAATTTAGGTTTAGTGTTAGAAAAAATCAATCGAGAATCAGAAGCGATGAATGCTTTTTGCAATGCTCGCGGAATTTATCACACAATGGGAATCGATGCAAGCCTACAAGATTGTAACCATGCGATTGAGCTTCTTTCTCAAAATGTTTCAACCATAACATCTCGCTTCTGGTTTGAGAGATGGTTCAGTCATTTGTCGCAGTTAATCAAAACTGATTCTAACCAGTAATATCTTCTACCACTGATTCAGGTATAGCGGTTCTCGAATGGAAGCAATACTACTCCCCTTCCCTTGTAAGGAAGGGGCTGTTCTTGTTAGGTCTGTATTTCACTCAACTGAGAACCGCTATAATACAAGGATATTTTAAAAGCTTTTGGCCATTTTTAATCGCTAAACATAGATTAAAATCCACTTTTAAAACATCCTCTGAATCCAGTGAGATGATATCAAGAAGACGGATATTTATTGAATACCGCAACTGAGTTCTTGCCATCAAAAGCAAACACAGTAAACGGGTCTTTTTGATTTCCTATTTCCATCCCAGGAGTGCCTACAGGCATTTGAGGAACAGATAAACCAGCAACATTTGGCTTTTCTTGAAGCAAACGTTTGATGTCGTTTGCTGGGACGTGTCCTTCGATGACATATCCATTAACAATTGCTGTGTGGCAAGATGACAAGTTATCCGGCACGTTGTACTTTTGTTTAACTGTTTCGATGTCAGGCGTGGAAAAGTCTGTGACTTGAAAACCTTGTGTTTTTAAGTGGTCAATCCACCCGCCACAACAGTTACAATCGGGACTGTGATATACAGTGGCATTTAACGCTGTTGGTTTTGATGGAATATGCTTATTCTGGATGTGCCTAGTAGTACTTACTAGTTGAGCATTAGCTGTAACAGAAGCAGGAAAAACAGCTTGAGCATTACTCATAGAAGCAGTGCTTCCCAAGATGCCTAACACCCCTACTGTGAGACAAATCGTTACTACTACACGTACCAAGACGGGAAGTAACCATTTTTGCCAGCAATAAATAAACTGTTTATGTGACATCTAAAGCTTCCTGATTACAACATTGCATAAATTTGTTGTAACAAATTCTCTTCAAAAAGACTCTGCGTACTTTTCTTTTGCGCTTGCTTTGCGTGGTAAAGTTTGAAACTCTAAATGCAGTATTTGATTGGCAGTTTGCAAAAAGGTTACTGAATCAGCACGAATTGGTTCTTGATTTAATTCTGTTTTGAGAATCTGGATATCCCTTGCCTCAGATGCAAGTAAGTAGCGGATAAAATCTTCTGGATACTGCTCAACCAGATATTTCAGGGTGTTGTCGTATGTCACTTTGATATCACTTTGGACATAAACCCATGTAGAGATGTGATATCGCTACATGGTTTGTTCATAAAAATTTAAGTGTAAGTATTATTTATTGTTAGCGCTACTCTACGAAAAACGGTTGCTCGCTTATAGCGCTAACATTTAAATTTGGTGTCTTTTCAAAATTACATTGTCAAAGATTGAGGATTTGTTTCAATCAATTTTGCTAAATCTTGCAAGAACGCCGCAGCATGGGCACCATAAATAATGCGGTGGTCAGAAGTAATATTCACCTGCATTTGTTGCCGCACGCCAAATAAACCATCGGGTGTTGCTACTACTTGCGGACGGGATGCCCCGATCGCTAAAATTGAACCTTGTCCAGGCGGCAAAATCGCATCAAATGTGTCTACGCCAAACATTCCCAAATTAGACAGGGTGAAAGTGCCACTGTTGTATTCTTGGGGCTGTAGTTGTTTTGCTCTGGCACGTTCTACCAAAGACTTCCAATTCCGCGATAGAGAATAAATATCCACTGCATCTGCATTTTGCAACACAGGTGTAATTAATCCGCCATCATCCATCGCTACTGCTACGGAAATGTTGATATCAGAATGATAAACAATACCCTGGTCTGAATAGCTAGCATTTAACAATGGGTGTTTTTGCAATGTCACTGCTACAGCTTTCGCCAGTAGCGCTGTCATTGTCACGCCTTTGGATTTAATTTGTTTATAAAGTTTGTCTAATCCGTCTGTGGTAATTGTATAACCGACACGGAAGACGGGCACGGATATGGTGGCTACCATGTTCCGCACTACGGCATTTTGGAAGGTAGTTAGAGGTACGATTTGACCAGGAACAGCCGCTACCACTGGTGCGGGTGCTGGTGTCCGAGGTGCTGGGGATGCAACTGGGGCGCTGGTTGGTACAGGTGTTGGTGGGGCAACTGGGGCAGTAGCGGGTTGTTTGCCCTTATTGGACAATGCTTCTACATCTTCAGCGACAATGCGACCGTGGGGGCCACTGCCTTGGAGTGTAGTTAAATCAACTTTGAGTTCTTTGGCTAATTTGCGGGCGCGGGGTGAAACTACAAGTCTACCTTCTTTGTGGTTAGAGCCATTTTGAGATAAGGCAGGTGTTGCAACTGAGGCTGTGGCGGGGATTGGTTCAGGGGAAGAGGTAGGAGTAGCAGCCGCGCCAGAGGAATTGGCGAGAGATTTAGCATGTTCAATTTCAGCTTCAGTTTCGGCTATGAAGGCGATCGCAGATCCTACCGGGGCAGTTTCACCAGCTTCAACTATGATATGGGCAAGAAAGCCTTCATAAAAGGTTTCTACATCCATATCTGCCTTATCTGACTCTACAACCACCACTGTTTCGCCTTTTTCCACTTTGTCCCCTGGCGATTTCACCCAGGAGACGATTTTGCCTTCCGTCATGGTGGAACTCAGCGCCGGCATAAATACTTCGTGAATGCTCATAGGGTGGTTTGGAAATCAATGGTTTATGGACTTTAACAGCTTTCATCAGATCGAATTGTATCTTGGCGGGAGAGTTTTGGGCTGGAGATTTAATATTTTAGATTGGGAATTGGGGATTGGGAACTAATTAGGACTTACGCACAGGTAACGGAAAATCGTAGACGCAAAGCGGTGAGCCAGTCCGGTGGACGGGAACGCCTGCATAAAATAACTGGCGAACCCGTAGGGCTTGCCGCAGGCTACCACAGAGAACGCAGAGGACACGGAGAAATAGGAGTTTGAAAGGTTTCTTGCGTAAGTCCTACTAATAGACATCTCCAGAAATTAAATATGCGTTACCCAGAACCCTTGTAGAGACGTAGCACTGCTACGTCAAAACAATTCTTTTTCACTCATATCTCTAATGACTAATCGATTCACTCCAGGAACCTAAATATAACTTAGAGGTCTATAATACAGAGCTATCCTTAAGGGTTAGCCAATATCTCGTTTTAATCGTTGACTTGCAAAAACAACCACGAGTTTCTCACAGATTAAATGAGATTGCTATTTATACTCCTCATGCCGAATGCTTAAGATACAAGAGCTTCTCACAGGTAGAGGATATGGGATGCAGTTCAATCTAGAATTCAAAATTGGTAATAAACCTATTTGAAATTCCTGTTTACTTTTATGTCGGCAAAGCTAAAATTCTTTTTGATTGTGATACTGGGTATCTTTGCCACTGCTGGCGCTGGGGTCTATATTACCCAGCGCCAGCAATCTGCACCGATTGTTGAGACTAGTTATGGGCAAACCCAGCAGGTGAGAGCAATACATCAGTCTCAAGAGGTTGTGGCATACTCAGAGCGTTTCGATTATAAAACTATACCTTTAGAAAATATCAACTCATCTCTCCAAGGAAGCGATCCTGCTACCCTCGCTCTGAATGCCTTTGATAACATAGCAGCAGTGGGAGGAACGCGAAAGGTAGAGGTAGCTTATCCACAACGAAATCAGGCTTTAGTGACGATTACCCAATTCAAGCGGGGTGATGATGCAGTTAGTGCAGTTAAATATCGAGTTGAGATGTCAGCCTTCGGGCGATCGCTATTTATTAGTTCTCCTCCAGTCTGGCAAATAGTTTGGGCTGGCTCCCAGGTAGAATGTTTGGCTGGGAGCCGCTCCCAAACTAAGTTAAATCACATTTGTCATTAGTCATTGGTCACTTGTACTGAGCGTAGTCGAAGTATTGGTCACAAAACAAATGACAACGGACAAATGACAAATGACAAATCTAAATATCGCCACGAATTTCTTCTACAACGCCATCGCGCAGAACGATTTCTACTTGCATTTTGCTAATCAGGTTATCTCCTATCTCTACCCGGAAAAAGCCTTCCATTTGGAATTGGTTGACTTCCTGATCTTGCTGGAGAAACTGCACTTGCTGGAGATTTTGCAGCAACTGATTTTTTTGTTCTAGAAATTCACTTTTCTTTTGATTGACTTGGAGTTGGATATTGTCAATTTGTTGGAGGGTCTGGGGGCCGGGTGGTTGCAGACTCTGCTTTTGAATTGCGGCGATCGCTCTTTGTCCTTCTACGTCTAGCTGTTGCAGTTGCTGATCGAGTTGATTGATCTGGGTTTGCAGCTGCTGTTGTACTTCCTCTTTCCACAGGGGAGTCACAATAACTTTGACGTTAACGACACGTTTCAGAAGCAAATTAGATTTGGAGACATCCATAAATATTTCACGTTCACTCTTTACAGTTGGGAGGTGGAATTATCAGGCAAACATGCCGTCAATAATATCGTGATAACGTTCCGTGACGACATGTCGGCGAACTTTTAGTGTTTGTGTCATCAAACCATTTTCGATGGAAAACGGTTCTAGAATGAGTTTGAATGTCCCAATGCGGTCATCCGGTCGATAGCCTGGACGATTTTGCACTTCTCGATTCAATTCTTGCCGAAATAAATCCTGGATCATTCTACTCTCCCAGTCAATTTTTTGACTAGGTGAAGAAGTGGCCGGATTGTTTTGCACCCATTTTTCTAAGGCTTCGACATTGGGGACAATCAAGGCTCCCAGGCTGCGCTGATCTTGGCCGACGAGCATAATTTGATCGATGTAGGGCGATCGCAAACACGCATCTTCGATCGGCTGTGGCTCGATGTTTTCCCCGTTAGTCAATACAATCGTATCTTTTGCTCTGCCAGTCAGCACTAAGTCGTCTTGTGGTGTCAACCAGCCCAAATCGCCGCTATCAAACCAACCTTCAGCATCAATTGCTTTCGCTGTCGCTTCGGGATTTTGGTAATAGCCTTGCATAATCTGCGGCCCCCTCAACAATACTAAGCCTCGCTTCTCTATTGGTAAAGGCGCTTTTGTCTCAGGATCTACAATCTTAGCTTCTGTAGCGGGGAGTGGTAGCCCTGATGCACCAATCAAATTTCGCCAAGGACGGCGCACATGGGTTACAGGAGAAGTTTCTGTTAAACCGTAACCTTGCAAAATCTGCACACCAATAATTTCAAAGAAGTTATCGATGTGTCTGGGAAGCGCACCACCGCCACTAATCATCTGCTTGACTTGTCCTCCTGTGGCTTCTCGCACTTTGGCATAAACTAGTCGTTCTCCCAAGGCGTGGAGGGGTGATAAAGCCAATGCTTGGATCTTAGCTGTTAATCGTTCGACGGCTGAGGCATGAAGATTATTTAAATCCAATCCCTGAGCAACTCGCTGCGCTTTGATATATTTATCGCTAATGCCTAATAAAAAGTTAACTAGGCGTTGCTTTTTCGCTGGTTGTTCGCGGAACTGCTTTTGCACTCCTTCATAAATCGATTCCCACAGGCGGGGTACACCTACCATGTAATTGGGTTTAAATTGTCTCAAATCTCCTTTCACGGAACGTAAGTTAGTATAAACTTGCGTGCAACCTTGAGATAGTAGGTAATATTCAACAGTCCGCTCGTAGCTATGCCACGAAGGTAGAATACTGAGAACAATGTCGCCTGCGTTTGGTTGTAATACTGTGCCAAATGTTGTTACTTGGTGCATCAAATTTTTATAAGACAGCATTACACCCTTGGGTTTGCCCGTAGTGCCAGAGGTATAAATTAGGGTTGCCAGAGCGTCACGATTTTGTTTAACTGGCACAAAATTATGATTTTTCCCAATTTCGAGCAACTGTGCAAAATTCAGTATCTTTAGGGTTTCGTCTGTTGGTGGTGTTTCATCTGAAACTAAGATGACAAACTGAATTGCTAAATCTTGGAGACGATCTTGTAGTTTTTTAAGTGTCTTTAAATCCTCAACAACTATCGCCGTGCTACCGCTATTAGCGATGATAAACAGCAATTCTTCTTTTTCCGCTTGGGAACTACGCACCGCATCAACGCCTCCAGCAGTCATTATGCCTTGATCGGCAATAAACCACCGGGGACTGTTGTCAGAAATTAAGGAAATGCGATCGCCTACCTTCACTCCCAACGCCTGTAACCCAGCCGCAAATAATTGTATTTGCTCCGCCATCTGTGTATAAGTAATCACAATCTCTGGTTTGGCGTGAGGACTGCGGAGGGCGATAACATCACCAAATCGTTGAGATGCCAAAGGCCAAACTTCTGGTAGCGATTCCACATTTGTGTAATCTACCAACCGCTTTAATGCCTCACGTTCTTGCTCAGTGATGTTAGATAAAAAAGAAGACGCGGTTTGGGTTTTTGACATAACACCTTACCTAAATATCGTAAATTAATTGTTTTTCCAGTTTATTTTGTTATCCCGCTACAATAATCGTCATTATTATCCACATTTCCTTCTGTGTATAATAATTCCAGGAATTCCACGTTTATATTTACAAAAATTTATGTTAAAGTTAGTTTACATAGAGTGCAAGCAATAGATGTACTAAAGGTCAATCCTACACATAATATTATGCTTGCACCTCAAAACAGCGATGTCTACGACGGTCACTGAGCGAAGTCGAAGTGCGGGCTACGCCTACGCCTATTTTTCACAGGAGATGATTACCTATGAATTTGATAGACGCTATACTGCTAACGCTGCTCAATATTACTATTTGCATAGCGTTTCCTAAGCTTGTAGCTATCCTTCTGGCTGATAAAACCAAACCTAATGGAGTGTTGCGGAACGGTTCAAAATTGCTAACAGCCAAAATTGAACTTACGAGTTTTCCTTATTGTACAGCGTACTCATTAACAGGTAGTCAATATTGCAAATTCAGTCCTGATTTTTGTTCTAAGTGTTCTCCGAACTAATGGATTGTTTGCCAAATTGGAAAAATTTATTTTTTTCCGACACCTATATTTTTGCATTTCAAATAAGAGTTTATGCGTTTACTTATGCAAGGGATTGCTGAAACTGTTATGCTGTAAGTATTTATCATTTCCACACAAGCTTATTGAACAGTACGTACATACTTTCACAGTGCGATCGCGTCGTTCAGTAGTGTATCTATCTCAATTGTAATAATTGCAACCCATACAGCCCTGACTTCTTTCAGAAGTTGGGGTTCTTGTTTATCACCAATGATTCAGGATTGCTATAAAGATCACAAAAACCCGATAAATCGCGTCTCTTGCCTTAACCGAAGAGTATTACTAGTCCCGCCAAGACTCGAAGTGCAAGGCTAAGAACTACTTGAAACTCTTAGGCTTCCACTCCACCTTTGTTTCCTTGCCAGAGTTCAACTCAGTATATTTACTAATTGAAGTTAGGGTACACATATAACTAATATAACAATTAATATATTAATTGTTAAATCTATTACATGAGAGTCAAACTGCTTTAACGCCCAAACAGCCGACAGTTGGTAAGTTTCTTAATAAACTTCACAAACTTCTAAGATTGACCCAAGAAAAGTTTGCAGGAAGCATTGTTCGTAGTGAGCGATTCATCGCTCATAGCAAGGTTTATCAGGACTAAAGTCCTAACTACAAACTTTATATTTACACCTTGCTACTTAGAGGATGTTTTAAAAGTCTACTTGTCGGTATTTCTAGATCCCCCTAAATCTCCCTTAAAAAGGGGGACTTTGATTCCGGTTTCCTCCTTTTTAAGGGGGACTTTGATTCCGGTTGCCTCCTTTTTAACGTGAGTTCGATAGACCTCTCCCTCCCAGCCTCCCTCTCCTAAAAGGCAAGGGAGGAGTAACGAGAAAATAGGGTTTTTGCTCCCCTCTCCTCGTAGGAGAGGGGCTGGGGGAGAGGTCAAAATAGCAGTCGTCGAACTCACGTCTTTTTAAGGGGGACTTTGATTCCGGTTCCCCCCTTAAAAAGGGGGGTTAGGGGGGATCAATAATTGCCTAAAATCACAGCCAAACACTTTTAAAACAACCTCTTAGATAAAAACAATATCATGTACAACAACTTCTACAAACTATCTTGATTATCGACATATTCAACTATTAGTTCAACATCACAGGTTCTCCCATGATTCGGAAACAAATCACAGAGTTTTATCTAGAAGATGGCACAAAGTTTTTAGCTGAGGTTGATGAGCCAGAAAATAGCAATTCTCTTGTCCGTGTTGCCAGACCAGATGCTGGGCAAATGGTAGTTGAAGCTAAAAAGAAATTTGATGAAGTATTAGACCAAATACAACCTGTGGCTTCAGCAATTATCATCAAACTGAGTCAGCTTAATACACCTGCCGATGAGGTAGAGGTGAAATTTGGTATTAAGTTAAATGCTGTTGCGGGTGCAATTTTCACTTCTGTAGGTGGTGAGGCTAACTACGAAATTACCTTGAAATGGAAGCAAGACAAGGCATAGTAACAGATGGCATCGATTGTAGATAATTATATTCCAGCTTTTAGGTCAGCGATCGCTCGGATTTTTCATCCGAATGGTGCGGTAGTTGGTGTAGGTTTTTTAGTATCTGGGCGAAGTCAAAATTATATCCTGACATGCGCTCACGTTGTTACCTTGGCTCTATCTTTACCACAGGATATAGTTGAAGCTCCTAGTCATGATATTTACTTCGATTTCCCTCTAATTGCACCAGGGCAAAAACTAAAAGCTAAAGTTGTTTTTTGGCAACCTGTTGTCAACAATGTATCAACCTCCGAACCTGAAGATATTGCCGGGTTGCAAATAGAAGAGCAGTTGCCTTATGAAACGCAACCTATCAAGCTCATTTGGGCTAATAACGTCTGGGGGCATCCTTTCCGCATATTCGGTTTTCCTCACGGACACAATGATGGCGTTTGGTCTACGGGGGTATTACGAGACGGGCAAGGAAAGGGATGGGTGCAACTGGAAGACAGTAAGGTAACTGGCTACAAGGTAGAACCGGGCTTTAGTGGTGCGCCTATATGGGATGAAACCCTTGCAGGAGTGGTTGGTATGGCTGTGGCGGCGGAGAAACAGCGAGAAGATATCAAGACTGCTTTCATGATTCCGGCGGATGTATTGAGCAAAGCATGGGATGAAATAACCTTGCCGATTTCATCAAATACACATACTCAGAACAGTCCGAGTCGGGTACAACAACTCAAAATCAAAACTCTGCAACAACGCTTTGAGATTCTAAGCAGTGACTATGAAGCAGCTTACAACCAGCTTAACTATACACTCGCTGCGAGCGATCGCAATATCATTCAACGCCAAATCAATACCATACTACAAGAACTCGATCGAGTAGAAAGTGAACTTAATGCCATTTAAATGCAATGAAAAATTCTTCAGATTTCCGAAAGAAGTATCTTGAGCAGCTAATAGCCCGTTTAAAAAGTGACATTGAAAGTATTAGCGACCAAATAGGGTGGACGGTTAATGATGTAGATAAAAATAAATTGCAAAGGCAACTTGATAATAAATTTGAGGAAATAAAAAAAGCTGATTCAGAGTTAAACCAGCTAAATCAAGAATCTCTAGAGCAAGTTGACCCTGATAAAATCCCATTCACTAATCGGGATGCTGCAATTAGTGATATTACAGGAAATAATTCTCCTACTTATCGTCTGATAACGGCTCCCAAAGGTTACGGAAAAACAGAATTTCTCAAACAGATCCAGAAGCGGTTTCAACAATTACAATGGTGTTGCGCTTATGCTTCTATGTCTGGCGATCAAAGTATTGAAGAGTTAGAAAAGGAATTAGCTAGTTCTCTCAATCTTCAGATCCAAGAAGGAAATGAGTTGCCTTGGGGAGAGCGCTTAGGTTTATTATTACGTAGAAATTGGGCTAGGTGGCAATCGGAGGGACAGAAAGGTATTGTACTATTAATCGATCTGGATGGAAATGCACCACAAAAACAACGTTTAAGCGAAATTTTTGATCAACTTAAAGAATTGGGATGGAGAATTGAAAAATGTTTGAAAGAATTACAATTTTTTAAGGATAATTCCAAGAGTCTTCGAGTTGTGATTGCAGCCCGATGTCTTACAGACCTCCCCCCAGATCGGCTTTTTCCTAAACTAATCCTTTCTCCTTTTAACTGGGAAGTAGTTCAGGATACAGCAACAAAATATCTCAAGCCTATCGAGATGACCTCTGAAAGTCTTGCACTACTAGCAGGACACTTACTGTATTTAACTGGCGGGCATCCAGGAGGGATTGCTGAAGCGCTAAAAGTTTATCGAGGTGGCGGTTATACAGTTAATTTATTTTTAAAAAGTTATGGTAGTAAATTATGGGAAAAAACCCTAAAACATTGTAGAGATCAAATAAAAGAAAGCTTGGCTAAAGAAAATAATCATCTATATGAATCTATTGAAAAACTGAGTATATTTCCCATACTAAATGGTCATTGGATATTAAAGGAAGCCGTTAGAAGATTTCAGTTACCTTTCAGCGATGATAGTTTTAAATTAAACGCTGAACTGACAAAGACATCAATTTTTACTCGTGACAAAACGATTATCAAAGATGGAATGACCCGTCGGCTGCTAGTTATTGGTCTTCTCCGAGAAAGTTCGCCTGATAGCTTTCAAAAGCTTTGTAGCGAAGCGGCTCAAATTTGCTGGGAATATGTTCACGAGCTTAAATCTAAGAATGATTGTGCTGTAGCGGGAACTTGGTCAATGCAGTATTTTTTTCAAAGCCTTCAGCAACATGCTGGATTTATCAATTGTGGTGGCGATAGTTTAGCTTATAGACAAGAACTTCGCAGAACTTTCTTTGATGAAACTGTTGAAGAAACTATTGGAATATTCCGCCATACAGACCGAGAGCAAACCCATGAATTTCTGTCTACACTAAAATCTGAAGTAGAGCATGACTGGGAATTTCAGTTTCTTGTAAATTACTATCTCCACAATGACGAATATAATGATACACCCTATAGATATTTAATTCATAAGCTTGATGAAGCTATTCAAAATAATTAACTCAGGAGCCGATTATGTCTGAAATAGATAAATTAGAGTTTGTTGGTCGTGAAGAACATCTAAATCGAATTATTACCCTGATTCAAGAAGTTAATACACTGCATGTTGTTTTGGTGGAGGGTAGAGGCGGAATTGGCAAAACTTGGTTACTTAATGAATTACAAAACCGCCTCAACCAAGTTAAAATCGGAACAAGTGAAATTATTGATTGTGATACTCCTGTTTTTAATGATGCAGAAGATTTATGCACTCAAATCGCCAAACAATTGTATGATACGACATATCAAGAATGGCTACTCCGGTTACGACAACTGCGAGAAGATGAAAACCGCCTCAGTCAAACCTCATATCAAGAAGAACGCAAACAACTTGAAAAGTTTTTAGTCGATGAAATTAATCGAAAATCTAAACAACAGAGATTAGTATTTTTAATTGATACAGTTGAGAAGTTAGGACAAGCAGAGGTAAGAGCCGAAGTTTGGGAATATATTGGTAATTTATGTCAGCAACTAGATAACGCCGTATTTATTTTGGCCGGTCGCCCTAGTATTGCCCGTCAAATTCTAGAAAAGACATTTAAAGAAGAAGAATTAACTTATTTTGAATTAAATGAATTTACTCATGAAGATGTGCAGACATACATTCTTTCCAAAGAGGAGCAACTTCATTTTACTCTTGGAAAAGACTTAGTTCAAAAGATTATAGTTCTTTCTGGTGGTAGCCCCATCATGATTGAATTTGGAGTAGAGTATGCTTATCGGGAAGTTATACCAGATTGGTTAGAGAGTGAAGATATAGAAACTATTCCAAGTCGGTTAGAAGAAACTGGTGGATTTGAAGCTGAGATGGTTCGACATATTACGCAGCTTCGGACATCAATGGATCGGCTAACCCTGTTGCTTTCACGTATTTATCCATTAGATAGTGATGATATTGCTAATTTATTAGAACTATCGACAGAAGATGCTCAAAGATTATTTATTGATGCCCAAAGCTACTTTTTTATCAAACCAGTAATCGGTGGTTCTCAAATAGCATTGCATGATATTGTGCGAGACTTGGTTAATAAATATGTATGGGCAGATATTGACCCCGATAAGGAATGGAGAAAACGAGATAGTCGGATTGCTGCCAAATATTTTGAGCAAAAAGATTATGATTTAGGCCCACAAAAAAGGAAACTGGAGGTTCAACGTTACTCTGATGATTGTCATCAAGTCGCTAACATTGAGTTTCTGATTGAAGAAATTAAACAACTACGGGAATTTAATACTATCCGATGGCTAGAGAATGCTTTATATGCCGATCCGATAAAAGGCTTTGAAACTTGGCGGGAAGTGACTGATAGGATACGCCGTCAAGCTAAGAAATTTAGCTTTGTCAAACAATTGGTGGCAATTGCTAAAGGGTTTGAAAAAGACCTCAACCCCGATCAAAAATCTGAACTGATTATTTTTGACTCCAAGATTGCTCACGATATTCAAGACAAGGGTAGAACAGAAGATGAGGTGAGAAAGTTAGAGGTAATGCTATCCAAACAATCTTCTAATTCTTATAATCAAGCAGATATTTACAATGTCTTGGGAATGCTGAATACCAAGTTGCATCTTTATGACGAAGCCTTGAAATATCAGCAAAAGTGTTTATCCCTAGTTCAAGGGAAGAAACTATCATCTGCTATTCCTGGTGTAGCTAACCAAGTTGGTTATCTTTATCGACAACTCAACAACTTTAAGGAAGCTGAAAAATATTACAAACTAGGTTGGGATGCTGCTATGGAAGTTGACACTCCTAACAAAGGCTTAACTCAAGTGATGGCTAGCATTCAGAATAACTTGGGATTCTTGTATGGACGAGAAAAAGATTACATAAAGGCTGAACAGTGTTTTAAGGCTGCTATTGATATGTGGTCGAGTGTTGATAGTGAACGCGAAATAGCCCACGCCGAAATTGCCTCTGCTACTATTTCGATAGATAATGGTAATTATATTAAAGCTAAACAGCTACTTGAGCGAGCATTAAGCCGTTGCGACAATGAGGAAAACGATAATCGAATATTGTGTAGGGCATACTTTCAATTAGGCTTAAATCAGTGGTTTAGTGCTGAGGTAGTAAATGAAGCCGTTTGGGATGTGACACAGGTAGAATGGGATTTGAATCTACTCAGTCAAGCTCAAGATGCTTTAAAAAAAAGCCTGAAACTGGCAGAAAAATACGGAATTGAAGAAGAATTACCTGGAATTTTGCACCAAACGGCCAGTGTTTATTGGCATCTTGGGTTTCAAAAGTGCGATCGCACCTTGCAAGAACAAGCTCTCAAACTAAACGATCGCTCTTACCACACTAGTCTAGAGTACAATGACAGGCGATATGCCATCGATAGCCTAGTCGGGAAAGCAGAGTTTGATTATTATGCAAAAGCATACCAGCATATTTCAGATTATGCACGAGAACTTAGCGATCGCTTCCAGTCATATCAAGATACCTATCAACTGTACTTTGGTCGAATCTTACGGATAGAAGGTGATGTGGCATTTCAACAAGAGAACTACGATCTTGCCTTTGCAAAATATGCTCAAGGCATACCCCAAATCTTCCAGGATGGAGGTTTTGGCCCCTATTCGATCCAACATGAGCTAAATCTGCTACAAAAGAAAATCGAACGGTTGCCTATAGAACTTTCTAAAACCCTAATTCAGCAACTCAAACATCACTGGCAAGACAATAAAGCTCTTAAAGAATGGTGCGATCAACAAATGTTTTTAACTAGAATCCGTGCAACAAAACAGCCATCTTCTCATGCTTAGTAAAAAAATTGATCGACCCCAAATTTTAGTTTCTCTCAATTCTACCTGCATACCAACTGGGCAATGTGATTGTGATGGAGGGGACTGTGCCTGTGACTTATCCCCTTTAGCAGAATTAAGCTCAGATATATCATTATCTTTGGGGATATTTGAGACAGAGTTTGTTATATCTCCCAATTCGCAAATAATGAATTTAGATGATACTTACTCTATCTGTTATGGGACTGATCATAAAGTAGCAGTTCTGAATCAATCCGCATTATATTTACTAAAACTATTTACAAATCCTCATAAATTAGATGATATCACAACAGAGAATTCTCACATTAACCAAATAGACTTACAGACAGCTATTCAGGAACTATATCAATCCCGTTTAATTGTTCCTAAAAATAATAGCTCATCTAAACTAAATGAAATACCAGAAACTTTATCTGCATGGTTACATATAACCGATCGCTGTAACTTAAGATGTGATTACTGCTACCTTCCTCATTTAGCAAGGGATATGTCAATAGATATAGGTAAAGCCGCTATTGAATCTACATTTCGCTCTGCCAGCTTAAATCATTATCGCCGCGTCAAACTGAAGTATGCCGGAGGAGAAGCATTATTATGCTCTCCTTTAATTAAAGAACTACATTTATATGCTCAATCCCTTAGCAAAGAAACAGATATTATATTAGATGGAGTGGTTCTTAGTAATGGAACATTAATTACATCTGAGATTATTGAGATGCTTCAAAGATTGAATCTGCGTCTCATGATTTCACTAGATGGATTATCAGATTTCCACAATATCCAACGAACTTACGCAGGTGGAAAGGGATCGTTTCAAGATGTTGAACGGGGTATTAAAATTGCTTTGCAAAACGGGATTGTACCCGATATTTCTATCACCGTTAGCGGGCGGAATGCAGAAGGATTACCCGATTTAATTGAATGGATATTAGAGCATAATTTGCCATTTAGTTTAAATTTCTATCGTGAAAATGAACTGTCAGCTTCTTACGAAGACTTGCAACTAGAAGAATCTAAGTTGATTCAAGGAATGTTGGCAGCGTTCAAAGTTATTGAATTGAAATTACCTAATCGAAGCTTATTAGGTTCATTAGTTGATCGTGCTAATTTATCATCTCCTCATAAACGAACTTGTGGAGTTGGGCAAAGCTATCTCGTATTTGATTATCAAGGACAAATTGCCAAATGTCAGATGCAGCTACATAAAACTGTATCCTCCGTTGATACTCAAGATCCTTTAACTGTTGTGCGACAAGATAAAACAGGTATTCAGAATTTATCTGTTGAGGAAAAAGAAGGCTGTCGGACATGCGAGTGGAAATACTGGTGTACGGGTGGTTGCTCTCTGGCTACGTTTAAGGCTACAGGCCGTTATGATATTCAATCTCCAAATTGCAATATTTACAAAGCTCTCTATCCTGAAGCTCTCCGACTAGAGGGCTTACGTCTGATAAAATATAGTTGACCTTTGAATCATTTGTGAGAAACAAGATCCCCGACTTCTTTGAGAAGTCGGGGATCTAAATCCAGATTAAGTAAGCAATATTCTACATAAAGTGCATTATGCTATGCAGCAATCCACTTTAGATATCAATACGCTTGGGTTAAGCATTTCTTTTTTCTCTCTGCGTCCTCTGCGCCTTGGCGGTTCGTTAAAAAATTGACTTCGAGCGCAGAGTTTTAGCCTTAACTGAACCGTATTGCTTTAGATATACTTAGATTTTTTCAAAAATCAAATCGAATTGATATAAGATAAAAAATCTTTGATTATTTATTTGTTTTTGCTGTAGTATTTTTAGGTCTGACGATAATAAAAAATCCGAGCAAAGTAAAAACTAACATTTGCCAAGTTACCAAATTCCAACCACCAAAATTCCAGCATAATAAACCAATGCTAGTACCTACAGCACCGCCGATAAAATAGATAGTTATGTAAACAGTGTTTATCCGACTATTCGATTGAGCATCAAGAGTGTATATCCTGGCTACATTGGTGACTTGGATTGCTTGTACACCTACATCTAGTAACAATACAGCAACAGCGATCGCGATCGCTGAACTAGAAGCAATTTTAGCAATTACTAAACTTGCAATCACGAGGGATACAGCAATAGTCAAGGAACGTTGCGAGTTACCTCGATCGGCTAGTTTACCAAAAACTGGTGCCATCAATGCACCTGCGATCGCCACAAAGCCATACATCCCAATTGTGTCAGATTGAAAATTGAAAGGCGCTCCGCTTAAATGGAAAGTCAGCGTTGTCCAAAATGAGCAAAATACACCAAATAATAACCCGCCAATTAAAGACGCTTCTCTTAATAAAGAAAAGCGTTTGAATTGTTGAATTGTTGAGTTTAATAATTCCAAGTAATAACCGTTAAATTCATTTTTTATATTAGGTAAATATATATTTAGTAAGACAGTAACAATTAAAACCATTCCTGCCGAAAATCCATATACATAACGCCAATTAAACCATTCAGCAATATATCCACTAAAAACCCTTGCTCCTAAAACTCCAATCAATATACCAGTAAAAATATAGCCTACAGTTTTCCCTGTAGTTACTCTATCTATACTTGCTGCTAAGGGAAGAATAACCTGAGCCGATACTGTCGCAATCCCAATCGCTACACTTAAGATCCAAACTTCGATGATGTTTTGTGAAAACGTCATGAGTATCAACAAACAAAACAAACATATCAGTAAGGAAAGAATTAACTTTTTCTTGTTGATTTTATCCCCCAAGGGGATTAAAAAGAAAAGTCCAAAACCGTAACCAACTTGCGAAAGCACAGATATGCTACCCACTTCGCCTTCACCGACTCGAAAAGAAGATGCAATATCTTTGAGGATTGGCTGATTATAATAAATGTTAGCGACACAAACACCGGATGCGATCGCCATAATCAGTACCTGGACTTTAGTTAATGCGTTAGTTGGTATTTGTTTTTGCATTCAATCTAAAATTTATACAGGAAAACACTGGTTTACAGTACAGCTAAAACCAGGCAATAAAGGAGAACTTATAACATCGCTACTAAATAGAGTTTCTACCAATTTAAGTTGATTTTGTTCGCGGCGATAGACCTCTAGTTTACGCGATCGCCAATCAGCAATCCAATATTCTTTTACTCCTCTGGAAGAATAAAGTTTAAGTTTAGCTTCCTTATCTTGTCTTATATCTTCGTTGATAAGAGACAAGACTTCGACTACTAAATCTGGTGCCCCAGTTAAATGTCCCGCTTCATCCAATGTTAGCGCCAAGGTTTCTTTAGTAGCCCAAATTACATCAGGAATCACATTATCTGATTCTGAAAACAAAACGCCGGGGTTGATTACAGCTTCTCCTAAACCAGTAGACTCCGACCAAATGTTAAGTTGTCCGAAAATTCGCCCACAAGTTTGCTGATGTTTAAAGTGAGGTGTCCTACTCATAAATAATTCTCCATCAACTATCTCGTAGCGCGTCCCTTCATTTTCTGGTAACAGTTCCACATCCTGAGTTGTCCAGCGTACTCCTGTATTAAGAATCTGACTCATGGGTTAACTTCTTTAATCTGGCTTTTGTATTTTTTCAATTCATACCAGGGCGTGTTTTCAAAGTCTTAGATCCCCCCAACCCCCCTTAAAAAGGGGGGCAAAAATTTATCAAAGTCCCCCTTTTTAAGGGGGATTTAGGGGGATCTAAAAAGTTACGAGGCTAAACGATTACTTTGAAAACACGCCCTAGCCCTGGCGAATAGAATTCGCAGCTATACAGACAAAACCCACCTACATGGGTTTAAAACCTTGACTTTATCTTAGTCCACGGAGGTGGACTTTGCTTGTGTAGCCGCGTAAAGCCTTCGGCATAGCTTCGCTTAGCGCGTCAGCGTGCCGGAGGCTCTATTCCATTCGCCCAATATTTTTAAAATGTCCTTGAAAATTCAATCATCACTTGCGATTTTCGCGCCGCCACTTACACCGCACTAAACGAATTTCATCAAAAGTGTAGCTTTCTCCTAGTTGTTCTTTGATGGGAGTGAGGGAAATATCACCGAGTACTTCTAAAACCTGCCAAATTTTTTGTTGATGTTCTAAAGGAACTAATTGATTTAAATCAACTGGCTGATTTTTCTCAATTAGTTTTTCTAGATGATTGCTAACTGTTGCCGGACTAAGGTTGCGTTTTTTGGCAATTTGAGCGATATTTAGACCTTGTTGATGTAATTGGAATGTCTGTAATTCGGTGTAAGAAGAAGATGAGTTGGAAGAGGATACGGAAGCGGAAGTAACAGATTTATTTTGCAAACCTTTTTCTTGGCGGTAGGCGCGAATTTCTGTAATAAACTTTTCGCCATATTGAGCGAGTTTGTGACTACCTACACCAGAAAGTTTGGCAAATTCAGCTAAGTTTTGGGGTTGTACCTGTACCATCACTTTTAAAGTGGAATCGTGGAAGATGACGTAAGGTGGTACAGATTGCTCATCAGCTAATTGTTTACGTAGCGATCGCAATTTCTGTAATAATACTTCTGCTTCTTCTGCTTTTTCACTTCCCTGTTCCCAGGTAATCTTTTGGACTGTGGTTACAGCTAGGGAAACTGGGCGTTGTTTTCGCATCACTTCCCAACTGTGGGCGTTGAGTTTCAAAACTGAGTAACCATCGCTAGTTTGTTCTATTAACCCTTGATGTAAAAGCGATCGCCCCAACATTCGCCATTCATCTAGAGTTCTATCTTTACCAATACCATAAGTAGAAAGTTTATCGTGTTCGTACTGAATAATTTTGTCTTTTTTTGCCCCCCGCAACACATCAATTATGTGTAGCATCCCAAATCTTTCTTTGCAACGCGCCACACAAGATAAAAACTTCATGGCTTCAATTGTCCAATCTTGCATGGGTTTGGGATGACGACAATTGTCACAGTTACCACAATTCC
Source organism: Nostoc sp. NMS2 (assembly GCF_017115105.1). Taxonomy (GTDB): domain Bacteria; phylum Cyanobacteriota; class Cyanobacteriia; order Cyanobacteriales; family Nostocaceae; genus Nostoc. Next base: position 20,713 of record NZ_JABXKH010000175.1, read on the forward strand.
CAGGAAACCTTTCGCCAAAATAACTTAGTTGAATCGTTCGCCGGCAATCAGTGCCTTCAGCGTAATCGATCATCTGCCGCAGTTGTTGTTTAGCAATCAACTGTTCTTGAGGGTCAGCTTTTTGATCGATACTCCATTCAATTGTTTTCACATCACCAAAGCTGAAAAATATTGTACACCGAGATGGTTCTCCGTCTCTACCTGCTCTCCCCGATTCTTGATAATAACTTTCTATATTTCTGGGCATATCAAAGTGAACTACCAACCGCACATCGGGTTTATTAATTCCCATCCCAAAGGCGACTGTTGCCACCATAGCCCGAACATCATCTCGAATAAATCGCGTTTGATTACTACTGCGTTCCTCATCTGTTAATCCGGCGTGATAAGGCAGAACAACAACTTTATCATTTTGGAGTTTAAAAGTGAGTTCATCAACTTTTTTCCGCGTTAAAGCATAAATAATTGTCGAACCTTCAGTTTCTCGAATTAGTTCTAATAATTCAGCGTAAGCATATTTAGTTTTAGGACGAACTTCGTAATAAAGATTTTCTCGGTTAAAACTGGCAAGATGGATGCTAGGTTGTTTTAGTCCTAATTGTTGAATGATATCACTACGGACGCGATCGGTTGCTGTGGCAGTGAGGGCAACGGTAGGAACATCAGGATAGCGTTTCCGCAGAGATTTCAACTGGCGATATTCTGGACGAAAATCGTGTCCCCATTCCGAAACGCAGTGCGCTTCATCAATAGCAAAGCTAGAAATACCGATTTTTTCTTTAACTAAATCGAGAAAGGGGAGAAACCTTTCACTCAAAAGACGTTCCGGGGCGACGTAGAGTAATTTTACTTTACCAGTGAGGATGGCTTCTTCCCGCGATCGCACCTGGTAAGGATTCAAACTACTATTGAGGAATGTTGCATTAATATTATTATTTCGCAGTGCTTCTACTTGATCTTGCATCAAAGCAATTAACGGCGACACCACCACAGTTAGTCCATTTTTTAACAACGCTGGTAGCTGAAAACACAGAGATTTTCCCCCACCAGTTGGCATTACAACCATTAAATCTCGATTTTGCAGCGCATCTTCGATAATTTGCCGTTGTCCAGGGCGGAATTGGTCGTAACCGAAGTGATATTTTAGCGCTTGTTCGAGATGGGGATACTGAAGCATAGCGATCGCTTTTTCGGGGCTGTCTGCGTGAGTAGTTATTAAAGATATCAGGATTTTAACTCACATCATCGGCAGCTTTGGTCAGACCTGCGTTTATCTACTGCGATTGCACGTTGATCAACCTTCATTTTAAGACAGTTGCGATCGGATTAGCGATCGCACTTAATATTAAGCTAATAAACATCTTCATGAGTACCAATGTCTAGCAAAAGAACAACTTCTTCCTCACTCTCGTCATCGGTTTTCAGTGAAAAAACAATGCGACAATCATACCCACAAGAGCATGAAAGCAACCCTGAGAGCTTTCCCTCTAGCTTATGAGTGCCTAAGTTAGCTGCAAATATATCATTCTCCATAGCAGCAATAGTTTCTTCTATTCTGGCTTGTAAGCTAGGATTACGATGAGCAAATTTTCGGAAAGCTCTTTTAAATTTACTCGTGATAACCAACTTATACATCGGCTGCACTTGGGTTATTGAGATATTCCTGTAATTCTTGAATTGCTTCGGCAGCAGTCTGAACTTTGAGCTTACCTGCTTGGAATTCAGCAATGGAAGCTGCTGCATCTGACGCAATTTCATCTCGCCGACTTTCAATAATTCGGTTTTTGAGAATTTGTACCAGCATTTCTTGTTGCTCTAAGGTAAGTTCCATTGCAGCATCTAAAACTCTATCTAGGTTACTCAATTGCTTCATCCTCTTAATTATTTGGGTTGATAACAGAATTCGTAAGATATAAACTTACTAGTCTTACCCTCATTGCTTTTTTAGCTTCGTCAAACTCATGTTAAATTATCACACGCTCATCAACCTTCATTTTAAGACAATTTTTATTAAATACGTTCTTACCCATCCTGAATACGATAAGGAAAGGTGGAAAGATGATCCCTACTTCTAGTCAACAAACCTATACTGACTTACTGATTCAGTATCAGCCTAAGCCAATTAAAACAGAACAGGATTATAACAGAACCTTAACAGTAGTAGAAGGGATGATGTCTGGTGAATTGACAGAGGCTGAAACCGCGCTTTTTGAGTTATTGGTTCTTCTAATTGAGAATTACGAAGAACATCATTATTCGATGGGTGAATCAAAACCTGTGGCTACTTTGGAATCCCTCATGCATGAGTTTGATGTGGAGCCAATTTCTTTAGTAGGGGTTTTTAGCTCTGTTGAGATTGTTAGGGAAGTGGTTAATGGCCAACGGCAAATTAGCCAATCTCAAGCAGAGTCGCTAGCTAAGTTTTTTAATGACCATTATTCTGGACTTTCCCTAAAGGCTCTTGACTTTATTTAATCGAAAATCCAAAATCTAAAATCCAAAATTAAGTCAGCATCCATCTAACCGAGAATTTGCAGTTATTACTTTGCCTTGATGTCCTATTTTGGTACATTTTAACTGTGATTCTAAAGCATCAATCTTTCGTAAAAGCGACACTCCCCATAATATAGAAATCACCAACTTAATTGTCATGCCCGCAAGCAAGAATGTTACTATTGTAGAAGTTCTCTTTTGTTGAACTAATCTTTTTTGTTGTTCTGCAAGTCGTGCTTCAACTTCTTTGGCACGTTCGGCTTCTAATGCTTGCTGCATTTCTTGCCGATCTAATTCTTCACTAGCAGCTAAAAACCGATAATCTAAGTTGCTTAAGCTTTTGCCATGTGCCCAGGTTTGGGCATCAATCAAGGCTTGTCCGCGCAATAGGCGAGATTCATCATTTTCTTTTGAGGCTATCCACGCATTGAAGCTTTCGTAGTAGGGACGCAAGTAAGCTAATTTTTTTCTAACCCATTCTAAATTGAAAACTTCTTCATAAATTCGGTTTTTGATTTGGAGAAAACCTTGCTTTTTAACCACCAAACCAGACAGCAATAGTTCTACTTGTTCTCGACTATCATCGGCTGGTACTTCCACTCCTTGGAGGATTTGCTGATAAATTCCTAGCAATCTGGCGGCAATTTGTTCGTTTCTGAGGATGCGATCGCGAATTGTCCGCAAATGCTCCGGTTCATCTTGTGATTCCCATTGCTCGATGATGTGCGATCGCACCACATTTTCTATCCAAAATTCTTCTGTGCCAGGGGGAATTTTTAACTTTCTACCCATATCATCTTGAGATAAACTCACAAGTAATCGACACAGCTTTTGAGTAAGAAATGGTTGCCCTTTTGTCCAAGCTAATACTTCTTTCAAAACTTTTTGGGGATGATTGTCTTTAATATCAAGTCCTAAAGATAGTGGTTGAGCTTCTTCAAATGTAAAACCATTTACTCGGATTGCTTTACCAAAATTAAACTTGGTAATGTGATTTTGATATAAAATTAAGTCTGAAGGTGTAGCAACACCGAAAATTGCAAATGTAATCCGATCGTACTCTGAATCAATTGCTCGTTGGTTATAACAGAACCGAATCAAGCTAAAAAAGTCATCCACAGAGAAATCGAGACCGAGAATACTATCAATTTCATCAATAAAAATGAATAGTCTTTCGTTAGGAAACTGAGCTAACAGAATTTCTGAAATAAACCGACTGAGTTTCTGAGCCAAAGAAATATCATTTTTTTCTTGCCACCAGGTTTTTAAATTGACTTTTCCTAACAGTTTAAAACCCAGCCACAAATCGCCTACAACTCCCTTATACCATTGTTCTGGAGTTATATTTTCGCAACCAATATTAGTCATATCAATGGTGACACATCTAAAGCCTTCTTGTTGCAAGCGATGCTTTGTTTTTACCATAAGTGAAGATTTGCCCATTTGCCTACTGCTTAGGATGTAGCAAAATTCACCCTGTTTTAAGGCTTCGTAAAGTTCCACATCCGCTTTGCGCTCAACATAGCTAGGAGCATCACTGGTTAAAGTGCCACCAACTTGGTATCGATAATTATTCATTTAATTCATTTTAAATTTCCAAGCTGTTGGCTAAAATAAAGGCGATATAACTCACACATAGCATGAGCTTGATTGCCGTTGAGTTTAACCAAACCCATACTTTCTAGCTTGTAAGCAGCGATCGCGTCTAGCTCTACTTTTTCATCTGTTACAATTACCTGTTGCATAGCTGACATTAATTTTGGTTCTTTTTGCAATAAGCTCAACAGTTCTCGTAAATGTTGACTATAAATTCCCACTGGTGTAGATGCAGTTTCTAGTAATACCTCTAATGTCATTTCCTCCTGACATAGATGATATAATGCCAGGCTCACCAAATAAGGATGGCCTCCTACCATTGCTTGTAGGGGTGTAAGGCGTTTTGCCCCTTCAGAGTCTGCTGCCCAATTTAGTCCGTAATGCAATGCTAAATTCTGTACCTGATTGAGAGTCAATGGTGGGAGCGTAATTGTGATCCCGACATTGAAAGGCGATTGATTAAGCTTGAGTGGAATATAGATTTCTGTGGTGTGAACTACCACCATCCGTAGTTTTTGCCAGATTTGATCCTGCTTTGCTTGTTCGTGCCAAAATCGCAGCATTGGCAGAAAATCTTGGGCAATATTGGGATGTTCAAAAACTCGATGGACTTCATTCAAAGCCAAAACTAGAGGACTATTATCAATGTATTGCAGTAGATATGCTTCAAAATAAATTTTGCAGCTTACCTTGCTGCCCATTTCCGTATCCCAAAAATCATCTAGACAGGGAAGGAGATTTAACTGTCTGCTGACATTAACACAAAACCAACGCAAAAATTTATCCAGAGAAGCAAAAACGTCTCGATCGGCTTCTTGAAAGTCCAAATAGACGATTTGATAACCTTGCTCTTTAGCATAAGCAATCATCCGGTTGAGCAGTGAACTTTTTCCTGTCTTTCTAGGTGCTTTGATTCGGATTAAGCAACCAGGATATAAAATCTCGTTACAAACAAGTTCTTCCAGAGGGGGGCGATTGATGTAAAGAGGAGAACCTAGTGGTACGGGGCCACTAGGAAATTCAATCTTGCTTGCTGAAAAGAAGTCTGGAGAAACCATTTCTAAGCTAGATTCTTCACTGAATTCTTGTTGGCTCTGATTTTCCCGATCGCCTATTTCGTCTTGCAGGTATTTCTTCAAGGCTAAATGCAGATTTTTTTTGGTTATTTTTTTTCCAAGTGCAATGGAAAGGTCTTGCCACAACTCAGAGCCAACTTCCTTGATGTAATTGTTGCGGTAGCCTGATTCCTCTGCCATTTCACCGTAAGTTTTGCCCAACCACGACTGAGACAGCACAAAGCACTGAATGGTAGCAAGAGGCTTGTCTTGCAGAATTGTTTCTACTGCTTGCAGAATATCTTCCACGGACATTAAAGTTTAAACAATTAGTAGATACACTTATCCAATTTGACCTATTAATAATATACAACCGAATAAATACTTAAAAAAAGAAAAATAAATTTCTACGGATACAGTTTTTTGCACTATAATTTAATCCTGCTTAAAAAAGCTTGCTCATTTTTAAGCAGGATTAGGGAAGGTCAAGTATTAACCTAAGTAGATTGGGTTTTGAAAAGTTAGAAAGACATCACTTTTTCAGTGCCAGAGTCAAGCCATCTGCGATCGCTACTAAACTCAGACTAACTCGCTGGTCTTGATGCAGCTTTTGATTAAAGGCACGAATCTTTTTAGTTCTATTATCCTGCACTTGGGGGTCAGCAACCCTACCTGCCCAGAGGACATTATCGATCGCAATCAGTCCCCCCGATCGCACTAATTGCAGCGATCGCTCATAATAAGCATCATAGTTGCTCTTATCTGCATCGATGAAAGCAAAATCAAAGGTTTCCGCTTCTCCCGTTGCCAGTAACCGATCCAAAGTCTCCAAAGCTGGGGCAATGTGCAGTTGAATTTTATCCGCCACTCCAGCTTGCTGCCAATAACGCCGAGCGATCGTTGTAAATTCTTCACTCACATCACAGGCTACCACCTTCCCGTCGCTCGGTAATGCCAAAGCTACCACCAGGGAACTATAACCTGTAAATACCCCAACTTCCAGAGTTTTTTTCGCTCCCAGCAACTGCACCAGTAACGCCAAAAATTGCCCCTGTTCAGGAGCAATCTGCATTCTCCCTACTGGATACTGGGCTGTTTCTTGCCTCAATTGGGTTAAAACTTCTGGTTCTCGGAGAGAGACTGATAGTAAATAGTCATAAAGATTTTGTTCCAGTCCTAGTGTTTGAGTGGTCATAATATGCGTTCTTCTTTTACCTAAACCCCACACAGTAATTATCTGGTTTTTAGGCTTAAAGCCCTTACCAACGGCATCCTGTCCGCCCGGAAATACAAGGGACGCTCATGTTGCCCATCCCACAAAAATAGTAAAATCATCCCGCAAATATGCAACGCCAGAAATTGAAGCAGAGAAAAAAAGGAGATGCAAACTCCATAACAAATAATTTCGTCGGACTTTAAATAATTCGTAATTCGTAATTCGTAATTCGTAATTAAGTTTTGTGACCGGGATTTAGACCCCGACCCAAAACGCGCTGTCTGTAGAGACAGGGGACTTAAACCCCCAAAGTTCGTTAAAAAACAGATAGAAGAATAGAAGCGATTTCCCCCTGTTTAACTTATTGTAGATATTGTTAGTCTGCAATCCTTGACTAAGAATTTTAGATTTTAGATTTTAGATTATTTCGGTTCATGCCCCACCCGAAGTTAAGTGAAACAAATCCTCTCATCCCAAATTGAAAATCATAATGCCCCGTACCGCAAGTGGCGCGGGGTCAATCCAAAATCGCAAACTTGTACTGAGCGACTTGTGCCGAGCCTGTCCTGAGCGTAGCCGAAGGGCGAAGCCGAGGTAAGTCGAAGTATCTAAAATCCAAAATTGTTTGACCCTGGATTAATCAATAAAATGTTAAGACTTTATCATTTATTACTAGGTTCTATTTTGCTGGTGTCAATACCACTGGGAGCAAAATTTGTTTTTCCCCAATTTTCTCCACCCAAAGAGGTTAAGTCCCCTGCTGTTGTAAAACTTCCCAACTCTAATGAGGGTAATATCTGGCAGAAAATCTTGGGAAATACTGCTGCCCCAACAGACTGGCAAGTTGCTGCTTGTGAGGGAAATGCGCCCCTGTTGTGTGTCTCCTCCAAAGGCAAACGTTTAGGTACAGTTGAGATTAACATTTATCCACTAACAAACAATGAGGATTTCCGAAAAAAACTCTTAGCAGCTGGTATTCCAAGTGGTTTCCAAGTGGATTACCAAAGTTCCCAATACCAAACCCAGGTATTACCAGTACTCAAGGCTTGGGTTGCAGATCGCTACGCTGCATTTGCGAAAGATCGTCAGAGTGAATATGGTAAAGAGATTACTTTCTCAGCCTACCCACCACAACCAGTACCTGTTGGTAAGCTTCAGGGAATCCGCTATGGGTTCGCCGGACTCAAGGAACGAGGTGGAGTAAAAGAGCAATATATCGGTCATGTTGCCTTTGATGGCAGTAAGCTTTACGTAATTACCACTGCATTTGATCCAGGTACGCAGACAGGTAAGTTTGAGCAACTGGAAGATTTGGCTATTTTTCAACCTTACTTGTATGCGATCGCATCTGATCTGCGTTTACCCTAATGGGCATGGGGCATGGGGCATTGAAAAGAGGCAGATGTGCGGGGGGCGGAGGGGAAAATTCTCCCTTGCTCCCTGCTCCCTGCTCCCTGCTCCCTTGCTTCTCTCCCCATTCCCCAGTCCCCATCAACCTAAATCTCAGCCACCGCCCGTTCAATCAAGCGACGTGCTAAAGTTTGCGTGCCAGTGTGTTCATAATAATTTGTAGATACATCCAAGAATGCAGCCAGGTAGTCTAACTTATCATCTGCAATATCGATAAAACTGTGTAAGTTGCTAACTACCTTGTGTGGCGTTAAATTATTCGCACTGACAATACCATTCATCCAACCTTTAACTGAGTCAAAGCTTTCGCCGATAAAGTTGAGTTTGCTGCCAGCATTGTTTCCTGGAATCACATCTTTGATGTTTTGGAAAGTCGAGTTCTGTTCTAACTCATTGGGACTTGTTTGATTAATCCCAGATATCGCTTTGCTGATAAAGTCTGGGCCTAAAGGTATTAAACCATCAACACAAACTAATGCCACCATGCGGATGAGTGACTCACCACTATACTCACCTAAAGAGGCGACAAAATCGCCAATGCTGTCTCCAGGAATGCCATTAATTTGGCAGAAGGCTACCAATTCAGCGACTAACTTTAATGTCAGATCGATGGTTTGGGCTTTGTCTGGTTTGGGAGTAACAGAGTTTAAAAAACCCAACAAAGGAATTTTCTCGCCAACTTTGTTAGCTAAAGCGGCTGCACCAAGGGCTTTATCTGTACCATCAACAGTTTGATATAACCACAAGGCTGTTTGATATCCTTGGGATTTGTCATTGAATAGATAAATCGCTCTTTCACCAATTTGTTGAATTAAATCTTCGTCATCTTCGCCGGTGACGGTCTTAATAGTGTTGACAAAGCCGACGGTATTTTGCCACTCTCCAGGAGCAACAAAATCGAGGGACTTCAACATAGAAATAGTCAAGCCGCCGGTTGGCAATTGATCGACTAAATCAACAATCGATTTGCTCACAAAAATCTCCTTACTTAGGTTTTGTTATCTTCGATGTCAGCAATCCGGCTCATTTCAGTTTAGCCAGACCATTAAGATTAAACTTCTCTAGCCAATCGGCGCGATCGCTAGCTGTAAATGACGAATCGCGGGAAAGTACTTTTACTTGGTACTTACCTACCAAAATTGCAGTTTGCGTCTTACCAACTTCTACTGCGCGATAACCGCCAATTTTTTTGGTGCTTTTCGAGAACTTTGCTGCTGTACTAGGTGTGCTAGTAGTATCAGAAATAGACAGCAATGCTATATCTTTACCACCTTTTTTCAACTTCGCTTCTGCAAAGCCTTTTTTCTCTTGGGTAAAGACACGCTGGTAGCCATTACCTGCATCAGGGAAAAGTTTATTAAACTCGCTACCCTGAGTTGCGGTCTTAGCTACGGCTTGACCGCGTTTTTGTTGAGTGCTTTCTTTTTGCGCCTGGTCAAAACGTCCAGGTGCTTTTGGACTACAGGCTGTTGTCAGTAGTACCACTGACAGCAATAAAGCAGCTACCACTCTACGCCCACTATGTAAAATCATTCTTGGCTTTTCCTTATACTTGAACTTTGAGGCAATTATCTGCGCTGCTAGCAATTATTACTCGTAAAATTTACTTTTTGATCATTATTGCCTAAGTGCTTAACATACCAATAAACTCAACGCAAAAATGCCTCCCTTTCGGGCTACGGTGTGTACACACCGTAGCTCTTTCGAGAAAGTATCTTTGATTTATAGTTGAAGAAGAATTCAGAAGGGGCTAAACCCTAGCTATCCGCTAACAGAATTCAGGAGCGGAGCCGGAAACGCTCCGCCTCCGGTCAGAATGCAATCAGTGGGGGATTCAGACCCGCCACTGTCTTGTTGACCACCAAATTTTCAATTTGGTGGGGGTGCAAAAACGCCGTTTATTCATCCACCAGTCGCACAAAATTCATTCTGAACGCGAAGAGCGTGCCGGAGGCATTATTCTGGCGACTGACGCATGTATTCTGTTTGATAAATTCAGGTTTGATCAACCAGGGGGCCAGTCTAACTGCCGTCCTCCCAAAATATGCAAATGTAAGTGATAGACTGTCTGACCACCATCATCACCAGTGTTGATGACAACTCGATAACCGTTTTTCAGTCCAGCTTCTTCTGCAACACGTTTGGCTGTTAATAAAAGATGCCCTAATAGAGCATGATCCTGAGATTCAGCATCAGCTAGTGTGGGAATGGGTTTTTTAGGAATGACGAGGATGTGAACAGGCGCTTGGGGGTGGATGTCTTTGAAGGCTAGGGCTAAATTATCCTCATAAACAATATCAACGGGAATTTCCCGACGAATGATTTTGCTGAAAATCGTTTCTGTAGTTTCACTCATACCATCTACCTAATTATCTGCTAAAGATTTTAAAGGTTTACTGTAGTCACTAGATTATCTACACGACAAAATCCTCTTTTCTGCGATCGAGTCTTCCATAAATACATAGACGCTTTGCGGCTTTTCACCAGACAGCGCCTCTAAGTTAAGCATGGGAGCAATGCAATTTTGTGAGATGACCCCACCTGGAGAGCGATCGCTTTGGTCATAGTCGCCAAAAGTCAAATTAGTTGATTGAGTGTTGCAGTAAATCCTGATAAATTACCATCGGATTAGGGATTTTATTGACTATTGATTAATTCCTGCAATTCTTCCCTTACAGATAAAGGCTGATAACCTAATGCAAAAGCTTTGGAACTATCCAAAGAAACATCTGCCGGTCTAGGTGCTGCCATTTTCACATCTTGTTGTCGGCAGGATTTAAGACCAATGGCGGGAAGCTGAAATACTTCCACTAATATTTGTCCAAAATCATAACGCGAAATCCGCTCTTTTCCACCTAAGTGAATGATGCCGTTAACTTTTTCTAATGCTAATAAAAGTCCTTTGGCGGCAGTTTTTCCACTTACTGGTGTGCGAAATTCATCTATAAATAAACTTAGTTTTTTTTCGGCTTGTAAAGTTTGAATAAATGCCTGAATAAAGCTTTTAGCTGTAGGTGTTGCCGCACCAAACATCAACGGCATTCGACACACTGCGGTCATGGGATACCTTTCTAGCATATCTGCTTCTGCGATCGCTTTTTGCTCACCGTAAAGGTTGACAGGACACACAGCATCTGTTTCTAGGTAAGGGGCATTTAACCCATCAAAAACTAAGTCGGTTGAGGTAAAAGCACAAGGAATAGAATTATCAGCGCAAAGTCCGGCAATATTGCAGGATGCGATGACGTTAATTGCGTGCGATTCTTTAGGGTTGGTTTGACAAAAATTTGGTTGTGAATGTGCAGCAGTATGAATAACTGCTGCTGGTTTGACATCATTAAATATGCGTTTCAATTCCTGGAAATTTGTTAAGTTTGCTTTTAACATTTTAATGTCAGGAATCTCTAAAGGATGGGATAAATAAGTGCCATAAACTTCCCATTCTTGTTTTGCGAGTTGGCAAAGATGCCATCCCAAAAAACCACTTGCTCCGGTGATTAACAATTTTTTCATGTCTAATCGTAAACCGCTCAAGAAAAAATCCTTGCTACAGCAGGCTTATATTCTACACTGAGTGGTGGGGACAAAATACTATTGCAGTAATTCCCGAAACTGCTTTTCACTACGCACTTTGTTAAAGTCGGGGTCAGTTTTTGCTAATTTCTTGTATTTATCAGGAACAAGCTCGATTGCTTTATCTAGGTTCTCAATTGCTAATTCCAGATTGCTTTGTAAAGCATAAGAGCAAGCTTTGTTGTAATATGCTTGGTGTAAATCTTGCTTGATGGCGATCGCTCTATCATAAGATGCAATGGCATCTTGGTAGCGGTGTAGCTTTGTCAGTGCAATGCCTCGGTTAATTAAGGCTTGATATTTGTCGGGTTGAATAGCGATCGCTTTGTCGTAAGATGCAATAGCGTCTTTGTAGCGCTGTAACGATGTCAAAGCTATGCCACGATTATACCAGGCTTCATATTTGTCGGGTTTGATGGCGATCGCTTTGTCGTAAGATGCCAGAGCATCTTTATAGTGTTGCAACGATGTTAAAGCTATGCCACGGTTAATCCAAGCTTCAGGATTCTCGGCTTTGATGGCGATCGCTTTGTTGTATGCTTTGATCGCATCTTCATAAAGTTGCCCATCTAATAAATTATTACCTTGATGAAAAAAGTCTTCTGCTTTTTGGGTAGCCTTCGCTTCTATGAAAAGCTGGGTTACATTACTTTCTTGGACAACTTGTGTAGTATTTTCTATTGATGAGTTTGCCCCACTACTACAACCAAATGTGAAGAAAGCTATCAAACCAGATGCAACGAAGCAGCGCTGAACAATCATGCTGTACCTACAAAACTAATGAGATGATGTTAAAATTCGTTCTTTTTTTGAGTATTATCAAAATACACTAGTTTTTACCCATTAATTCACTTATATTTTCAGAAAGAGCTTTGTTGACGACGCATAGATGTTTATTAAAATCAAGCGTAGGCTAGATTATCATATTAAATATACATAAAGCAATTGCTTAGAACCTATTTCATTAAAAAAACAATTATTTGTCTTGCTGTATATATTGCGTAGATGTAGCCCGCACTTCGACTTCGCTCAGTGACCGTCGTAGACATCGCAAGCGTTTGGTAATTTCCCTTTTAATTAACAAGGATGCTGTGACATACCCGCACACTGTAGGCGATCATACTAGTTTTTCGCTAAACAATGATGTTAGTTGCTTTATTCTTTCAAGCAGTTATCTAAGTTAATCATCATCTAAATTACATCTTTGCGTCTTTTTAGCGGTTGAGACTATGCAAATTAAAAGCGCATCAGATTAACATCTGTCGGTAGGGGGATGCCAATAGCTGATTGGTAATGATGATTATCATTACATTTGCAAAAATTATGATAAGTATATCAATTTAATGTATATATAGGACTCATATTTGATTTCTGAAAAAACTCAGTACACCTCTAACTCCCTTCTTTTCTGTTCCCTATTCCCTCCCTACACAAGTATGTTCATTAATCAAATCGGATTCCTATAGCAGATGAAAAAAAGCGATTTAATATCTATAAAAGGACATTTAAAATAATACCTTCATGTCTTTGTGATACCAAAATTGGATTTCATTACAAAGACACGAAGGCACAAAATAGATAACGATAGATTCTATCTTTGCAATACCTAATTAATCCCAAACACTGATTCGACAGTTGACTTAATCGAATCCCGCGCATCCTTTAAAGTTTGACTAATTGGATGCTTTGCCTGTAAAAATGCACGCGCACAATTGCGTCCCGGCATTCCCGAAATGGAACCACCTGGATGAGTCCCTGCACCAGTCAAAAATAGATTGTCAATTGGCGTTTTGTAGTTCGCTATTTCTGGTAATGGACGGAAAAATATCATCTGATCTAAAGTCATGTCAACATGGTAATAATTGCCTTTATATGCACCTAATCTTTCTCCTAGTTCTGCTGGACTTTCTACACGACGAGCGATAGTTGCATTCTTGACATTTGGTGCATAGTCTGCCAATTTATCAATTACCCTATCTGCAACTTTGTTTTTCAATTCATCTGTCCAACCAGTACCTTTTAAACCAGTGCCTTCTGCACCAGCAATTTGATAAGGGGCAAAAAACTCAATCCATAGGGTGTGCTTGCCTGGTGGTGCTAATGTGGGATCTAAATAACTAGGCATCACCAAATACATTGATGGGTCAGCATCAGGGATCTCTCCCAAGGTGCATTTACTATGAGCCTGTTCTACATGAGTAACAGAATCGGCAATTAAGATAGAACCAACGAGATATTCATCTTTGTGAGCGTGATGTGGAAAGCGCAGTGGTTCGTCTAATGCCAAATCTATCTTGAGGATGGTTTCGTTGTTGTTAACGATGCGGCGTTCTAACCTTTCCCATAAATCTGGGTCGGCTCCATCAACATCGCTTTTATCAGTCATTTGTAAGAACAACCGCTTGGCATCAATATTAGAAATAACCCCGTGTTTAGCGCGATATTCTTTACCACCACCAACTCGCACACCAACAGCTTTACCATCATCAATTAAAACTTTTTCAACATGCTGGTCTGTAAGAATAACGCCACCTTTACTTGTGACTAAATTCACCAAAGCTTGCACAAGTGCGCCAGTTCCGCCGCGAGGTCTAGCCATCCCCGGATTGTGACGCATTGCCATCATGATTGCACCAATAGCAAGGGTTTTTTGCGATGGCGGCGCACCAAGTTCTGATGCTAATCTGGCTAGTGGCGCTTTCAGAAATTCTTCATCAAACCACTCATTAAGTAAATCTTCAGCGCTGGTTAACATGGTGCGAATAAAGTCCAGCGTTTTATTTGGAGAACCAATAACCGAAAACAAATCTTTCAGTTTGGTGATGTCGTAGTTACCAAGGATGTCTATAATTGACTTTGGTGGTGCATTAAACATAGGAATCATTGCACCTAGCGATCGCTGCCAAAAGTCTACAAATTCGGCGTATTTTTTGGCATCACGTTCACTATAACGGGCAATTTCTGCACAAGTTTTTTCCACTGACTTATGTCCTAAGAAATACTTGCCATCAGGATGAGGACAGAAAACAACTGGATCGCACTCTAGATAATGCAAGCCGTATTTTTCTAGTTCTAATTCTTCAACAACTGGCCCCAAATGAATAAATTCATGGTCAATAGCACATAAGTTAAATTTAAACCCAGGTGCTTCTTGAGGTAAACATTCTTCAGTTGTTGCTGCACCACCCGGAACAGAACGCTTTTCCAGTAACAGGACACTATAACCAGCTTTTAGCAAATAAGCTGCACAAACTAGCCCATTGTGTCCAGCACCGATCAGCACAACATCATACTCTTGCATAATTGTTATTTTGAAATTAAGTAACTTTACAAATAATAGAAAACTTTTATTAACTTTACATCACCCGTCAGTAACAAAAATTATCTTTAACTAGAGTCAATCTTCCGAAGGAGATAGTAAGCTAGTGAGCATTTAAATTGCATCACAAAACTAGGGCTGAAGCCCTGACTACAAGCGAATAAATCTGGAGAAATAAATGACGATTAGCTTACAGTTGTTGATGATGGTATTTGCTTCATCTGAGTTTTTATCAAAAGTGTTAAACTACCAATTTCTACTTTTATATCTTTAATATTGAATGCCATATCTTCCCATTTTAAATATGGCATATTCATCAATTCTTTGGCTTTCTGCATAAAAGCTGTAACTAATTCTATTGAAATCCCCTCTCCTTCAGTACAGCTAAAACTCTCCAGCATCGCGGGTTGGGAATTAGTGCGTGGACGTGCGATCGCAGTGTAAGCTAAAGGGCGAGTATTCCCCATTTCTTTTAACATTACTCTTCCCCTACATTCTATTTTGCCATCACCAGGTAAAAATACTTGAATTTGTTGCGGCTCAAAACTCACAATTTCGCTATCGACATCTAAAGAAAAGTTTTGTATCTGGCTGAGAACAAAGTCTGATGCTAATGCGCGGTTAATATCTACTTCTGTGAGTATAATCTGAGCAGTAGTATTTACTGGCTCATTGAGTTCTATTTGACCAAAAAGAGCGCTGAAGGGATTGATGGCAATACTATCTGTTTGCAGTCTTATTTCCTGTATACGAATGTCTTCTTGGATTACTAATCCTTGGCCTACAACCGAAACTCCATCTGCCTGTCCCTGAACTATTTTCAACAGATCAGTTTGTATATCTATTTCTATTTTTTCTGCTCCATCTAGCTTTTCAGATATTATCTTTTCAGCTTCCTGGGATAGAAATTTTTCTTCTAACCGATGCTCATCAGGCATGAAGTGGTAATCTCATAAGTTTCCTACTACTATTTACTGTAAAGGCAGATTCTGAAGAGTGAATCTATATTGGGGTATATGTAATTCGTGATTTGGAATCAGGATTGCGATCGTTAATTATGCATTAGCTTGAAAATCTATCTAAATATATATAGCGATGTCTACGACGGGCTACGCCTACGCTCATTTGTATGCGATGGATTTTGACCTCTCTCCTCTTAGGAGAGAGGCTTTGAATCTTATACCGTTTGTTTGTGAAGCTGCGCCAAATCTCTTAATTTCTTATTTCTTGGCGTACTTGGCGCACTTGGCGGTTCGTTCTTTATTTCTTGCACCATAGGCGCATCTTCACACAGAATTGATATTAAACTAACTCAAGTTTTGGTTGCGTGACCATTTAAAGTACTTATTCTAACGTTGCAAAAAAGCAATAAACTGTTACAACCTGAAAGATGTAAAATTTTTGTTAAATTCAACGAGCATCTACAGTTTCATCTCATCGTCATAAGGTACTCAGCATGACTGCAATCTCCCCAAAAGCATCTTCAGCGCTTCCCAATTTTTCTGAAGGAATTCAATATTTTGGTGAAGCGCTACCAGATTTTGAAACTCATGGTGCAACACCTGCTATCGAGTCGGGCAAAATAGCGATCGCATCTCCCACAGACAAAGCAGCTGTATATCAAACTTTACTAGCTGCCGATGCCCTGCGCTACCTAACTTTGCAAGTTACTGCTAGTAAGGCTTCTGGACATCCCGGCGGATTCGCCAGCCAAGCAGAAGCTTACGCATCTCTTGTCATGCTGGGATACAAGAACATTATTACCGAAGTCGGACACCATGCCCCTGGATTTTATAGTGCCATGTTCTTGGATCGTTCGCTAGAGGACATGGGAATTTTTACAGTCCAACAATTGCGCGATCGCTTCCGAGAAAAGCACGGACTTTTAGGACATCTTTCTGGTTTCATCCCCGGTATTCTCGCACCTGCGGGGCCTTTGGGACAAGGACAACACTTTGCAATGGCGGCTGCACTGTTGCACAAAGATAAGTTGTTCCCCTTTACAGTTGGGGATGGTGGATTGGGTGAGCCTTATATTGTAAGTGCGATCGCACATTTCCATACTGCTTATCCTGCTGTCACTAACTTTTTACCGGTATTGGTGTGGAACGGTTACAGCCAAGAACATCACAGCATGGTTTCCCTGAAAACCAATGAACAGATGCAAGCATATTGGCAAGGTAACGGTTTTGATGAAGTCATATTAGTTGATGCCAAAGACTTTGACGATCAAAACCAACCAGGGGATTACGTTGATAGCACTGCCTTTTCCTTCGAGAAACGCCTAGCATTTACGCAAGCAGTACTTTCAGGTGTAGATAAAGCAGCGCGATCGGCATTGAGTGGTAAACTTACCGTCTTCATTATTAAACAACTCAAAGGTGCAGGAGTCCACGCGCGGGGTGCAAAATCTCACAACCTCTATCCTAAAGACACGTTAGATGCGCCGCATATTGTCAGTGCATTGCAAACCCGTGCTTTGTCTGCGGAAGCTTGGCAATTAGTCAGAACAAATGCCGAACGCGCAGGCGGTGGCCCAGCTGCAAAAACTGTAGTTACAGAATTTGAATTACCATTGCCAGAATTAGGCGAATTACCTTTAGAAGAATATGCCGTTGGAGGTGAACCAAAAGTTTCCACAACCGCAATGGGACGATTAGTAGGAATAGTTGGAAAGAAAGATCGGAATTTCCTTGTCACCAACGCCGATGGTAATGAAGCATCAGGAATTGCCAACATAAACCAAGCATTAAAGATTATTCACCCCACAACCGACGACTTATATAATCAAGCACCAAATGGACAAGTTTATGAACCATTGAGTGAAGATGCTTGTGCCGGTTTAGCTGCGGGTTTAGCGTTAATGGGTGCGAGAACTTTGTGGTGTTCTTACGAATCTTTTGCCATCAACGGATTACCAATTTGGCAAACTGTAACCCAAGCAATGGCAGAATTACGCCGTCAAACTCCCTCGACTATTACTTTATTCACAGCAGGCGCATTAGAGCAAGGGCGCAATGGTTGGACTCACCAACGTCCAGAGATTGAAGCTTACTTTGCCTCGTTGATGCGAAATGGAAATGTTTTCCCATTATTTCCGCCTGATGCTAATAGTATTCAAGCCTGTTATGACTGGGCATTGAAAACTAAGAATAAGGGAATTGTGATAACTGCAAGTAAATCGCCATTGCCAATTCGCACAACTTTAGAACAAACTCGTCAAGGGTTGCGCGATGGTGCGGTGCTATTACATGAAGTCGCTGGTGATAAACAAGTTGTATTTGCTGTAATTGGCGATTTAACATTAATACCAGTATTTGAAGCTGCTGCTTTCTTAGAAACTGAAGGTATTGGCGTGAAGATAGTTACTGTCATCAATCCTCGGCAATTATACCGTAGCCATGATACTGCGTGGGATACCTGTTCTGAACCCGAAGGCGGTTTCTTGGATGATGCCAAATTTGCCGAATTATTTGATGGCGATGCGCTAATTGCGGTGACAGGTGGTGCTGCGGGGATGCTGGAACCAATTTTGTTACGGAGTACAGCCAAGCGTGATACTTTTGCGTGGAAACGTGGCGAAACTACAGCCAGTGCTGGAGAGTTGATGGCGTTTAATGGATTGACTGCTGAAGCGTTGACGAAACGTGCGATCGCGTTAGTGCATTAATATTCTATGTAGTCTGGATGTATTATTCCTATCTAGTCTAAAACTGGGTAGGAATTTTTACGTTTAAAAAACTGGGATTATTACTTAAGTTAACTATTAGAATTAACCGTTATTGAGTCTAAAATGCTACAGTGTTTTTCATGCCTAACTTAAAATAATAACTCTTAGACAGTGATGCCTTCAAACTTCGACTTGAGACTCCAACATTTAGAAGACAACATTAGACAAGACCAGGATTTACTCAAAGAGTATGAAGATTCCTTGCGGTATGAAGATGATCCACGTCGCAAGGCTAAGTACACAAGAGAAATTGAGCAATTGCGCGAATCGGCTAATCGTTATCAGAAGGAATACGATGAACTGCAAATGCAAATAACTGGTGAGCCAACTGTACAAATGCAGAATGTAGCCATTCAATTGCAACAGATAAACACCAGAATAGATAGATTATCTGCTGGTCATGAATGCAGGATTACTTCATAGGTGTCACCGATGATTCATGCTGTTCGTTGTAATCGTGCATCATTCAAAACCGTAGAGTTTAGACCTGGCTTTAACGTAGTTTTAGCAGATCGCACAGAAGACTCTGGCAGAAGAGATTCTCGTAATGGATTGGGTAAATCGACTCTCATTGAAATTATTCACTTTTGTCTTGGAGGCACGATTCCAACTGCCAAAGGGCTTGGTTCTAGGACTCTTCGTGGTTGGGCTTTTAGTTTAGAGCTTACACTTGCAAATCAAATTATCACTGTTACAAGAAATACTGAAGATAGGACTCAGGTAGTAATTGATGGAGATACTGCTAACTGGCCTATTCAACCAAAACAACAAGAAGATCAAAAAGTTCTCAGTTTGGAAGACTGGAAGACTGTTTTGGGAGAGTTAACATTTGGATTAACTAGTGATAATGAAGCTAAAAAATATAAACCTACTTTTAGAGGACTAATTTCTTACTTTATCCGTCGGGGAAGAGATGCATTTTCTACACCATTCGAGCATCATCCAAAGCAACCTGGATGGGATAAGCAAGTTAATAATGCTTTTTTATTAGGTCTTGCTTGGGAAGAGGCAAGAGATTTACAACTTTTAAAGGATAAACAGAAATTAATCGCAGATATTAAAAAACTTAAAAAAGATACAGAACCTGGAGTTGCAATTGCAATTTTTGGTTCTCTAGGTGAGCTTGAAGCTTTAAAGGTTCAAGTAGAAGCACAATTACGTGAAAGAAAAGAAACTCTTAACAATTTTAGGGTAGCGTCCCAATACCATGAATTAGAGGCAACTGCTAACCGTTTAACCTCACAAATTCACGAAGCAACAAATAAAAAGATTATTGAAAATAAATTACTGGAGTTTTATCAATCTAGTCTTGACTCAGAGGATGAACCCAGACCAGATCAGGTTGTTCGTATATATGAGAATGCAGGTGTTGAGTTACCAGGTTCAGTAATTAGAAGACTAGAAGAAGTAGAACTATTTCATCGCAGACTAATAGAGAATCGTAGGGAGTTTTTAGGAAGTGAAATTCAACGTATTAGAAGGCAAATATCCTCTAGAGAAAGTTTTATTAGAGAGAAAACTAATGAGCGTGCCGAACTTTTAGAAGTGCTAAAGACGCATGGAGCTTTAGAAGAATACACAATGCTACAAGAAATTTATCTTGATGATGTAGCTAATCTCAATGAAATTAATAAACGCATCGAAGAACTAAAACAATTTGAGGAACAAAAAAGTACCTTAAAAATTGAAAAAGAACAGTTACTACAACGCGCACGTCGTGACTATGGAGAACGGAATGAGCAAGCAGAACGTGCTATTAATTTATTCAGCATTAACTCTCGATTCCTTTACGATGTTCCAGGAACACTTGTTATTGATGTAGGAAGCAATGGCTTTAGTTTCCGAGTAGAAATTAGACGTGATGGTAGTGAAGGGATCGATAAGATGAAGATATTCTGTTATGACTTAATGTTGGCGCAACTTTGGTCAGAGCGTGACCCCTCACCGCGTATATTAATTCATGACAGCACAATTTTTGATGGTGTAGATGAGAGACAAGTATCCCAGGGTTAGCGCGTCTCAAAGCCTATTGACAAGAGGACTTGCCTGATCAGCAATCTTTGTTGGAAACAAAGTGACACCATCCGAGGTAGGGTAAGATTTAATTC
>NZ_JABXKH010000030.1 GCF_017115105.1 Nostoc sp. NMS2
TCACCACTCTCTCCGACGACTGATTCCTCTTAAATTTTTGAATTTGGAATTGCTGTCCAAACGTAGGCATGATTCGTACCTGCGGCGATTTGAGAAGCCCCGACTACTTGACCGAATTCGTTGATGCCATTGACGGAACCTGTGTTACCGCCCAAGCTACCGATCGCGGTAAATGTGCCGTCTGTTTGAAGCAAGAATGGCGTACTGGTGGCGGTGGCTCCAGTTCCGTTACTAGTGGAGCCAATGATCTGACCGCTGTTGTTGATGTCTCGCAGAGTGGCTTGTTCGGCACCAAAAGTACCAAGGTTGGTGAGTTGATACGTACCGTTGGTATCTTTTTCCCACAGAATGGCGGTGTTCTTAGCCACACCATCTAAAATTCCGTCGCTGTCCACATAGCCAACGATTTGACCACTTTCGTTGACTCCACGGGCTGTACCGCCATCGCCGCCCAGTTCTGCCAAGCCTGTTACCACACCGTTTTCCAGGTAAAGCGGCTTATCAAACTCTAGTGCATCGATGTTGCGACCGACGATTAGGTTGCTCTCGTTGGTGTCAAAGAAGTAACTTTCTACTTTGCCAAAATCGTTAATTGTCAGGCTGTAAGTGCCGTTGTTGTCCTTTTTCCAGAAGAGGGCACGATCGGTAGGTTTAGGAATCGGTTGCCGCACTTCATCACCCGTTCCGAGGATAATGCCGCGATCGCTGATGGTGTTCAGATTGGGTGTGAGCAAAGTAATGGTTGTGCCGTCTGTTGCACCAAAATCAGACTGACCGTTCTTCACCCCAGTGCTAGTTAGCGCCTTCAAGGTGCCGTTTTCCCAAATGAAGCCTTGACGCACGAGGTTGTTGGGTTGGACTACACCAGTTGTAGCGTTCGTATTGGTGAAGGTTGCGCCTGTATCAAAGCGTCCGGCGATTTGTCCGAAGTCGTTAATCGAAGCCGCGTTGACTGCACCGTTGGGGTTGGTACTCAGAGAACCCAAATCCGTTGCCTGATAGCGGTAAAGCGGGCCATTGTCTATCAAAGCCTGCGATCCAGCTGCCACACCTTTGAGTGTTGCCAGTAGATCCCGACCAGTAAACACTAGGGTGTTGCCGTTCTCGCTGGCAAAGCTGAGAGATTTACCCAGGAGGTTTGCTCCCAACCGCACTTTGTCGGATGTGATGTTAAAGCCAGTCACGGTAACGGAGCCGGCACCGCCTTCTAGGATCAGCTTGTCGTTGCCGATGCTGCCAAGGTACAAAGAGTCTCTGCCTGTACCTGCATTGATGACGTTGTTACCCGCCCCAGCATAAATCGTGTCGTTGCCCTTGCCGGAGTAGATCGTATCGTTCCCTGCACCGGCATAGATGACATCGTTGCCGTCCCTGCTTACGATGCGGTTATTGCCTTCGCCTGCAAAGATGGTGTTGTTCCCACCACCCGCATCAATGAAATCACTGCTACCACCAGAGTAAATGACATCATTACCTAGCCCAGTGGTGATCAGGTTTACCCCTTCCCCTGCAAAGACGGTGCTTCTACCCTTGGCAGTAATCACATCATCATCAGGCGTGCCGTAGATCGGGGCACTGGAGCAGGAGTGAGGGAGGCGGAAATCTAGGGGTGATGATGCGGTGCAAAATATACTTAAATCTTCAATGCCACTGCCAGGAAATGAGGTAGATGAATTGTTGAAGTTGGTATTGAATGTCATTGAGAATATTTCCGAAAATTTGGTGTAGTAAACTTCCAACAGAACCAACCCCAGTCTGCGATCGCTGATTATTCAGCATCAAACAAGTTTCTGAGGTCAAATATATCGATGTAGATAGTGCCGAAGTAATTGACACTATCTATATTCGAGTTCCTGAGAAAAAACTCAATATTTTGCCAAGACAAATTTCACACATCACAAAATTTGACACACTAATGCATTAATCAAAATGTGCTTTGAGCATGATTCGTAGGTGCAAAAGCTTTATTGGTTGAATTAGAACTATTGAGAGTTAATCCTAACTATCACCTTTGAGACAATACAACTCATTGATAACTAATGTCAATAGATCGAATAAAATTTTTAGGTAATATCTATCTATAGTTGTCAAGTTGAGAAAGTAATAAATATATTTTTTAGCTGAAAATTATGAAATAATAATAATTATTATTGCAATAATATCTCATCAGCTTTGGATTTATGATTTGCGATCGCATAGCATAAAGCATACTCTTCTCCTTCTCCTATGGGAGATGCTAACGCGAACGAGAGGTTTATCTGCGACATGCTGCGCGTAGCTTGCTTCTTCGTAGGAGTACACCAACGGCATAGCAACTCTTAGAGATGCTACGTGTAGCTTGCTTCCCCGTAAAGCCAAAGGCGATCAGCAAGAACTGCCTCTGTTGTTGAACCTGAGTAAATATTTTCAGCAGAGGCTTATACAATAAGCAAATAGGCAGGTTTTACAACTAGTTAACAATAACAAGGGGTTGGGGCATAACATTGTTGTGTCCGTACACACACTATATTTAACTCAATTGAAAACTATTCTTACGATCCCCATAAAGTCTTAAAATATTGTTAATTTCAGCTAGACTTCTCGGCCTTCAACTTACAAGTATCACCCCAAAATCACTATGGCTATCGGCTACGTCGCGCTTGTACTCCATGCACATCTACCCTTCGTTCGTCACCCGGAAAGTGACTACGTGCTGGAGGAAGAATGGCTCTATGAAGCCATCACAGAAACCTACATCCCCTTATTGAAAGTATTTGAAGGCTTAAAGCGAGACGGTATCGACTTTAAAATCACGATGAGCATGACACCTCCTCTCGTGTCAATGCTCCGCGATCCTCTGCTTCAAGAACGCTATGAAGCACACTTAGCCCAACTAGAAGAACTTATACAACTAGAAGCAGAACATAATGTCAATAACGGGCATCTTCGTTATTTAGCCGAGCATTACGCTACTGAGTTTAGCGAAGCACGTCAGCTATGGGAACGCTACGACGGTGACTTGGTGACAGCTTTTAAGAAGTTCCAAGATAGTAATAACCTAGAAATCATCACTTGCGGCGCTACTCACGGCTATTTGCCGTTGATGAAAATGTATCCAGAGGCGGTATGGGCGCAAATTCAGGTAGCCTGCGAGCATTATGAGCAAACCTTTGGACAAGCACCCAGAGGCATTTGGTTGCCGGAATGTGCCTACTATGAAGGTTTAGAGCGAATGCTAGCTGATGCTGGGTTACGCTACTTCCTCACAGATGGGCATGGCATCCTTTACGCCCGTCCCCGGCCGCGCTTTGGTACTTATGCCCCAATTTATACAGAAACGGGTGTTGCTGTCTTTGGTCGAGATCATGAATCTTCTCAACAGGTATGGTCTTCTGAGGTGGGCTATCCTGGAGCGGCGGAATATCGAGAATTTTACAAAGATTTGGGCTGGGAAGCAGAATATGAGTATATCAAGCCCTACATCATGCCCAATGGTCAACGGAAAAATACGGGTATTAAGTATCACAAGATTACTGGACGTGGTTTAGGTCTATCAGATAAGGCACTCTACGATCCTTATTGGGCTAGGGAAAAGGCAGCAGAACACGCTGATAACTTTATGTATAACAGAGAGCGGCAATCTGAGCATCTCTATGGTATAATGCAGCGCCCGCCAATTATCGTTTCGCCTTATGACGCAGAGTTATTTGGACATTGGTGGTATGAAGGCCCCTGGTTCATCGATTACCTATTCCGCAAATCGTGGTATGACCAAAAAACATATCAAATGACCCATTTAGCAGACTATTTGCGAGATGAGCCAACACAGCAAGTCTGTCGTCCTTCGCAGTCGAGTTGGGGTTTCAAGGGTTTCCACGAATATTGGTTGAACGAAACAAATGCGTGGGTTTATCCGCATTTGCACAAAGCTGCTGAACGGATGATTGAAATCTCGCATTTGGAACCAGAGGATGAATTGCAGTGGAAAGCGCTTAACCAAGCGGCGCGGGAACTGCTATTAGCACAATCTTCTGACTGGGCGTTTATTATGCGGACGGGAACAATGGTACCATACGCAATTAGACGGACGCGATCGCACCTGATGCGGTTCAATAAGCTCTACGAAGACGTTAAAGTTGGCAAAGTTGACAGTGGTTGGCTAGAAAAAGTCGAGTTAATGGATAATATCTTCCCCGAAATCAACTATCGCGTCTACCGTCCGTTATAGTCTTCACAAAAAGTAATCAACAGCAGTAGGGTGGGCATTGCCCACCTTATATTAACGTCAGTTCGACAAATCTTTTTTGACCTCTCCCCCAGCCCCTCTCCGATGCGGAGAGGGGAGCAAAAAGCCTAATTTTTCATACTCCTCCCTCTCCGAAACGGAAAGGGAGGCTGGGAGGGAGAGGTTCATCGAACTCACCCTATATTAGTAGTGAGGAGCGTTTATTTTACCAACAACAGAGCAAGCCTTAGCGTGTGTACGGGTTTGTCAAATGCTGTCAAATCTTTACAAAGACATCCGCTTATTTCGATTTGACGACAAAATCGGAGAAGTTTACATTCTATCTGCGGATGAACTGCAAATTATTGTTTATCGCAATGGCGAATGGGAGTTTGTCAATGAACCCGAATTATGAACAAATGAGTTTTACAGAATTGAGAGCTTATGTCGTAGAAAACCGTGAAGACATTGAAGCTATACGTTTTCTGATGAGCAAACGCGACCCTAATTCTCCAAAGTATCCTATGCCTGTGACAGAAGCTGATATGCAAGCGCAGATGGAAATCATCAGGCGTAAGATTAACGGAGAACTTTGAGATTATTGTCTAATTCAGTAAGCATAGTTAGGGTGGGTAAATCATACTCACCCTATTATTTTATTAACATTGCCGGATTTAGCTAAAGGCTATCTGGATCAATATTTAGTTCTCGAAGTTTAGCAGCTAATCTTTGCGCTTTTTGCTCCGTTTGCTGTCTAGCCTCTTCTGCGGCTTCTCGTGCAGCTACTTCCTCTTCATGAGTTAGCAGTGTTTGACTTGTAGCTGGATTGTAAAAACGTAGTTTTCCTGCTTCCAGGCGTAACTCTAGCCCCAAAACTTGACTAGCTAGGGACACTGTACCATTTGGCAGGGTATTGGCTGCTACTGGAAAATAATTCCCATCGACCAAGTGTAAACCCTGGAGTTGGGGATTGAGATAATCGCCTGTGGGGTCATATTGGAAATATTCACGCACTCCCAGAAAGGCGTAAATTCCTTTCTTTGCGCCTTGGTCTTTGCTGCGGGTGCTTTTTGAGGTAATCTCTAGGACAAAATCTGGGGTTTGATTATTTTCTTCCCAGGTTTTGTAAGAGCGTCTGTCACGATTTTCCACTCCAAAGACTACAAATACATCTGGTGCGACAACCAATTCTGGATAACCTTTTTCGTAGTAAATAAATAGATTACCAGCGACGTATACATCTGGGTGATTTTGGAAATAAATCCGTAGCGCATTTCTTGCATAAGTCAAGTAACTGCACTGGATATCTCCTTCAGCCATCGGCTTACCGTCCTCATCTGGGTACTCAATCGGGGTAACGGGAATATACTCTATTGAGACTGTCATGGGTAAATCCCTCAACTCAACTAGGGCTAGATTCAATAATATCGCTCAAAATGCGATCGCTGTATCCAATCACTGCTTAATCTTCGTTTGAATTTTCAGGATCTTTTAATTCACATTCTGCAAGCAGATTATCAATACTTTCGGGAAAATCCCCATTTTCAACTTTTTTGCTAAAAACTTGATAACAATCTTTTTTATCACCTTCCTTCCGAGGAAAACCCAACCAAAGAATAATAATGATTTTTGGTTATTTAAATGATCTAAAAAATAATCTATATCGTTCAGTTAGCTCCATTTTTTTGAGCCGACTATACTTTTGCAAAGGTTTTTGCAAAGCAAAGTGACTAGCAAAAGGGTCTTGAGGAATTTTTTCTTTAATGCCAATATTCAATGCTTTTAATAATTTTACATTTGAATGTTTAATAAATTCTTCTTTAGGTAAATCATTTTTTAAAACACGAACCCTATTACGCAATTCTACCCATTGTTCGTTAAACAACGGCTAGAAAAAAATCTGCCAACCATTACAAGTTAATGCAGCCATTAATCTATAACTACATCAGCTAGTAAATCATCCATTTCATCGCTTATTTCTTGGGTATAAGGAACAAGTTTAGAAGGGTTCTGCATAGCAAGCTAATATTTTGAAACGCAAAGGAACGCAAAGTAAAGCGCAAAGGTACGCAGAGATTTGTACCTCAGCAGACTAGGAAATTTTAAAGTATTTACGCTCAAAGTTTACTAAGACTTAAGCTCAAAATTTTCAGGTTTCGTGTAATTAACATTAAAAAAGACAGGCAAGATGCCTGTCCTACAAGAAATGATTTAGCAAAGAATTTAGAAATTCATCTCAGCAGCTTGAACTTTCTCAACCTGCTTCTTCTTCAGCACAAGCATAACTTGAGCCAACATTACAAGAGCGGTGAACGCAATCATCCATTTGACTCTAGATGCGTCTTGCAGTACGATTTCTGCATCTATTTGACCGAATCCACCGACGTTCGGGTTGCTGGTCAAAGCATCACCAGTCTTAACTGTTTGCCCTTCGGAAACAAGCAGTTCTGGCCCTACAGGAACGGTATCAACGACAACATCACCTGATTCAGGTTGGATGTTGACTAGATATTTGACGTTACCATCTCCATCTTCCTCTTTGGCAATCTTGGTAATTGTGCCAGTAGCGGAAGCGTTGTAAACAGTGTTGTTGCTCTTTTCGCCAGTAGGATAAACTTGTCCGCGTCCGCGATTACCACCTACGTGAACTGAATATTTACCGAAGTGGATGTTTTTGTCGGTTGCGGGGTTGGGAGAAAGAACTGGGAAGATAATTTCCTGATACTGTTCACCAGGTAAAGGGCCGACGATGACGACATTTTCTTTGTCTTCGCTGTAGGGTTGGAAGGTAGTGTCGCCAATTTCTTCTTTAAGTTCTTCGGAAATCCGGTCTTCGGGAGCAATCTTAAAGCCTTCAGGTAGCATCAGTACAGCACCGACGTTCAAGCCAACTTTGGAACCATCGGCACCAACTTGCTGGGCGGCCAGATCGTAAGGGATTTTCACCACAGCTTTGAATACAGTGTCAGGTAGTACCGATTGGGGAACTTCCACTTCTGTAACCTTGGCTGCTAGGTGACAGTTGGCACAAACAATCCGCCCGGTTGGTTCGCGGGGGGTTTCGGGATAGGTTTGCTGTGCCCAAAATGGATAGGCGGCAGCTGATTGGGGAAGGGCTAGATCGCTGGTGAAGTAAAATGTCACAGTGGCGATCGCTATGAGCAATGTTTTTACGATCGCTCTAGCACTGCGAGTTAACCTCGCTGTTCGGAAAACATTTCTCATCTCTAATAAGGGCAACGATTGAATTTGTCATTAGTCATTGGTCATTAGTCATTGGTCATTAGTCATTAGGCCCTAAACAAAGGACAAATGACTAAGGACTAAGGACAAAATGATTAACCCCACCAAGGTGCATCACCGGTGCGGAAGTCGGTTTCTGTCCAAGGGGTCAAAACGATTTTGTCGTCGCTGACGTTGGTATGGGCTAAAGCCAAAGATAGCGGTGCTGGGCCCCGAACAACCTTACCAGTTTCGTCATACTGAGAACCATGACAAGGACATTTAAATTTGTTCTCAGCAACGTTCCAGGGGACGACACAACCTAAGTGAGTGCAGATGGCGTTAATGCCATAATCTTTGATCGCCTCTTTGCTGTCTACCACAATATAGGTAGGATCTCCCTTCAGTCCTTGGACTAGGTTGCGATCGCCTGCATTCCGGTTTTCTAGAAATTTAGTGACGCTAACATTGTTACCTAACTCGTCTTTTGCCGTTACACCACCACCAGCACCACCGGTTGCGGGTGGAATAAAGTAGTTGACAACGGGATACAATGCACCCAGAGCTACTCCAGTAACAGTCCCAAAAGTGAGCAGATTCATGAACTGACGACGCCCCATATCGGGCACGTCTGCTGATTCAGAAAATTGAGCCATAATCTACGCGCTCTTTGTGTATTTTGTTAAGCATTTTGACAAAAGTACTGTACTTGAGGAACTCTTGTCTAAGTCGAAATGCTAGCGCTCACAACGATGCCATACTTCTTTGTTCCAAGATATAAAAAGCATCTTTTCTGTTAGCATTACATTTCTTTATATCCTTATCATACTGGAGTCACGGAACTTAACATCATAACTAAATGTAAAATCTGATTGAAAAAAGCTATGACAGGACAGGAATTACGTCAGATGTTGCTTGATAAGTGGGGATATTCTTACGATGTCCAGTTTCGGCGGGCACAGGGAAAGATATTTTTGCAAGTAATGTGGAAATATCTGGAGCAAGCTTCTTTTCCCTTGAGTGAGGCGGAGTACCAAGAGCATCTTGACAGCATTGCTAATTATCTTCATGCCTTGGGTGGGTCAACACAAGTACAAACATTTATTACCCAAACACGCGATCGCCCCCGGCTCGGTAAAGCTGTTAGCATTCCTCTAGATTTAGGTGAACGTTCTTCAGAATGGATATTATGACCAAGTTTTTCTTCCTTAATTTAGAATTATTCTAATCCGTCATTTCAGGATAGTAAAACTATGAATTTTCCATTTCCCGGAATGAATCCTTATTTAGAAAATTCTGTATTTTGGTCAGAATTACATCATCGATTCATTACAGCTATAGCAGATACTATTGAAGAAAATATTCCCCCACAGTATCGAGTTGCAATTGAACAACGTACTTATTTAAGTGATAATTCAGATTCTGTATTAGTTGGTATACCTGATGTTTCTATTTTTTCTCAACACAAATCACCGCAGCAATACTCATCAACTACTACCCAAACAGAAACGTCAGAAGGCATTACGGTGATGATACCGTTACCTGAACATATTACGGAGAATTACTTAGAAATTCGAGAAGTTTCTACAGGTTTTGTGGTAACTTCTATCGAAGTTTTATCTCCTAAAAATAAACGCCCAGGCGAAGGTAGAAAAGCATATCAACTGAAACGCAAACAAGTTTTAGCTAGTCTTTCTCACTTAGTCGAAATTAATTTACTCAGAAGTGGAAAAGCCATGTCAATTTTAGGGGAAGTGCCTGTAACAGATTATCAAATTATTGTTAGCAGAAGTGAAACACGTCCTCAAGCTAAATTATACGGATTTAGCGTCAGAGAAAGGATTCCCGTATTTTCATTACCGTTACAGTCAGAAGATACAGAAGCGATTGTAGATTTGCAATCTTTATTGCATGGTATATACAATCGTGCCAGATATTACTTAGCAATTGATTATAATAAAGAACCAGTACCACCCCTAAAACCAGAAGATGCTTTATGGTCTGATACCCTCTTACGCGAACAAGGGTTAAGGAATAATTAGTAATGAGTTAATAATTTTACTTATTCCCTGTCACCTGTCATCTATTCCCTATATTATTTACCTGTGAGCTTCACCAGTCCAACACCACCGAAATAAAGCCCTAAAACGGCTCCAGCTAAAAGGCTTTGAGTTAGAGGATCAGTCGAAGGTGTCAGCACAGCTCCTAAAACTACTGCTCCCATAATCACGTAACGCCAACCAGAAACCATTCGTTCTGATGAGACAATATTTAAATTACCGAGCAACAATTGGATGATGGGAATTTGAAATGCTAAACCAGTGCTAAATAACAGTAGCAGCACAAATTCAAAATATTTATCTATTGACCAAAGTTGTTCAACTACATCTGCTCCGTAGCTGATGAAAAATTTCAAAGCTGCGGGGATAAGGAGTAAATAGGCAAATACTAACCCCGCGCCGAACAGCACACTCGAACCCAAAACCACAGGCCCAAGTAAACGGCGTTCGCGGCGAGTCAGTCCTGGAAGCACAAATTGGATAATTTGGTAAAGAATGAAAGGACTAGAAAGTACTAAACCAGTGTAGGCTGCAACTTTGAAGGACACAAAGAAATATTCTCCGGGTGCAAGTTGGAGAAATTTTACTCCTTGTGCTGGAACCTCAAGCAGCTGGACAATTGGCTTAACGGCAAAGAAACAGCCAATAATCCCCACCGCTACGGCAATCAGCGAATAAAAAATGCGCTGTCGTAACTCTTCTAGGTGGTCGAAAAGGGACATTTCAACTTCATCTGGCAACTCATTAAGAGGATCTGTATCTGAGTTGCCATATTCTTCTGGGTCGATGTTGGGAACGTTTGCAGTATCTACGTCTTGTAAAGGCGGCATGAGTCAGCTAGTAGGCAACATTTATAACTGAGTGCTAAGTAATAAGCAAGATTTTTTACTTAGAACTTGAAACTCAGCACTCTTCATTATTTTATCTAGGGAATGGAGTCACCAAGATATGTTTTTGGGTGCTGTGGGTTTTTTGTCCTGTTTTTTCGGGTTGCATCTGCATAAGTTAGTAGGAAGCCATCTTGTAGGCAATGCCTAACCTAAAAAAGGGTGGAACTGATAATTTAGAAATCACGTCTCTGCGGCTAGTAGTCTGTCACATTAATTGTGATAGGTGAGGGTGAGCAGATCCCGGACTTCTTTAAGAAGTCCGGGATCTTACAGCCTTGCAAAACTTATGGGACAGACTACTAGTAACGCTGGGTAAATTCACACAACATTAACATATAATACTCAGTTTTAAAAATCCGGTTCATCAAGGTGGCATCTATACATACATAGCGCAATCGGAAATTTTTAGCTGAGGTTGAGTATGAACCGGACAATTTGCATTGTCTTGATGGCATTGCCTGTTTATTTATGCAATGTTGGACTAAGTAACAGTCGTAGTAGTGACGTGACAATTGTCAAAAACCAGCCTCCCGTAATAGCTGCTCTAATTGCTTACAGTACAAATGCCCACTCACGCATATTGCCTTGGCAAATATCAGCTAGAGATGATCAAACCGAAGATTGTCTTCGGTTTGGTACTTGTAAAGACTGATACTAATTCGTAATTCGTAATTCGTAATTCGTAATGGGCTTCTCTACGAGACGCTATCGCGAACGCCCCGTTTCGTTAACGTAATTACCGCAGTCCCATCATAAAAAAAGAAAATTAATGGTTTTAGAACATCAACGTACAGTAGTGGTTACGGGAGCTTCAACAGGAATTGGTCAAGCATCTGCTTTGCTTTTAGACCAGTTGGGTTTCTCTGTTTTTGCTGGTGTGCGTCAAGATATTGATGCTCAAACACTTAAGCAGAAAGGATCGCCAAGACTCATGCCAATTTTTTTAGATGTTACTGATGCTGAATCGATCGCAGCTGCGGTTGATAAGGTAACAAATGAAGTTGGTGGTACTGGAATTTTAGGTTTAGTGAATAATGCCGGAATTGCTATCCCTGGGCCTTTAGAATTATTAGCGATCGCAGAATTTCAACACCAGATGCAGGTTAATGTCACCGGACAATTAGCTGTGACACAAGCATTTCTTGGTCTTTTACGTCAAAGTCGGGGTCGAATTATCAATATGGGTTCCATTGCTGGTAGGAGTCCTACGCCGTTCTTGGGAGCTTACAATGCTTCTAAGTTTGCCTTGGAAGCACTCACGGATGTGATGCGGATGGAATTACGTCCTTGGGGAATCTCGGTTTCAATTATTGAACCTGGTTCTATTGCTACCCCAATCTGGGAAAAGTCCCTAAGTCAATCTGAAGTAGCACAGTACGATTTACCACAATCGGCACAGAATCTCTACGGTCAAGCAATGAATATTGTCCGCAAGAAAATGCAGATTCTCGCATCTAAGGGAATTTCGGCGGATATTGTCGCTCAGACTGTTGTTCATGCGCTCACTGCAAAACAACCCAAGACGCGCTATCTGGTTGGACAAGATGCCAAACTCGGAGCGGTGCTAAAGCATATTCTGCCTGATAAGCTACATGACAAGATAATTTTATACTCAATGGGATTGTAGATTAGCGAGCGTCAATACTTCAGGGGTAGTCATACTATTTCACTTTAAAGTTGATACAAATAGGCAGCAGGGGAGCAGGGGAGCAGGGAGCAGGGGGAAAGAGTTAGAGACAAATCATTTGTATCAGGCATTCCGGGAAATGGTATCACTCTGAATTTAAAAGCTGTCATCAACAAAATCGTTATTTTTGTAACTAGAGGCAAAATCTATTTACAAAAATAGCTCTAAGAGGATGTTTGAAAAGTCCTCGTCTCGGTAGCAATGGGATGGGTGTCAGCACTACGTGCCGCTAGGCGAACACCCGTCCCATATTCACGGCGGGCAGGATGCCCACCCTACAAGATGGATAATTTATTTCTTGTCAGTCCCTAAATTGAAGTTGTAATTAACCAACATTCTTGCTAAAAGTCTTATACTGCAAGGATTGTAGATTATTTTTTCGCCAAAGTGACGGAAGCTCTCAATAACTCAAGCTGATGACGGGTTCAAGACAGCTACAAAACTGTACTTAACAGTACCTTTTTTTGTATTGGATGTTTTTAATATTGATAAGAGTAACTTATTTAATATTAGATATTATTGCTATTTGTACTTATAGTAGTATTTCTGCTTATTTTAACTAAAATCTCAGTATTACTTTGTGCTACATCTAACTTATGTATAAACAATTATCCGAAATGTTGCTAGTTTAGTTAGTAGTTTGATTAAAATAAGGCATAAATTCCCTAAAATCAATATATTTATTCAATAAATTTTGTCATTCCCATTACTGAGTGAACTTGATTAGTTATGCTCCTAGATTTAGAAAGATTTTATCAGGCTTGCAATCCGAGCAGACCTCTAATCATAGGAAACGCCAGCGATCGCAGGTACTATATCGATTTTGCTGCGGTGCGGGGTGGTAAAATCATCGAGGCTTTGCAGCGCACGATCGCTCGGATATCACCGGATACACCAACTTGTCAGTTATTTACAGGACATCTCGGCTGTGGAAAATCAACGGAGTTGTTGCGGCTGAAAGCTGAGTTAGAAGCGCAGCAATTTCATGTCGTTTACTTTGAGTCTACCCATGTCTTAGAAATGGCAGATGTGGATGTGACTGATATTTTATTAGCGATCGCAGGACAAGTAAGTGAAAGCCTAGAAGCCATGAAAATTAGGCTCAAGCCTACTTACTTTACCAAGTTGTTTGGTGAAATTGTGGATTTTCTGCAAACGCCAATTGACCTTGGAGTAGAAGCAGAATTGTCTGTGGGAATTGCCAAAATTACAGCTAAAACTAAAGAAAGTCCCCAATTGCGGCGGCGGTTAAGAGATTATCTAGAACCGCGAACAGCAAATATTTTACAGTCAATTAATCAAGAATTACTAGAACGTGCCAACAAGGAACTGAAAACCAGAGGTAAAAAAGGACTAGTAGTTATTGTTGATAATTTGGATAGAGTCGCAATTCGCCCTTTACCATCGGGGCGATCGCTGCCAGAATACTTATTTATTCAGCGTGGTGAACAGTTACGAAAACTGAATTGTCATGTAGTCTACACTATTCCTTTAGCTCTGACTTTCTCCAACGATAGCGCCGAACTTCAGCATCGTTTAGGGGGAGGAGTCGCACCAAAAGTATTACCGATGATACCTGTACGTCTGCGCTCTGGAGAGATTTTTCCTCAAGGGCTAGCAATGTTACGGCAAATGGTTCTAGCTAGAGCTTTTCCAGACATTTTACCTAGCGATCGGTTAGGCTTAATTACAGAGGTGTTTGATAGTCTAGAAACCTTAGATCGCTTGTGCTTGATTAGTGGTGGTCATGTCCGCGACTTATTAGGGTTACTGTTTGACTGTCTGAGAGAACAAGATCCACCTTTTGAGCGGGAATGTGTCGATTTGGTGATTCGCAGACAGCGAGATTACCGAGCCAACGCCATTGACCCCCATGAGTGGGAACTAATCTTTCAGGTGGTGCAACAGCAGAGAGTGAGAGGTGATATAGAATACCATACTTTATTGCGAAGTTTATTTGTATTTGAATACCGAGATCATCAGGGGGCTTGGTTTGCCGTCAACCCAGTTTTAGCAGAGACGGAAAAATTTAAATCATGGTTGAACGACACCCACAAGCAGATATAAGAGCAGCTAATGAGCGGGCTTTAAGGAGTTTGGGGAGAGCAATTGCCCTTTCTAGCGGTCAATTCTCTCTGGTTTTGGTGTGCTGCAATTATCGAGTTTTGCAAGAGCTTATGTTGCAACGACTCGAAGAACTCTCTTCAGGAGTACACCAGATTCAAAAGGTAATTCTGCCGCATAATGCGAGAAGTCTTTACACAAGTATTCATTTACAACTGGTAACTGAAGATAATCGGCCATCGGCGTTGATGATTTTGGGTTTAGAGTCAGTAGATGAAATCGATGACCTATTAAGGTCTATCAATCATATTCGTGATGAATTTCGCAAACGCCACCCATTCCCGATGATTTTGTGGGTGAATGAAGAAGTGTTGCAAAAGGTAGTCCGTTTAGCACCAGATTTTGCTAGTTGGGCGGCTACACCGATTCGGTTTGAGATGACAACTCAATCATTACGGCAATTTTTGCAACAGGAAACAGACTCTTTATTTGCCACGGTGTTACCAAGCGATGCTGGACAACATCAACCTCCTCAAGTTGCAAAGCATTATTTTACTGTGGAGCAAGTCTGGAAAAATAGCTATGAACTCCACTTTGCCATTGAAGAGTTGCACAATCGTGGTATTACCTTAGAGCCAGAATTATACGCTAGTTTAGAGTTTGTTTTTGGTCTAGATAATTATATTAGCGATCGCATCAATACAGCTTTAAGCCATTTTCAGCAAAGCTTACAAGTTTGGCAAAAGTTAGAGGAAATAGGGGAAGCAAGAGAGCAGGGGAGCAGGGGAGCAGGGGAAGCAGGGGGAGATGAGGGGGTATTTTATTCGTCTACGCCTCCTAATCGGCCATCTCCTCTACTTCTACGACAGGGAGTTTTGCTGTTTTATATTGGGCTGTGTTATTGCCGTTTAGCAGAGCAAAATCAATTAGAAAACCGTCGTCATTGGTACACAGCTAAATTTTATTTTCAGCAATGTTTGCATGTTTTACAGGTGGCTGGGCGTTTAGATGTAGTTGCTGGATTTATCGGTCAACTTGCAGAAGTTTTGCAATATCTGCAAGAGTGGGAAGAGTTGCAGACTGTTGCTCAAAAGTCTTTGGAATTGCATCAAACTTATGGTAATCAAATTCAATTAGCTTGTGACTACGGTTTTCTGGCACAAGTGGCTGTGCAGCAGTCGCGGTGGGTACAGGCGAGTATATTAGCACACGTATCGCTGCTGAAATTAGGTGAAGCCCAAAAGCACAACGATCCTTATAACTGCTTATTTCCATTACTGCTGGGGCAAATTTACTATTTAGTGTTGGCGAAAGCACAGCGAAATTTAGGTGAGCTAGTAATTGCTCATGAATACTTAGAAAAAGCAACAAAAGAACTACCAGCAGCCTTAGAAAGCAGTGCCCATCAATATGATGCCCATCGTTATATTCGCTTGTTGCGGACACTGCGATCGCTATATTTTGAAGAAGGTCGCTATTTAGAAGCCTATTACATTCGGCAGAAACGGCGTTCTGTTGAGCAGCAGTACGGTTTTCGGGCTTTTATTGGTGCAGGACGCTTGCAACCCCAAAGACAAGCGACAAACCCTGCATTAATGGCACCTTCTGGAACTAGTAGCGTTGCTTTAGAAATTGCTGCTTCTGGTCGGGAGCGTGATATTAATAACTTAATTGGCAGAATTAGCCGCGCCGATCAAAAGCTAACGGTGATTCACGGTCAATCAGGGGTAGGTAAGAGTTCTACCGTCACGGCGGGTTTAGTTCCAGCACTGCAAAATCGAGCCATTGGCGACCAAATAGCCGTGCCTGTAGTACTGCAAGTTTATACCGATTGGGCGCGAGAATTAGCGAAATCTTTAAGTGAGGCGATGTCTAGTGACGCATCCCTTGCCATATACGCTGATATTAAGCTAGAAACAGCCATTGAAGCGGCGGAGGTTTTGCCCTACTCTCATACACCTATCACTATTGTCAGAATTTTACAACAACTCCAAGAAAATGCTGACAACCATTTGATCACAGTTTTAATTTTTGACCAGTTTGAAGAATTTTTCTTTGGTTATAGCGATCGCAACCAAAAGCAAGAGTTTGATAAATTTATTAGCGATTGTCTCAATATACCCTTTGTCAAAGTTATCCTTTCCTTGCGAGAAGATTATTTACATCGTCTGTTAGATTTTAAACATCTCTCGGCGCTAGAAGCGATTAATAATAATATTCTCGACAAGCATATTCGCTACCAGTTGAATAACTTTTCGCCAGAATATGCCAAAGCAATTATCCAAAAATTGACCGAGCGATCGCAGTTTAATTTAGAACCTGCATTAATTGATGCCTTAATTGAAGATTTATCTACAGAATTTGGAGAAGTCCGCCCCATTGAATTACAAGTTGTGGGAGCGCAAATTCAAGATGAGCGCATTACTACATTAGAAGAATATCAGCCATATAGACCCAACAAACTTATCGAGAGATATCTTAAAGAACTTATTAAAGACTGCGGTCCAGAAAATGAACGAGCCGCTCTCCTCGTCTTATACTTATTAACAGATGAAAGTAACAACCGACCTTTTAAAACTCGTGCTGAATTAGCAGCACAGCTAGCAGAATTAGAAGATGCTAGCAAATTAGAGTTAGTATTAGAAATTTTAGTTAGCTCCGGTTTGGTAGTATTATTCCCTGATGTACCAGAACGCTATCAACTGATTCACGATTATTTAGTAGACTTAATTCGCTATCTGCAACAACAAGAATCAAGCTTACAAGTACAACTAAATCAGTTGCGCTACAAAGTAGAACAAAGTAAAGCTGAGATTGAGCGACTTAAGAGCGAACTTAGCCAGAAAAAGCAGCGTTCTATCTTAGTAGAACCTCATCCCCAACAGGGATTAGATTTATTAACAGAATTGCGAGAACTACACAAACGAGAAGAATTAAGTCAGTTACAAATTGAGCAATTACGAGCCGAATTAAAAGAAAAAGAGCTAACAGCTCAACTTGCAGAAAGTCAAAAGAAACAAAGACTTAGTGAAGCTCAATTAAATCGTTCATTGAAAATTGCTCTGACTGCTTCTGTTCTCGCCATATTAGGATTAAGTGTTTCCATCGTCACAGTAGTTGATAGCGAAATTAAAACCCTCAGTGCATCTAGTGAAGCCCTCTTTGCATCGCAAAAAGGGATTGATGCTTTAAAAGATGGTTTAAGGGCGGGAAGAAAATTACAACAAACAGTTTGGGTAGATTCTTATACAAGAGAGCAAGTACAGACGGCGCTTTATCAAGCTGTTTCTGGGTTAAGAGAATATAATCGCTTGGAGGGACATCTATCTGGGGTAAATAATGCTACATTCAGTCCTGACCGCTCATTAATTGCCTCAGCCAGTGCGGATACTACAATTAAACTTTGGCTTCCTAATGGTAGCTTGGTCAAAACCTTCTCAGGACATGAAGATGTCGTTAATAGCGTCAGTTTTAGCCCAGATGGTCAAACGATCGCTTCCGCCAGTCAAGATAAGACAGTGAAACTGTGGAGTCGAGAGGGCCAACTGCTTTTTACCTTATTAGGGCATCAAGGTGTAGTAAATAGTGTCAGTTTTAGCCCTGATGGTCAGATTATTGCCTCAGCGAGTACAGACAAGACAGTAAAACTGTGGAGTCGGGATGGTAAACCGCTCAAAACCTTGCAAGGACATGATGGTGCAGTTTTGAGTGTCGCTTGGTCAACCGATGGACAGACCATTGCTTCCGGGAGTGCTGACAAGACAGTGAAATTGTGGAGTCGAGATGGCCAACTGCTAAAAACCTTACAGGGAAATGATGATGCAGTCAAAAGTGTAGCTTGGTCGCCCGATGGGAAAACCATTGCTTCTGCTAGTTTAGACCAGACAATCAAACTGTGGAATCTGGAGGGTAAATTACTGCGAACCTTATCAGGTCATAGTGCTGGAGTTACCAGCGTCAGTTTTAGCCGTGATGGTAATACCATCGCTTCCGCAAGTACCGACGAGACAATCAAACTTTGGAGTTTTGAAGGTGTGCTGCTAGGAACCCTAAAGGGACATAATAATTGGGTTAATAGCGTCAGTTTCAGCCCAGACGGCCGCACCTTAGCTTCTGCAAGTCGGGACAAAACAATCAAACTTTGGCATTGGGATGATGTGTTATTGCGAAAACCCAAAGCCGATAATGATGACTGGGTAACTAGCATCAGTTTCAGCCCAGGCGATCGCACTTTAGCAGCTGGGAGCCGAGACAAAACTGTAAAACTGTTCAGCCGCGATGGTAAACTACTCCGTACTTTCACTGGGCATGAAGGTCAAGTTTGGGGAGTTAGTTTCAGTCCAGATGGTAAAGTAATTGCCTCGGCTAGTAAAGATCAAACAGTGAAGCTTTGGAGTGCTGACGGTAAACTGCTCAACACCTTACAGGGTCATAATAGTACCGTCTTGAGTGTAGCTTGGTCGCCTAATAGTCAAGTAATTGCCTCGGCTAGTAAAGATAAAACGGTAAAGCTTTGGAGTCGAGACGGTAAACTGCTTAACACCTTGCAAGGACATCAAGATGCAGTGAATTGGGTAAGTTTTAGCCCAGATGGTAAATTGCTAGCCTCAGCCAGTGATGACAAAACCGTGAAAATCTGGAGTATACAGGGTAAATTACTATACACCTTAATTGGTCATAGTCGTCGGGTAAATGGGGTTGCTTGGTCGCCTGATAGTCAGGTAATTGCTTCAGTTAGTATTGATAGCACAGTCCAACTTTGGAGCCGGGACGGTGGTTTGCTAAATACTCTCGCAGGGGATGGCGATAGTTTTATTAGTGTGAGTTTTAGCCCAGATGGTAAGACTTTAGCAGCTAGCAGTGATGACAAAATAAGAATTTGGAACCGACAAGGGACATTACTGATTGCTTTGAAAGGCTATGAAGCTGAGTTAACCAGCGTCAGCTTCAGTCCCGACGGTAAGACTCTGGCTGCGGGTAGTGGTAATGGTACAGTGATTTTCCAAAATTTGGCAGATATCGAACTGGAAAAATTGCTGGCACGGGGTTGCAATTTGCTACATGATTATTTGCAGACTAATCAGAAGGTAATGAAAAGCGATAGCTCCGCCAACGCCAAGGGCGATCGCGCCTTGTGTTCTAGTAGGTGATAGCCTATTTGACTATCGAATTTACTTTTTACTTTTGCCTTGTTGTACTAATGTGTTTGCTCGTTCAATTGAATGGCTATTCTGACTTTTCACGTTATGTGGAAAAGTCCACGAAAACCTAACCCCCTAACCCCCTTCCCGTGTCGGGAAGGGGGAAAATTCAAAGTCTCTCTCCTTTTAGGAGAGAGATTTAGAGAGAGGTTTTTCAGATACCGTGAAAAGTCAGAATGGCTATTCAGGTGAAACGAGCCTAACGTTGGCAAAGCGATCGCTATACCCACCGCCAACCCCTTGGTTGGAGCGGTGCTAAGATAAATGAGCCGGTTCACTCGCGCCAAAGTTCAATGACTATTGCCAAACTGTCCGAACTAGGCATTACTCACCTTCCCGACCATACTGAGTTACCAGAGTCGGATGGAAACTTTGTGAAAAATTTTCAAGAGCATCCGCAAAGCATACTTCTAACCGACTCCATTCAAGGTGTACTACAGCAAATTCACCCAGATAAACAGTATTGTATTGGTCAAGATTGTGGCATTTACTGGCGTTTAACCGAACCACCTGAACGCGGTGCCGAAGCACCCGATTGGTTTTACGTCCCGAATGTTGCACCTGTGTTAAATGGTCAGTTTCGACGTTCGTATGTGTTGTGGCAAGAATATGTCGCTCCCCTAATTGTAATGGAATTCGCTTCTGGGGATGGTTCACAAGAAAGAGATAAAACTCCAATTACTGGTAAATTCTGGGTATACGAGCAAGCAATCCGCGTACCTTTTTACGGCATTTACGAGTTTAGCAAAGCTGCGGTTGAGGTTTATCACTTAGTTGATGGTAGGTATAAGCAGATCACCGCTAACGAACGCGGAAACTATGAGATTTCTTTGATGGGTGTCGAATTGGGTATTTGGGAAGGCCAGTATGGAAATACTACAGCGCCTTGGTTGCGTTGGTGGGATGCACAAGGAAATTTATTATTAACTGGTGAGGAAAAATCGCAGTTATTATCACCTCAATTAGAACATGAGCAAGAAAAATCCCAATTATTAACATCCCAATTAGAACAAGAACAGCAAAAAGCCCAGCGTTTAGCAGAACGCTTGAGACAGCTTGGGATAAATCCTGATGAAGTTTAATATCTGATTGGGGATGAATTCAAGAGTGTTATGAGTAGTTCTTAGCTTTATGGAAACAACGCCAATGGCGATCGCGCCTTGTGTTCTGGTAGGTGATTGAGAAGAATTATCAAAGGCGTTATATATTAAATTAATTATCTATCCAAAAAATCCTAATTCATGCAAAAAATCATATCCGATCCAAAAATAATGATGGGTAAACCTGTAATTTCAGGAACTCGTATTACAGTTGAATTAATTCTCGAAAAGCTTGCTGCGGGTGAAACACCTCAGCAAATAATCGAAGCGCATCCGCGACTTAGCGATGAAGGAATTAAAGCAGCTTTGGCATTTGCGGCTCAAGCTTTGCGGTATGATGTGGTTTATCCAACGATTGAGAAAGCTTCTTGAAGTTTTTAGGAGACGAAAATTTAGATTGGCAAATCGTTGAACGTCTGCGGCTGGATGGTCACGAAGTTTTGTATGTTGTGGAAATGGAACCGGGAATTCCTGACGATGAAGTTTTGAACTTGGCTAATAATGAAGGTGCAATTTTATTGACATCAGATAAAGATTTTGGTGAGTTAGTTTTCCGTTTGCGTCGAATTGCGGCAGGTGTGGTGTTAATTCGGTTATTCGGTTTATCTTCAAATGATAGAGCAGAAATTATTGTCAATGCCATTAATGAACACACAGATGAATTATTAGGAGCTTTTACTGTTATTTCATCTAAAAGTATTCGCATTCGTAAAATAATGTGAATTTTAGATGCGATTGGAGATGGAATGAACAGTGTGATCTGTTAAAGGCTTTAAGATAAATCCCAAGGGCGATCGCGCCTTATGTTCTAGTAGGTGATGGAGATTTTGTTCCTATTCAGATCGTTTTGTATCTCCAGCACCTTGGCAAATATACAATTCGCTTCCCATCGCTGTTGATTGAGGGGTGATTTTTGGTTAAGAGCGATGTCTACAGCTGGCTACGCCTACGCACTTACCAAATTTCTGTGCGCCTCTGCATTACCCAACCTCAAGCCGTTGTTTCAAAACTACGGCAGGAAAATCAGCCAGGACTTATAGACAAAGCTGTACATCTTGGTACCATTGAGTGAAGTACCCGTCAGCAAGGGAGCGAGGGCGATGTACGCAACCGTCACACAACCACTGACTTTTGAAGAGTTTCTTGCCTGGGATGATGGTTCAGGCAGAGAGTTTGAGCTATTGGATGGGATTCCCGTGCCATTATCAGAACCAAATGCAAATCATGAGGATTTGATCCAGCGACTGTGTGCT
Source organism: Nostoc sp. NMS2 (assembly GCF_017115105.1). Classification (GTDB taxonomy): domain Bacteria; phylum Cyanobacteriota; class Cyanobacteriia; order Cyanobacteriales; family Nostocaceae; genus Nostoc. The sequence goes on from NZ_JABXKH010000030.1 coordinate 21,682, forward strand.
TATTTAGAAAATCACTGCCAAGAAAATGACCTGCCTTACGTGTCGCGCCAGTCCAAGCAGGTTCGGCTCAAGACAGCACCAGGAGTAAAGGAAAAAAGCCGGAAAGCAGATATTGTCATATTTGCAAGAGTTGAATGGCAGAGGATGAAAACTATCTCTAGTTCTGCTGCTGCATATATTCCACCGCCCGGAATCATTGAGGTCGTTAGCAACAACTGGAAGGACGACTATTTGACAAAACTTGCTGAATATGAAGACTTGGGCGTTTTCGAGTACATCATTGTAGACTATGCTGCTTTTGGTGGGATTCGCTTCATTGGCTCTCCTAAGCAGCCAACCATTACAATCTACCAACTTGAAGGTGCAGAGTATTTACCCCCAAAGGTGTTTCGAGGACAGGATCGAATTGATTCTAGATTGTTTCCGAATATTCCCTTAACGGCTGAACAGATTTTTGCAATGAGTCGCTGATTAGCAATGAAGAAATTTATTATAGTCGTCTTCTTGTCACTAGTTTAATGCGCGATCGCCCTTATCATTTAGCCAAGCGATCGCTGGCTTAACTCAATAGACTTTTTGCATAAGTTAAAGTCTCACGCCGTGTGCAACTTTCTCTCAAACCTAACCCCCAACCCCTTCCCTGCAAGGGAAGGGGAGTAAGAATCAAAGCCTCTCAGGAGTGGGGGAGAGGAATGGAAGCGGGGTTTCAATCCTAAGTTGCACATCGCGTGTCTCTGTGTTTGAAATAGAGTTACCTACAAGCTGTTTTTTAATAAATCTTGGTTTGCTCTAAACTCTGATCCAACCTGGCTTCCATCCTCTCCTATAGCGATATAACAGTTTCAACAGATTGGCCCGATGCATGACGAGGGCGAAGATGTAAGGTGATTTCCGTATCAAGCCGCTTGAGGAAAATAAGGAGTTTACCCTCGCCAAAGCGTTGAAACTCTCCTTTCATCAAATGAGATACTTCTGGCTGGGGAATCCCAAGAAGTTCGCTGATTTCGCGCTGTTTCAAGTTGCGTTGAGAAAGGAGGCGCAGTACCTGAATCCCTATCTTGCCCCGCATAAAAAGTTCCGAAGCATCCTCTAAACCAAGATCAGCGAATACGTTGCCACTGCTTTCTTCAAAAACGGCTTCCTGTGTCATTGTTGTTTCTCTCTTGCCACTGCGTCCTTATAGCGTTGTTTAATCAGGTCAACATCAGCCTGTGGGGTTTTAATCCCCTGTTTTGATTTCTTCTGAAAAGCGTGCAGGACATAGATTTTCTCTCCAATCTTTACCGCATAGACTGCCCTGTAACTATCGGTATCGTAGCGTTTGACGATTTCATACACGCCGCTTCCAACCCCTTTAAAAGGTTTGGCATCCATTGGTGTTTCTCCTGCTTGCACCAATTGCAGCGCATAGCCTACTGATGCACGCACATCAACAGGAAATGAGCGGATATTTTTGAGAGAGTCTCCCATCCAAACCAGAGGTCGTAAAGGAATTTCTATAATATCCTCGTCATTGTCCATTTTATATGAAATTTCCTATAAAATAAGTCAGACAATAACATGAAATGTCCCGCGCACAAACGGCGTATCGGGTTATATATTAATCATCTATCCAAATAATCCTAATTCACCAATCACAGGATGCGATGTCTACGACGGGCTATGACGCTCCTGCGTCGCTCATAGCGAAGCTATGCCGTTGGCGCAGCCTCTCGAAGAGAAGGCTTTACGCTACGCTATCGGTGTCGCACTTTTGCATCCGAGTATTCTTTAATGCAGTAGATAATTGGCAAAGCGATCGCTTGCTCCCTATACACAAAGACAAATAAACGCTCTAGAACCTTAGCCTCTCGGCGATGGAGTTTACCTATATTCCCAAATAGAGACTGCTTCGGGCTTTCGATTTTGTTCTAAGATGGAATCAGAAATCGGATACAGAAAAGGTTGCTTCTATGCCTTATCCCAACCTCAGCCGCGAAGAAATTGCTCAACATGGCGAAAAACTTTACCAGCAGAGTATCTGTACCCAAGTCGAAACAACAGAAAATATCGGCAAAATCATTGCAATCAATATCACTACAGGTGATTACGAAATAGATGACGATTTCATTGTGGCTTGTCATCGGCTGCAAGCCAAACAGCCAAACGCAATCATTTGGACAGAGCGAATTGGCTATGATGCTGTTTATGCAGTCGGTGGTACGTTGGTTAGGACAGCATAGTGATACATGGAACAGTTGTTGGGCTTCAGGCAGGTATAAGTATCACTATTTGTCGTTTGGGACGTGCAGAAGTAGAAATTGAATGTGTTGTCGATACAGGATTTGAAGGGTTTTTAACCTTGCCATCTACGGTAGTCACAGACCTGGATTTGCCTTACGTTGCGCCAATCAAAGCGAATCTTGCGGACAATTCTCGTATCATAACCAATGTTCATCAAGCCACTATCTTCTGGAATGGCACAGAATGCGTGATCCCAGTTTTAGCGATGGGTCGTCGTCCCCTAATTGGCACAGCACTGCTTGAAGATTATCATCTCAGCATCGATTTTTGTGAGGGAGGGACAGTGCTGGTAGATGATATCATCTAAAAAAATCCCTATGACCTGCTACTAGCCAAGGTCTTAGGGATTTCTTTTTGACGGGACTGGTGCGGCTCGAACGCACGACCTGACGCTTAGGAGGCGTCCGCTCTATCCAACTGAGCTACAACCCCAACTAGGAAGCATATACGATTATAGCAGTAGTTTTAGCGAGACAGCCAAAAACTATCCCAAGAGCCGCCGCCTACTTCTAAACCACAAAGAAAACTTTCTGCTTTTAGAATTATTTGAGATTTTCTCCCATTGAGTTCTCGTAACTCTAAATTTAACTTTCCTTGCATGGTGTCTCGGCAACAGTATTTTAAACCATCCTCTGTAGGCGCACGCAGAGGTGTACCAGTTAAATCTGTGGTTCCTGTCAATTCAATTTCATAGTTATGGTTAGTAGCTTTCATTTGCCATCTACCCCAAGGCTGAATTTCCCAATCTACTTGGGAATTCCAGGGAACGAATTCATAAAACTTGCCTTGATAGTGCAACCCAATCATCGCTACAGATTCCATCCACCACAGCACACCCCGCCGTCCACCGCCAGCAGTTAAGGCTAAGTCGGGTTCGCCCTCAAAGTAATTACAATTTATCCAAAACCATTTTTGAGGAAAAGCACCACCCCAATTTTTCTCGCCGTAGGCTGGAGCGTTGGTGAATTCGTAGATTTTGCCATTCCAGTCAATTTTTCCACTGGCTAAACCGTGAGCCATTAAAATCTGCCATCCTGGCTCAAAAATCTGCGAGAATGAGAGCCAGCCGGCGGTTGATTGCTGAATGCTATTTTGATTACCCCAACCGTATATCGGTTGAATTTCATACTCCCAACGGCAATAATTATTAGTGGCGCGTTCGCCCTTGGCGTTGGCTTTGCCATCGCTAATAATTCCTTGATTCAAGGTGGCTGTGGCTTGATATCCCTCTTGAACATGATGCTCAAACTCTGCTGGGAGAAGGTACAGAGGAGCAATTTGCAAATCTGTTTTACCCCAATGACCTAGACCTAAAACATCCCGACTACCCCAAAATTTCTTCACATTAGGAAAAGTCCGACATAAATATTCATCATCTGGGCCGAGGACTTGGGCTGCACCACCACTGTGGGGTTTACCGCCGATGGGATCTTCGATGGAGTACATAAAGGCGAATGTTTGCCCCATTTCCGGTAAAGTGACGCGGTAATACCAACCTTCAAAAAAGCGGCGACTACTACCATCCCAGTGATAACCAGAATGTGGCGTTTGGGTTGATTGGAGAAGATTTAGGGGAATAGTTAACATATATCTATAATAGTTGCCGATTTTTTCAGTATGCGCGATGACCTCGATATTAATGATGCTTATGAAATTCTTGGGCTGGAACCCGGTGCATCTCAAGCACAAGTAAAGCGAGCTTACCGTCAACTAGTGAAAATTTGGCATCCCGATCGCTTTTTTGATCAAAAGCAAAAACAGGAAGCTGAGGAAAAAATCAAATTAATTAACGTAGCTTACAATAAGCTCAAATCAGAAAGTCCATCTGAGCCTCCCATTTTTGAAAATCCCTCTTCATCTTCGCCTAAAAATCCTCCAAAAATATCTGTCAATCGTTGGGATGCAGAAACTTTCTATACTTTAGGAGTAGAGAATGCCACGCAAGGAAGATATGAGGATGCGATCGCAGATTTTACCCACGCAATTCGTCTCAATCCTAACTATGTTGACGCATATAAATATCGTGGGCTAGTTTGCTCTCAACTCGGATACGAATATAGAGCCGCTTCCGATTTAAATAAAGCTGCACAAATAGAACAAGGGTTAAAAAATCCTGGTGCTGCACGGAAAATGCGATCGCCTAGATATGTATCAAAGCCTAGACCTCTGGTAGAAAGGTTTTGTGAGCGGATAAAAAGTTTACTGCGGCTAAATCGGCGTTGGAGATGAGAAGCACTATATTTTAAGAAGCTTCAGATAGCGATACCATACCTTGAGTTACTTAATGAGGGACTTTGAAATTCTAGCTCCCCGAATCCCATATATAGGATTCGGGGTTGGGGGATGAGGGCAAATCCTTATTCATTAGAGTTGAACTACAGGTTTCAAGATAGACGTGGTTTATATGGGTAAATTTGCCAGTTTTGCCAAAATTTTTGTAGGCTCTTATTTTGACAAAGGTATTGATAAATATAATCTATTGTTGTTTATGGAAATTTAGATAACTGAAGCAAATTACTAGATTTTTTATCAAGCCATCACCTGACAGTTTAATAACATCCATCTTTGGGATACTCTTTCTGTAGATTAAGTATTAACTTCCTACAGATAGAGCCACTTGCCTAAACTCAGAGGTTATTCTGAGTTTAACCAACAGTTGGGTAGCAAATAAAACTCAATATTTATCAGCAACATAGATTTTTAAGCTCATTAAAACCTCTTGTCATTACAAAATTTTAGTTTTTCAAAATCATATCAAGGAGTGAAATCAACAGCTATGTCTATTCCCAATGAACGCGAAAGTAAAAACACTGAAATTAAGCAAGAATCTTACACTGATACCAATGGTAATATTCACAATGACTTGACGCGAACTACAGAAACAGTCAAGAACAGCACAGCTAATCCCAACTCTTACACTAGCGGTTACGTACAAGGTCGAAATACTGAGCGTAGCTACCAGCAAGCTGATTTAACCGAGCGTGACAATGAGAATGCTAGTCGTGGTTTGCTGTTGGGTATTATTGTTACTTCTCTAGTTAGTTTGATTGTAGCTGGAGTTTGGTACTTCAACCAACGCAATAATGCGGTTGACACTACTGTGCCGGTCTTGGTTCCTGTACCGAGTAATAGTAGTCCAACTCCTCAACCACAAACGAAGATAATCGAAAAAATCAGAGAAGTACCTGTTCCTGTCCCTGTTCCACAACAAGTTACACCTCCATCTGCACCTCGCCAACCGGATATTAACATTACTATTCCACCCCAGCAGCCTGCGGCAGAAAAAGCACCTTCTGTAACTCAGCCAGCCCCGAAAGCAACACAAAGTCCGGCGACGAGTCCAACTAGTAATACTCCTACTTCGCAGAACAAGAGCGGTACTTCTACTAATACCGTCACTCCAGGTACGAAGGGTGATACCTCTAAGACTACTCCACCTCAAGGAGTAGACCAGTCAAATAGTACATCTAATAATGGTTCTTCTACCGCAGATGATGCTACTACTGGCGGTTCTGCTCAATAACGGCTTCTGAACTTCTAGCCCACTTGATAATGCTGGCATTAACACCAACATCTAACAAGTGGGAATATTCTTAAGAAAGATTTCTGAATTGTTGCGAAAAGTTAATGGTACTCAAGTTTGGTAAACGTATCTTGTGGCTAAACAAGCCCAATGTTAGATTAAGAGCAAGGTACAAACAGGTTAAAAGTTAACAAAAACTTTCAAGTTAGAGCCTGTGCCTCCTGCTCTAATATTCTTGCGATCGCTCTTTTGGTTGTGACATCCATTGAATGTGTTTTTCCTTAAGTTTAATAAGTTGTTTTGGAGGTTTAAAAACGCACTGCCAGAAAATGCCTGCCTAGTTGGAATGTTAGGATGTGCAATTCTGAGTATAGCGATCGCGAATACTGTCCACCTTAGTTTGAGTTAGTTACTTCTGAATTCTCTAATCTTCAATAAACCGCCTCAAGCTGCTGATATTTTTATCCATCGTAGCTTCCGGCGGTTTATGCTTTGAGTGTCATTTAATTTAGACTAATTACCAATGACCAATGACTAATGACTAACTAAGGTAATTACAGTCACTTCTGGCGGACAAAATAAACGTCCTGGTTTATAAGTTCCTAAACCTCGATTGACATATAGTTGATTTTCTTGCACCTTGTGAAACCCTTGGGCCCACTCCCAATATCGCACGACTTTAGAACAGTCTCCTAGTAAAAATGTTACCCAACACCGTAATTTTTTGGGAATTCGTTTGAGTAGCTTTTTATAATGGAATACTAGAGGCCCAATGCCCGGAATTACGATGTGACCACCGTGAGTATGACCAGATAATTGCAAATCTACACGCCATTGTTGCAGTATCTTGGCTGTATCTGGGTTATGGGATAAAACGATGCGGGGTGTAACGGAATCTAGTTGATTCATAACTGGTGCAGGGTAAAATTCCCGTGACCAATAATCAGCTAGTCCTACCAATGGTAATTCTTTTCCTAGTGGATAGGCGATTTCATTCCAAAGTACATGCACCCCAATGCTAGTTAAAGCCTGTGTAACTTCTGCTTTTGAATGACTGTAATAGATATCGTGATTACCCAGTACAGCGTAGATACCACAGCGACTTTGTAGATGTTTGAGTCGATGCACCAATTGGTGAATCGGTGTCGGATCATCAGTTACGTAGTCACCAGTTAATAGAATTAAATCCGGTTCAGCTTCGTTAGTAAGTGCGATCGCTTTTTCTAGCATATCTTCCGACAGCCGTAAACCATCGTAGTGAAAATCTGACAACTGCACTAGCGTTGTACCTTGTAAAGATGCTGGAAGTTCCGCAATCTTAACCGTGATTTTATCTACTCTTAAATGTCCCGTAAACAACCAATGCATAAGGCAACCGATACTCCTCATACCAGCGCTTACAGCTTACCAAAATAAAAATGTAACTTGAGAAACTGCAATAATTTATGTCATCAGCTCCAAATATAGCGATCCGCTTTGATTATTGTTCGCGCAGCGTGGCGTAGCCATACTGACTTGCGTAGGCTGGGAATAGGGAATAGGGAATAGGGAGTAGGAAATAAGCCTTTTTGATTGGTACTTAATTTGTTCAAAAATCAAATAGGAGTCCTATATAATGCAATACAGTTCAGTTAAGCCTCTCTTTCTTCTCTCTGCGTTCTCTGCGTCTTGGCGGTTCGTTAAAAAATTGACTTTGGAACCAGAGTTTTAGCCTTAACCCAAGCGTATTGCTATATAATGAGCTAGTTAACTTAAATTCTCAAGATAAACCGAGAATACCTTGTCGTAATTTGCAGTGTTTATTCACCCTAATACTTACTGTGATTGCATTCTTCAATTTTGAAATTTGAATTACTTACCCACCTTCTAGGGTGATTATAGTAACTTCTGGGCGGCAAAATAAGCGTCCTGGGAGGTAAGTTCCTAAACCACGATTGACATATAGCTGATTTTTTCCTATTCGATGGAAACCCTGTGCCCATTCCCAATGGTTGACTACAGAAACATTTGCTTCTAAAAATGGCACTCGACGGCGCACTTTTAGGGGTATTTTTTTTGCAATCTTGCTGTAAACCAACGCCGCCGGGCCAAGTCCGGGAATCACGATTTGACCACCGTGAGTATGACCAGATAATTGTAAATCAACTCGCCATGCTTGCAGTATCTCCGCAGTATCTGGGTTATGGGATAATACGATGCAGGGTGTGTCGGGGCTTAGTTGATTCATAACTGGTACAGGATTGAATTCCCGTGACCAACTATCCGCCAGTCCAACAAGTGGCAATTCTTTTCCTAGCGGATAGGCAATTTCGTTCCAAAGGACGTGAATTCCAATGCTAGTAAGGGCATCTGTAACTTCTGATTTTGCCTGTTTGTAATGTATATCATGATTGCCAAGAGACGCATATATACCACTGCGACTTTGCAAATGTTTGAGTCGAAGTATCAGTTGGTGAATCGGTGTTGGATCGTCAGTTACGTAGTCACCAGTTAATAAAATTAAATCTGGTTTAGCTTCATTAGTAACTGCGATCGCTTTTTCTAGCATTTCTTCCGACAGCCGCAAACCATCGTAGTGAAAATCTGACAACTGCACCAGCTTCTTACCTTGTAACGATGCAGGCAACCCTACAATCTTAACCGTCAATTCTTCTGTACTCAACGGCCCAGATAATAACCAATGCATAAGACGTTCAATAAACTCTAATCATAGCGCTTACAGCTTAACGAAACATCATCGTTTTGTGTGTAGCGACCAGTGCAACTTATTGAAAATTTCATGAAATCTGTAGATTTTAACGTATAATTCTCCAAAGGTAGTGATACCAAATAGGTAAATGATAAATTATTCGATACAGGCGAAAAGTTTAGGTAATTAAACCAAGTATTAAATAAAAAAGCCTCTCTATTGAGAGGCTAAACTATGAAATCCTAGCACATTTAACCAAATAAGTCAAAACCTGATACAGCCAATGCGCCAGCTATAGCTGAAGCCGCCAAAGAAACAAAAGCTGTGTTAAATAACCACCAAGCTGCACCTGAGACGGCTTTTTTGGTTTCAACTGCTTGTTTTTGTGCTTGTTCTTTGATTGCATTGAGGCGTTTTTGAGTTTCTTGCTGGATGCGTTCGGCTCTTTGCAGTACAGTATCCCGTGTGTCTTCGATTTGGTCGATAATCTTATTAGCTTGCGCTTCGGAAATATCTTCACGCGAACTGAGGACAGCAACTAGAGTATCACGGTCGAATTGACCAAGGCGATCGCGTAAAGCCTCAAAACCAGCTTGCGGATCGTCAAATACTTTAGCAAAATCCTGCTGGATACTTTCATAATTGAGTTCAGGACGCTCTAGTGAGTTGAGGTAGTTGCGAATATTCCCCAAAACCCCATCAAGTGCCGATTGCACCTTTTGCTGAATCTGCTGATATTGTTCAACAATCGAGTTCCGCACAGAATCGATTTGATCTACAATGCGGTTAGCTTCTTCTTCTGAAATATCCTCACGTTGAGACAACAAAGCCACAACTGTAGAACGGTCAAATTTAGAAACACGCTCACCTAAAGAAGACACTCCAGCGCGGGGAGAAGACAGCAATAATTGCAAATCGCGTTTGATACTATCCGGGTTAAGTTCGTCCTTATTGGTGTTACGCAGATAGTTTTCCAGATTCGCTTCAAACTCTTGCGCTTTTTGAGTAGCACGGTTTGCCAAGCGTTGCGGTGCTTTGACAATGTTATTGATGGCTTGTTGTGTTGAGTCAATAGTCCGATTGACTTGCTCCTCGCTCAAGTCTCCTCGTTGCGTCAGCAGCTTGACTAAAGTTTCCCTATCCACCTGTGAAAGGCGCTCTCTGAATGCATCAGCACCCTCTTTTGGATCAGCCAGTAACTTTTGCAAGTCTTGTTGAATACCTTCTGGGTTAAGTTCTTCCAGGTTGGTACTCCGCAGATATTCACTAATCGTAGTCGTAGTTTTTTCGTACTGCTGTTTTGCTGTCTCTGCGACTTTTTGCGGTGCTTGCAAAATATTATCCCGGACTGTTAGCAACTGGTCGATAGTTTGGTTTACCTGTTCCTCGCTCAAATCTTGCCGTTGACTAAGTAATTTAACTAAAGTATCACGGTCGAATTGTGATAATCTTCCTGTTAAAGCAGAAAGTCCTGCTTGCGGGTCTTCTAAGAGTGTTCCAAAATCACGCTTAATACCTTCAGGATTAAGTTCTTCTTTGTTGGTATTCCGCAGATATTCTTCTACTCTTTGCCGCAACTCATCAGCTTTTGCTGTGGCTTGCTCTTGCAGTTCTTTTGCCTGATTTAAAACATTATCACGAGTCCGCTCAAATTGACCAACAATATTATTAGCTTCATCATCGCTAATATCTTCACGGTCAGCCAATAGCTTAACTAAAGTATCGCGGTCAATTTCCGAAAATCGCTGACTCAAATCTTCAATACCAGCTTGGGGATCTTCCAGCAATTTGGTCAAGTCCCGCTCAATACCTTCTGGGTTAAGTTCTTCCTTCCCAGATGAACGCAGATAATCTTCTAGGCGGGTGCGAAGATTTTGCGATTTTTCTGTTGTATCTGCCTGCTTGACAGTTTCTAAAACTTCCGTGCGAATGCTTTCCATCTGCTCGGAAATCTCTTTGACTTTTGCTTCACTAATATCTCCCCGTTGCTTCAGCAAGTTAGCGAAATATTCTAAGTTTAATTCCTCCAATTGCCGTCTGACAGTTCCTGGGTTAGCATTCGGGTCAAAGATAACTTCTTTAAATTCATCTTTGATTGTGATGCGGTTAAAGTGCCAAGGGAAAGAACTTAGGATGTATTCTTCTATATCTGCCTTGACAGTATTATTCGGAAGTGCAGGTACTTTTTGAGCCACAGAACTACCAAGCTTACTTGCTTGCTGAGTTGCTTGGTCTTTAAGTTGTTGTAACTGTTGTGTAATTTTCTCGACATCTACTTCCTGAACTTTCCCCGACAACTGTTGTAGTTGTTGAGTAACTTTTTCTACATCTATTCCCGCAAAGTCTATCCGCTTCAACACCGCAGGTAAAGCCACACCTAAGCCGACTTCAATAGCTTGCTTAACTATTCCATTGCCTTGCTTACCATTTCCACCCCCAACTGTCGCCAATTGCTGAATTTTTTCAGCTAATTTTTCAGGTTGCAACTCTTCTGGAGAGGCTTGTTTCAGTAAATTAATTACTTGGTCGGTGGGATTTGATCCTTTAACAACTTGGTTCCAAGCACCTTGCAACTGGTCGGCGATACCATTGATATCTCCTTTAGAAAAGTCTGTGCGAGAGCTAATTAAATCGATAAATGTTTGGCGATTGACATTTTTTAGGAGGTCGCTATCAGCAATAGATTGTAAGTCTCCTTCTTTGAGTAGCTTCTCAAATTGAGAGCGAATTTGTTTAGTATCGAGTTGGGGTAACTGTACAGCAGATAAAGAACTTTGTAATGTATTTTTGATACTATCAGAGTCAAAACCTGATGTAAGTTCTCGACGAACGGCGGCGGTGATTTCTTCAGCTGTAGAAACTATTTGATTTTTAGCAGCATTAGCACCCAAAGCGGCGCTTGCTGTACCCATGATTCCTTGCATACCACTAGTAACAGTACTAGCAACAGAACCAATTAAGGAGCCGACTGCACTTGAACCTAGCCATGCAATGACTGTGAAAAAAGTAGACCAGATGACTACACCGATAATTGCTCCTAAAAGCGTACTCTCAATTAAACTGAGTTTCACTGCTAAAAAGGAAGCACCAAATAAGGCGATGGTTGCAGTAACAAGTATCCAAAGACCAGCAGCTGTTTCAACTTTGCGAATTGTACCACCCAAGCTTTCAGATTCATCAGAATTTGAGCTACCGCCTAAAGCTGAAATTCCTACAGCTACCGAGAAGTTTGTTAATAGTAATTGAAAGGCAAATGCCATCAATACACCAGCAAACAATGCAACGAAAAATTTCGGCCCAGAAAAAACAAGTGATGCTTGTTCTGGGGTTAAAATTTCACTATTTACTGGAATTTGTGCTATTCCTTGAAAACTACACATTTTCAATGCAGTTATTACAAAATCAGACATAGTATTTTCCTCGCTTTGAGCTTTGTTTCCACTCTTTTTTCACAAGCTCTGGCATTCCTAATAAAAGTCGCTTTGGTGTTAAGTTTCTCTTAAAACTGGAATACAAAGAGACGATCGGGACAATTCCCAAAAAGTCCTGCTTTAGGGAATTGTCCTTAATCTTTTGAGCATCCATCTCAGTAATGCATACTTAAAACGATCGCTTATTTATGACCACCAAACCATTTAGCTGCGATCGCTCCTAAAGCTGCTCCTACCATTGGATTACTGAGAAACTTCAGAATAGCTGGCTGTTCAGCCATCACTTCTTGGAAGATATCAGGATGATTGTGATAAGCGAAGGATGCAATTTTGCTCAGATCATCTGCATTCACGTGGTTGGGGTTGTGGGTAGAAAGTCCCAAATCCCGCTCCAGATGGCGCTCGTCTAGATTTCTTTGCTTGAAGTGCTTAAAAAATGAGCGTGCAACATCATCACGTTCATTAGGCTTAATCTGAGCGATCGCTTTCTGCAATTCTGGCTCCATCTGGCTGGGAGGAATGCGATCGTGGTTTAAAGACCGACCAAATAATTGACGACGTTCTTCATGTGATGAGCGTTGAGCAAAATCATCAAAGCTTTGGTAATCCTTGCTTGGGTCAGATGAAACATCATCTAAAGATTCTGTATTACCATGAGCTAAATCATTCATGATTTCGCGTTTATATTTGTCACTGCTACTCATTTGAATTGTCTCCTTTGCTATTTAAATCAACTGAATAAGCCATTGAATTTATGAGAATTGAGTAATTTATTTATACTCAATCTCTTTTGATTGCACATCATACTGACCCGTCAAAATCAGCTTTTTATCTGGTGCGTATACCAAAACTGTCAAGTCTTGATTGGGGAAATTTTTGTGAAAACCTTGGACTAAGGATTTTGTTAACGATCGCACTTCTGTAGGGCGAACTTGAGGTGTAATCACGACACCTAACTTGTTGTTGTCACGGACATAAGCATCCTGGACAATGCCTTTTGCTGTACTAACAACCCAATTGCCAAAATCTTGACCTTGTACGCTGTTACCGCGTTCTAACAAGGCATAGTCTCCACTCCGGCTGATTCCAGGCGGTAATTGAGTTGGTTGTTTAGCTTGAACAGTACCACTACAGGCAGCTGTTGTTGTTAGTACTAATACCAAGACTAAAGCTGTTAAAAACTGACGAAACTGTTGAATCATTTTCAATTGAACCTCCTTATCTAAACTTAATAACGGAATAATTACTAATTAGTAATTAATGAAAAAATCAACTCAATTTATTGATGGAAATAAAAAATATCAGTATCCGCTCAATAAATCGGGGCGAACTACCAGTTCAGGAACGAGTTTACGTCATTTGAGCCTTGTCACTGAGCGGTTACAAATATCATTGCTTTTTCAAAGCAAGCGACTTCTGCGAAGACTATCAATGACTTTTTTGCAACATCAATCTACTTAAAGTATTTTGAGTAGAAGCAGGTAAAAAACCCGCTCCTACTAGCTCAAATTAATTAAAGAGAAAACTCTTAAGAGTTCCTTATTTCCTTTTCCCTTCTTTGATGAGCTTTGTAGTTTAAGTAGGTTAAGCGCGGTCAGTTTTCTTGACTATTGGAGTTCCATCAGTATCAACGTCCAATTCTTCGCGTCGAATGGTTTCTTGAACTTCAACGGTTTCTTTGTCTACAACTTTTTGCACTCTGATTTCTTCCCGTACAAAAGCTTCCTTCTGAACATCTGCAACTTCTTCATAAAGTTCCATGTGTGCTACTTCACCCTCACGGAAGTTAGCTGTCTCAGCAGACACAACTTTACCTGCATCTTTAGGAGTAACTCGCTCAATCACGATTCGCTCTTTTTCTACTGGAACACTAACTCTTGCAGTTTCAGTTTCAACGTGCTTACCAATCGCTACTTCTCCGGTTTTCCGACGCTGTTTGCTAGCAACCAGTCTTTCTCCGTAGAGTTTGAAGGTTTGGTCGTCGTGAGCACTGACATCATATAGATCCGGCTCTTGTGCGTATGTGTAGTTGTTGCGATCGTAAACGGGAGCAGTAAGCGCAGATGTTGCATCCAGCGATGCTGAACTTTCTACAGACGGTGTGCGATATTCTCCGCGCACCCGTTCTTCATAGTCGTAGTCAAGCGCTGTATGCTCATGATATTCAGGTAACTTTTCCGCTTGCTCTCTTGTCATACCAACAACATATACACGGTCTGCTGTAGAGTCAATACGCGATTTACCTATTGGTAGTAACACTTTCTTGCCAAAAATCCAAAAGCCTAAGTCAACAATTAAATAGCGGAATTCTCCTTGCTCGTCTACTACAGCATCACTTACTGTACCAATTTTTTCATCAGTTCCCTGGACATAGATACCCATTCCTTTGATGTCTTTACCAATAGTATTATGATAGTCGGTATCAAACTCACTTATTTTTTGGAGTGGCATTCTTCTATTTCCTAAAACTTTTATTGTTTACTTTATAAAATATACGCAACTCAGTTTTATAAATCTTCTCTCCAAAGATTGAATGTAACATTTTGATGTTTAATCAAAAGTAGTAATTAAATATAGTTGAATAACGAAGAAGTATTGTCTCCAGATGTTCTAGTACTAGAGTACTGCTAATCTGAAAGCGGATTGCAACTAAAAACTTTTATTATTTTTGTGACTATTTTCTAGCCTTTTTGTGACTATTTTCTAGCAATAAATGTAAGGTTTTAAATCAGCCAAATTGATATATATAAGAAACTAAAGCTAATTATATATGTTCATTAATACCTTACATATTAATAAAATTATCCTAGCATTTGTTAATATGGATTGCTTTAGTTGAAACACTTGTCCTATCACTCTTGAGAAAGAGAAACTTATTCCAAGAGATTGATGAAAAGTTAATCTAAAAATGCCTTAATGTTATTAACGCCCTAATAAATCTGTAAATAACTATTTACCCCTGCTGCTAAGGATAAATAATGGTCTTGGGTGTACATCGGTGCGCTGCTAGCGTATTTACTCATTATCACGATGCAGAAGATGCGTTGCAGCTTCTTGGGCGATCGCATCAATCAAGGGGATTATGTAGTTATCATCAATGGCACAGATGATCAGCTCCGTCACGCTGGCTCAATTGTTAGCCGATATAGAATTCAAGAGTGGCAAATTTACGATCAACTTTAATTAGTTCTACAAGTCCTAATTATGCTGATAATATAGCGGTTCCCAGTTGAGTGAGGTACAAAAACCCCACCCCTAACCCCTCCCCGCTCTTTGATAGCAGGGTGGTTTCATAAGTCAAACGATAAAACTGTTCTCATTGCAAAAAATTAGGAGCGAGTTATGGAAACTGAATTACAGCAACAGCAGTATGTAGATGCTGCCTCACAAAACCACATAGAAGCACTTAAAGCTTCAGAGTCTAGAAACCTGCCAATGTTACCACCTGCTTCGCAAAATGAAGAACAATGGCAAAGAATTGGTAGACAAATTTCTATATTTTTGGCAAAACTACCTGAATACATAGGTAGATTCTACCAAGAATACAAACTACCGATTATCGGCTTTGCTTTGCTTGTGATAACGGTTATGGCGCTGAGAATTTTTCTCGCTGTACTGAACGCAATCAATGATATTCCACTAGTTTCTCCAATTCTAGAGTTAATTGGACTTGGTTACACAATTTGGTTTACTTTCCGCTATTTGCTCAAAGATTCCACACGGCAAGAATTAGTAGCAGAAATTCGCTTGCTTCAAAAACAAATTCTAGGCAGACAAGAATCGGAGCCTTTGAGCTAACCACAGGATAGTGGCGAAATCAATATCTGATGTAGGGTGGGGAACATTCACTAACTTTTTAGCCTACAAGTTAGCTCACATTGGTGCAAAGTTAGTTGAGATTGATAGATGGTTCCCCAGTTCTAAGCTCTGTTCTAATTGTTTCTACACTAATGAAAATCTGTTGCTATAACCTCTACATTGGTTGTTACTTCTAATGGCAAAATCACTGTAAATGTGGAACCAACTCCAAGTTGAGAAACAAGGCTGATTTTGCCTTGTAACAGGTTTACCAGTCGCGCAACGATCGCCAATCCCAATCCTGTGCTATCAGAAGGATGCAGTTTGTTGGAGTGATCGGCGCGAGCAAAAGGGTTAAAGATGTGTTTTTGGTCTTCAGAAGCGATGCCAATTCCTGTATCAGTAACTGCGATCGCCCTTTGATTTGTTGATCTTGGGTTACTGCTTCTACCCATTGTTGGGCGATCGCATCAACTTTTTTCGCCAGCGACTCACTAAAATCTTGCATGAATTTAAAAAATTTACTCGATCTGCCAGTTAATTTTTTAAAATCGCTTATAGAATAGGCAATGGGCAACTCTCTAGAAGTAGATATTTACTCTATAAATCGGATTTTTGGCGTTGCTGAATTAAGGGATGATTCAGCAACGCCAAAAAAGGGTTATTCTTCAGGCGATCGCTACTCAATTACCATAAAATTTTTACCGCAGTCTGTAACTTTAACGCTTATAACGAATGATTTCCCAACCTAATAAATTATTAAAAGCAGAGACAGGGTTTGTACCCGTTCCATACTTTGCCTCTTACGAATCGAAAGAAATTTGATTAACTTTTAAAAAAGGTAGCAGATGGGTAGAAATTACCCCTCTGCTACAAGCAAACGGAGGTATAAACTTGATTATTTAATTTGCATGAAGCAATTCTTGAGGCGCGGCGGCATCATAAGCTACAGCTTTAACAAATTCCTTGAGGACATCTTTGAGCCTTTGCTCAATTTCCTCATCTAACAGGACGCTGTTATCAGCTTGTCGTTGAATTTGTTTGTCTACTGCATAAATAGTAGCTAAAATATGCCGCGCTCCTAACTCAGATAATACAGGTTTCAGAGCATATTCAATTGCCAATAAATGAGCAATTGTCCCACCAAGGGCAATTGGCAACACAGGTTTACCTGTAAATGATTTTTGTGGCAGCAAATCTAGAAATGTTTTTAGCACTCCTGTGTAAGCAGCTTTGTAGATTGGGGTGGCAATAATAACACCATCTGCCTTTGCTAATAAAGCTTTTGGCTGTTCTAAAGCAGGACTGTCGTATCGTCCAAAAACTAAATCTTCAGCAGGCAAATCCCGAACTGAAATAATGTCTACATGCAAGCCTTCTTGTTGTAAAAGCTTGGCAG
The DNA here is from genome assembly GCF_017115105.1 of Nostoc sp. NMS2. GTDB lineage: Bacteria > Cyanobacteriota > Cyanobacteriia > Cyanobacteriales > Nostocaceae > Nostoc. The sequence continues at coordinate 38,805 of NZ_JABXKH010000030.1, forward strand.
TATATTCAACCAAGCCATAAGTTCTAGATGGATGGGTTGGACTACCTGCGATCGCTAAAATATTTGTCATTCAATTAAACTCCCAATTTCTAAAACAGGTTGAGTATGTTTCGTGGTTGTAGCCTTCATCGCTTCTGCGGTGTTCACCTTCTCACTAAGACGTTTGTAGGGACGGCGTAAACTCATACTCTCCACTTCCCAGATGTAGCCATGAATAACTACATCCTGGGGGATTAAAGCAGAATTACGCAGCAATTCTACCTGCTGTGTGCAGATTTCATCCACATCGGTAAAGGTTTTGATCCATTTGGAAAAAACGCCTTTTGGTAGCTTCAACTCTGGCAAAGCAGGATCGACATTAACTCGATCTACGTCAATACCTTGATTTCGCAATACCTCACTGAGAAAATCTCCTGATGCTGTCATCATGCCACATTCGGTATGATTAATAACGATGATTTCTTTTGTGCCAAAAAACTGTGTAGTTAACATCGCTGACCGAATAGCATCATCCGTAACTAATCCCCCGGCATTACGGAAAATATGAGCATCTCCTTCACCAATTCCTAATGCTTTTTCTATCGGTAATCGCTCATCCATGCACGCTAGCACCCACAAGCGTTTATTGTTAGGTATGCCTAACTGACGACGTAATGCCCACGCTTCTTTTTCTGAGATTTTTTGGTCAATTTGTTGGTGCAACATGGCTGATAATCTTCTAGTTCTTAATTACTAGGATATGGACGTTGCTCTTTGTTGATGCTGTTGCTTAGGGAAATCTTCATTTGCCACAATTTCGCCAAATGGACTTAAGACATGTTGCTTTTCCACTGTTGGCAGATTCTCTAAGGGCAAATGGGGAAATAGAAGTTCCGCAACTCGATAAGCTTCCTCTAAGTGGGGATAGCCGGAGAGAATAAAGGACTCAATACCCAAAGAAGCATATTCCAACATTCTGGCCGCTACGGTTTGGGGATCGCCGACTAAGGCCGTTCCTGCGCCACCCCGCACCAAACCAACTCCTGCCCACAGGTTCGGGCTAATCTCTAATGCCTCACGATTACCGTGGTGTAATTGAGTCATCCGTTGTTGCCCAACTGAGTCCATCCGGGCATAAGCTTTTTGAGCTTTAGCGATCGCTTCGTCATCTACATATTTAATCAAATCATTTGCTGCATCCCAAGCTGCACTTTCGGTTTCGCGCACAATCACATGTAAACGAATCCCAAACCGCAAAGTCCGGCCTTCTGATAAAGCAAGTCTGCGAACTAATGCAATCTTCTCGGCTACTTGCGCCGGTGGTTCACCCCAAGTCAGATAGACATCTACGTGCTTGGCAGCAATTTTTTGAGCAACTGGAGAGGAACCGCCAAACCACAAAGGTGGATATGGCTTTTGAACAGGTGGAAACAGCAATTTCCCATCTTGAATATTAAGATAATCGCCCTGAAGATTGGCTTGTTCTCCACTAGCGATCGCTCGCCATACTGTCAAAAATTCATCTGTTAATTCATAGCGCTGATCGTGATCTAAATGCAAGCCATCTCCCGCCAACTCTACGGGATCGCCTCCGGTCACGACATTAATTAGCAAGCGTCCTCCAGAGAGGCGATCAAAAGTTGCCGCCATCCGCGCCGCTACTCCAGGCGATACCAAGCCGGGACGAATCGCCACCAAAAAACGCATCTGTCGTGTCAGCGATACCAGCGTTGACGCTACAATCCAAGCATCTTCGCAAGAACGTCCCGTGGGCAGTAATGCCCCTGTATAACCAAGGTCATCCACCGCTTGGGCAATCTGCCGCAGATAGGCAAAGCTTACTGCCCGTCCACCTATAGCAGTTGCAAGGTAACGTCCGTCGCCGTGGGTTGGGATGAACCATAGTAGCTGCATGAATCCTGTCCTTTTAAACTACGGTAAAACGATAAAACTACCGTGCTTTATTTATAGATGTAGAGTATCACATATTCTACAAAAGCCCGCAAGAAGTTTTTTCAGAAACTCCGGTATTCCTATCAAACCAATGTATATTAAGTCGGTTGGCGCAATTAAAGCTAACTGGCAAGGGCTGTCATTTGTCCTTGGTCACTTGTACTGAGCGACTTGTGCCGAGCGAAGCCGAGGTAAGCCGAAGTATTGGTCATTAGTAAGGATTTTAAGTTTTTTACGTTTCATAACATAATTTGGTTTATTCCTACCAACTTATTTAAGCGGTGTTCGCTAAGATAGCGATCGCAAAGATTGGGAATTGGGCACTTGTACTGAGCGACTTGTGCCGAGCGAAGTCGAGGTAAGTCGAAGTATTGGGCATGGGGCAT
>NZ_JABXKH010000137.1 GCF_017115105.1 Nostoc sp. NMS2
GAAACTGGTTTGCTAGTTGCTGCTACTGTACCTCATAACAGCTGTAGATGCTGTATACTAACGCAGACCGAAAAAAACGGTAGAGCAATAAATACTCTACCGTTTTCTAATTTTCTATTTGAGATTTAAATCCCAAACCCTAAATCTTACTCAACACCTTGGGGTAACAATTCCCGACGCTGTTGAGAACTAACTTGCACAACGCCATTTTCATCGACATCAACAACGGCAGTATCGCCATCTTTAATGCGACCAGACAGAATTTCTTCTGCTAGGCTATCTTCTAACAGGCGCATAATTGCCCGACGTAATGGCCTTGCGCCGTAGCTGGGACTGTAACCTTCAGTGATCAACCGATCCTTGAAGCGGTCTGTGACTTCTAAGGTGATACCTTTTTCAGTCAGACGACCAAATACTTCCTTGAGCATAATTTCGGCGATTTGGGTCACTTCTGGCTTACTCAACTGACGGAAGACGATAATTTCATCGAGTCGGTTGAGGAACTCTGGACGGAAGTACTGTTTGAGTTCTTCGTTCACCAAAGAGCGAATCCGGTTGTAAGTTGACTCGCTCGCATCTTCTCCGGAGAATTCAAAGCCGATACCGCTACCGCCTTTTTCAATTACCTTAGAACCAATATTGGAAGTTAAAATCAGCAAGGTGTTCTTGAAGTCCACCGTGCGACCTTTGGCATCAGTTAACCGACCGTCTTCCAAAATTTGCAGCAGCATGTTGAATACATCGGGGTGTGCTTTTTCGATTTCGTCGAACAACACCACGGTGTAAGGACGCCGCCGCACGGCTTCGGTTAGCTGACCACCTTCGTTATAGCCAACATAACCTGGAGGGGAACCAATCAGCTTGCTGACGGTGTGACGCTCCATGTATTCGGACATATCTAAGCGGATCATCGCTTCTTCGGAACCGAAGAAGTAAGCAGCTAAGGATTTCGCCAACTCGGTTTTACCTACACCCGTAGGTCCAGAGAAGACAAAGCTAGCTATGGGTCGATTGGGATTTTTCAAACCGACACGAGCGCGACGAATTGCCCGTGAAACTGCTCTCACAGCTTCATCCTGACCGATTAAACGCTGATGCAAGGTGTCTTCCATGTGCAGCAGCTTTTCAGATTCAGACTCGGTGAGTTTGTTCACCGGTACCCCAGTCCAGGAAGCGACAATGTGGGCAATGTCTTCTTCTGTAACTACAGGTTCTTCACCTTCTGTGCCAGTTGCGTTGGTCTTGCTTTGAGCGATCGCTCGGATTTCGGCTTTGATTTCCATTTCGCGATCGCGCAGTTCCCCAGCTTTGTCAAAGTCTTGAGAGCGCACCGCGTCATCTTTTTCTTTTAATATCTGACGCAGTTCTTTGTCTAACTCTTTGGCTGCGGGTGGCAGTTGGGAGTTAATCAAGCGCACCCTAGAACCAGCTTCATCAACTAAGTCGATGGCTTTATCTGGGAGGAAGCGATCGCTAATGTAACGGTCTGATAACTTCGCCGCCGCTACTAATGCTTCGTCGGAGATTTTCAGTTTATGGTGTTGCTCGTAGCGTTCGCGCAGACCATATAAAATTTCAATTGTTTCATCAACTGTAGGTTCGCCAACCATTACTGGTTGGAAACGCCGCTCTAGGGCTGCATCTCGCTCGATGTGCTTCCGGTATTCATCTAGGGTTGTAGCGCCGATGCACTGCAACTCACCCCTAGCCAAAGCTGGCTTGAGGATATTCGCTGCGTCAATAGCACCTTCTGCTGCACCCGCACCAATTAAGGTGTGTACCTCATCAATCACGAGAATGACATTACCCGCCGAGCGGATTTCATCCATGATTTTTTTCAAGCGTTCTTCAAATTCACCCCGGTACTTGGTTCCTGCTACGAGCAAACCAATATCCAGTGTGACGACGCGCTTATCTTCCAGGATGTCAGGGACATCTTTGGTGGCAATGCGTGAAGCTAAACCTTCAGCGATCGCAGTTTTGCCAACTCCTGGTTCCCCAATCAGCACTGGGTTATTTTTAGTTCGGCGACCCAATATTTGAATCACCCGCTCAATTTCCTTGGCGCGTCCCACCACTGGATCGAGCTTATTGTCGATCGCCATCTGGGTCAGGTTTGAGCCAAATTCATCCAGAGTCGGGGTTTTTGTGCGCCCGGATGAACCGCCTGGTGAAACTTCGGCAGTTTCTCCCAACATGCGGATGACTTGGGTTCTTACCTTAGATAGATCCACACCGAGGTTTTCTAGCACCCTGGCTGCGACGCCTTCCCCTTCGCGGATTAGGCCCAACAGCAGATGCTCGGTGCCAATGTAGTTATGCCCCAGTTGGCGTGCTTCTTCCAAAGAGAGTTCTAGAACTCGCTTTGCCCGTGGCGTAAACGGAATTTCCACGGCAACAAAGCCTGATCCCCGTCCTATAATTTTTTCAACTTCAATTCGGGCATCTTTGAGATTGACGCCCATTGATTTCAGCACCTTGGCGGCTACACCAGTGCCTTCGCCAATCAGACCCAAGAGGATCTGCTCGGTTCCGACAAAGTTGTGACCTAAACGGCGGGCCTCTTCTTGGGCCAGCATGATTACCTTAATGGCTTTTTCTGTGAAGCGTTCAAACATGGCATTTTTCCCATCACCTGCGGTCGTGCCGGTATGCTGATTTTAGCACAGGCAAAGCTTTTGGATGCCTGTATAACAGATTATAGACATCCTGAAGCTATGACTTGGGTTGATGGGCTAATTGTTAACTATTGACTACTTTTATGTGGCTAGTGTACTGAGGAGCTTTAGTTCACCAGCGTTTTTGGGATTTATTACAAATAGCTGACTGCTTAGATTAGGGGTTTCTTTACTCAATTCCAAACATTTATATTTAACATATATCTTTTTTAATATCAAGCAAAAATATTTTATATATTTTTTACTTATAAAAATCATTTTTCATATAAAATATTTAAATAAATTTAGTCGCAGCAAAGTTACATTTTTTTGCTGAAGCTGATCCCAAGCCCTAATTAGGAATTACGAATTAGTTTAAAAGCAAGTGCCAAGAGGATTTGCGAAGGCGATCGCTGATTGTAGAATACCACTGGTCTAAAGTTGCTGGAAATTTGGAGTGTTGTAAATCTGGGAGCCAAAGGATTAGCGCATCTTCACCGTTATCTTGGTAGTAACCCCGCCGCCGTCCGGCTGTTTTGAAGCCAAATTTTTGATATAAAGATATTGCCGCCAAGTTAGAAGCCCGGACTTCGAGGGTAGCTCGCTCCATTCCGCGATCGCAAGCTGTCTTAATGAGTGAATATAGTAAAGCCGCACCCAAACCTTGACGGTGATATTGGGGATGAACCGCCAAAATTGTAATGTGGGCTTCCTCTAAAATTGACCAAAAGCAACCCATTCCTAACAAACTGATGTTGGAGAAAGGGGAAAATAAACCGAGTAAATCGCTGTTGGGACTATCTAATTCACGTTTGTAGCCCTCCAGAGTCCAAAGTCCGCCAAAACATGCTTGATCTAGTTCCAGAATTGCACTGAGATTATCTGGTGTCAGTAATTTAATTTCTAAGTCTAATAAGATCACATTTATTGAATAAGATTACAAACCCTTTTTGACATCAGACCCCTCAAATCAAAGCCGTCCTTCTAAGACAGGGCTTTAGACCCAGCTTTTCGGTAAACTGGGAATCGGGCGACGAACTCAAAGCCCATAATTTGAACAAGGACAACTTTTATATTTATGGTATCGACTCACCCCACTGGGGTTCAACATTCTGGAAGTCAATATTTACCTAAAAGGCGCGACACTAACCTGAATCCCTCGCCTAATCAGGAACTTTTACCTCTAACTGCTAGAGTTCATAATCATGACTCCCTAGAAATTGGTGGATGTGATGTCACAACCCTAGTTAAGCAATTTGGTTCACCTTTATATATTTTAGATGAAGAAACCCTGCGTTCAGCTTGTCAGCAATACCGAGATGCTTTCAAGCAATACTACAAGGGCGAATCTCAAGTATTGTACGCCTCAAAAGCTTGGAATTGTTTAGCAGTTTGTGCGATCGCTGCGTCTGAAGGATTAGGAATCGATGTAGTTTCTGGGGGTGAACTTTACACCGCCCTACAAGCGGGTGTTAATCCCAATAAAATTTACCTCCACGGCAATAATAAATCTCGTGAAGAACTAGTTTTAGCGATCGAGTCTGGTGTCACCATTGTGGCGGATAACTGGTATGAGTTGCGTACCCTTGTGGAAATAGCAGGGGAGCAGGGGAGCATACTTCGACTACGCTCAGTAACCGGGGGAGATGGGGGAGATGGGGGAGATGAGGGAGCAGGGGGAGAAAATTTTACCTCATCCCCTCTTCCCATCCGCATCATGCTACGGCTAACTCCCGGTATCGAGTGTCACACTCACGAATATATTCGCACGGGACACTTAGATAGCAAGTTTGGCTTTGATCCCAACGATTTAGATGAGGTGTTTTTGTTTGTCAGTCAACAAACAGCCCTTAATTGCGTGGGGGTACACGCTCATATTGGTTCCCAAATTTTTGAGCGCCAACCCCATCAAGATTTGGCTGCTGTCATGGTGCAATGGCTACGGGATGCCGGAAAGTATGGTTTAAATATTACAGAGTTAAATGTTGGTGGCGGTTTGGGGATTAAGTATACAGAATCAGATGATCCCCCCAGCATTGAAGAGTGGGTGAAGGCAATTTGTGAAGTTGTTCAAGAAGCCTGTGCGGTCGAAAATCTGCCTTTACCGAAATTACTGAGTGAACCAGGGCGATCGCTAATTGCCACAGCTTGCGTCACTGCTTATACTATTGGTTCATCCAAAGTTATTCCAGAAATTCGTACCTACGTAGCGATCGATGGGGGAATGTCTGATAATCCTCGCCCGATTACTTACCAATCAGTTTACCGGGCAGTAGTTGCCAATAAAATGTCTTCACCTTTAACTCAAACAGTCACAATTGCTGGTAAACATTGTGAATCAGGAGATATTCTGATTAAAAATGCACTACTCCCAAAGACTGAACCAGGAGATATTCTCGTAGTTATGGGAACTGGTGCGTACAATTACAGTATGGCATCTAACTACAACCGCTTGCCCCGACCAGCAGCAGTTGTGGTGGCAAATGGCGAAGCAAATTTAATTTTGCAACGTGAAACTTATCAAGACTTAATTCGACAAGATAGCCTACCAGAAAGGCTGAAAATTTAGTTATTTGTCCTTAGTCATTAGTCATTGGTCATTAGTCATTTGCAAATGACAAAGGACAAATGACTAATGACCAACCGTAAATTAGAGGCAAAAGTGTAATCCAGATGTCATGAGAGATTGGTGGAAGCAATGGCTGATAAACCTGGGGTGGTCACAGTCCTTGCTACTTGGGACTCTGGATATTGTGTTAGTGCTGGCGCTGACGTACATGATACTAGTTATTATTAGTGAGCGCCGAACACTGTGGATGGTGCGGGGATTCATTATCTTAATGCTAGCCTCAGCACTAAGTGGCAGATTAGGACTACCTCTGCTAAGTTTTGTGCTAGAAAAGTTGGTGATTGGTTGTGCTGTAGCGATGGCAGTTGCTTTACAGTCAGAGTTTCGGCGGTTTTTGGAGCAATTGGGGCGTGGCGAATTCCGCCAGTTGTTTCAACCCGATCGGCTGGCAATCCCCAAATCTGATAGTGTAATTGATGAAATTGTTGAGGCTGTTAAAGAATTGTCAAAAAACCGGATTGGAGCTTTACTAATTGTGGAAACCACAGGGCCAATTGATGAGCGAGATTTTTCTGTGCCAGGAGTAAAGCTAAATGCGGAGGTTTCTAAAGAACTAATCCAGACAATTTTTCAGCCAAAAACTTTGTTACACGATGGAGCGACATTAATCCGTGGCTCACGGATCGTATCATCGGGTATAATTTTGCCACTTTCGGGACGCACAGCCTCGCGCCAGTTGGGAACACGCCACCGGGCGGCAATGGGAATTACTGAGCGGGTCGAAAATTGCATTTGTGTCGTCGTATCTGAAGAAACGGGTTCCATTTCTTTAGCGGAACGGGGAACCCTAAATAGACCACTGACGATTAAGAAACTAAAAGAGTCATTAGAGGCTCTTTTGTCACCAACCGTGGATAGGGAAGCTGTTGCTCCTGGTCTGTTGAGTTTTGTTCGTCAGATAGGTGGGAAGACACTAGCACTGGTTTCACGTTTACTCGGATTACCATCGACCGCTTCTCGAGATAAAAAATGACAGCACAACAAACTAAACTGCAAGATTTGCCTACTGACTTAAAACGAGAACTTTTGCCGCAGCACGTTGCGGTGATTATGGATGGTAATGGTCGATGGGCTAAACGTCAGGGTCTACCCCGAATTATGGGTCATAAGCGAGGGGTAGATGCTCTTAAGGATTTACTTCGCTGTTGTCAGGATTGGGGAATTCAGGCGCTGACAGCTTATGCTTTCTCGACAGAGAACTGGAAAAGACCGCAGGAAGAAGTGGATTTTTTGATGACTCTGTTTCAAAGAGTTTTGCGTCAAGAACTGCGGGAAATGGTCGAAGAGAATGTTCAAATTAAGTTTGTAGGGAATTTGCAAGACTTGCCACGATCGCTCCAACAAGAAATTTCCCGTTCAATGGAAGAAACTAAGAATAATCGCGGTATTCGGTTTTCAGTAGCTACTAATTATGGCGGACGGCAAGAAATTTTACAAGCATGTCAGGCGATCGCAAAACTTGTCCAGCAAGGTTTGCTACAACCCGATGAAATTAATCAGCAGGTCTTTGAGGGCCACTTGTACACAGCCGGAATTACTGACCCAGATTTGTTAATTCGCACCAGTGGAGAAATGCGCCTCTCAAATTTTCTTCTCTGGCAAATGGCTTATGGAGAAATTTATATTACTGATGCTCTCTGGCCCGATTTTGACCGGGCCGAGTTTCACCGCGCCTTGTGTGCCTACCAGCAACGGGAGCGGCGGTTTGGGAAAGTTTAAATTTACAATCAAACCCAACAGCCAATTTCGGACTCAGTGGGTTGGGTGGAGATGACCACGAGGCTTGTTAACAAGGAGGATCAGCAATCAGAGTCGTGGAATAGGGCTTTGATATCTCGATAGCCACTGACAACACGAAAAATCTCCACATCTTGTCCTATGGGCATGTAGAGGATGAGGTAATCGCTTTTGTCAGCTACACCTACTTTAGAAGATTAGCGATGCCTACGGTGGTCACTGAGCTTGCCGAAGTGCGGTAAACTACGCACTTTGTTGGTGAATTGTACTCAGCACTTCCTTATGGGCCAGAAAACACAGCTTGTTCTACATCATCCCGACTGAGAGAATATTTGAATGACCGTTGGATATCTTGTCCATTTTCCCCAGATTGGACATATCGCACAACAATTTGCTCAACGTCGAGCCATAGTTCAGCTTGCCAACTAGGCCGTTGCACATGCCAGCAATGCCTCTGTGTTTCGTCTTGTTTACAACCTTGGTCTTTTAGCCACTGTTCAATTTGTGGCAGAGGATGATTATATAAGGGCGTATCAGAGGGAAGAAGAGGCATAGGAATTTTGGATTTTGGATTAGGAAATTTTTTAATTTTTAATTACCATAAGGGTAATTAGTTGCGATACATAGTTAATTTGCTGTTGTACTGATGGAGTTGACTGTAGCAAACGGGTTTGAAAAGCAGCATCACCACGAGTTAAACCAATGGCAACTGCTAATAACAGACAACCTACAAATGTTAACATCAGCATAAATAAAGCAAAAATTTCGCCAGATGATAAGGGGCGATCGCTAGCATCGAGGTAAGCTGACTTTGACCAGTCATGAGAACGCGATCCGGGATGATTCAAGTCAGGGGGTGGTTGAATCACTCCAAACCGGGAATAGCCAATTTTTAAATCGTAGCCGAAGCGCCGTTCTGGATGGCTAAGAGTGGCGTAGGCTTCGTTGATTTGCTGAAATTTGGAAGTGGCGATCGCAGTCGGCAAGTCTGTAGTATCAGGATGATAGCGTTTGCTCAGTTCCCGATAAGCGCGACGAATATCGATTACCGATGCCGAGGGATGCAGTCCTAGCAGGGAGTAATAAGTTGGTTTACTGCTTTGTGGCATTGCCCCATTGTGATTCACGGCTGTTTGAGTCACTTTGCTCAAAGATATTTTTTATATTTTAAATCCTTTGTGAATTGGAATTTGGCTAACAGCGATTCTCTATGAGGGGAGCATCCCAATGCAAGCTTAAATCTTTTCCCTCACCCCCAGCCCCTCTCCCATCTTTGGGAGAGGGGCTGGGGGTGAGGGCTATCAAGGTTTTTGCACATTTGGGATGCTCCCGTCTATTAGTCGATTTCGGATTTCTACTTAAGCAGCGCGAGATATTGAGGATACATGGATATTTTGGACTAATATTTGATTTTTGAAATCCGCGCAACAAATCTGCTCGGTCGTGGTTTACCCAATTCCTTAACGGACAATTTTTCCGTTTCGGCACAGTGAACCCCTTTCACGGTATTTTGTCTCCCCGCAAGGCATCTACTTTTTTAAAAAAATGTGAACCTGAATCTGGAACCCTACAAAGTTGTTTTGTAGTTATTTACATTCCTCGATGAAAATCCACCTCAACCTGTCCTTATAGATAAGACATAACTCTTGTACTTTTATTTCCACCTACTCTAGGATCATGTTAAAAAACTTAAAACTGAGACAAAAATTTACAATTTTGCTACTCGTAATTCTTGTAGTAGGTATGAGTTCAAGTGGGTTAGCTCTTTCTGCATTGCTGAGGCAGAATGCGACAAATGAAATAGCCTCAAGAGCTTTAACACTCATTGACACAATGACTTCTATACGTGAGTACACACTTATCCAAATCTATCCAGAACTCTCTTTGAAACTGGAAGAGAAGTTTCTGCCCCAAGTTGTATCCGCATACTCAGCACGAGAAGTTTTTGAAATTCTACGAAAAAAACCAGAATATCGGGACTTCTTTTATAAAGAAGCAGCAACAAATCCTACAAATCTTCGGGATAAAGCTGATAGTTTTGAAGCAAACATTTTAGAGCGTTTTAGAAAAGAAAAAGATTTAAAACAGGTGAATGGATTTCGCTCACTTCCTAGTGGCGAAATATTTTACATTTCCCGTCCGCTATCAATTAGCCAAAAAGCTTGTCTTCAGTGTCATAATACTCCTGAGACTGCTCCAAAAACTATGATTGACCTTTTTGGAGCAGTCAATGGATTTGGTTGGCACTTAAATGAAATTGTAGCAGCTCAATTTGTGTCTCTACCAGCAAGTAAAATCATCGAAAAAGCTCATCAATCCTCTTTATTAATAATAGGACTTGTCTCTGCTATTTTTATAGTGGTAATCCTTTTGGTTAATATCTTTTTGAATCGACAAGTTATTCTTCCTCTTAAGCGGATAACTCGTATTGCTGAAGAAGTGAGTACAGGACATTTAGAAGTTGACTTTGAGCAGGTTTCTAATGATGAAATTGGGAATCTTGTCAAAGCTTTTAGACGAATGAAATTAAGTTTAGAAATGGCAATGAAAAGAATTAGGTCTCATACCAATTCTTGATGAAGCTGCGCTAAATATTATCATTTTTTTCCTCTAAAATACAATCCGGTTCAGTTAAGGGCCACTGGCAAAATTTTGGGTTTTCGAGACGCGATAAATCGCCGTCTCTACAAGTGTTTTGGTCTTATCTGAATTGTATTGCTCTAAAATATAGGATGTAAAAAATTCCAACTCTAGAATAGTTATTGATACTTGTGACGTTGTTTGTCAACTTCAATGTCTCATTTTTCTTAAGTATTTGTATTTAGAAAAATCAGTAGCTAATTCCAGATTTTTGTATTGCTTTTTATACTACAAATGAAGTACATCCTGTGGGCTATATCCCTAACGGATTAAATCAGCACGGGGTTTAAAGGTTTCAATTTGCCGTAACTTTTCGTAAAGTTCCCGTTCTTCTTGACTAATATTTTTCGGTGTAACTATTTGAATTTCTACTAATTGATCGCCACGTTTACCGTCATCACTGGGATAGCCTTTATTACCTAGTCGAAATTTTTGACCTGACCTAACTCCGGGAGGGGTGGTCATTTTTACAGGCCCATCAAGAGTGGGTGCTTCTACCTGTCCTCCTAAAACTGCTTCGCTGGGAGTAACCGGTACTTGGCAGAGGATATTTGAACCTTCTAACTTAAATAATGGATGAGGTTCAACGGTAATTTTTAAGTATAGGTCGCCACCACCAACGCCTTGATTTCGCAAACGGATGGTTTGACCTGTTACCATACCTGGAGGCATATCAACTTCTAGCGATCGCCCATCTTCTAAACGAATGCGTTCATTACCACCTTGATAAGCTTTTTCTAGTGGTAGCGTTAATCTGGCTTCTATATCTCGCCGAGTAGTGCGAGGTGGGGTGTTAACTGTATAGGCAACTTTGGTTCTGGGGGAACGAAACGGATCGCTCGTATTCCCATTACTAGAATTACTTGTCCCACTTTTATTTTTGACGCCGATAACTTGATTAATAAAGCTTTCAAAATCGGAGAATTGACTTGGATCTACATCCTGATTGCCGTTGCGATCGCTAGCAGCACTCTGCCAAGTTTTAGCCTTGGGCGTTTGTTTGTTGCCTGCAAAGCCTTTTTGCTTCCAGTAGCGGCTAAACTGGTCGTATTGCGATCGCTTGGCTGAGTCGGAAAGGACTTCATAAGCCTCGCCGATATCCTTAAATTTTTCCTCAGATTCTTTGTTACCCGGATTAAGATCGGGGTGATATTGTCTTGCTAACCGCCGATAAACCTTTTTAATTTCCTCACCAGAAGCGTCTTTAGATACTCCCAAAATCTCGTAGTAATCGCGGAAATTCGGCAAATTTTGCATAGTCAGTTATTTAGATTTTAGATTTTAGATTTTAGATTACTTACAGCAGGTTGCAAGTAAGTGAGGTCAAAAATGCAGGACTCACACATCAGATATAAAGAGTTTCTATCTCCTGCCCCCTGCCCCCTGCCCCCTGCCCCCTGCCTCCTGCCTCCTGCCTTCTACTTACAACCAATCATTGTCATCTTCATCATCCCAGTTATCTTGGTAGCTGGGACGGGCTTTGCGTGGAGGACGGCTTTCATAAGAGGAAGAACGACTGTCTCGGCTATTGTCTCGGCTATTATCTCGGCTATTGTCTCGGCCATAGTCTTTGCCGTAATCTCTGCCGTAGTCCTTACCGAATGAATCGCGTTCCCGATATGTATCTCTAGGAAATTCGCGTTCTTTATCCTTATCACCGCCAGTAAAGATGTCACGGATAGTACCTAACAAATCGTCATCTTCATCTTCAGCATAAGTCTGGCGGACTTCCCGATTTAGCTCATAGAGAGCATCTTGCAAATCGGCGTAGGCTTGATCGATACCGCGATCGCTATTTTCCTTCAGACTCTCTTTTAAATCTCGGCAAATATTATCAATTCTTTGGCGGCGGCTGCGAGCAAACTGCATACCAAATTCGAGTGCTACTTCTCTAAGTTGCCGTTCTGCTTGGAAAATCAACGCCTCAGAACGAGTCCGCTTTTCTACCCGTTCTTTCCGTTCGCGATCGACATCGGCGTATTTCTGAGCGTCTTGAATCATCCGATTCACTTCTGACTCGTTCAAGGTGGAAGCGCCTTGAACGGTGATACTTTGCTCTCGCCCAGTGGTTCTATCTAGGGCTGTTACCTGTAAAATACCGTTAGCATCGATATCAAATGACACCTGAACTTGGGGAATTCCGCGTGGCGCTGGGGGGATGCCATACAGCTTAAAACGTCCTAAAGACTTATTGTTTGCTGCCATTTCACGTTCGCCTTGAACTACGTGAACTTCCACAGTATTTTGGTTATTTTCAGACGTGGAAAAAATGTCAGAACGACGGACTGGGATGGTGGTGTTGCGAGGAATGAGTTTTTTCATCACGCCGCCGATGGTTTCCAATCCCATAGAAAGGGGTGTGACATCCAAAAGCAGCACATCTTTGAGTTCGCCGGCGAGAATTCCGGCTTGAATTGCTGCACCCACTCCCACTACTTCATCGGGGTTGACGTTTTCGTTGGGTTCTGTACCAATCAAGTCCCGCACTAGCTGCTTCACCATTGGCATCCGTGTAGAACCGCCAACTAACACTACTTCTTCAATGTCTCTAGGTGAGAGTCCGGCATCTTTGAGGGCGCGTTTCACCGGTGTCCGCAATCGCCCCACCAAATCACCACACAAACCTTCAAACTGGGAACGAGTTAAACGAGTTTCCAGATGTTTGGGGCCATCTTCCGTGGCGGTGATGAAGGGTAAGTTAATATCGGTGACGCTGACAGCAGAAAGTTCTATTTTAGCTTTTTCCGCAGCTTCCATCAGACGTTGCAAAGCTTGGCGATCGCGTCTTAAGTCTACCTCTTCTGTTTCCAGAAATTGCTCTGCTAACCAATCTACTATTTTTTTGTCAAAGTCATTACCACCAAGTTGCGTATCTCCACTAGTAGCTTTGACTTCAAATATCCCATCGCCTACTTCTAAAATCGACACGTCAAAAGTACCGCCACCTAAGTCAAAAACTAAGATAGTTTCCGTGTCACCCCGATCTAATCCGTAAGCCAAAGATGCAGCAGTCGGTTCATTGAGAATTCGCAGCACCTCTAAACCAGCAATTCTGCCAGCATCGCGGGTTGCCTGCCGTTGAGAATCGTTAAAATAAGCGGGGACTGTTATCACTGCCCCTGTAACTGGTTCACCCAAATAGCGACTAGCATCGTCTGCTAATTTCTTCAGCACCATTGCCGAAATTTCTTCTGGGGCGAAATCTTTATTGAGACGAGGACAGGCGACTTTAATATTACCTACTTCATCTTTGCGGATGGTGTAGGGTACACGCTTAGAATCTGGACTAAGTTCGGCATATTTCCGCCCAATGAAGCGTTTCACTGCAAAAAAGGTATTTTGGGGATTGAGGACGGTTTGGCGGCGTGCCATTTGTCCAACTACCCTTTCGCCTTCTTTGCTAAAGCCAACTACGGAGGGGGTTGTTCGCATTCCTTCTGCATTGGCAATCACCACCGGCTTGCCACCCTCCATAACGGCGACTACTGAGTTGGTTGTACCCAAGTCGATGCCGACTACCTTGCCCATGCGTTACTCTTCTCCTAAAGTGTCTTATATATTTATTATGATTGGGCGAAACTACCTCTAGCTTTGTGCTATGGGATGAAAACACCTCAATGGTATAATAGTCATCATTAAGGCAGTGAGCTAAGAAGTAAAGCTAGAGGAGATAGTTGCAAGACTAGGATAGCATTGACAATGATTGCTGTGTCCAAGCAGTCTCAATTCTTGTTATCCGGTTACTTCTATGCACTGAATCTGTAAGTTGCTAAATGCACTTTAATAATAAATTTGTGCTTCATTGAGTGCCTGAAAAAGCGGCAAGGGAGCAGAATTGGGATTCTACACTTCAGCAAAGCTCTGTTACCACCTTATTTGTTGTTGCGCTCAATCTAATAGGGTACGAGAACCACTTACACTTAAATAGAAGTGGAGGATTCAGACCCATTTTTCCCCTTTCATTCCACCACAGTTGTATGATAGGGTCATTTCTCCCTTGCCCCCTGCCCCCTTGCCTCTTGCCTCCTGTCTCTTCGTTGAAAACCTTAATATTACCGCTATTTTAAACATTTGAATTTAACAGAGCGATTACAAACTTACCTCAGTGCGATCGCGCGAGAACGCGATCCTTACATGGCAACGGCTGGACATTTTTTTGTCCAAGAATATATCCGTCAGGAATTTTCCCAATGGGGGAGTGTGGAAATCCACACCTTTGAAGTCAGGGGTAAAGCTTGTAAGAACTTGATATTAAATTTACACTCCCAAGCTAGAGGGCAAAAAAAGGATTTGCCACCGATTTTAATTGGCGCTCATTATGATGGCGTTCCGGGAACACCTGCGGCTGATGATAATGCCACTGGTGTGGCGGTGTTGCTGGAATTAGCCAGAAAGTTTGCTGCCCAAGCTGTAAGATATCCTTTAAGGCTGGTTGCTTTCGATATGGAAGAATACGGCTTACTGGGTAGTGCTGACTATGCAGCCTTGTTGCACCAACAAAAGCAACAGCTACGTTTAATGATCTCCCTAGAAATGCTGGGCTATAAGGATTCTACGCCTGGTTCTCAAAGTTATCCCCCTCCTCTGGAACGCTTCTACCCAGACACAGGTGATTTTATTGCTTTAATTGGCAATTTGCGGACATTGCCTGACTTAATTGGTATGAGCCGTAATATTCGCAAAGCTGGCGTAGCTAGTCAATGGCTACCCGTGCCGAATCGAGGTTTAATAGTTCCCCAAACCAGACTTAGCGATCATGCACCTTTCTGGGATTTGGGTTATCCGGCAATGATGGTGACAGATACGGCATTCTTGCGAAATCCCCATTATCACAAACCTAGTGATGCGATCGCTACTTTAGATTTAGATTTTCTTAGTGGTGTCTGTGAAGGCTTAGAAATTGCGATTCGGCGGTTATGAAAAATATTGGACATGTCCAGAAATTAAATATGCGTTATCCAGAACCCTTGTAGAGGTGTAGCAGTGCTATGTCTCTACATTCTTTTTGCCCAATGCCCTGTTTGGCCAATGCCCCATTCCCAATCCCCAATGCAGTTGTTACCAATTACCACTTTATGACTATGAGGATTGTACGAATTGACACGAAACAATGGGGCTAATGAATGCCAAGATCAAAAAAAGAATGCCTCAAGGATATTAAAAGTACTATGCCAGAATTACACCAATCAATTGCCCAGCATTACCACGAACGGACTAAATACAACCCTGAGACACTCGCCTCCAAAAGTCAGCAGTTAGACTGGACTAAACAGCCAGTGCCTTTCAAAGAGTACAAAATTGGCTCTACTGTTGATCTCAAACCCTATATCCAAGAAAAACCAGAGGGCTTTGCTAATAACCCAGATGCTCAATGGTGGCAAAGACTTTCCCGGTTGCTGTTTCGCAGCTATGGATTGACGGCGAGAATGCCTTCTATGGGTAGTGCGGTGTATTTACGTGCTGCTCCCAGTGCCGGCGGATTATACCCGGCTGAAGTGTATGTGGTTTCCCGTGGCACGTCGTTATTGCCACCTGGTTTGTATAACTACCAGTGTCGGACTCATTCGCTGATGCATTATTGGGAAAGTGATGTTTGGCAAACTCTCCAAGCAGCTTGTTTCTGGCATCCTTCTTTAGAAAACACCCAACTAGCAATTATTGTCACTGCGGTATTTTATCGTTCTGCGTGGCGCTATGAAGATCGGGCTTATCGCCGGATTTTTCTAGATACGGGACATTTATTGGGTAATATCGAATTGGCTGGCGCGATTACTGATTTTCGCCCTCATTTAATCGGCGGCTTTGTGGACGAATCGGTAAACGATCTGCTTTATGTAGATCCGCAACAAGAAGGTGCGATCGCTGTCTTACCTCTGGCAGACTTGTTAGATGTCAATCAAAATTTGCCATTGGGATGTACTGCTTTACCTTCCGCCACCGAAACCAATTATCCCCAAATCCCCGATGGTGAATTGCTGACATATTTCCATCGACACACCGAGATCCAATCAGGTATTACTGGCAATCTCAATCTACCAGTGATCAAACAAGAAAAATCTTTGGAAGATAAATATAACTTTCCTTTCTGTTTGAAAATTCCCACCACCACCATACCTATAGACTGGGGACAAAAGCTGTCAGAACTGGAAAATACTATGTACAAGCGCCGCTCTACCCGCGCTTACAATGGTGATGATTTAACTTTCGAGGAATTAAAAAGTTTACTCGATTTCACTTACCAACCGCAAAATTACATCGACCAAAGTTTAGATATTTCTCCAGACTACTTTGATTTGAATTTAATAGAAACATTTATTGCTGTTTGCGGAGTTAAAGGACTGGAGGCAGGTTGTTATTATTACGCGCCCAAAGCCCAAGAATTACGCCAAATTCGGTTTAAAAATTTCCGGCGAGAGTTACATTTTCTCTGTTTGGGGCAAGAATTAGGGCGGGATGCAGCAGCAGTATTGTTTCATACAGCCGATCTTAAAGCTGCGATCGCTCAATATGGCGATCGCGTTTACCGTTATTTACATCTGGATGCCGGTCATTTAGGACAGCGCCTGAATTTAGCCGCAATGCACCTAAATATAGGCGTTAGCGGTATCGGTGGATTCTTTGATGACCAAGTAAATGAAGTTTTGGGTATTCCTGCTGATGAAGCTGCTCTATATATCACTACATTGGGACACCCAAGATAAAACGTAGATGTGCATAAGCTTACCGCAGGCTACCGCAAATTAGCTGAAAAACATCGAAGTTATATGTAAGAAGGGCTTTAAGCCCTAAGTCTTGCCAAGACTGATTTTGTGCAGTTTCACAGAGAATTGGTATAAACTTCGTTACTAAACTCATCTATCGATTATGTTGCAAAAACTGCCCATAATTTGATAAAAATACTGATGGGGAATATGAGTTTTTTTGAAACTCATACCAATTTTAGGTAAGGCTACGCTTTATTTACGCAGGGGTAATTCATAAATTGCCCCTACAGCCTGTAGTTTTACATCACTTTTATAGTCGCATCTTCAAACAGAAATGATATCACCTTTGAGCAACCTCAAGTGCCTATTATAGCGGTTCTCAATTGTATGGAATACAGACCTAACAAGAACAGCCCCAACCCTTGTAGTGTTGGGGAGTAAAATTCAAAGCCTCTCTCCTAAAAGGAGAGAGGAATGGAAGTGAGGTCAAAGTGTATAGCATCCAAGCGAGAAGCGCTATAAGAAGGAATAAATTATTCCAAGAAAAATAATGCTATTTCCTGAAAATGAAAGTCAACGGCTAGAAGTACTTCTTTTCTCTAAAAATCCTAATCCAATGTGGATATATAACCAGAATAATCTGCAATTTTTGGATGTAAATGAAGCTGCTGTTATCCACTACGGCTACTCACGAGAAGAATTTTTGCAAATGCGAATAACTGACATTTGCCCTCCAGAAAATGTGCCTATCTTCAGAGAATATTTAGGACAAAAGCACACTAACTTACACTTTTCTGCACAATGGCTACATCGGCGAAAAGACGGACAGATTCTTGATGTTGAAGTTGTCACACATACAATAGACTATGCCAGTTACAACGCTCGGTTAGTTAATATCCGAGATATTACAGAACACAAACGAATAGAAAGAACACTTCAAGAGCAAAATGAGTTTTTGCGGAGGATTTTTGAGAGTATACCATTGATGATTGCACTTATTGATACTAATGGTAAACTCCAGTGGATAAACCAAGAATGGGAAAGTGTTTTAGGCTGGAAATTTAAAGACTTCCAAACTGGTGATGTCTTGGAAGCATTATATCCTAATGCTGAATATCGACAGTATGTAATTAATTTTATGCAGTCTGCACAACACAATTGGGCTGACTTCAGAACTCAGGTTCGAGATGGTGATTTACTCGATATGTCTTGGACAAATGTTAAACTTTCAAATGGTCAAATTATCACTATTGGTCAAGATATCACAGAGCGCAAGCGAACTGAACTAGCTCTAAAAGGTCAAGCCGAACGGGAGCAATTGATGCGAACTGTTGCTCAACGAATTCGTCAATCTTTGAATCTCCAAAATATTTTGAATGCAACAGTTCAAGAAGTGCGAGATTTACTTCGGGTTGATCGAGTAGTAGTTTATCAGTTTGACTCAGAAATGATCGGCACAATTATGGCCGAGTCGGTGGAAACTGGATGGACAGTTTCTTTGGGCGTAAAGATTCATGATACGTGTTTTCAAACAGGCGCAGGAGTGGAGTATTATCAGGGACACAAACGAGCGATCGCTAATATTTATGAAGCTGGACTAACTGATTGTCATATTCGCTTATTAGAACAATTTGAAGTCAAAGCAAATTTAGTTGTACCCATTTTGCTAGAAGTAAGTTCTCAAAACCCTGGCTCTCACCTTTGGGGTTTACTGATTGCTCACCAATGCTCTGGTTTCCGTGAGTGGGAAGAAAATCAATTAGATTTGCTCGATCAACTGACAGTCCAATTAGCGATCGCAATTCAACAATCCAGCATCTTTGAGCAAGCTCAAACTGAACTTGTTCAAAGACAAAAAGCTCAAGTCAAATTAAAAAATGCCTTGGCTGAAAAAGAAGTTCTGTTAAAAGAAGTTCATCATCGAGTTAAGAATAATTTGCAAATTGTCTCCAGTTTATTACAACTTCAGTCTCAAACAGTCAAAGATCCTGAAGCCATCAAAGTTCTTCGAGAAAGTCAAAACCGAATTGAATCAATATCTCTAATTCATAAAAATTTGTATACTTCCGCTAATATTGGGCAAATTGATGTTGCTGACTATATAAGTAATTTAGCAGCAAGCCTATTAATTTCCTATCAAATCTGGCCTAATAAAATTACTCTAGAAACTGATATAGATTCAGTGAATTTAAATGTCGATCAAGCTATTGCCTGCGGATTAGTTATTAACGAATTAATCTCCAATGCCCTCAAGCACGCTTTTCCGAATCAACAAGTAGGTACAATCAATATTGCTCTACGCAATATAAATAATAGTATCGAAATGACTATCCAAGATAATGGAATTGGTTTACCAGATAATTTAGATTGGACAAATACTGATTCTTTGGGTCTGTCATTAGTATATGACTTGGTTACAGAACAGCTAGAAGGCGATATTACTTTAGAACGCAATCATGGAACAGGATTCAAAATCAAATTTACGCAGTTAACCTTGCATCAGTAAATATCAAATGGGTCAAGCTAGGATTTTAGTTGTTGAAGATGAAGTGATTGTGGCTAGGGCTATTGCTAGCCAACTCAGTCAACTAGGTTACGTTGTTACGGGAACAGCTTCATCTGGAAAAGTTGCCATTGCTAAAGCATTGGAAACTCAACCAGAGTTAGTATTAATGGATATTATTCTTAAAGGTGAAATGGACGGTATTGCTACTGCCAGCCATATTCGTGAGCAGTTAGACGTTCCTATAATATTTTTAACCGCTTATGGTGATCATAATACTTTAGAAAGAGCCAAAATTACCCAACCTTTTGGATACATTGTTAAACCATTTACTACAAAAGATTTAAAAATAGCAATTGAGATCGGTCTTTTAAAACACCAGTTAGAGCGTGAACTACGGCAAAATCGAGATCAGTTAGCAACCCTTTTAAACTCAATAAGCGATGCTGTAATCGCTACAAATGAGCAGGGAAAGGTAACATTTATGAATCCCGCAGCTGAGGCACTCACTGGCTGGCAGCAAAAAGATGCTTTAGGAAATGAGGCGGCGAATATTTTTCAGATTGTCGATGAAGTCACAGACACTATATTAGAAAACCCAGTGACAAAAGTGTTGCGGGAGCAGCAGGTTGTTTATTTAGAGGAATTCACATCTCTGATTACAAGAGACGGAAAAAAAGTTCCCATTGGCGATAGTGCTTCACCACTGAAGGGACGACCCGATCAAATAAATGGTGTAGTAGTTGTTTTCTGGGATCTTAGCGATCGCCGCCAAACAAAAGTGCTAGAGCAAGCATTAGAAAAGGAGCAAGAACTTAACCGTCTCAAGTCCTTATTTATCTCTACCGTATCTCATGAGTTCCGTAATCCCCTGACTGTTATTCAAACGGCAGTAGAGCTTATAGAGATGCAAGGAGCAAATTTGACAGATGTAAAAAGAGGAATTTATTTAAAGCGAATTCAAGGTGCTGTACAGTCTATGGAAAAACTTATGGAAGAAGTGCTGTTTGTGGGCCGAGCGGAGGCAGAAAAACTTGTATATAACCCTGCCTCACTTAACTTAGAGCAATTTTGTCTAGAGTTAATCAAAGATTTTTCTATTGTTGAAAGTAGCGTGTGTGAAATTGTTTTTACCTGTCATAGCGATCGCACTGACGCTGTAATGGATGAAGGACTCTTACATTACATATTCGAGAATCTCCTCTCAAATGCGATTAAATATTCTCCAAGAGGTGGCAAAATTCAGTTTAATTTAATATGCGATCCAATTGAGAAAGTAGCAATTTTTTCTATTCAAGATCAAGGAATGGGCATTCCAGAAGCAGATCAAGCTAGACTTTTTGAATCATTTTACCGAGGCTCAAATGTCCATTCAATTAAGGGCACTGGGTTAGGTTTAGTAATTGTTAAAAGGTGCGTTGATGCTCACAGGGGTCAAATTAGTGTTACAAGTCAAATTGGAGTTGGTACTAATTTTACAGTAATTTTGCCCTTAAATTCCGATAGCTGAAGCGAAATCTAACTGGGCTGTCATTTGTCATTTGTCATTGGTCATTTGTCACTAGTTATTAATTATTTTCCTTTGCCCCTCATTTCCCTCATCTCTATGCCCTGTTTGACCAATGCCCCAAGCGGCGGGGCGGCTATCCCTCTCCACCTACACTACCCGCTTATTTTTAGCGAAAATTTTCCTGAAAAAGCAGTAAAATCAGGGTTTTTACGAAGAATATTTCCAGATGCTAATATTGTTAATTGGTTTTAGGTACGGCTATTCAATATGGTTCCCATAGAGACTATTCTCAAAAATTCAGAGCAAGTCACTCGGTTGTTTTCTCATCTTGAATTTGATGGAAAAAAGCTCAATCATCAACCGGGTAGTGTATTAGGAAGTACTGCATTGATTGCGGGAACCACTATTGGGGCTGGAATTCTCGCTCTACCAGCTGTTACTCTGCCGTC
This sequence comes from Nostoc sp. NMS2, assembly GCF_017115105.1. Taxonomy (GTDB): domain Bacteria; phylum Cyanobacteriota; class Cyanobacteriia; order Cyanobacteriales; family Nostocaceae; genus Nostoc. The sequence goes on from NZ_JABXKH010000137.1 coordinate 20,830, forward strand.
TGGTATTGTGCCATCCACATCTGGACTGATTGCTGTTTGGCTCTACGCTTTAGTTTCAGGGTTATTGGTTGCAGAAGTTACCTTAAACACGATGCGAACAGAAGGGCGTGCAAGCATAGGTTTTTTGGGAGTTGTTGAGAAAATCCTTGGTAAGCTGGGAGCGCTAATGGCTGGCGGCGCATATTTATTTATGCATTATGCTCTCTTGGTGGCATACATCACCCAAGGTGGAGAGATTTTAGGATATGCGGCGGCAAAAATCTGGAGTGTGCAGATATTGCCAGCGTGGATGGGTACAACGACTTTCACGCTGTTATTTGGTGGCATTATGTATCTTGGGCGAGAAAAGTTTATTGAGAAATTAAACAGTGCCTTTGTCGGAATTGTCATCGTTTCCTTTTTGGGATTATTGTTTCTCGCAGGAAGGCACATTCAGAGTGCCCAATTCTTATTTCAGAACTGGAGTGCCCTTGGTAGTGCTATTTCAGTGATGGCTGTGGCACTATTTTTCCAAAACGTTGTGCCGTTGGTTGTGACGCAACTCGAAGGGGATGCCCACAAAATTCGTCAGTCTATCTTAATTGGTTCTGTGATTCCTCTAATTATGTTCTTGGCGTGGAATATCGTAATTTTAGGAAGCGTCAGTCCTGATATGCTACATGGCACATCTGATGGTAGAACTGTTTTTGACCCACTGCAAATTCTCCGAGCAGGTGGTGGGGGGGAATGGTTAGGAATGCTAGTATCCATTTTTTCAGAGTTTGCGATCGTCACATCATTCATCGGATTTGTGTACGGTTTGCTGGATTTGTTTGGAGATATTTTTCTCATGGCACAGGGCAAGCTTTCTAGCCGTTTCCCTCTCTATTCACTGGTTCTTTTCCCGCCGATGACTCTCGGAACACTCAATCCCAGCATCTTTTTTACTGCTCTAGATTACACTGGAACGTTCAGTATCTCAGTTCTAGGTGGAATTATCCCGGCGTTAATGAGTTGGAAGCAACGTCAAGAACAAGAAAAACCAGATAGCACAAATCAACCACTCGTTCCTGGTGGGAAGGTGACACTCATTGTGATGATTGGAGTGGCATTAACCATGATGGGAAGACAAATTCTATTAATTTACACAGAGTAAAACCATAGTAAGTAAGTCGGCGTAATTAAAGCTAACTGGCAAAGGCTGTCATTTGTCCTTTGTCGTTGTTCATTAATAAAGGTTTTAACCCGGATTTCTCACAAGTGTGAAAAAACACTTGGGCTAGCCAAATTGTGGACAATTTAATTGATACATTATCAAAATACCTCCAGAGATGGATATCTCAGAGTAAAAGCCGAAGTATCCAAGGATGTATAAAATACATGAAAAGTGATTAATACTGGAACAAGAAACTTTTAAGGTTCTTCAGGACTTATTATGCCAAATAATTAGCGATCCAAGTTAAAACTCGTCAATTAGTATATAAAATTATGAGTAAAGTCGTTGATATAGTTGACATTGAAACCATATTTATTGTTAGCTGTAAATATAACAATAATATTTTTAGGTGTATTTACAGATATGCTCAACAAAAGAGGAATTAAAATTCTAATAGAACTTCTGGATTTGAAAGATGTAAAAGTTATATCATAGCGTCTTCATGCGGGAATTGGAATTGTTTTACAAACCGAATCAATTAAATCACATAGTAGCTTATAAAAAGCGATTTGACATTGAGGAAATGTTTAGAGATTTTAAAAAAGGTGGGTATAACTTAGAGAGTACTGCGGAGTGCAATCAGATTATCTGACAAAAGTTAGAATGCTACCATTCGGTTTGGTAGCATTTTGAAACATAACTAAAATGGGAGGTAACAATCGCCCCAGTTTGACTAGGGAAAATCCATAAAATAAATCTTGATGGCCTTGGTAGTTGATCTATCAGCGTGGTCGAGTATTCACTTTAGTAAGGCTTTTCGATTTATTTCGGGTTCGTGCTTAGTACCTCGTTTTCTTTAAGTCCCTAACTCAACTGTAAAAGGATTCTAGTTTGTTCACCTACTACACCATCTGGGGACAACCCTTTTGACTGTTGAAAAGCTTTTACAGCTTGTTCTGTCGCGTTGTCAAATATCTGATTGGCTTGTTCTAATGGAATGCCAGCTTTTCTGAGAGCTAATTGCATCTGGCCTACATCTTTGCCAAATTGATACGGGGTTGTCAGCTTCATAATTCTCGGATATTGCACATTTGGAAATCCCTCAGCAGGAGAATTATAAATACACCTTAAAGTTTGTTCACCTAAATCTCCATCTTCAGCAATCTTATTATCTGGATTGGTCTTGTTCCATAGTTTTTGAAAAGCTTTGATGGAATCGGGGCGGATATCCCTGATTTTATCAGATGTGCAATCAAAGTGCATTGCATCTTTGTTGCCATAAGTCCATTCCCATCCATGACTGGTCATCAGAGTTTTCACGTCTGCCCATTCTTCTATGTCTAAAGATGCACCCTTTTGGTGGTCTGATTTTCCGGGATATCCGACTAGATTATCAATTAATCCCCTCTGTTTTTGGCTATAAAGCATTGCTTGGGCAATCACAGAGCGGTAGGCACTATTAATAGTCAAAGATTGCCCGTAAGCAGTTAATGCTGCTTTCAAGGCATTCCGTGCTGGAAGTTGGCAGTAAGGAAAAAGCCCCTCACCTTTTTTTATATTTAAGTCAGCAATACTGACTAATGAATTAGGAACTAATTGATTTAATTCCCAAAAAAGCTGCAAATCTAATCCCCGAACTGCAATTGTACTAACTGCTGTTAGCTCTTTAACTAAAACCATAATTCTTTATTCCATCACTCTTGAACTTCTTTGAGGTTATTAGTTATCAAGCTAGAGAACAAAGTTTATGCAACGCGAACTTCGCGTCGCTCTCTGTGCCCAAGAAATTAAGCCATCTATTCAGTCCACTGTGGGGCATTTGTTACCAATTGAGCAAACTTATCAACTTCACATCCTCAAACTCCAGCATCACGCCGCGACGCTCATCAATCGTTGCCCAAAGGAATAATTGTATTGCTCATCTCTTCTTTTGAGCGATCGCCAGCCCCATGCAGAGGCGAAAAATGCTTTTAAAAACCTCAAAGTAAGAAACTTTAGAACTTAGGTTTTTACTTGAGTTGCCACAATGGAGTGATATCAAGGTTTTCAGCAGCAGATACGGCATTTCTAACCTACGTCGGTACGGTTTACACCCCTTTGATTTTTGTAAAGCTATCGTAACATTTATTTATATAAAGCAATGTTTGCTTACGTAAGCAAACTTAAATAAAAGAGTAGGTAATAAAAGCGATGAATCAACCCATTGAATTATCTTTAGAACAAGAATTCAGCCTTAGAACTTTCTCTGATCAAGTGCAGCAGATGTCCCGTGAACAAGCTCAAGAGTTTTTGCTGATGTTCTATAAGCAGATGATGATAAGGGAAAAGACTTACCAAGAATTGCTCAAACATCAGTGGGAAGTTGGTTCAGGTTCAATCTTGGGCTAAAACAAACCTTGCAGCGTCCGCCGAATAACTAATACTGAAATTGGTGTATGTCTAATGCAACCAAAAGCCTTTTGCGCCAAAAGTCCGCAAATCACTTCAATAATTGTTTGCGCGTTCGGCGATGCTGGACGTTAGGACTGAACTGAGCGCAGCCGACGCTCTAGAAAGCGGCGTTCGCTGTTATTTGTTACCAGCGCGAGGGCTAGGGCGTAGCTCTGTGCGGCTTCTTGGGAGGCTCCAATACGGCGCAGCAAATCGGCACGGGTGGCGTGAAATAGATGGTAGCCATTAAGTTGAGGGGTAAGCCCATCAATGAGTTCGAGCGCAGTCTGAGGACTCTCGATCATTGAGATCGCCACTGCCCGGTTCAGCGACACAATCGGCGAGGGTTGCAAGCTCTCAAGCAAATCGTAGAGGCGGACAATTTGTAACCAGTCCGTTTCTTCTGCCTGTGCCGCCTGACAATGTAGTGCCGCGTTAGCGAAGCTCACCGAAGGTATCGCAGCTTGCACTCCAAACGGGCCAGTTCCGGTTCGCAGTGCCTCTTCAACAAGCGGCAACGCCTCAGCAATCTGCTGTTGGTTCCAGCGATGGCGATCCTGATCTTCGAGCAACACCAGATCGCCCGCCTCATCCAAACGGGCATCGCGTCGGGAGTCGTGCAGCAACATCAGCGCAACGAGGGCAGTCACTTCTGAAGGCGGTTGCCGTGCCATCAACATCCTCACGAGACGACCCAGCCGAATCGCTTCTGTACAGAGGTCGGCTCTCATCATCGTCTCGCCCCTAGTCGCCGCGTAGCCCTCGTTGAAAATCAGATAGATCACTGTTAGTACTGCGTCTACCCGCACAGACAGATCGGTCGTGTCTGGCACTTTATAGGGAATACCTGCATCCCGAATTTTGCGCTTGGCACGCACCAGCCGTTGCGCCATTGTTGCCGTGGGTACAAGAAACGCCCGCGCAATTTCATCCGTCTCAAGTCCGCCCAGCATCCGCAGCGTCAAAGCAACCTGCGCCTCAATTGCCAGTGCTGGGTGGCAGCAAGTAAAGATCAGCCGGAGCCGATCGTCTGGAATTTCATCTGTATCATAAGTTGGCTCCTCTTGGGTTGGGATTAACCCGCAGGCGGCGTACCATTCCAGCTTTTCCGTGAGCCGTGTCCGCCGTCGGAGGCGATCGATAGCTTTGTATCGGGCTGTTTTGATCAGCCACGCACGGGGAAGATCGGGCACGCCGCAAGACTGCCACTGATTCGCGGCAGCGATAAAGGCTTCCTGTACCGCTTCTTCAGCCACGTCGAAATCTCTCACTAACCGGATGAGGATGGCGACGATTCGCCCCCACTCAGCTTTGTAAACGGAAGCGAGTGCTTGGTTTACGTCTGTTTTTGCGTTTGGGATTATACCTGACATAAAAAATTTTTGGTGAGGTGTCGATTTGAGTCAGCACCGTTCGACTTAACTTAGAAGGGAAACAAGGGAGGTATACCCCAATCGTACTAAACGATCAAAATTTTTGGCTCCCGTGTCGATTTGAGTCAGCACCGTTCGATTTACTAAAGAAGGGAAGCAACAACGGGAAATAAAGGAGGCAACTCGATGAAATATTTGCTGCTGATTTACCTGGAGGAAAATGCCCTGAGCCAAACCGAGCGGGAAGACTGTTATGTAGAATCCGCGCAACTGGCACAACAACTCAACTCGAAGGGGCAGTATCTGGCGACCGCCCCTCTGCACTCTGTCGCAACTGCAACCAGTGTTCGGGTGCGCGACGGCAAATCGCTAGTGACTGATGGACCGTTCGCAGAAACCCGCGAACAATTGGGCGGTTTTTTTCTGATTAATGCTCAGGATCTCGATGAAGCGATCGCGATCGCTGCCCAGATTCCAGCAGTACAAGTTGGCACCGTCGAAATTCGACCTGTGATTGAAGTTGCGGGTTTGCCAGAGAATTCGTAACTGTACTCAACCTCAACCCAAAAGGAGAAATGACGATGACAACCAAAAGCACGATTACAGAAGAAGAAGTTCAGATTCGCCAACTGATTGCGGAGCAACAACGTGCCATCTGCACCAAGGATGTTGACCAAATTATGTCCCGCTATGCCACCGAGGTCATTGTCTTCGATGTTAAACCTCCCTTCCAAACCCAAGGGAAAGATGCTTGGGGTCAAGTTTGGTCAGAGTGTTTGCCTTATTTCCCGGACACCTTTGAGATAGAAACACGAGACCTCAAGATTACCGTCAGTGAAGACTTAGCGGTTGCACACTGGCTATTTCGCTTTACAGGAACTCAAGACCATCCAGCAATGCAGACGTGGATGCGCGTCACCTCTGTCTGCCAGAAAAATCAAGGCGAATGGCAGATATCACACGAACACCTCTCAGTTCCATTTGATCCAGAGACAAATCATGCTGTATTGACGCTAAACCCATAGCCCAACTAAAGTCACCTCTTGCAACATCCAATGAAAATCAATTCTTATCTCATGTTCAACGGCAACTGTGACGTAGCGTTCAAGTTCTATGAACACTGTCTTGGTGGCAAAATTGTTATGATGCTGACCCACAGAGATGCACCCTCAGCCGAGCATGTACCTGCTGGATGGCATGACAAAATCATGCACGTCTGCCTCGATCTGGGCGATCGCCTCTTGATGGGGTCTGACAGTCCGCCTGGGTATTTTGAAACACCCCAGGGCTTCTACGTGCAAATCAGCGTTGACGAGCCAGTCGAGGCAGAACGCATCTTTCATGCACTAGCAGAAAATGGAAAAGTGAAGATGCCGATCGAGCAAACCTTCTGGTCTGTCCGCTTTGGCATGTTGGTCGATCAATTCGGTATTCCGTGGATAGTCAACTGCCAGAAGACTGCTTGAATCGTCATTTTGGGGAGCGCTTACGGGTGTCTCCCTTAAAACTCAAACCTCAACCTTTTCGCCGATCCTTCACTGTACAATGATTCAAAAGGAGAATTTATGAGTACTCAAATTTTCGTCAATCTACCAGTCAAAAACCTTAATCAATCGATCCAGTTCTTTACTCAACTCGGCTTTGAGTTTAATCCTCAATTCACTGACGAAACTGCCACTTGTATGATTGTGTCCGAAAACATCTTCGTGATGCTTTTGACGCATGAGAAGTTTAAAACGTTTACTCCCAAAGAAATTTGTGATGCTACAAAAAGCACAGAAGTCCTTGTGTGTTTATCTTCTGATAGCCGAGAACAAGTCGATGAAATGGTTCGCCTTGCTGTCGCCGCCGGTGGAACAACCTATAATGAACCCCAAGATCACGGTTTTATGTATGGACATGGATTTGCTGACTTAGATGGCCACATTTGGGAAATTATCTATATGGAGCCAAACGCAATAAATCAAGGTTGAAAATGCGATGTTTAAGGAATTAACTCTTAAATTGGTCTGTACTAAACCCAGCTTTTTTATGCCATCCACTCAGTCCACTGTGGGGCATCTGTCACCAGTTGAGCAAACTTATCAGGGTAAGCATCCTCAAACTCCAGCATCACGCTGCAACGCTCATCACTCGTTAGTGTACTGAGTAATTCTTTAACTGACTCCACCCCATATTTAACCTGTTCAATCGCCAGCCGAGCCTAATATTTAACTCTATCCCACCAAGAATCACTGAGATTTTCATCTGTGTTCATACCTTACGATTATTACTTCCAGGCATCGCCACTCGCACAAGAGATGTCTGCGTTACTGTTTTCTCGCTATCACTAACCGCATAGATAACAGCATAATCACCCATTTGTCCTGGATTGGGTGTCCAAGTAAACCGTCCTGTCACCGCATCAAGTACCGCATCCAGAGGCAAATCAACGGCTGTGTAGGTGAGATTTGTGTTGTTATCTGGGTCAGTCCCAGCTACTATAAATTGGAGTGTTTCACCCAGAGCCACAGCATGGGGTGACACAGATATTGCAGGAGTGCGGTTCACGTTGGCAATACGCAAAGTAACATTGCGGATATCGCTAGCACCTTGGGCATCAGTTGCCGCAAATCTTAATATATATTCACCCGCTTGTTCATAATTGGGCTTCCAGGTAAATTGCCCTGTGCGCGGGTCAAAGGTAGGTCAGCGATCGCTAATTGTACTTCTTTGAGAATACCTTGTTCTCTTGGAGTAATGCCTGCACTCGCCCACCGAGCGATCGCCTCGGTACGGAATCTTTCTAATATTTCTAGTGTTAGTTGGTTAAAGTGTGGGGGATTGTCTACCTCAATAGGCTCACTTATAGTGCTGGTTTGCTGTTGAGTTATCTCAGCTTCTGCTGTCTTCAAAGATAGGCTCAATAAGCTAGGAGTGGCTTCATTTTTACTTAACAACCCAATTAATAGTGCATCACCTGTTACACCTGTAATTAGATCGAAGCTAGTGTTTGTGGTGTCACTTAAATTTGGTGTTAATGATAGAGGAACTAGGGCTACAGAAGACTGTTCTGCAAAAGCAGTTAAAGATAATGAAGTATTAATTGTAAAAAGGTCTGTGCTGGGAGAACCAACGGGTGATATCGAGGGATTGTTTGAAGTTATTCCGATTCCTTGACTTAACTTCAATGGATATCCAATCAAGGGTATTAGTTTTAAGCCTGTTTACGTTTCGTAAAATACCTGGGGTTTTTCGTACTAACTTACTTAGAATCCAAGGTAATATTGACATCTAGCACGCAAAAAGCGATCGCAACTTAGAAAACTTTATTGCTCAACACCCACTCAATAGCAAAAAATCATTTCTCGTCACAACAGCCTTTTTGTGGAGCGTTGTTGCTAGAGTGCTAGCAACTATAATAGCCAGGATATTCTTTACAAAAATTCGCCGCTAATTACTCTTGCCTTAGCGTCCTTAGCGTCCTTTGCGGTTCGATATCCTAAACTATGTCCACTCAACCCACAATCCAAAGCATATACACCGATGGTGCTTGCACCGGGAACCCTGGCCCTGGCGGTTGGGGAGTTGTCGTCTACTTTAGCGATGGCTCAATCCACGAAATGGGCGATGCATCGCCTCATACCACCAATAATAAAATGGAAATGCAAGCTGCGATCGCAGCCCTGCAATTTCTGCAAACATCTCAACAAGCCCAACCAATCACCCTCCATACCGATAGCGAATACCTGATTAACTGCGTAACCAAGTGGGTGAAAGGCTGGAAACAGAAAGGCTGGAAAAAGTCAGATGGTAAACCCGTCCAAAACCAAGAGCTTTTAGAAACTCTTGATGAACTCAATACCCAACAGATAAAATGGCAACACGTCAGGGGACATTCTGGTAACATAGGTAACGAACGTTGTGATGCGATCGCTCGCACTTATGCCAGTGGCAAAATCCCTTCCCTACAACAATTCACTCCCACAAATTTTTATAAATCTTTACCTTCCACAAATGAAATAAATGTAGCAAAAGTAGCTGATTATGAAAAAAACTCTCGAATAATTAACCAAAGTCCCCAAGAAATCAGTACTTCTGCACTAAAAATAACCGTTATGGAACCATCAACTGGGCCTACTGCGGCCGCTATCGATGAAAAACCGTCAGAAATGAGGGTTTCTCAACTCCGCAGCTTGGTCGAAACTTTGCGTATCGCTGACGAAATTTCAGAAAAAGGCTACTTAATCACCAGTTCTGAGTTAGCAGACTTGATGGATGTCCACGCCAGCGCTGTTACCAGTCGTGGAGATCAATGGCGCTGGCGAAACTGGATAGTGTCACGGGTACGCCGTGAAGGAAATCAAATTCTTTGGGAACTGGAACGCGGGGATCAAGTGGGAGGGGAAGAGGAGTGAGGGAGTGGGGGGATGAGGGGGATGAGGGAGCAGTGAGCAGGTGAGACAAGGGGGACAAGGGGGGCAAGGGGGACAAGGGGGACAAGGGGGAATTATTGAATAGTCTCTTCCTTGTCTCCCCCCTCTTCCTTGTCTCCCTTGTCTCTTCTTCATGCCCAATGCCCCTGCCCAATTCCCAATTCCCCACTATATATATTTGCGTCCTCGCCACTCGCGTGGCTTGTGGAACGCAGATAAGAAGATTCGCAGCACAGCTAGGGGATCGGCTAAAGGGGAAAGCCAGAATAACCAGCCGCCTTTAGCACTTTTGCGATCGTAGGAAGGTGCGATCGCAATTAGCATCGCAAAGCGAATCACCACTAAGAATAAATTCAGTCCCAGCAAGAGCAGTGGGGGAGTAGGTAGAGACGCGATTAATCGCGTCTGTGGGGGAGAAATTAATAAAAAACTGAGGACAATTAAAAGGGGTAGACCTTGAACGGATGTGAGTAGCCATAAATCTCCCCACAACTGCGAACGAGAAGTTGCATCTTTAAGATCGAGACTCCGCCCCCATTCCTTCCACGTCTCCATCGCCCCTTCATACATTCGTACTTTCAGCACCTTTGCGCCATCTAAAAAGCCCACTTTATACCCAAGAGTTGCAATATTTCGTGCCAAGGTGACATCATCACAAAAAGAACTACTCGCACTGCTGTAACCACCCACAGCAGCTAAAACGGAGCGACGACACAAAAAACACTGCCCATTTGCCATCACCCGTTCAGGCTGCTCTGCATTGATCCCAGCAGGGTCAAATCGGTAAAGTAAAGTCATCAACAAAGCTGGTTGTAGCCAGCATTCCCCTGGATATTTGAGGATAAACTGGGGCGAAAGAGAAACTAAGTCATAGCCTTGTGCTTCAGCTGTCCTCACTAAACCCGCAACCAAACCAGGATGTGGTTGAATATCAGCATCCAGCCCCAAAAACCACTGACTACCCTCAGAGCTATATAGAAAACCGTTATGCAACGCCCAAGGCCGCCCCACCCAACCAGAGGGTAAAGGATCATCTGTCATTACACGAAAGCGCGGATCTTTTTGCTGTGTGGCTTTTACTAAGTCGGGTGTACCATCACTGGAGTTGCTATCTACAACAAGAATTTCCCGAACTTCGTAGCTTTGCTGACTTAAACCAGCTAACAGAGGACTAATGCGAAGCGCTTCGTTCAGCGTGGGAACGACGACACTAACCTTACCTAAAAGCTCTGGCGTTGGCTGTTGCGGTTTTATTGGTGGCAGCCGTCTTGGCCCCTTTAACAGGCGCGAAAACAGAATCGCCGTTGCTGGTACTTGGATAAGTAGCAATAAAAAGGATATGGCGCTTTCTACTATTAAAACGTTGTCTACTGTTGTCAAAATACTTATCAATTATAAAGTGCGACTATACAAAATAAATGGGAATTGGGAATTGGGCACTTGTACTGAGCGACTTGTGCCGAGCGAAGTCGAGGTAAGTCGAAGTATTGGGAATTGGGGAAAGACTTACTGTAACTTCTCCTCTGCTCCCCCTGCCCCCTGCCCCCTTGCTTCTTCCCCATTCCCCAATCTCTAGGCTATTTCAAGGCAACTTCAACCTTTGCGACTGATACTTCTTGGCTTACTGGTTCAACAGCAACTTGAGTAGCTATGGTTGAACTCTTTAACCACAGCGCCACGGCGGGAACTACACCAAGCACTAAACCGAGCAATACAGGGATGGAGAACCCAGCAGCCAAACTTAATCCGGCGGCAAAGGCAAAGTTAGTTAAATAAACGACTAAGGGTAGATTGAGTTGCGATCGCTCTAATTTAATCGATGTGTTTCTCCACAACAAGCCTGCCATACTCATAAACAGGGCGCTAGTGCCAAACCAACCTGCATAATTCTGGTAAGGTGTGCCAAAGAAAGCACCTGGTTGTTCCCAATACCAAAAAGGCAGAGAAGTTTGACTCATAGCTGGCTCAAGGGCAAAATCCCAGCAAGTGAAGAGTAAAGCACCAACAGCTATAGCCGCAATATGGCGACCCCAACTGGGTTTTTGAGCCACTTTCAAACCAGTTCTTGCAATTAAATAAGACGACAGTCCAACATAGAACCAAGATAAAGGAATTGTGAAAGGAACTAGCCCTGCAATTTTATAACCCAAGCCACTCAAGTAGCTATAATCTCCAAATGGAAAACCTGTGCTGGTTCCCAGTAGTTCACTTCCCAAAGAGATAAACATAGCTGGCAGCATAAATGCTAGCCAAGTTCCCAATCCCAGCGTCCGGTAGGCATAAATAGAGACAGCTATTGTCCCCAAAATGATATCAACTACACCGCCGCCAGCCATACTTAGCTGTACGGCAGTTTCTCCAACCTGCGATAAGTTGAAAATTATTTCGGCATTAGGTACGACCAGTAGCATCCCTACCAGTCCGAAGGCTTTTGACACGATATGACCAATCAGGCATACGCGTTCAGCGATAACAAGTTGTCTCATGATAATTCCTTAACAAGATGTGACACGCGGCTACTCTGCTGCTAACAGTTTACAAATGTTTAACAACATATTTAAATACTTTGTGCCGCAATTCTCTACAAACTTGTTTGGCTTTCTTAGGAAGAGCATAACAGCCGATTGATTGAAGCTATAAGAAATATGATGATAAACCTACTAGTTTAAGCTATATATTCAAAATCTACATAATTCTATCTGCCAAAAATTCTGGTTTCTTGTCCTACTGATACCCGTATGATGCAAAATTCCTTCCATGTAGGATCTCGTTGAGTGAAGAAAACTATTATAAATTAACCAAGCTCTAAAGTGAAGAATGATACATTTATGCCAGAAAATTACACTAGGGAATACGAAGTATAACGTAATCTAGTAGTTGTCGATGAATAACTTCTAACTTAATGGCTAACAGACGGGGATTTTTAAAAGGGGTGGCAACACTTTCTAGCTTATCTTTAGCTGGTTGTGGCTGGAGACTGGCTGAAGTCCGTGCTAATTCTAATCCGAATGGTCAACGTGACCAACTTTATGTCTTTACCTGGACACAATATACTGACAACCAATTACTGAGAACTTTTAGCACCCAAACTGGCATGAAAGTGCTGGCGGATGTGTATGATTCCAATGATGTCATGCTGGCTAAGTTGCAAGCTGGAGGTGGTGGCATTTACAGCATCATCAACCCATCTGATTACATGGTGCAGAAGATGGTAGACAAAGGTTTGTTAACAGAGATAAATCACGATCGCTTAATCGGTTTAGAGAATTTATTTCCCCGGTTTCAGAATCCTAGTTATGACCCCAATAACCGATATAGTATCCCTTTTAACTGGGGGACAACAGGTTTGCTTTACAATTCCGAAAAAATCAAAGATGCACCACAAGACTGGGATTATCTGTGGCAGAATCAAGAAAAACTTAATCAACGGATGACCTTGCTTAATGATGTTCGAGAAGTCATGGGTGCAACGTTACGGATGCTAGGTTATTCTTACAACTCAAAAAACGAAAAAGAAATCAAACAAGCTTATGAAAAATTGAAGGTGCTAAAACCTGCGATCGCGCGTTTTGATACCGACGCTTGGCAAAATCAAATTCTGGCAGGAGATTTACTATTAGCAATGTGCTATTCAGCAGATGCAGTGAAAATTTCTCAAGAAAATCCTAAACTCAAATATGTGATTCCTCGCAGTGGTTCTTCATTATGGACAGACACTATTGTTATTCCGAAAACAGCCCCTAATTTAGCTGGAGCTTATGCTTGGATTAACATGATTCTGCAACCAGAATTAGCAGCCCAAATCAGTCAACGCCTGAGTATTTCTACGCCTAATATGGCTGGATTTGAGCAATTGCCAAAAACAATCCAAAACAATACTAATTTATTTCCCGCAGAATCACTTTTAGCAAACTGTGAACGTGTTACTCCTGTAGGAGACTTTGAAGAAGTTTACGATCGCTATTGGACTCAATTAACTAGCAGTTAAAATAGTTAAGTTGGTCGGCGCAATTAAATAACTGGCAAAGACTGTCATTTGTCACTTGTACTGAGCGACTTGTGCCGAGCCTGTCCTGAGCGTAGCCGAAGGGCGAAGTCGAGGTAAGTCGAAGTATTGGTCATTAGCAAGGGCTTTAAGCCTATTTACGTTTCGTTACATAGTTGGGTTTTTTCGCTCCAACTTACTTAGGAATTAGATTTATAAGTAATGAATGTTGAAAAAAATGGGATTTCTCAAATAGAAGAATTGCCTCGCCTGCGAGGAAATTGGCTGCAACCTTTGATATTACTTGCACCATCGGGGATTTGGTTATTACTTTTGTTGGTGCTGCCAGCTTTGATAATTTTCGAGTTAAGTTTAGTTGCAGACATCCGGCCGGGAGATTTGGTTAATCCCAACGGATTCCAAAACTACATCCGAATATTTGACCCCCTCTACTTACAAGTAATCGTGCGATCGCTATTTTTTGCGTTTGGCACTACAGTAATTTGTTTAATTTTAGGCTTCCCCGTCGCTTATTGGATTGCTCAGATAGCGCCACTACGTTGGCGGAATTTGCTGCTATTAGGCTTTGTTTTGCCTTTGTGGACTTCCTCGTTACTTCGCTCTTATGCTTGGATTACAATTCTTCGTCCTACTGGTTTATTGAACAGTTTACTCAGCACTTTCGGCTTGCCTACTTTGCAATTACTTAATCAGAGTCAAGCTGTATTTATTGGCATGAGTTACAGCTTGTTACCCTATATGGTTTTGATTTTATATGCTTCTCTCGAAAAGCTAGACAAGCGGTTGTTAGAAGCGGCGGCTGATTTAGGTGCAAATCCGGTGGAAACTTTTTGCCAAATAACCGTACCACAAATTTTGCCTGGAATTACGGCTGCTTCTATGCTTGTATTCATCACAGGCTTGGGAGATTTTGTCGATCCAGAATTACTTGGTGGTGCTTCTAGTATGACGGCAGCGCGGTTAGTTTATAACCAGTTTCTTGGAGCAACCCAAAATTGGGGATTTGGTTCCGCTTTAAGTATGACGTTAATTTTACTTGTTAGTATTGCGATCGCACTTTTAATTAAGTTTGGCGAACCTGCACCCAAACGCTAAACTTTTGGTCGCTCATTTATAATAAGGGCATCAAACGCCAGCGAGACAACGGTTATGCTCTCACCCGATCTCAAAAATGCGTTACCAACTACTGATGAACTTCCCTGTTCAGACGATACACCAGTGGATAACGAAGACCAAAACTTTTTGCCCAACATTTTACTATTCTTACTCAACTCCATTTGGGCAAATCGCCTGGATTGGTACTTTGGAGTAGATATGGGAGTGTATCACACCACGGGAGTAAATCCTAGAGTACCTGTAGTGCCGGATGCTTTTTTAAGTGTGGGAGTAGAACGGAAAAAGGGTGGTAAATCACGCAAAAGTTACGCGGTTTGGGAAGAAAATGGGATCGTTCCAATATTCACATTAGAAATGGTATCCCATACCCCAGGAGGTGAATACGACGAAAAACTAGATATATACAGAAAACTGGGTGTATTGTACTACGTAATTTATAACCCTGAATTTTGGCGACGCGACCAACATCAACCCTTTGAAGTGTATAAATTGATAGATGGAAGCTACCAGCTACAAATAGGTGAGCCTTATTTTATGCCAGAAGTGGGGTTAGGTATTGGGCGATACCAGGCTGTAATTGCCGGGATACAACAGCAGTTTTTATGTTGGTATGATGAGCAAGGAAACCGCTATTTGACAGATGCAGAACAGGCACAGCAGGAGCGATCGCGGGCTGAACAAGAGCGGCAAAGGGCTGAACAATTAGCGCAGTATTTACGTTCTCTAGGTGTAGATCCAAATAATCTACCTGGTAATCCGTAATTACGAATTACGTTAGCGAGTCTTTCCCCAAAGGGAAACACTAAGAGCGAACGAGTGGAATTACGAATTACGCATTTTTAATGATTTACCACCATGAGCAAATCATTTAAAACATCTGCATTACTGTTAATTAACCTCTTAATTGTAGAAAGAAACTCATTTTCTAAATAAGGCTTGGTCAAGTAAGCCTTTGCACCCAATTCTTGAGCAAGTTGGCGATGCTTTTCAGAACTGCGAGAAGTGAGAATCACTACAGGAATTTTTGCTAATTTGGGGTATTGGCGGAAATTGCCCAACAACTCAAAACCATTCATTCGCGGCATCTCTAAATCAGAGACGACAACTTGAATTTCAGGATGTAACTGCAACTTTTCTAGAGCTTCTACACCATTTTGAGCTTGGATTACCTGATAGCCAGATTTTTGCAGAGTCAGAGAGAGAGTTTGGCGGAGACTAATGGCATCATCTACTACTAAAACAACTTTTGGTGATTTATTATCTGGCTCTTGAGAATAACTGGGTTGAATTTCTATCGTTTTTGTGGAAGTAGATGCAAAAGTGTCTCCCGATATCGCCAAGGCTTTTTTATTTGAGGGAGAGGCTACTGATAGCGTTCTGATATCAAGTATTGTTTGTTCGATCTCGCTAGACTTGACCAGCAATGAAGCATCAATCACTAAGATGAGATTACCATTGGGTAAACTACTACAACCATAAACGTATTTTGGCGGTGCGATCGCATTTCCTAAAGGTCTGATGACCAGTTCTTGTTCACCAATTATTTGGTCAACTTCCAAAGCAAACATTCCCTGATTTCGTCGGAGCAAAAGCACCGGATTTTTACCTATGGTTGGGTCGTCAGTATTGGATGTGTTGTATGGAGCAGTATTCAAGAATGAATCATTATAATTAATCAATTTTGAAAGTTGACGGAGGCTGACCATAGTCTCATCATTGTCTGTGTTCCAATGCAAGACTTTTTGACCTTCAATTTCTTTAATCTGCTGCTCGGAGGGAATCAATATTTTTTCGATCCTCTCCAAAAGAAGGGCATAAACAACACCTTTGGCTTGAACTAGCATTAATTTTTCTGTAGTCATAGAAAAAGGAATTTTGAGTATGAATATTGTTCCTTGGTTGGGTAATGATTGAACTGAAATTGAGCCATTAAGTGCATTCATCTGAGTCCGCACAATATCTAACCCCATACCACGCCCAGAGATTTCAGTCACTTTACTAGCAGTAGAAAATCCAGGTGAAAATATCATGTCTAAAAGTTCAGGTTCTGCCAGATTAGAAGCATAGCTTCTAATTTTTTCTTCAGTTTGTATAGGATACAATTCAGCAGCTTTTCTGCGAATTCTGTCTAAATTCAATCCCTGACCATCATCCCGAACTTCGATAATAGTGTGGCTACCCTGATGATAGGCACAGATTTCGATTAGCCCTTGTTCTGGTTTCCCAAGCTCTCGGCGAAGTTGCGGAGCTTCAATCCCGTGGTCAAAAGCATTACGTACTAAATGTAATAAGGGATCGTAGAGTTTTTCTGCGATCGCTTTATCTACTAGTACTTCAGTACCAGTAAGTTTCAATTCTACAAGTTTGGCATAAACATTCCCAAACTTATTTACCATCTGGGGGAAACGATTTAGGATATTGCCCAAAGGCAACATTCGTGCATCTACTAAGCTCTCTATAATATTAAGAGTTAACTTCTCTTGTTTGTCACTAATTTGAGCAGCTTGTGTCACGAGCAATTCTAGAGATTCTGTGGTTTCTTGTAGTTGCAGCATCTCTTCTATTGCTTCATGCAATGTTATATGAAATTCTGTATACACATCCATTTCTAAAGAATCAAATTCCACTGCAAAATTTTGCGTTTGTTGTGAGGTAATATTTGGTATTTGTAATGGCAAATCACCTAATTCATTTAAAATTGTTTGGTGTCTAGTGATTTGCCGGATTAATTGATCAATGATTTCCTTAACTTGTTCATCTTGCAAACTACGTCTTTTTTGGTAAATCAGTAATTCTCCAGCTAAATAATTGAGGTGTTGCAATCTCTCTGTATCTACTCGAATAAATGAAGGTTGGCGAAAGTTTTTAGTTTGAATATACTGTGATTTATCTTCTATTTCTTTGTTGATTTGTGTAGCTAAATCAGGCATAATTTCAATAGCTTTTTCAGTAACAGCCTGCTCATTGAGACTTAATGAATCAACTTTTTCTGAATAATCATCATTTGAGATTGTCACCGCTTGCTCTATCAGGTTTTGGCTAACTTCTCCTCCCCATATTGTCTCTAGTAAATCATCAGTGGTTTGAGAAGATACAGATTTAGATATTTCTTTAAAAACTAACAGTGTTTGCAGTTTGGGAATATCAAGCCAATTTTTCTCTTTGGTAGTAACAGGAGGATAGTTTTTATATTCTTGTGCTAATCTATGAATTCTGTTTTGTAATATTTTAATGACTGAGATATAGCTTTCAGAACTTTTAACAGAATTCTGAAACTTTGTGACAGCAAATAAGATGATTAAAATTATCCCATGTCTATAAATACAAATACTTTGACTATCTTGTTCTTCTTGAACAAAATCAAGAAAATTTTTCAACCAATTTTCGATATAATCAAGTAGATTTTTTCTTCCTAATCTGGGAACAAGTAAATCAAAACTAAGCTCTACTTCTGGGATTTGTATCTCGTGATTAAACCAGCCAAAAACGTAACGAATTACTTTTAGATAAAACTTGGCGGTTGTTAGATTTACAGATTCATTTTTATTGTTAACCGATGTAGTGATAAACTGGTAAAATTGCTCTTCGTTAATAACCAATATGTCAGCAAATGAATTATTTTGTAATTTTTCAGACAACTTATTGTTTGTCACTATCGTGAATTTTTGCAAAGCTAGAGAAGTTTCTCCACCAGATGTGCGATCGCCTTCTATTACTAATTTTTGTGCTTGTTGTAAATCTGCAAGGGCAATTTCAGCGATTTGCTGTACCTGAGTAGGATTTGCTTGCAGTGCTGACAGAATTGTTTGGGAAATCTCTCCCAATCCAGGTAAATTTAGAGATTCTGCTAAACCGAGAAATACTTCAGCTTGGGACTGTAAGAATTCAATAAATTCATTATTATTTGGTGGATTGTTAACAGCTTCAGCAATACTGTTTAGACGTTGCTCTACTCCCACCTCAAAAACAGACTGGACAATATCAAATCCCAATTCCTCAGACGTGGGAATATGAGCCTCATCACCAAATGCATCACCTAGCTTTTCTTGTAACTGCGAAAACACTGAAGTTGCCCGATTGAGTAGCTCTTCATCATTCACAGTGCCGATTAACTCAGTATTCAATGCTATACTAAGACACTCATAAGCTTGTAATAAAAGTGTTTGGAGTTCCGTATCAATTACTACATTTGGGTTGTATAAAGCCTTAAATACATCTTCTAAAAAATGGGCTATCATCTTAATCACTTCTAGCCCAACATTAGCAGCGCCACCTTTAAGTGTATGAGTAGCCCGCATTAAGTTATGAACTTTAGCAATGCTATAACCTTCCGATAGGCTAAATATTTCTTGTTCAATAATCTGTACTAATTCTGGGGCTTCAGCTAGAAAGTAGATATATCCTTGTTCGCGGATTTCGTTATCTGTGATCATATTTTAGATTTTAGATTTTGGATTTTGGATTTGTTGCGTAAAGTTTTAATTGAAGCAACTATCATTGCCAGAATCTCGGTGTTTTCAGACATCAAGTTGCTCACTTTTTCGAGTGGTAATAAACCAACCTCAACAATAAATTACATCCAATAAAGACTTTCATCGGCTTCTTCCTCTACCAAGCTGAGTTTAGCAATAACATCGGCGGTTGACTTACCACGGCAAGCTGACCGATAGTTAGCTCCCACAGATGTTGCTGAACGGATTAGCTGCTTGCCAATTACATCTGCCGTTCGGCTCTGCGGAAGGGCTTCTACTAAGCGAATTACTCGCAATGCTAGCTGCTTTGTTCTCCGCTTAAAATCCTCCTCATTCATAATCAAAAATCTAAAATCTAAAATCTAAAATCTAAAATTCATTTAACTTTAAACTTACTAGCGGTTGTTAATAGCTCTTGCGCCATCCCTGATAAATCTTGAAACACAGTTGCAATTTCTTGAGATTCAGCAAAAGTTTTATTAGCAATTTCTGCTACATCTTGCATTGATTTTGTGACTGTTACAGATTGCGTCATTTGTTTTTGAGTCGCTGCGGTAATCCGCTCGATTAACTGACTAATTTCGGCAGTTGCAGAAACGATCGCATTCAAGTTTTGGCGAGTATCATTGACAAGGTTTGTGCCTTCTACTACCTGCTGAATCCCAGTTTCCATTGCTACTGCAACTTCCCCGGTTTCTGCTTGAATATCCTGGACTAATTTTTCTATTTCGATGGTTGCTGCTGCTGACTGGCGAGATAAAGAACGGACTTCATCGGCTACAACTGCAAAGCCTTTGCCATATTCACCGGCACGGGTGGCTTCAATGGCTGCATTCAGAGCCAGCACGTTTGTCTGTGTGGCAAAATTACCAATCAAATTCACCACTTTGGAGATTTTTTGCGAAGATTCACTAAGGCGTTTAATCTTTTTGCTGGTTTGAGCAACGGTTTCACGAATTCCTTGGATTGCTTGTACAGTCAGATTCATCGCTGTATCGCCAGACTCTACAGTTTCATTGGCTTGTTGCACCGCAACTTGTACTAATTCGGCATTCGCCACCACAGCTTGAGTAGAGTCCACCATCTGTTGAATTTCGCCTAATGCTGCGGTAATTTCCTCAGATTGTTGTTGCGCCAGATTAGTCAGTCCCGCCAGTGAAGCCTCGCTATTGGTAGAAGTTTGAGCAACTTGTTGAGCAGCCCCCTGTACTTGGAGAACTATTTGCCGCAGTGCTTGCAGGGTATTATTGTAAGCATCAGCGATCGTACCTAGCTCATCTTCTGTAATCGGTGCGCGTACTGTTAAGTCGCCGTTGAGGGCGGGTCTAAGGGCTGTTAACAGTTGAATAGATCGTTGTTGTAGTAACTCCTTAGCTGCCTTTTCTCGTGCTGCTGCTTCTGCTAATTTTGCTGACTGTGCTTGTACTTGTTGCAAATATTCGGTATGTTGTAATGCCAGTCCTAACTGGTTGCCAATGCGTGCTAACAACGTGACTTCTGATTTTTCCCAATCACGAGTTCCAGAATTTTGATATGCTCCCAGCAATCCCCACAATTGCTCACCAGCAAACACAGGAACAATTACATAAGCTTTGACTTCAAATTGCTCTAAAATCTCAATATGGCAAGGAGAATGACCTACCTGATAGATGTCATTTACAACAAAGCTTTCGTCTTGGCTATATCGACCTCCCTGAGTTTCTTGCAAGTGGGTATCTTCCCAGACGGTTTTGATATCGGGGCCTACCAGTTTTACCCAAGTATGACCTACTGATTCTGCGACAAATTCGCCAGTCCAATTAGGGTTGAAGCGATAGACGGCGACGCGATCGCATCGCAGTAATTGTCGTACTTCTTGAGTGGTTGTTTTGAAGATTTCTTTTACATCTAAAGATTGCCGGATGCGGTTACTGATCTTGGTGACAGCTTTCTCTTGTTCCGCTATCTGAGCTAGTTTGTCAGATTTCAACCGAACTAATTCAAAATAATCTATCTGTGATTTGGCTAGGCTAAATTGCAAGCTAGTTTGAACCAAAAAGTTCACTTCCCAGGTTTCCCACTCACGGGAGCTAGAATTTTGATAAGCTGCCAGCAATCCCCACAATTTATCCCCGAAGAATATAGGAACAATTATGTAAGCTCTGGCTTCAAACTGCTCTAAAATCTCAATATGGCAGGGAGCAAGCCCTACTTCATGGATATCATTAACGATAAAGTTTTCACCCCTGGCATACCTACCTCCCTTAGTATCTTGCAAGTAAGTATCGTCTAAAACGGTTTTAATATCAGGGCCTACCAGTTTTGTCCAACCAGTACCCACAGACTCAGCCACAAATTCGCCACCCCACTCAGGGTTAAAACGATAGACGGCGACGCGATCGCATCGTAGTGATTGACGCACTTCTTGGGTGGTTGTTTTGAAGATGCTATCTACATCTAAAGATTGCCGGATGCGACCTACTATCTTAGTGAAAGTTTTTTCTTGTTCAACTATTCGAGCTAGTTGCTCAGATTTCCTATTCACTTGTTCCAGATATTCGCCTTGTGAGATAGCCACACCAAATTGCAGTCCAATTTGAGTCACAAAGCTTTCTTCCCAAGGTTGCCAATCACGACCAGAATTTTGGTAAGCTGCCAGCAAGCCCCATAATTTCTCTCCAGCAAATATGGGTGCAATGATGTAAGCCTTGATTTCATACTGCTCTAAAATCTCAATGTGGCATTGAGCATGACCCATTTTATATATGTCTTTGGCCACAAAGGTTTCACCCTTGGCATAACGTCCTCCTTGGGTGTCTTGCAAGTGGCTATCTTCCCAAACCATATAAAAATCAGAGCTGACCATTTTTATCGAGCCATTACCCATTGACTCAGCGACAAACTCGCCACTCCAGTCAGGTTTGAAGCGATAGACACCGACGCGATCGCATTTTAGTAATTGACGTACTTCTTGAGTGGTTGTTTGAAAAAGCTTATCGACATTTGATACCCGCAGAATTTTTTCAAGGACTTTAGCTACTGATTTTTTTGCTAGTATTCGCTGTTGTTCTTCTTTTTTGAATTCAAAGCTCTGCAATTTATAGATTAGTTCTGTTGTAATTTGAGATAGCAGACTAATTTCTATTTCTTGCCACTGCCGCGTTGAGTAGCAATTATTTACTGCCAGCAATCCCCATACTTTACCTTCTACTAATATTGGTAAACTCAAACTAGCTTTAATTTGAAATTTATCTAGTAGTTGCTTTTGATAAGGGGTAAGCTGAATCTGATTGATATCGTCAATAACTACAGGTTCTATATAGTCTTGATTGGTATATAAACCAAAAATAATTCCGGGAATATTTTCGCCTATAGTTGGTGTCCAACCTAGTGTTCGAGATTCTGCTAAAACATTACCTGAATCAACAGAATTAAACTGATAAATTAAGGCGCGATCGCAGCCAATTTTTTCTCTAACTTGCGCTACAGTAATTTTCAGTAGTGTATCAATATCTGGAGCTTGACGCAGATGAGTTGTGATGTCTTGCAACTGTTGCCGCCAAGTTTTAAATTCCTGAGCGATCGCATTTAATAAAGATATTTCATTACCAGCAATATTTGATATGTTAGCGTTTCCATTCAAATTTTCTACTTCCGATATTAGATGTTCATTTTCATGACTATTGGTATACAAAAATGTCATTCGATTAGCCTCAAAATTTGTTATGGATAATAAGTAGATATTTGGCAGGAAAGGATGAGCTATGATTTGCTTATTAGGGATTAGGAATTGTCAAGAAATTATCCCCGATCATCTAATTTTCAATTATGAATCTTCCAGATGGGAGATTGGATAATTGTTATAGCATCCAAATTAAAAATCATATCCTCGGAATCATTAATAAAGTACCCCTGTAATAAAGGAGATATTTTAGGATAAAATAGTTCGGTACTTGGGGGTTTCATTTGCTGAATATCCAGCCATTCAATATCTATAATCTGTTTCACTAATAGTCCTAAATACTTACCATTATTTTCCAGAACAATTGCCATCATTACTGAAATTAAATTTGCTCCTTGCGAAATTGGAGGATAACCTAACATTGCCTCTAAATCTACTAACCAAAGCATCTCACCACGCCAGTTATAAATACCCAAAACGCTACTTGACATCTGAGGAACACCACATATTTCAGGTAATGAGACTTGCAAAACTTCTGTGATGTGTTGTAACGAAATGACAGCTGTATCTTTTACTCCCAAATTAAAACTTAAAAACTTTTCTTTGGTTTCCAAAGTTATTTATCCTTTGTGCTTGATTATTTATCTCTATCTACAATTTGCCTTTATTGTTCGATATTACAGAAGTTCTATATTATAAATAAGTCACCTTTGACGTTCGTTAATTTATTGCATTATTAATGAATTAATCGCTTTAAAATTACTACTAGTTCCTCTCGATCAATCGGTTTTGATAGATAACCATCAGCGCCTAACATATTCCCCCAAATTTTATCTACATCACTATTTTTGGTAGAGCAAAAAACCACAGGTATTTTGCTAGTATCGGGGTTATTTTTCAGTTCTCGGCAAATTTCAAAGCCACTTTTCCCTGGTAAAATTACATCGAGAAATATGAGGTCTGGCTTGTTTTTATCTATTTTGTCTTGAGCCTCTTCACTGCTTGTGGCGCTAATCACAGAATAACCTGCCTGTTGTAAGTAACGGCTGATTATTTCCATATCTGTTAAGCCATCTTCAACAACTAAAACAGTATTCATGGTAATTACCCTTTAAAAAACTTTAATAATGTAAACTAATTAGATATACAAATCCTAAGTGATTCATGAACAAAGATATGCAGAAATTACGCATAAAATATTCCCCAATACTTTTAAAAAAGGAAGTTAAGGGGAGTGCGCGAACTAGGTTTTAGGTTTTCAATGCGTAATTACTGACATATAAAAGACTAGAGACTAATCCCTAATCCCTTTGTCACAACCAATATTTAACAACTCAAATAGGACTGCTATAAATACAAAAAATTGTATTTGTCTAATTTTGATCCAATCTTTATGTATTAACCTCAGAAAAATTACGTAGCGGACAGAATATAATATATATTTTTGTTAATATAAAAATTTTTATTAAGAAATAAGAAAAGCATTATTCGTCATAATTAAGGAGTAATTTTATAGGAATATAATCAAACTAAATATTTAAATATGTACAAAAAAATAATTAGGTAGCCTTCAGACTGCTACCTAATTATTTATTGTGAATTTTGACTTATTATTCATCAACCCAGTAATTTAATGGTTATGAAGGTGAGAAAGTCTAAGAGGATGTTTGAAAAGTTCTTTGGTCGGTAGCAAAACGTTTTAGAACCCCCTAAATCCACGCCACTTGCTTCATTTGGGGAGACCACGCCAGATGCTCCACTACAGCGCTTCGCGCATCCTGCGGCGGGGGAGACCCCAAGACCGCAGTGGCTCCCCTTCAAAAGGGGGACTTTGACTCCGGTTCCCCCTTTTTTAAGGGGGGTTAGGGGGGATCTAAACGCTGTGAGGCAACTCTCAAAGACTTGTGTATACACAGTAGCCTTTTGAAGGGGGGATCTAGAAGTGCCTAAAATTACAGCCGACCACTTTTCAAACAACCTCTAAAAGCGGATCACTATAGAATTTATATTTTATTTTTGAAAAACTATGTAAAATTCAAAAAGGCTTCTTTTCCGTTGCCTATTGCTTGTTAAACCAAGTAACTATGGCTACGCCATGCGCGAACAGCAATCAAAGCGGATTCCTATACATTGGCTTTATTCTTCTCGATGGGGACACTCGATGTAGGTAAATACTTACGTACTATACTCATTACCTTGTCAGCCACTACAGGTTTAGTAATAAAATCTGTAGAACCGATTACTTTGGCACGAACTCTATCCAAAAGACCATCACTGCCTGTTAGTATAATCACTGGTGTATTGGTAAAGGCAGATATTCGCCGCAACTGAGTGCAGATTTCATAACCACTGGCAACTGGCATAATCAAATCCAAGAAAATTAGGTCTGGTTTATCTTGAATGAGGGTTGGGAGTGCTTGTACAGCATCTTGAATTTTGATAAACCTTAGTCCATTGGAAGTAATAATATCCTCTAGCATTTTACAGACTTGAGGGCTATCATCCACGCAGGCCACTAATGGAGCATTCGGTTTCTTTGGTTGTGCAGTGGTAGGCTTATTGTTGACCTCAGTCACTACTAATGGCATATCAGGTACTTCTACCAATTCGATGATTCCTTTAAGGATATAGGGAAGCAACGAACGGGTGAGTGGTAGTACACTCTGCTTCATTTTCACGGCTAAATCTAAGAGAGTGAATTTGCCATTGATTAAATTCACAAAGTTTTTGTAGATAGATAGACTTACCATCTGCTGGAGTTGTTCTGGTCGCCGCAGAAATGGTGCTAAGTCAGGAGAAAAATTTGCTAAACCAGCTTCTGACCAAATTTTCCACGAGTCTTGCATGTGCTTTACAGACATTTCTGCACTCGTGAAACTCATTGGTGTTTCCAGGATAACTTCTTGGCTGCGATTGCAAGTTATAGAAGCAAAGTTTCCTTGCATGGCTAGGTCAAATAATAGTTCTGCTATGGTGCTTTCGGCAATTGACTGAATCTGTTCTCTCTGAATTTTCTGTTTTTTATGAAAGATTTCTAGAAGGCAGTAATCCCAGTAATCGACTGATACATCTTGTAAACGCAACTGCAATTTATCAACATCAATCTGGGGACAATTTTGAGCCATCTGTCTACGCCAACGCCGGCAGGGATGAGTTCCCCCTGTCGCCCAAACTATGCGTCCCAGGCGATAATAAAAAGTCCATTGACCACCCTTTGAACTTTTAATATTTAATTTGCCATTATATTGCAGTTGAGTACAAGTTTTAAATTCATTCACTAAGTTATTTGAAAGAAGAAGTTCTGAGTGGGTCATACTTTATTCCTTGTATTCAAAAGCCAGTTATTGAAAAACCCACACTAATTATATAGTGGTCAGGAGAAACATCAAAAAGTGCAAATACATTTGATATAGGAATCCGATTTGATTAATGAACATACTTGTGTAGGTAGGGAATAGGGAATAGGGGACAGAAAAGAAGGGAGTTAGAGGTGTACTGAGTTTTTTCAGAAATTAAATATGAGTCCTATATATAGAAGTCCAAATCAAGTTTATTAAAAGGAAAGGTGATGGGAAAATAGTAAAAATACTGCTAGTCTGTAAGTTCTATATCATAGAGTTTATTATCGGCAGACTTTATGACTCCAGTGGGTTGCTATAGTTCACATCATTAGGATACATTCAGTATTGATACATCATCTTAATAAATTTCATACGGAATTATATCCGTATAAGTTCTGAATTTTTGTTTAAAAGGATTAGTAGTATTTAGAGATTCTTACTTTAATTATTGAGATTGGCTATGAACGGTAAAAATATTTATCTCAATTTATATTGATTAATGTAAGTCAATTGAAGTAAGATTTTCTAGGGAATATTATCTTAAAAAAAGGTGTGCTGCTCAGACAAGTAGCAGCCACCTACAGAGTATTTATTTAGGAAAATGTCTTTAAGGTTGGTTGTGATTTTGATAGCTCATGACAGCTGCCCGAAGATTACTTTGGTGTTCTGAAAGAAGCCGATCGCCATCCTCTTTTTCCAAGCCAGTCCAGTGCATTAATAATGCTAGTTTAACCCACTTGCCACTACGTTCTAATAAAAAACCAGCACCTTCCCGACTTAAGCCTGTGAGGTCTTGCAATATTCGCAAAGCGCGATCGCGTAACTTTTGATTTGTGACTGCCACATCGACCATGCGATTGCCATAAACCTTACCTAGTTTAACCATTACTCCAGTAGAAAGCATATTTAAAGCTAACTTCGTGGCTGTACCAGCTTTCAGGCGAGTTGAACCAGCGATGATTTCTGGCCCTGTCAATAGGCGAATGTCAATATCGGCATCAAAGCTAACTTGTTCAGCCGGAACACAGGCGATAAAAATAGTACTGGCTCCCCGTTGACGAGCAGCATGAAGGGCACCGTGGACATAAGGCGTTGTCCCACCAGCAGTAATACCGACGACTACATCTAGCTGGGTAATGTGTCGCCCAGCGATCGCAGCTTCGCCATCTTCGATGCTATCTTCTAAATCCTCCGAACTGCGTACCAGCGCACCCGCACCACCAGCAATAATCCCCTGTACCAACTCTGGGGGGGTACAAAAAGTAGGTGGACACTCAGCAGCATCTAGCACCCCTAACCTGCCACTTGTGCCCGCACCAATGTAAAATAAGCGTCCCCCGTGACGCAAACGCTCTGCGGTGCTATCAATCGCTTCAGCCAATTGAACTTTCGCCGCCGCAACCGCCGCAACTGCTTTTTGATCTTCGCTATTAAACAGTTCTACTAATTCCAGAGAACTGAGCTGGTCTAAGTTAAGACTGTTAGGATTTACCAGCTCGGTTAAAAGATGCCCACGTTCTTGCAAGTTTGTCATTTATCCTTATGTTCTTTGTCCGTTGTCCTTTGTCATTAGTCAGTTAGCGATCAATGACCAATGACCAATGACCAATGACCAATGACCAATGACTAATGACTAATTAAAGTAATCCTTCCAATTTGCGACGCATCTTCTCTAGTTCGGAATCAGATAATTCTGGTTCTTCTAGTGGCTGTTGATCGAGAGGGAAGGTGTCTTCAACAGTATCCTCCTTCTGGGCGTTTGCTTGCCAGTCAGTTTGTTCTACATTCAGTTCTGGGACTTTACTGATTAAAGGGCTGTTTTCTGGGATGATTTCCCATTCATATCCAGCGCTTTCGCAAAATTCCTTGATTTCCTCAGCATCCATTGGCTCTGGTGTCGGTGAGGGGAAATCCTGAGCTTCCAGCATTAGGGCAAAGCGCGTGGCATCGTCTTCTGACTCGAACATCAGAATTTTATTGCGTAGCTTGCCGCCGTAGGCATCGCCCTCTCGAACCGTGTGAATCCCCTCATTTTCCGTTCGAGCATTAAAAATCAACACAAAAACACGCATTGGTGTAATCATCTGTCTTTTTTAAGGTCTATTCATATTAAAGTTCTAGATTGTGCCTCAAGGAAAGTCACAGGAACAATTTTCAGTCTATTCAGATTTTCCTGAAAACGCCAAGAACCGGATTTGGAATTATGAACTAAATATCTGATTTGTAGTTTGTATGTAGGACTACAGTAGTAATTAACTATTTCTGTTATGTGTGATTTTCGGGACACGGGATATTCTAGATATACTGAGCGACCACCAAGCTAGATGGGTAAATTGGGCGCACTCAAACCAAGTGAAGGTAAAAACGAGGTAAGCAATGAAGACTGCTTCAATTCCCCGGTAAGGTGATTTGATGACCTGCCACAGACACCATCCCAACAGGACTAGGTACGATGCCATCCCCAGTAACCCTACTGATAAAGTTGTATCTAAAATTAGATTGTGCGCTTTAGTTGTGGGTAGTTGTGCAGTTTTTATTTGGCCATTTTCGTCTTGGTAGTCGAAACTAAAATCACCCAAGCGAATTACTTTAGTTATTTTTATGCCGGGGCGCACATGGGAATAAGCAGTGCCGAAACCATCCATTCCCCATCCGAGTAAGGGACGGAGACTAATTCTATAGTTGGCCATCTGCCACAGATCAACGCGGTTTGATGTGATTTGTTTAATCAGAGGTAAATTATTCATCTGCCTAGTGCTGGTAGCGATGCCAATTATGAGCAGACATACCAGTGTTGCGGGGACTAAAAGCTTACAATGCTTCCGTCCTAATAAGTAGATAGTCGCTACCAGTAAGGCTAATAATCCCGCCCTGGTTTGAGTGAGTAGCAAAGCTGGGATAATTATGATGCCAGCAGTTGCAGCCAGACGTGTGTTTATCCATTGCCATTGCCAACCGACAAGTGTCATCACTGCTACTGCTGCTAGGACAAATGAAGCATGACCGCGATGGGAATACAAGCCAATCGGTTGCTGATTTTGAAAAATGGTACTCCGCAGAATGTTGGACTGGAGCAATTGCCCTGTTGTGGCGGTGTAGTCAATTCGCCAGTTAATGGCTTGGGGAAATATGCTGATGGCAAGGATGACACCGCCAATTACTAAACCAATAAGTTGAGAACGGGCTAGTTCTGGGTGTAGTCTGAGTAGTAGGTTATTGCTAAGGGTGAAGATGGCGATTAGCAGCCAGTACAGCAAGCCGTCGTCCATCTGTTCTTGACCGAATAGCGATCGCCAGGGAAAAGGACTAGCGAGAGTTGCAATCAACCCAATTCCTAAGAATATTTCCCACAGCAGTCTGTTGATTTTCCAACTTTGGGGCAGCTTTAGGTCTTCCCTGTTTTCCCAGAGGATTAAAAAGTTGAGTATGCAGATAAGGCTAATGGCAAATACTTTTGGTTGAGTCCAGATTTCCCCACGCGATGAGTACTAATAGTCCTAATGCAGATGTAGGTTCGGGGGTAGAGACGGGCGATTCTGAATCATCTTCATCAGGATTCCAGCCATCATCACCGAGATTAAAAGATAATAGTTCCTCATTTCCCATTAAGAATGCCTCATCATAAAGGAATGAGATATCCTCATATTCTGTTAAGAATGTTTCATCATCTATAAATGAGGTATCCTCATATTCTGTTAAGAATGTTTCATTATCGAGAAATGATGAACTGTCGTTTTCCACGTAGTCACTTACAGAAGGGGGAGGGCAAAGATTTTTAGATGTCCAAGGGTCAGTAAAAACTGATGGAAGACAACTAGAATAAGAAATATTAAAAATTCCATCATTTGTACCTATAAACCTAGAAGATTCAGGAAAAGATAGACGATTTTCCCCACAAGCAGGCGCATAATAATTTGGATTGGGATTGGCATCCGGATAATCGAAATAAGGGTTTTTTTGTCCAACGAAAAACCAGCCTGGATTATCGCATTTAGCTTTCACCACAAGTCTTACAGGCTTGTCGCGAAGAATGGCAGACATAGCCCATGCTTTGTAATCTAACGGTTCTGGAGGTGGTAAAGGTATTGAAGGTGAAGGTGATGGTTGAGATGTAGAACAGCCACCGCCACCACTACCAGGGTTACAAACTAGATCAGGAATTTTAGGAATGGGAATAGGTATTGGCTCAAATTTAGGTATTTCGGGTATGCCTATAGGTATAGGTATGGGTAAGGGATTTTTACGACGATATACTCTGTTTATCCAACCCCATCTGATTCCGTTGTAAATTGTTACTTCTCTTTCTGCTGTTTCCTCAACTAAGTAAAGTTCAGCAAACCAGGTGTGAGGGTTTTTGGCATCAGGTCTATAAGGTCTGTCAAAGGCAGAAAATTCGCTTTTCCCACTCAAGGCATCACGTTCGTTTCCACCACGATAATATGGGTTAGCATTCTGATATGGAGGGATATCTATTCCATCGTACCGGACACCGTGTAAATTTTCGTTTTCAGAAACGCTTTGTTGTTCATCATATATAGTATGATTGTTGACTATATGTTGAATCCAATGAATTTTTCCTTGTTCTGGTTTTGGATCTGTTTTCTTGGGATTATACTTTATATTAATATTAGCTCCTACTCCGCCTCGTATGTGATTTTTTGGATTCGGATCTTCTTTTGCACAAAGAGTTTGAGCACCGCAGCCATAGTAATTAGAAATTTCAAAATTACCATATAAGTTCTTCTTGGAAGATTCAAAATTCCAGCCTTGCCACCTAACATCATTCTTGAACATATTGAGGAAAGCTCTTGTCCCACCTAACTGAATAGGGGCAACGTATCTAGGTGACAAAAAAGTTGTACCTGTGGTACTAGCATCTATAACGTAGGGTACTGTAGGATCGTAACGAGAGATAGCACCTTTTCCAAACTTAAGAGTAAAGCCCATGCCGACTGGTTTGTCAGTGCCACTAGCAAATTTGTTGCTAAAAAAATTAGAAAGTATGATGTTTTACGCATTTTTTATTATGTCCTAGATATCAAGTTTCTAATAAATATCAGCCATGATCATGAAATTAGCGAAAAAAGTAAAAACTAATTTCATAACTGGCTCAATTTCATGACTGCACTAATTGAATCTCCACAAGTGGAGTTAGGACCTCTCCAGTCCAAATATTTTGTACTATTCTTTGTAAGATGATTGGTTCAATCCACCGAGAAAGATCCTCAATACCTTCACGGAATTCATGATACTTAAACCGAAATTTATATGTACCTGGATACAGTGGGGAAAAACTATAAATGTCTTGATCTGGAAAAGGGATATTCAAAATCAACTCTCGGTCACGCTTTTTCTTCCGGTTCTGTATCCAAAAGAGAAAGGCATCTCGATAGAGTGTTACTGCTCTTCCTGGTATTAACAGCACATAATCAGATTCAATTGGTGGGTTAAATCGCTCACAGCCGATACCTGTTTGGATTAATTGGTTATCTGGTGCGATCATTTCTGGAAACATAGAGTAAAAATTCGATGAAAAATAAAAGGGTGTTTGCGTATTATTAGTAATCCGAATACCAAGCTCTACAGGAGTACGAACACCGCGCTTGGCTTCTGGAATGGTTAATACCCTCTGTGATACCACAGTTTCAAACCTGACATTATCCACTTCAACGGCATTACTCTCATTCGATTCAAAAGATGTCATTTTGGTTACCCTCTCTATTTCCAGATTTTCATACGCAGTCAAATTTATTGGCGTATGGCTTAATCCCATTGTCCTGAAAAAGAATGATGATTTGTTGTCAAATACAGATTTTTAGAAATATTTTTGCCCTTTGCTTCATCTCACCAAGGCAACAATATTAATATTCTCTTAAATGCAGGGCAATCACTTTCTCTAAAAGCTTTATATAAATCTTCTTTATTTGAAGATTCACAAATGGATAGTAGATGCATAAATTAAATTTATCAATGAGGCAAAACTATTCATTGCTGTACTTCGGCGCTACAGCGAATCAGAAAGCATTAAGATAAATGTAGGCTTATTTTGGAGTATGTGATAACCCAATATTTACTGAACTAGTAAAACAGCATCTACTGAATTACTAAACCAAACTTTATGAAATTAATCTAAAGTAAATGAGAACGAAAGAGTTTAATTTTAAAAAATCAAGAGAAAGCGGAGTATTAATGATACATTTAGTTTGTTGGTCTTAATTGAAATGTATAAAGTCGTCTGGTTATCTTAGATGGTCTTTATGAAGATAGCCGCGATCGCGTAAGAAAGGTGTACAACAGCATTGGCTAAGGTTCCATTGGCAATCAGTCAGCTTGGAAGGTGCTGAAAGTTCCAAGCTGTTGAATCAAAGGTACATCTCTTTCAATGTCTTGTAACTGCCAAATCCTGACTAACACGCGATCGCTCTTGCGGGTTAATCTGGAACTGAATGCTTTGCAGTAGGCACTTCTTTCGCGCCGATGTCATCATAGCCATATAATCCGACTAAGAAGCGATCGCTAATAGTAGATTATGTTTGGCGATCGCTCCAAGCAAATACCGTAACTCAACTAATGAGGTATTGGGTTTAGTTGGCGTATCCTGGAAATGGCATACTGAATCAATGTGTCAGTTAATGCTTGTCTGTGCCAGCGACATCCGGCAATTAATACAGTGAAAGCAAATGACTAAATCTCCCAATCAAGATATTCTCTCTCCGTCCCCTAACCGCAAGCGTCTGTGGTTGCTGGTGTTGAGTCGGGGTAGCATTGCCTTGAGTGGACTTTTACTGTTAGGAGTTATCATCGGTATTTGGCGGTTGTGGACTTTTGTCCAAACAGAGTTAACGCCGTTGGCACAACAAAGTCTGACTACTACACTCAACCGTCCGGTAAAACTGGGAAAAGTCACACAATTTTCGTTAACGGGAGTGCAGTTTGGGGCTTCAGCTATCCCAGCCACACCCACAGATCCAGATCGGGCGACAATCGAATCTGTGGAGGTAGGTTTTAACCCGTTACAACTAATCTTTAACCGCCACCTCAAGCTTGATGTTACCTTAGTCAACTCAGATATTTATATTCAGCAGGATGAGCAAGGGCGCTGGGTTTCCACTAGCATCGCATCGTCAGGTGGAGGCAGTGCCATTAAAACTGATTTGGACTTTTTGCGGTTTCGTAATGCCAAGCTGGCCTTGATGCCGCAGGGGAGAGTATTGGGAGAAGGGGGAGATGGGGGAGATGGGGGAGAAGGGGGAGAAGGGGGAGAAGGGGGAGCAACATCCCCCTCATCCCCCTCATCCCCTGTAACATTTTCTCAACTGAATGGATCTGCACAACTTTTAGCAAACAACGAGTTGATTCGGTTTGAAGTGGGCGGGCAAGCAGACAGTGGTGGCAATATTTCTATTCAGGGAGAGACACGTTCTAGGGTGCTAGCGGGCAACTTTCAGTTGCAAGCACAAGATTTGCTGGCTGCGGATATTACTCGGTTGATTAAGTTACCAGTGAACTTACAGGCGGGTCGAGCCAATGGCGACTTGTTAGTTCACTTGACACCAGGACAGCAGACTTTATTGTATGGCAATGCGGTTGTGCAAGGGGTAACACTTCAAATACCCAAAGTCCCGCAATTGTTAAGCAATAGCCAAGGAAATCTCCGTTTTCAGGGAACGGAGTTGCAGTTAAACAATGTTACTACCAACTACGGCAAAATTCCTGTAGTGGCTACGGGAATCATCGACACTCAAGCAGGCTTTAAGTTGATAGGGCGTGTAAATGCGGTGAGTTTGGCTAATGCCCAGAATACCCTCAAGGTAAAACTACCTGTGCCGATCGCTGGACAAGTACAAGCTTCTTTGCAGATGACTGGATCGACTAAAGAGCCAATTCTCTCAGGCACAGTTGCTACAATCCAAACTGCCCGCATTGATAAGGTTGATTTTAATAGTATTAGTAGTAAATTTGAGCTTGTTACTAGTTCTAATTCCTCTTTAATTACCCTAAAAGATATTCAAGGTAAAGCTAAAGTTGGTGGTGAAATCACGGGCGCTGGCACAATTCAACTTGGTAAAACACCGCGATTGGATTTAAATTTCGCTGCCAAGAATGTTCCGGGGGATGCGATCGCAAAAGTTTATGAAACAATACCTGCGTTTCAAATCGGCAATGTCTCTGCTACAGCCCAATTAACTGGCGCTCCTACTAATGTTCAAACTTTGGTACAGTTTCAAGCCCCTAACGGAACTTACCCTGGCACTGGCGAAGTTGCGATCGCTCCAAATCGCAATGTCTCTTTCCGTAATGTAGCTCTTAATGTCAGTGGTGGCACAGTCCGGGCAACTGGTAGTTATCTTAATGAGCGTTGGCAAGCTGTAGCTGTTGCCTCTGGCGTAAAATTATCACCCTTTGTAGACAAAAGTCAACTGCAAAATGTCTCTTTGGATAAGACACAGTTTAATGGTCGTCTCATTCTCTCAGGCAGCACAGCACCATTTAAAATTGCCACAATTCGCAGTGATGGGGCAGGAGTTCAAATTGGTGGCGGCACGGTTGCAGTTTCTAATATCCAACTGCAAGACCAAAGTTTCTCGGCTCAACTTGTAGCTAATGATGTACGGTTAGGGCAAATATTGAAACAGTCTCCCCCAGCTTTAGATAATCCTTTGGCGGGGACGTTCCAAATCGCAGGTAACAGAGATAATTTCAGCCTGAAAACCATGCGTGGCAATGGTGAAGGTAGCCTGGCTATTGGTGGTGGTACGGTTACAGCTAAAAATATTCAAGTGGCTAATGGTGTGTATCAGGCGCAAGTTCAGGCTAAGAATGTGCCTGTACAGAAGTTGGCAAAAGTACCAAAGCAGTTTCAAGGGGCGTTAAGTGGTCAGTTTGATGTAGCAGGTTCTGTTGATTCTTTTAAACCAGAAACTATTCAAGCTAGTGGTCAGGTACGGATAAATGTTGTGGATGGGACGATTACAGCTAAAAATATTGAAGTAGCTAATGGTGTATACCAGGCGCAAGTTCAAGCGAATAATGTACCTGTGCAGAAGTTGGCAGCAGTACCACCACAGTTCCGAGGGACGTTAACTGGTCAAGCAAACGTGGCGGGTTCTGTTGAGTCCTTCCAACCGCAAACTATTCAAGCCAGTGGTCAGGCGCGGGTAAATGTTGCGGGTGGGACAATTACAGCTTCTAATATCCAAGTGGCTAATGGTGTATACCAGGCACAAGTTCAGGCAAACAATGTACCTGTGCAGCAGTTGGCAGCAGTACCACCGCAGTTGCGGGGAGTGTTAACTGGTCAAGCAAAGGTGGCGGGTTCTGTTAAATCCTTCCAACCGCAAACTATCCAAGCTAGTGGTCAAGGACGGCTGGATGTTGCAGGTGGAACGATCGCAGCTTCTAATATCCAATTGGCTAATGGTCGCTATCAAGCTGTAGTTAATGCTTCTGGCGTGGAATTAAATCGGTTCAATCAGCAATTGCGGGGTCAATTTGGCGGTCAGTTGCAGTTAGCTGGCACTGTCGGATCGTCAAAATTAGCAGATGTGCGGGCTGCTGGACAGGTGCAATTATCCCAAGGTATCCCTGGTCTTGAGCAACCCCTGACGGCTGCGATCGCTTGGAGTGGTGAAAGGCTGACTATTGAGCGAGCAACTGCTCCCGGTTTAAGTGTGACTGGTAACATATTAGCCAATGCTAAAAAGGCGGGTATACCGGAAATTACTGCATTAAATCTCAATGTCCAAGCGCAGAATTATAACCTAAAACAGTTACCGATTAATCTTCCTAATCAGGTTGCTGTGGCGGGTAAAGTGGATTTTAATGGACAAGTCACTGGTAAGCTGCCCTTGCCAAATGTGGTAGGGCAAATTAATTTACGAGACTTAGTTGTTCAAGATATTGCTTTTGAGCCGTTGTTAACTGGAAATATTGATTCAGCACGGGGACGCGGTTTAAATTTAAATTTGGCGGGAAATAGCGTAGACCCGAAGGGGCTTCTCGGCAGAGATCGCTTGGCCTTTAATTTAGATGCCAATAATCGCCCGAAATCTTTCTTCGTAAAATGGCAGGAAGCATCAGCCACAGGTAATGTTCAAGGGAATGACTGGGCACTCAAAGTTGCAAATTTCCCTTTACAAATATTGAATTTGACTCCGCCACCCATTACTCGGTTGGGTACTGGTAAGATAGCTGGGTTGTTAACCGGGGATTTGCAGTTTAATCAGCAGACATGGGCAGCAACGGGGAATTTAGCGATCGCTAATCCGCAAATTGGCCGAGTTAAAGGCGATCGAATAGCTGCTCAATTCCGCTACGGTAACGGTAAAGCCACACTCACCAGTAGCGAATTTGTCAAAGGAAAAAGTAGCTATGCCCTTGTCGGTACGTTTGCCCAAAGCTCTAAAGGGCCTCAACTACAAGGTAAACTGAACGTCAACCAGGGAGAGATCCAAGATGTTTTAGCTTTAGCACCGGTATTTGATTTACAAAATTTGCCAGGTGGTTCAGCAGCAATCTACGGCACAGCAGAGGATCTAACCACTACCCCCCAAGGAGTACCAAATCAACCCTTATTAACCCAAATCCAACGGTTTTCTGAAATTGAAACTTTGGTAGCAGAACAGCAAGAACAGCGACTTAATTCCACTCCAATACCAGATTTAGCAGACTTAAAGGGGACTTTTAATGGGGAAGTGGCTGTAAATACAGCTACAGCCAATGGATTATCAGTGGATTTTAATTTGAATGGACAAAAATTTGCTTGGGGTAAAAAGGAACAACGAAATCGTTTTTATACTGCTGACAAAGTGATTGCCGAAGGCAACTTTGAAAACGGTGTTTTGAGTTTGCGACCTTTACGAATAGAATCTCAAAACAGGTTAATTGCCTTTACGGGTAACGTTGGCGGTGATGAACAATCTGGTCAGTTGCGGGTGAATAATTTTCCGGTGCAACTACTGAATAATGTTGTCAAACTGCCAGTTGGAATTACAGGGAATCTTAACGGTACAGCAGCTTTAGCAGGCAGCATTGCTAATCCCCAAGCTAGAGGGGAATTGCAAATCACAGAAGGATTATTGAATCAGAAAACAATAGAATCAGCAAGGGCAAGTTTTAGCTATGCCAACGGACGCTTAAACTTTGGCAGTACTGTAGCAGTTGCCGGGCCAAAACCTGTTGATATTACTGGCAGTATCCCTTATAAATTGCCTTTTGCAACCGTAGCACCAGACAGTGAGCAAATCAGTTTGGATATGAAGTTAGAAAACGAGGGATTGGGACTGTTAAACGCATTGACTAATCAAGTGGTATTTGAAAAAGGTGAAGGAGAAGTAGACCTGAAGGTACGCGGAACATTGCAAAAACCCCAAGTAGAGGGAATTGCTACTGTCAATAATGCTACTTTTTCAGCCCAGGCTTTACCAGGTAAGCTGAGAGATGTCACAGGTAGAGTGTTGTTTAATTTTGACAGCATCTTAGTAGAAAATCTTCAGGGTAGATTTAGCCGTGGGAAGGTGGAGGCTGCTGGAGAAATTCCCATTTTTAACAATGAGAACGCAACTATCAACAATCCTTTAACCGTTAACCTCGATAAGCTTGCGTTGAATCTCAAGGGACTTTACCTGGGAGGCGCTAGCGGCAATTTGCAGATTACTGGTTCTGCCCTTAGCCCGGTAATTGGCGGTAAAGTAAGTTTATTTGATGGTCAGGTATTGCTGGCAGAATCTACCGATGCGACTTCATCTGCAAATAGTAGTCTCGGTGTATCACCCACAAAAGAGAATAAGCAGAGTAAAGCTGAAATTGGAAATGGATTGGCTCAAGGCTTGCCGTCAGGTATTGCTAGATTTAATAATCTAGATTTAGAACTCGGTAAAAACGTCCAAATTACCCGTCCTCCTATTCTCAACTTCCGCGCCACTGGTAATCTCATCGTTAACGGCTCGATCAATCAGCCTGTACCCGATGGTACTATCCAGTTAGAACAAGGAGGGGTGAATTTATTTACTACCCAATTTAACCTTGCTCGTGGCTATAAACACACCGCAACTTTTAGTCCCTCTGAACCCCGCGACCCCAACTTAGATATTCGGCTATTTGCCAAAGTACTGGACGTAACTCAAAGTAATGACTTTGGTAAAGTAAATTCCACAGGTTTATCAGCCTTAGAGAGTGTTCGAGTCGAAGCCACTATCAACGGTCTAGCCAGCAAACTAAATGAAAATCTAGAATTAACAAGCAGTCCGTCACGTAGTCAAACCGAAATTGTTGCTCTTTTAGGAGGTGGATTTGTAGACACCCAAGGACGTGGTGACAGTACTTTGGGACTGATTAACATCGCAGGTTCGGCTGTGTTCAATAATTTTCAGTCTGCTTTTAACCAGATTGGCAGTACCTTTGGCTTAAGTGAACTGCGAATATTCCCTACCGTTATTTCTGAGAATCCCGAAGCTGGAAGGAGCAGTTCAACTTTGGAATTAGCAGCCGAGGCTGGGGTCGATATTTCTACCAAAATATCTGTTTCTAGTATTAAGATTTTGACAACAAATGACCCCTTTCAATGGGGTGTTAATTACCGAATAAATGATGAATTTCGGGTGCGTGCTTCTACTAATTTAACTGATGACAGTCGTGCAGTAGTGGAGTATCAAACGCGGTTTTAAATTTCTCAGGCAGAATTTTGGCGCAGCAAATACCAGATGCGTAAGTCATATAGCTATTTTCAATCTGGTGAGGTACGGGTATGCAAATAGACCGGGAGCATCCCAAATGTGCAAGTGTATTTTTATAGGGTATTTGGAATTAGACTAGGAATGAAATAACGAACCGCCAAGGACGCAAAGAACGCAAAGGAAAGATGTTTGTACAGGGTTTTTGTGCCAGTCCTGTGCCTTTTAGCAAAATTGGGATGCTCCCAATAGACCTAACCTCCAACCCGTTGCGGGAAGGGGGAACAATTCAAAGCCTCTCTCCTTTTAGGCTATGGTGTACACACAAGTCTTCTAACATTGCCCTACAATCTTTTGATCCCCCCAACCCCCCGATAAATTGGGGGGCAAAAGTCCTTCAAAGTCCCCCAATTTATCGGGGGATTTAGGGGGATCTTTAACGATTTTGGTAGCCTTTTAGGAGAGAGGAATGGAAGTGAGGTCAAAATTGTACTTCACTAGACCGAAAACCACTATCTCTTAAAAAGAATAAAGGCTTTGAAGAGCCGTAATGACATTTTTATATTCACTTTCTAGGTGATTAATCAGCCCAGAAATCTGATCTAATGATTGAGTTCTAGCAGCATTTTCTAAGGTTTCACAGATATTTCCCAGCTTAATGGCACCAATACTAACACTGGGCGATCGCAAAGCATGAGCTGCTTTTTGCAACTTTGCTAGGTCTTCAGCAGCAATGGCCTCTTTAATCGTCTGTATTCTAATAGCAGCATCTTCTAAGTAAATTTGGATCAGTTCAGCGACTAGATGCTCATCATCACTGCCTCCCATGTTTTGTATTTCTTGCAGAAAACGTTGGTCGATTGCCTCTTCTAGATAGGGATCTGAAGATGCAGAGAGGAATGCAGACTTAGGTAAATCAATCAGATCGGGAGACTCGGAATCTTGACATTGCTGAATATCAAACTTTTTCAGAACCGCTTCCAGCGCCTCAATCCGAATCGGCTTACTAATATAATCATCCATCCCGACCCTTAAGCACTCCTGACGATCTTCTAGGCGGGCATGGGCAGTCATGGCAGTTATCCAGGGTTGAGCATTAGGAGAGAATTCTTGGCGAATCCGAATAGTTGTTTCCCAGCCATCCATTTCCGGCATTTGGATATCCATAAACACAATATCGTAGCGTTGCCGTTGCAAGGCTTCTAGAGCTTCACCCCCATTATTAGCCACATCCGCCCGAAAACCCAACCGTTGCAGCATCTTCAGAGCAATTTTCTGGTTTACCAACACATCCTCAACTAAGAGAATCTTGAGTGACAAACTTTGGGCAAGCTGGACATCAATTGTTGGGAGATTTGGTGTAGGCAAACGGGAGTAAGAAGCAATGCTAATTTTAGAATCAACTCGTTGGGTAGACCAACTACCACGCACAATTTGTAAGAGCGTATTGTGTAACTGATACTGTCGCACAGGCTTATGCAAAAAGGCAGTAAACTCAGAGGCTAACTGCCTTACCTCTAAAGTTTGCTTGCCTTTAAAACTCAACATCACCAAAGGTAAATCCTGATGTCTGGGTATAGCCCGAATTTGAGCCGTCAAATCGAGGATATCCAGGTGGGGGCTATCGATATCCAATATAATTACGTCAAAGGCATGTTGTATTAAGCATGGGACGGCAGCACTTAATTCTACAGGTTGGACATTTACTCCCCAACTCTGAAGTTTGCCGGTTAAGCATTTTCTCAAATTGACGTTATCTGCTGCTAGCAGTAATCTCTTGCCGACAAGCTCTGGATAAGTACTCAAAGAATTATCAATGGCAGAAGAATCAATTTGCAACATTAGTGTGAAATAGAAAGTAGAACCTTTAACAGTTGAACTTTC
Source organism: Nostoc sp. NMS2 (assembly GCF_017115105.1). Taxonomy (GTDB): domain Bacteria; phylum Cyanobacteriota; class Cyanobacteriia; order Cyanobacteriales; family Nostocaceae; genus Nostoc. Next base: position 61,334 of record NZ_JABXKH010000137.1, read on the forward strand.
CACCCACATTCTGCCCCCCATAATTTCGCTCAGGCGCTTGCTGATCGCTAATCCTAAGCCAGTACCGCCATAACGTCGAGTCATGGAGGCATCGACCTGGCTAAAGGGCTTAAACAGTCTATCTAGGCGATCGCTAGGTATACCAATACCTGTATCGCTCACCGCAAATAGAAATTCGTAATATACACAATCGGCAGTTGTGGCTTCCTGCTTGAGAACTTGCTGCTGTACAGCGATCGTCACAACGACTTCTCCAACATTCGTGAACTTGACAGCATTGCTCACTAAATTCCAGAGAATCTGGCGCAAGCGGGTAATATCACCAACGATCAGAGTTGGTGTATGTGGTTGCAATTCGTACATCAGTTCGATGCCTTTCAAAGCTGCTTGCGGAGCGAGCAAATCCAGAGCTTCTTCCACACAAACTTGCAAGTCAAAGGGTTGTTCTTCCAACTCTAAATTACCAGACTCAATCTTAGAAAAGTCGAGAATATCATTGATAATAGTCAATAATGCATCGCCACTGTTACGGATAGTCTCTACATAGTCGAGTTGCTCAGGTTTAAGGGGAGTATCCAAAAGTAATCCAGTCATGCCGATGACCGCATTCATCGGAGTCCGAATTTCATGGCTCATGGTGGCGAGGAAATTACTCTTAGCCATATTGGCAGCTTCGGCTGCTTGCTTGGCAAGGTTAAGCTCTTCATTTTGCTGTGCTAACAAATCGGCTTGACGGGTTTCCTTAGCCAGCAATTGTGCTTGAGTGAGAGCAATACCCATTTGATCTGCTAGGTGTTTAAGCAGATCCATTTCTAATTCAGTCCATTGCCTGGGGCAATTGTGCTGATGGAGAATTAATAATCCCCACAAATCTTTCCGCACCAAAATTGGTACGATCAGATTGGATTTTACCTGACACTGCTCCATTTCGCAGGGTTTAAATTCTGTTAGCCCTAAATCTGAAATGGCTGTAATCCGTCTGTCACGATACAAATCTAAGTATCTATCCTGAAGACAATCATCACAAATATCCTTGTTTAAAATCACTGACCATTCCGGGACTACTGCTTCCTGAACAACTTCACCAGAACCATCAGGTTTAATTTGGAAAATGAGAACGCGATCGGCTTGCAAAATACGCTTAACTTCCGTTACCGTTGTCTGGAGAATTTTGTCCAGTTGCAGAGACTGACGAATTTCTTCAGTAATTTGCTTGAGAAGAAGAGCGCGTTGGTACTGCTCCTGTAAAGCTTCTTCCGCTTTTTTGCGTTCGGTAATATCCAAATGAGTTCCTACTATTCTCAAGAATTTTCCTTGGGAATCACGGTTTACCAACTTACCGCGATCCAAAATCCACTTCCATTTTCCTGATTTTGTCAGAAAGCGTGCCTGCACCTCATAGTAAGGTGTTTTGCCCTTGAGGTGAGCTATCAGTCGTTGTTGCACCAAGCGTCGGTCATCTGGATGGATCAACTTATTAATAATTTTAATATTGTCGTCCAGTTCCTCTGGGTCATAACCCAGCATTGTGTACCAGCGTGGGCTACGATAAACTTCTCCAGTTGCTAAACTCCAGTCCCAAAGCCCTTCGTCTACTGCATCTAGCGCCAATTTTAACTGTTCTTCACTCGATCTCAGGGCATTTTCTGATTGTTTTCTGAGGGTAATGTCACGATATTTCCACAAATGACCGTAAAATTTCTGCTCAACCACAATAGGTACATAGTCTTGTTCAAAGATTCGTCCATCTTGAAGTTGCCATTCCTGATTGAGAACTATTTGTCCTTGGCTCAATATTTCATCTAAGCGCTGGATAAATCGTTCTGGCTCAACAAAAAGTTGTTTACTCAATCGGGATGCTTCCCGACAATCCAGTCGCTGTAAAGCTTCTGGAGCAGGGTGAATACCAAATAGGTTACAGAACTCTTGATTTGCCAAAACAACGTGTTGGTTCTCGTCTTCTAACAAAATACCAACCTGTAAACTTTCAATCAGCTTTGTCAGTCGAGAAGCTGTGGTTCTTAATTCTACCCGTTGTTCTGTGAGTTTCGCGGTTAGTTTTTTGGCATCTGCAAGAGCTGAATTTTTAGCTTGTAAGAGAAACAGATAATCTGAAACTGAATCATATAGAGGAAAATCATTAATGCTTAGTTCTAGCTTTTTGAGAGCGGTAATATCAGTAATCCAGGGAGAGCCAAGAAATACCAAATGATTGCCGTCCTCTAAATACACTATCTGTCCCTTTAGCTGCATTTCTTTGTGGTGGGATTGCAGGAGAAAGAGCGATCGCGTTTGCTGACAAATAGCTTCAAAACTAACTAGACAGTTGGGGCGATTGATGCGGAAATGTTCTTCTAAGGAACTATTGAGGATGTTAATAGGTTCTAAAATGCGCTGAAGCACTTCACCCGCCTGGACAATCTTCATCTCTCGATCGATGACCAGATGGAAGGGAAACAATGCTGCAAATTGGTCAGCACTAAGACTGAATTGCCTTGACCAGATAGCATTATTATTTGTCATCAGACTGAGAATCTTTATATTTAATAGAGAATATATCGTGAGTATCTCCCTGTTCACGAAAACTAATTTGGGTAACATCCACCTTTGTATCAAAGCGTTTTGCCAATCCGTGGAGTAGACCAATCACCATTGGAGATAATCCTTTCCGAGTAGATTGGTAGTGGAGATCCATAGATTTATCACTGTTGTGTTCACACTCAAAAGATGGGGGACGAAGTTCCGAAAAACTCAAACCCACCCGAGCATGAAGGTTGTCAAGATTCTCTATAAACTGGGGTAAGGAGTTTCCGGCGCTGGCTAAAAGCTCTCCATAGCCTTCTTCGGCAGTATAGGTAAGCCAATATTCTCCAAAGGCTTTCAGAATGTCGTGTGCGGGTATACTCAATACCTCACAAGCGGCTTCAACTAAACAATAGGTAACATCGTCAGGATAACCATCCATCCCAATAAAAAAGTCAATATCCTCAAGTGCAGCCTTTTGTTTAATAGTTTCCCAAGTATCCTCACCGTGGTATTTGCAAATCATGTCTTGAATTGCTTTGTTGACTAGACCGTACATCCTCTTAGCTCCTGTGTACAGAGAAAACAGCAAGTTACTTAGATATCCTTTTGATATTAAAAGTATTTTTATCAGATAAAAATTGAATATAGCCTATAATAAGCAATTTCTTAAAATTTATAACTTTTGCTCTTATGGTATAAAGAAAATTTTTTAAAGAGTTGTCAAGTTTCCTTTTGTCGGTTCGCGGACTAATTGAAATGTTTGTCTAACCCTAATTTTTTCGTAGTAAATTGCGATGGGCTACGCCCCACCGTAGCCCATCGCGTCCTAAACAAGTATTTTACTCAAGTCCAATCCAGTATGGATTTCGCGCCTTTTATCCCCAATTTGGTAGAAAATGTCAATTAGTCTTGATGCGCGTCGTTATGTGTATTGAATAGACTGGGCAGATGACAATTCAACAAGTATATTGTGTCACTTTCGTTTTTGCCACTTTAATATTTATCGGCGTTGCTGAATTAAGGGATGATTCTTGTAGGGTGGGCATCCTGCCCGCCCGGAAATACAAGGGACGCTCATGTTGCCCATCCCACAAAATAGTAAAATCATCCCGCAAATATGCAACGCCTATTTATCAAAACAGAATATATGCGTCATGCGTCAGTCGCCAGAATAATGCCTCCGACATCCGCGAACAGAATGAATTTTGAACGAAAAAGCGGATGAATCAAGGGGTTTAAGACCCCCACTAAAATAACTAAGAATGTAAATTTTTGTATCAGCTTTCAATATTTCTGAAATTAAGTAAATATCAGATTGTGATATTATCTCCCCCCTCTTGATTGATAACTAATCGCAAAATTGATAACCCTAAAATTATCAAAAATAGCACTAAACCAATTGTGCAAGCATAGCTAATTGCCAAGTTACCAAAAGCTTGCTCATATAGGTAATAAACAATCGTTTTTGAGCTACTGAGTGGCCCCCCTTGGGTCATAATGTATACTTCTTCAAAAACTTTGGTGGCAGAAATAGCCGAAATCACCGCTACTAATGCTAAATATGGCTTCATCAAAGGTATGGTAATATCCCAATGTTTGCTGATACCATCAGAACCATCGATCGCAGCAGCTTCATACACATCCGCAGGAATTGATTGCAACCCCGCTAAATAAATCACCATGTAGTAGCCTAGTCCCTTCCACACGGTGACAGCCATGACGCTGGCAAGAGAAATTGGTATAATTCCAAAAATTTTCGCTGGGCTAGTTAGCCAAGGAATCCCTTCTGGAAAAAGCCCCAAAGCTTTTAGTAGCTGATTCAGTAATCCGTTTTCTGCATACAGCCATTTCCAAGCTATTCCTGCAACCACCATTGAAATTACCACTGGGGTGTAGTAGGCTGCTCTAAACCAATTCATCCCCCGCAGTTTCTGATTTACCAAAATTGCCAGCAATAAGGGAGCAATTACTAAAATTGGGACTACACCTACAAGATATAAAAAAGTGTTTTCTAAGGTTTTCCAAAAAACTGCATCTTTCCAAAGTTTAAGAAAGTTGGCGAAACCTATCCATTGTGGCGGCTGGGCGATATCTTCATAGCTAGTAAAGCTGAGGTAAAATGCTTGCAGTGCAGGCAAAAAGACAGTTAACCCCAAAAGAACCAAGGCGGGTAGTAAAAATAGATAAGGGGTAAGGCGCTGTTTGATGAATATCCAATTTTTAGGTGTCAATTGATTCATATAAGGTCTAATAGTTGTTTTCGCTTTGTCAGCAAGAATTTGGGGATGTGAGTAGATTTAAGCTTCAATATTCTAAAGGCATATATTTGCGTAGCGCTAATTAATAACTCAGAGATAAACGACGATGGAAACTCAGCATAACCCGCCAATTGAACATCAAAATGTCCCCATAAACCACCGTGGACTACATGAATTTTTGTATAGTTCTGACGACGAACACAGCGCCATTGAGGTGAGTATAACTCCTGAACTGGCAAACGATGGTACTCAAATCATTGACCTTGAGGCTTGGAGTACATCTGCTCAGAACGCTAAAATTGCAGGTGTTTACGCAGTATTAGATGCAGAACGCCGCACACAGTACATCGGCTATTCCCGGAATGTATTACTTTCCCTAAACAGCCATGTCACCCAAAATGGTGGGCAAAAGTGTGCTTTTGTGCGCGTGCAAGCATTCAAGTTCCCCAAGCGTCAAGAAATGGAAGATTTGCGAGATGCGTGGATAGCAGAACTCGAAACCACACCACCTGGAAATGCTTCCAAAAGCGAAATGTGGGCTAGCACAGTAGGCGATGCTGCGAAGGCGGTAATGTCTGAGACGGAACGTCAAGCCTACGAGGAGAAAAAGCTAAAACTGCGGAAAGCAATGGCTGACACAACCCTCTCTAAAGAGTTAGAAACAATAGATGCGAGTATAGCCGAACGTCAGCGTCAACTTGAAGCTGCTGTGACAAATGATGACTGGAGTGTAATTATCGACGCGCAGACGCAAGAAACCAAGTCTTAGGATGAGTGTTCAGTCCTCTCGATATTTCCTACTTGGATAGCCCATCCTTTTACAGAATGGGCTATCCAAGTGTTTAGATGAATGTTTTTGCTGGCGCAGCTTTCGGGATCTAAAAGCGCAAACGCTGGTCAGACAAGTAATTGAGCCATCATGATACAGCAGAAATTGCACAAACTTGTAAACCCACAGGTGTGTGAATAATCACAGATTCTACACCAAATACTTGGGCGATCGCACTTGGTGTCAGAACTTCTTCAGGTTTGCCAACTTCCCAAAGATGACCTTGTTTTAATAAAGCAATGCGAGAACTATATCGTGCCGCTAGATTCAGTTCGTGTAGAACCGTAACAATAGTTAATTTTTGCTGTTGATTCAGATTTTTCAGTAGTTCTAATAGTTGTAATTGATAGTTGATATCTAAAAAAGTTGTAGGTTCATCTAATAGTAAAACTTTTGGTTCTTGTGCCAGTGCTAAAGCCAAAAAAGCGCGTTGCCTTTCACCACCGGAAAGTTCTTCAATTAAACGATCGCTCAATTTTTCTAGTTGCGTCTTTTTAATTGCAGCTTCTACTTTAACCCAATCTTGGGTATTTAATTCCCATTGCCACCAAGATTGATGTGGTGTGCGTCCTAAACTTACTAATTGTCGCACTGTTAAGCCCACGGGAACGGTTTGTTGTTGCGGTAATAATGCGAGTTTCTGGGCAACTAGATTTGGGGGTTGAGAGTGAATTGCTTTGCCATCAAGTAGAACTGTTCCCTGCTGTGGGGAGAGAATACGACTCAGCAATTTTAGTAAAGTAGATTTACCTGAGCCATTAGCACCAACTAAACTCAACCATTCTCCTGTTTGCAGAGTGAGGTTAATGTCTTGAACAATTGGGGCTGTGGTGTAACCGCCTGTGAGGTTTTGCAGTTCGAGTGGCATTTGCTGAAATTTAACAATAAGAAACTTAATTTTATAAGGTTTCCCCGATATCTGCATTAGAATTTACAAGCTTTGCGATCGCTAAACTCTCTCATCATACTTGCTGCGATCGCTCCAAATCTCCTATTAAGTATCATGATGCATCACTAGGAACATCTACTTTAATGCTCCTAGATTACATCTTTTTGCTGAAGTGGAATTCTACTTATTGCCGCACAATAAGCCAAACCGAATTAACCCACGCTCATAACCGCGACGCATTAATCCCAGTGATAATGCCCCTTGAATAGTAGTCCAACCAGCATTTAGTAAGCCCCAAAGCGCTTGGGGAGTGAATGCAGAATCAATTACCACATTCCAAAAGGGGGCGACAGCAGTTGACCAATCAGCAGTGCGGATATTATGTAATGGTAGTTGATGTGCGATCGCTTCATACTCTGGCAAAGAAATCACATAAGGCAAACAATATACTCGATAAATATCCTGCAAATGCTTTTCCTCATCTGCCGTTAGTGGAGACTCATCAGTTGGTCGATGACACCATGTCACCATAATTAACTTGCCACCAGGCTTCAATACTCGATAGCACTCCTGAAGAAACTTGGTTTTATCTGGCATGTGTTCACCGCTTTCCAGCGACCAAACCAAGTCAAAAGAATCGTCAGCAAAGGGCATTGCTTGAGCATTGGCGACTTGAAACTGTGTTCTCAGACTCAAATTAGCTTCCAAAGCGCGTTCCGTTGCTCTTGCGGCTTGTACAGGACTTAATGTAATCCCTGTAGCCTTAGCATTAAACTTTTGTGCAAGGTATAAAGAACTACCGCCAATTCCACAACCCACATCTAGGATATTTTCTGCTGCTTGTACCCCTGCCCAATTAAGCAATTCTTCAATTAAATCAATTTGAGCCTGACGGCGGTCTTTTGTCTGGGTACCATCAGCGCCGTAATAGCCGTGGTGCATGTGTTCGCCCCAAATCTGTTCCCACAGACTAGACGAAGCATCGTAAAATTGCTGAATTTGCTGGTAAAGTGTTGCACTCATGAAAAAAGTAGTATTGAGACGAAGTAGAATTCAAAAAAAAACATACTGGTAGACTACCATGTATGTTTTTAAGTGAACTATCCCGCCGTGTAGACGGACGGGACTTCCCACATCGGGAATAGCCTCCAGGACTCCGTAGTTCTATTGGTCTAACATCCCCTCCAAGGGCAGAAGTCCTGGTTCCCAAGACCGTACATTGTTCGCGTCATCGGACGCACCAGAAGGTGGGGACTTCCGCAATCCGTTGAATAAAGGTATTTTTGTTTCTATGGAAGACCAACCATGATGTATAATCCTTGGAAAAATTTCTCAGTTTTACCTTAATAAACTATTCTTACTGAAATTTATACCAATTCTCTCAAAAAGCATACATATACAAGAGTTAGAAACCCAGATAAAATCTAACTTTCCTAATTACGAATTACGAATTACGAACTACGAATTAATTATGACTGTTGCTCGTACAATTTGTTTGGGATTTTTGGCTGTAATTGCTGTAGGTACTATCCTGTTGATGATGCCTTTTTCAACTAGCAATGGTACTGCATGGAATAACCTGATTGTGGCACTATTCACCTCGACATCCGCAGTTTGCGTCACAGGTTTATCAGTAGTTGATCCTGGTATCTATTTTTCCTTTTGGGGTCAATTGTTTATTGCACTATTAGCTCAGATTGGTGGATTGGGCTACATGACAACTACCACATTTCTGATTTTGCTCATTGGCCGTAAGTTTGATATGCGACAAAAAATAGCAATTCAACAAGCTTTAGATCGACCGGGAATGAGTGGTAGTACCCAAGTGATCCGTTCAATTATTGCCACAACTTTAATTTTTGAAATTACAGGCACATTCTTACTTCTACCAGCTTTTGTTCCTGATTATGGATGGAGTAAAGGGCTTTGGTTAGCCATCTTTCATAGTATCAATGCTTGGAATAATGCTGGTTTTAGTTTATTTAAAGATAATTTAATTGGTTATCAGTCCTCTTTCTTAGTAGTTTTTACCATCACAACGTTAATTATCTTTGGGGGAATTGGCTATCAGGTAATTTTGGAAATGTACCTTTGGTTGCGCGGAGGCACAAAGCGACTTTTCGATAGACATCGACTTTTCAAAAGAACTCATAACCAAATATTTTCTCTAGATTTTAAAGTTGCAACCAGTACAACTATTATATTGTTAGTAATAGGGCTAATTGCCTTTTTTTGTATAGAGATCAGAAACCCGGAAACATTTGGCTCTCTAAATTTTCGTGACCAGATATTAGTAGCTTGGTTTCAATCAGTTACTCCTAGAACTGCTGGTTTTAATACCATCGATATTGGCAAAATGACCACTGCCGGTCTATTTATTACGATTGCACTAATGTTTATTGGTGCAAGTCCAGGTGGTACGGGAGGAGGGATGAAAACAACAACTCTCCGAGTTTTGACCAGTTGCACCAAAGCGATTCTCCAGGGGAAGGAAGAAGTTTTATTGTACGATCGCAAGATAGCAATATCTTTAATTTTGAAAGCCGTGGGTGTGTTGGTGGCTTCAGTAGCAACCGTGATTTTAGCTACGATTTTAATCAGCCTCACAGATCCAAAGTTAGATTTTATTCAAATTTTGTTTGAAGTGGTATCAGCCTTTGCCACCGTGGGTCTTTCTACAGGTATTACAGGAAGTATCTCTATAACAGCAAAGCTCATTTTAATTGTCACGATGTACGTTGGACGAGTAGGTGTTTTACTACTGATGTCCGCAGTACTAGGAGATCCACGTCCTACCAGAATTCACTATCCTGAAGAAAATCTCCTCGTGGGATAGTTAGGGAGTGGGGGAGGCAGGGGAGGCAGGGGAGGCAGGGGGAGAATAACTAATGACAAATGACAAATGACTAAACTGATAAAATATACATTGAAAGGCAAAAAATAAGATTTTTAATTCAAGCGGCATAACCGTTTTTTGCCCTAAATACAGGGAGCAATTATAAGGATAAAAAGGGTGAATCTGTCATCATTAAGTTTTTTTCGCAGTTTACGTAAAGATAACCAACAATTTGCTGTAGTTGGATTAGGTCGTTTTGGTAGATCCGTCTGTTCTACACTTCATAATTTCGGTTATCAGGTGCTGGCAACAGATATTGATGAAAAACGAGTTTCCGAAGCATTAACTGAGGGAATAGTTGGTCATGCTTTGCAATTAGATTCTACAGAACCAGCTGCACTAAAAGAAGCTGGGATTTTTGAATTTGATACTGTAATTGTAGCAATTGGCAACTACGTTCAAGAAAGCATTATAACCACCCTAAATGTTAAAGAGGCTGGTGTACCTCATGTAATCGCCAAAGCTTCTAGTGAAGTTCATCGTAAACTATTGCGGCGAGTAGGAGCAGATCATGTTGTTTTTCCTGAGTATGAAGCAGGTTGCGCCCTAGCGCGTACACTTACTAAACCAGCAATCTTAGATCGATTTGATCTAGACCCGGATAACAGTATTGTAGAGTTGATTGTGCCTGATGAATTTCACGGCAGAACAATCACCGAGCTTCAACTTCGTAACCGCTATGGTTTAAATTTGCTAGCGGTGAGCCAGGATGGTAGATTTCAAATTAATCCTGACCCTACCAAGCGTTTAGAACGTGGTTCTGCAATGGTAGTTATTGGCTGCAATAAAGATATCAATCGTTTGCCGATTTAAAAAATTTAAAAGCCATTCAATTTTAGATTTTAGATTTTGGATTTTAGATTTTTCTTTCAACGAAGAGGCAGGGGCAGGGGGCATGGAGAAGAAGCAGGGGAGCTCTTAGCTGGGGGCAAGGGAGAGAATACAAAATTACATGCTTTCTCCTCTGCCTCTTCCTTATCCCCCTCATCCCCCCTTTGCTTCTTGCTCCCTTGCCTCTTTTTCAATTTCCGGGACTCGTTGAAGTAGATTGTGGTTCAACTAAGACAGGGTTTTCTAGTTGATTTGGCGTTTGTGGCTCAGGTGTTTGTACTACATTACTTGTTTTGTCTGGAGTCTGAGAGGGAGTAGCTGTTTGAATGGCTTGAGGCTGTTGTTGCCCACTTTTCTGGGCAATTTGCTGCATTAGCTGTTCAATTTTTTCCGCTTGCTCAATGTTCCCTTGCTCACGATACTCGGTATGGGCACGTTTCAAGACTCCATTAGCTTTCTTGATATCGCCTTGATTATATAAAGTGACTCCCAAATTATAGTAAGCTGAAGGGTTTTTAGGATTTAGGCGAATAGCTTGCCGATAAACAGAAATAGCCTCAGAAGCTTGGCCTTGAATTGCTAGCAAATTTGCCATGTTGTTATAGGCTGTGGCATTTTGAGGATCTAGCTGCAAGGCTTGACGATAAGTTGCGATCGCTTGTTCTGTTTGACCATGTTGTTGCAAGGCGATCGCTAAGTTAAAATAAGCGTTGGCATTGCTGCTATCCAAATTAATTGCTTGCTGGTATGTTGCGATCGCATCCTCAAGCTGTCCTTGTTCATACAGCACCAAACCCAGATTATACAGCGCTGCTACCCTTGTCGGCTCTATCACAAGGCTTTGACGATAAGCCGTAATCGCTGCATCTTTTTCTCCTTGCCGATGCAACACTAACCCTAAGTTGTAATAAGCTTCACTAAAATTAGGATTAATCCTAATCGCCTCTGTATATTCTTGTAAAGCTACATCTAGGCGATTTTGCTCCATGAATATATTACCTAGATAATTTAGCGCAGCCCCAAGACTAGGATCTCGCTGCAATGCTTGACGAAAGGCATATTCCGCACCCTGTAAGTCTTTGCGGTTATAGCGGGTGACTCCCTGCTGGAAAAAGCTAGCTGCTTCAAGATTCTGAGAAATTGCGGTTTCTGCTAGCAGCTTACTTTCTGGAAAATTAGTAATTGTTGGTGCAGCTAAGACCAAAAACGCAGAACAGACACCGAGTGTCATCTGACAAAATAAATTTAAACAATGAGAAAATAGATATTTTTCAGACATAAATCACAGACCCGTACTTATTTTTTAACTCCTCATAAGTCAGAGTACCCATCACGAAAGAAAAAATTCCAAATTCTCAACTTTTAACTCTGCCAATTTTGGATTTTGGACTTCGGCTTACTTCGACTTCGCTCAGTACAAGTCACTCAGTCGAACGATTTTTAATTTTCGATTGAAGGAAAAATCTCAAATCTCAAATTGCATTACTCCCCACTCCCACAGCTTCCGGCAAAATTAGCATAGCATCACCAAAGGAATAGAAACGATACCCTGAAGCGATCGCTTCAGAGTATATATTCAATAACCTCTGTCTGCCAATTAGCGCACTTACCAACATCAGCAAACTGGAACGCGGTAGATGAAAATTGGTAATTAAACCATCCACCACCCGCCATTGGTAGCCAGGATAAATAAACAAGTCTGTTTTACCGCAAAATGGTTGTAAATTCCCAGATTTAGCCGCCCCTTCTAAAGCTCGTACTGCCGTTGTTCCCACAGCAATAATTCGACCGCCAGCAGCTTTGGTGGTGCGGATTTGCTCTACTGTGGCGGCGGGAACTTCAATCCATTCTTCATGCATCTGGTGGGTAGTTACGTCTTCCACTTCCACAGGGCGAAAAGTGCCGACACCAACGTGTAGCGTTACAAAAGCTTGATTGATATTGCGATCGCGCAGCTTTTGTAATAATTCTGGGGTAAAGTGTAATCCTGCCGTCGGTGCTGCGATCGCTCCTGGCTGTTCGGCATAAACTGTCTGATATTGCTCATCAGCAGCTGAAGAGGCAGTAATGTACGGTGGTAGCGGTACTTCACCAAATACCTCTAAAAGTTGCACCAAAGGCTTTCCCTCTGGCACATCAAATTGCAACAAACGTCCCCCGGTTGCTGTGTCTGTTTCTAAAACTGTAGCTGTGAGGGGATGAGGGGATGAGGGGGATGAGGAAGAATTTACTCCCTCATTTCCCCCTGCTCCCTTATCTCCCTCTGCTCCCTTCGCTTCAAAAATAATCTTCATTCCCTGTTTGAAGCTTTTTCCTGGCTTAACTAAAGCTAACCAACAGTTATACTGCCGTTCTTCCAACAGCAACACCTGGATTTTAGCACCAGTGGATTTATGACCATAAAGCCGCGCTGGAATAACTTTTGTATTGTTCATGACCAACAAATCACCAGAGCGTAGTAATGCAGGCAAATCATGGAAAATATGGTGACATGGTTCTGTTTTAGTGCCTGTAATCGGAGAATCAACTACCAGTAACCGGGAACTATCTCTAGGAACTGCTGGGTTTTGGGCAATGAGTTCTGGAGGTAATTTGTAGTCATAGCCTGCTACCGAGCAATCTAATTCAAAATCTTTTTCTTTGGGGCTAGATGTATCTTTCAACTTGGCTAGTACTAGTTTTTGCTTTATTTAGTATTTATACTCTCTTACAAAAAGCTGGTTTGCGCTTTCCCTTATATTGGAACTTTAAGGCATCTTTACTCAATTTTGTCGCTAGGCTATAAGATTGTTACTATTAAGTAACACGGAAAAGTTAACATAAAAATTGGGTAAACCTCCCCATCTAAAAACGGGGGCTTTTACCCTACCGGGAACAGGCACTGATTGACGAATATAGATATGTAGGATTGGCTTTGATCCCAAGCACCAACAAACATGGAATACTTGTACTATCTGGCAAACGCCAGTCTAACCCTGAGGGTCGTTCAACACCTGCATGCTAGACCCCAGACACCAGTTTCGTTCGTCACCGTAATTCATCAAATTGATGGCTGGGTGGTTAGGATCAAACTCAGAGGTCAAGTCTCGCCGCAAGAAGATGGCGACTTTCGCGCTTTTCTAAATGAATTAGGAATTAGCTACGAGCCACCAATGAGGGTGCAAATGGCACTTTGGAGTTTAGAAGCGGGACAATGCCCTGTGGACGTGATGCGTCGCTATCAAGTAGCGATCGTTTCTCATGGTAGCCCAGAGAGAGACGAAATCGAAGCTTTCCGACAACAGTTTGTTCGGGGCTTAGGCTACTGTCCAGAAACTTTGGCGTAATACCGTTTGGTTGTAACGCCAGTACAAAATTATCAAGAAAGAATTCAGGAGTCAGGAAGAGGTAGTGCGGTCTTGGGGTCTCCCCAAGTAGAGCAACTACCGTTCAGAATTCAGAATAAATCTATGAATTTTGTCCGACTGGCTAATGAATAAAGGGGTTTAACACCCCCACTAAAATATACTTTCTTTAGTGTTCTACCCTACGGGAACGCCAAGGGCGAACAATTAAGTGGCGGGTTTAAATCCCAACTAATTGATTATGACTGCTGAATTCTGTTAGCGGATAGCTAGGGTTTAGCCCCTTTTGAATTCTTCAACCATTACCAATTAACCATTATCAATTGAAGAGTCGAAAGCTGCCGGAATGTATTCTTGCAGCTTAAACTTGTATTCGGCTACTGATGAAGTAGCAAGAGCTTCCTGAGTTGCTATAATCGCAGTCTGATTTTTTGATATTCTTTGACAGTAGACAATAGCAACATCAAATCGGCAAGAATAATCTGCCTTCTCAGGGTACTGGGCTAGGAATATTCCAGCTGTCCGTGAGATTTTTGCTTGCTTTTGTAGGGTGATGGCGCTTCTTCCCCCTGCATCCCAACTCCCTGAACTGCGGGTTTTGACTTCAACAAATATCAGCATTGAGTGGGGAGTGGGGAAGGTGGGGCCCCCTCTGGGGATAAGGGGTAATGGGGAGTGGGGAGTGGGGTATTCTCCCGTGCTTTCCTGCTCTTTCCCCGTTACTCCATGATGTTGGGCGATGATATCGATTTCTCCATAACGGCTAGAAAAGCGACGATGCAGAATTATCCAACCTGTAGATTGCAACCATTGGGCAACTAGGTCTTCTCCAAAATGACCAATATCTGGATAATGAGAGGGAGGAAGGTTAGCCATTAACGAAAAATAGCATAAATTTTATGAATTCTAGGTTAAGCGATGCCTGCGGCGGGCTACGCCTACGCACAGCAGGTTCTAAACTCGACTCATCCCGAACACAATTCGGGTTGAAGCGTAAGACAGACTATCACTTTTGGACAAATATACTCAGCTTATTCTTGTGGGGAATAATTGGCATCACCGCAACGCTCGGTTTTGCTCCAACAGCTTTGGCACTCGAATATAACAAAGAGATTTTGGTCGAGGCTGATTTCTCAGGACGTGATTTAACAGACTCTAGCTTTACCAAAGCCAATCTGCGCCAGAGTAACTTCAGTCATGCTAATTTGAACGGTGTCAGTTTTTTTGCAGCAAATTTAGAGTCTGCAAATTTAGAGAGTTCTGATTTAAGAAATTCCACTTTAGACTCGGCTCGTTTAGTTAGAGCAAATTTGACAAATGCACTATTAGAGGGTGCGTTTGCCGCTAATGCCAGATTTGATGGTGCAATCATTGATGGAGCAGATTTTACCGATACGCTGCTGCGTTCCGATGAGCAAAAAAAATTGTGCAAACTTGCCAAAGGGACTAATCCAATCACAGGACGAGAGACGCGTGACACGTTGTTTTGTCCATAAGGAGTAGGGAGTGGGGAGTGGGGAGATGAGGGGGATGGGGAGCAGGGAGCAAGGGAGAAGAGTTTTCCCCCTGCCCCCTGCCCCCTGCCCCCTGCCCCTCTGCCTCTTTTCAATGCCCAATTCCCCATTCCCCACTTAACCTAC
Source organism: Nostoc sp. NMS2 (assembly GCF_017115105.1). Taxonomy (GTDB): domain Bacteria; phylum Cyanobacteriota; class Cyanobacteriia; order Cyanobacteriales; family Nostocaceae; genus Nostoc. Next base: position 76,547 of record NZ_JABXKH010000137.1, read on the forward strand.
CAACCAAGGGCCCCAATCTTTTGACAAACAATTTTCATCCCTTTGCCTGGTGAAGAATTTGCGACAAAAGGTATTTCTCCTTTCTCCTTATCCTCTTGAATTAGCTGTCCCTCTGAACCGTAAATGGCAATGCGATTCAGAAAAAGCCGCGATTCTGAACATGATGCATCGAATGTAGTCTCGAAGATGCCATCTCCGTACATTCCGTAAAGCTTGTATGTTGTGCCCTTAATAGTTTTTGTGTCCAGAGCTACGCTGTTTCCTAATTTATCATGCCCCACAGTAATATATCTTTGTGCATCTTCAGCAATTGCACCACCACTGCTCAATAAAATAGCGATCGCTCCCACTATACCGCCGATTTTAAAATACATACGCTTTCAAAATATCAGATTTCATATATTTTTACCCGCAATCAAAGTGGTTCTGACACGGTATAAGCACTTAAATAAATATATAGCAAGATTTTATAATAATTCGTAATTAAGACACCCAGCAATAACCCGACGACTTTCTCAAACTTGTCCAACAACAAAGTGCGAATTGTTTCTAGGGTGTCAATATCTGGACAGGTTTCAATTCTTCTGATGAGTTTGACACCTGGTATCGCTCTGAAATAGATGGGCATACTAAGTAGGGCTTGCTGAAAGATCGGCTAAGAAGCTCATGACCACCTCCCAGCAACTCTACCAAGTAACGGCATATCAACCCACTCAGCCGATGTCGTCCCGTGAGCAAGAGAAAGTCAATCGCAAGGAAAGTTTGCGATCGCTCTTAATTGTCTCGTTTATTCTACAAATCTTCACAGACATTGGGTTAACCAAGTTTGGGGGTTTAAGTCTCCTAGCTCTACAGGCAGAACGAATTGAACACCCAAGCTAAATCCCCGTCGCAAAACGTAATTACGAATTACGAACTTGTACTGAGCGAAGTCGAAGTATTACGAATTACGAATTATTTGATGCGCTACTTAAGAATGTGGAATGAAAACCGGGTTCAGCCAGAAACTCATTGAGGTCACGCACTGTGCATTTTATTCTACAAGCAACTAGACAGCTTCTCCTACCGTATCGGCATCTGCTAATTACAACGATTGGGATTGCCGTAGTTCATTATGGGCTGGCAACTATTTCTCAATCTGTTTCTTTCGAGAATGGAGCATCTGCGATTTGGCCTTCGTCAGGTTTCTATTTAGCAATTGTTCTATTGATAGGCAATCGTGTCGGGATTCCTATTCTTTTAAGTGAGCTAATCATAAACTCACTTGTATTCTATCGAGATGCACCAACCATTATTAGCATCTCCTTAATCGGGATGGTTGAACCATTGGTGACTGCATGGTTACTCAATCAATTTATTGATTACCGCAATTTGTTTGAACGATCGCTCAACGTTCTGAAATTTCTGCTCCTGATTTTGCCTAGTCCAGTTGTAACCACCAGCTTTGCAGTCGCAGTCCTATGCTTGACTGGAAAATTGCCGTGGGAGTTCTATGGAACAGTTTGGGCAACTTGGTCAATCAGCGTCATTACGGGCAGATTGATTGTAACCCCAGCAATTCTGGCATGGACAACTCGATTTTGGTGGCGAGAACGAATCAATTGGCAGTGGATGACGGAGTTTGTTGTTGTTTTGAGCCTGTTGGCTGGAATTGGTCGAGTCGCGTTTTGGCTGGGCTACCCTTTGGAATATATGATGATTCCACTTTTGCTCTGGTCTGCCTTCCGGTTTAGAGCTACAGAATCAACACTAATGGTAGTGATTATCTCTGCGATCGCTGTTTTTGGCACGGCTCGTGGCTTAAGTTCCTTTGCTAGATCCTCTGTAATTGAGTCCTTTTGGTCATTGCAATCTTTCATCTGTGTAATTGCCCTGACTACTTATCTGCTTCTGGCAGTTGTGAACGAGAATCGCAAAGCAGAATCTAGACTCAGACATACGAACGAAGCCTTAGAACAGCGTGTACAAAAACGCACTATTGAACTTCAAGTTGCTAAAGAATCGGCTGATGCTGCAAACCAAGCCAAGAGCGAATTCCTCGCCAACATGAGCCACGAACTTCGCACACCCCTGAACGGGATTTTGGGCTATGCTCAAATCCTCAATCGCTCCAAAGTGTTGCCAGCGAAAGAACGTCATGGGGTAGAAATCATTCACCAGTGCGGTTCTCATTTGCTGACGCTGATCAACGATGTGTTGGACTTGTCCAAAATTGAAGCCCGTAAACTAGAACTTGCACCGAAAGCAATTCACTTTCCTTCATTCCTCCAGGGTGTCGCGGAAATCTGCCGCATTCGTGCCGACCAAAAAGGCATTGACTTTGTTTACAATCCTGAGCCACAGTTGCCGGAAGGGATTTTTGCTGATGAAAAACGGCTACGTCAGGTCTTACTCAACTTGTTGGGAAATGCGATTAAATTCACCGACAAAGGTGCTGTCACCCTCAAGGTTGCCATCATTGAGAATCATGCTAATCCATCTACCCGCCGGATTAAATTTCAAGTCGAAGATACAGGCGTAGGAATTGCGCCTGACCAGTTGGATAAAATTTTCCAGGCTTTTGAACAAGTAGGCGATCGCCAGCACCAGTTTGAGAACCTTCTCGCGTTCTGATTGCGATCGCCCCATTCCTTGCAATATCCACGATGGCATTGACAGCAGATGATTCTCAAGCATCGCCTCAAAGCAAACGAATCTCGCCCAGAAATTGTAGCGATTACAGACTATGGTTCACTGCCACAAGTAGAATGCTTTGCCGGACAGATGAATCAGGTCTTTATGAATCTGCTAGCAAACGCGATCGATGCGTTGGATGAATCCAATCAAGGGCGCAGTTTTGCACAAATTCAAGCCAATCCTAATCAAATCACCATTAAAACAGAATTATCTCAAAATCAGCAACAGTGTGTAATCCGAATTCAGGATAATGGGATTGGGATGACGGATGTGGTGAAGCAAAAAATCTTTGAGCATTTGTTTACAACCAAAGGCGTGGGGCAAGGGACGGGGGTAGGATTGGCGATCGCCCGTCAAATTGTAGTCGAGAAACACGCTGGAACTCTAGAGGTGAACTCAACTTTCGGTCAAGGTACAGAGTTTGTGATTTCAATTCCGGTAAAGGCGCTCGCATCTGATGCCAAAATGGGAACCATAAGAAAATAAGCTGATACCACGCTTTGGTATAAAGCAGAAAAACGTAATACATCATACTAGATTGGTTTACCCATGTCTGACCAACAAGACCGTAATTCCGCTTTTAACGCTGCTGCCAACATTAACGTTCAACATGCTCAATTACAGGATTTATCCTTAAGTGCAGCCCGTAGATTATATAAAGGTGGGATTCGATCTGGTGATCCGATCAGAACCAGAGTGCAAGCCCAAGAAATGTTAGATAAAATCCCTCCATCTCAAAGAGCAGGGATTGATGGCAAATCTACTGATGTTAATACCCAAAAATATCTATCAGATAAACACGCTAGTCATATCAAAGCGCATAGCAAAGGCGGCTCAAATGATCCTAAAAATATCAAGTGGGAAAACGCCAAAGATAATTTAGCCCGTGGCGATAAACCCATGACTTCGCAGGAGCAAATGAGACTAGATGCTAAATGGCATTTTGATAATCTAACAGGTGCAGTTAAAGCAGGTGTTAAAGCAGCGCCTCTGGGGGCAGCCATTGGTGTAGCGACGACAGCACCATTTTCGTTACTAACCAACGCGCTGCGGGTAGTTCGGGGTGAAATTTCTGCACAAGAAGCCGCTATAGAAACATTGAAAGATACCGTAAAAGGCGGCACAGTTGGGGGTGTGACAGCGTTTGTAACCACAACAGTAGCAGCAGCTTGTCCACCAATTGCGATCGCTTTAACCGCAGCAGCACCAGTTTTAGCTGTTGTTGGAACTGCGGGTATGGTTTACGAGTTTTTCAAAATCCTCGATGACCATAAACAAACTGTGAAAATCTATTATGAATCTTTAACTCAGCAAGAATTAGAAAGATTACAAGCAATTGAAAATGAACTGATTTATGAACACCAGAAAAATCTAGAGTTTTTGGCTGAATCAGAAGCAATTAATCAAGAAATTACAAATCGTCCAATTGCACCGGGAATAGAAGGGGCTATGCAACGGTTACGTGAATCAGTTGCTATTGCTAAATCTCTAGGATTAACATCAGCAGATAGTAAATTGCTTGCTAGTTCTCAACTGCCTGATATTCTCACAGAACAATAGGGATTAAATTTTAGAGGATTACATAGTTTTTATGCTTCCTTTTGTTTTCGGCGCTCTTGGATTAGCTGTTGGAGCAGTTGTTGGTGCTTTTACTACTCATGCTGTTGGGGAAAGTGATAGACAAGCTGCCAAACATCATAGGACTGTTGCAAATGAACTAGCTGATAAATATACAAACTTGGAGCAAAAATACTATGAACTAGCTGATAAAAGCAAAAAGCAGATTCTTGGTTTAACTCGCCAGCACGCTTTAGATGAAGTTGAAAAAGATTGTTTGCGTTTAGCAGTTAGATTACAGCATAGTCTTATTTCTCTGATGTGGGATATTGATAGAGATCCAACAGAAGCGGCTTTGAAGGAATTTGTCAACGCAGTAGAACTTACAAATAATGTTCTCTGCAAAATAAATGAAGAGTTAATTTGTGTACCCAGTGACTATTATGCACGCAATCTTATTGCTGCTGTTCAACGCGAAATCATTGGGAAGCCAGTAGATTATCCAAATCCACCAAATATAAACAAGAAGGGAATTTCAATGAAATTAGAACCTAAAAATATGTCTGAACAAGAATTTCAAGAAACCCATAACAGAATTCGTGATACTGGCGATCAACTTTTAAAGTACTTGAAAGAACTTCGTGCTGGAAGATTCACAGAAGGAGATAGTACCCAAGGATTACAGAGCGTTGAAGATAATATTGCCAAAGCTTTAAAAGCCTTAGCCGAACAAAAATATCAGGTTGCTGTGATTGCAGCCATGAAAGCAGGTAAGAGTACCTTCTTGAATGCCATAATTGGTGCAGATGTCTTAGCAAGTGAATCAGAATCTTGTACAGTTTGTCGCACAGATATCCGTCCAATTGATGCCGGACAAACACCCAGACTTTTAGAATATCAAGCAGGTAAACGAGAACCTATAGTTTTAATAGAAGGTGAAGCAAGCGAAATTCGGCAAAGATTTTTAGAGCGTACCCATGAGATTAGAGCTAAAAAGAATGAAGATAATACTACACGCTTTGAATTAGAACATCCTATTGAAGCGATTAGTATAATGCCATCGCTGGCAGGTTTCACATTAGTTGATACTCCTGGCCCCAATGAGTGGGAGTCTGTCTCGTTTAACACAACTTCCTTAAAGCAGACTGCTTTAGAAGCTCTCCGAACCTGTGATGCCATATTATTTATTCTGGATTACACATCGTTTAGGGACAACACGAACTCAGAATTGCTTAAAGACTTAATTGAGCAGCGTAAAGAATTTTTAGCAGAGAATACAGGTAAGATTTACTTTATTCTTAATAAAGTAGATAGAAAAGCTGAGAGAGATAGACCTATTGCAGATGTTATAGAATCTTTAAGAATAAATTTAGTTGAATTTGGTATCCCAGAACCAATCATTTATTCAGTTAGTGGGTGGCAAGGGTTGTTATCCAAGCTTATTCAACAAGGCAAAGCAACTGATATTCATATTAAAGACTTTGAAGATTTTTTTAGTGCTAGATATGCCGAAAGAGATGAAAGAGGAAGACGCATCATTCCCTTACCAGAAGAAATTGCACCACAATCGTTAAATGATAGTGGTATTCCGAAAATTGAAGAAACAGTAGTTCAAACTATTACTCAAAATTCAGGATGGAATTTATTGAGTGATGTTTTAGATGAATTGAACAAAGCAGCCAAAGCTATTGACGAGACATTTATTACAGATATTCGAGGCTGGCAGTTAGAGTTTGAGGAACTACTACAAAAAATAGAAGAGTATAAAAAACACTCTGATTTAGCGAAAAATCAGGTGGCAACCGTAAAAAAGTCCGTAGAAGCACAAAAGCAAATTTTACTCAGTACATTCAGCCAAGGGATTAATAAATTTGCCGAAACTGCAAAAAAACGCATAGCATCAGAAATTGATAGAGTGGCTGACAATCAATTCAAAAAGGTTTCAAAGGACAAAAAAGGTCAAAATCTTGTCACATTTATATGGGATAAATTCAGTTCTATACTTGAAGAATCTTCCAGTTCTGATCCCTATAAAATCAAGGTTACAAACAAAAACGATGCTGAGAACATCGGTAAAACTATTAATAAGTACTGCACCCCTATCATACAAAGTTTTTGGTTGGATACTCAAGACAGACTAATTAGAGAGGCAACAATAATTCGTGAAGGTTTAGTTAAAAAAATCAAACTAGAAATACAGGCTATTTCTGATGAACTATCTGAATCTATTAAAAATGATTTGCAAGTAGAAATAGGTAATAATCCAATTCAATTTCCTGACTTTGAATTTTCTGGTATTGATGCTAAAATTCAACATCAGCAAGAAGTATTTACTAGAACTAAGAAAGAATCAAGGAAGAATAGCCGTTGCTGTGAATCAGATAAAGTGTATGAAGTAGATGTTTCGTATGAGGAAAAAGTATCTTACTATGAAATTGATTTACGACTGACCTCTCAAGGAATTCAGCAAAATATTGACTCACAAGTACAGAGAAACCTACAGTTGCTTCAGCGTGTTATTGAAAAACAAGTATCGGATGATTTTCGTGAAGGCGAAAAGCAAATCAATGACTACATTAATAGGTTTCAAGCTGAATTTGACTCTTTACTCAAACAACGGGCAACAAGGGAAGTAGAAGCTTCTGGGGTTATTGCTATTCTCGAAAGTCAAAGAATTAAAGTGAGTGAATATCTTAACGAATTAGTGTCTATTCGAGAAAATCTTGATAGTTGGAAACCAAGAAATCTATAGAATCCATTAAAAGGCTAAAGAATTATCTGAAGCCAATACTGAGTAACAGAAGTACATAGCATTAGCTTCAAGAACGCTTGTGGCATAGCTTTTTCAGCTTTGATACCACAAGCGTTTTTTACTTTTGATTTATTAAAATTATCAAAAATGACACGCCAAATCCTTACGGAGGCGATCGCACTCTACCAAATACAATGAGGGTAAAACTCTAGTTGTACCTCCAAATTTATCTCACACTCCTAAACCACTCAGTAATCCCCTGAGCGATCGCATCAGCCATTTTCTTCTGTTCCTCTGGGTTCACCACTTGCTCAAATTCATCGGGATTACTCATAAAACCCAATTCCAGCAACACCGATGGTGCAGCTGCTGGACGTGTCAGCGCTAGGTTATCCCAAAACACACCATAAGAAGGTTTGCCGAGTTTTTTAACAACATAAGTCTGTAAAAACATTGCCAGGTTATGCGCTTGGGGTTGATACCAAAAAGCGGCGAATCCCTTGGTTTTTTCGGCATCGCCATCATCGGGTAAAGAGTTGTGATGTATGGAAATAGCGATGCATGGTTCTTCTTGACTAATAATTGCCTGACGTTCTGCTAGCGAAACCTCTTTATCATCTTCCCGCGTCATCACTACCGTTGCTCCTCGCTTCACCAAATCGTCGCGCAGTAACTTAGATACCACCAAATTCACATCTTTTTCTAAATATCCAGTTGGGCCACTGGCACCAGATTCTTTACCGCCATGCCCTGGATCGAGTACAATCTTGAGATTAGCTAAAGGCCTGCGTCTTGTGTTCCCAATTTTAGGCGGATGACGCAAAGCCAAAACCAGGGTTGTACCGTCGTATCTCAGCTTATATCCCCACTGTTGAGCTTTTTTGAGGTTAAAGGTGTATTTTACTTGTTCTGGAGTCTCCTGTTGCCAATCTAGGCGAGAAATTAGGGGGTCATCATCCAGGCGAATAATGTCCGTTTGGGCAGTAGTATTGTAGAGAGTGAGAGCGACAGCTTTCTCACTTTGTTGCACGCTCACAGGTACGGGAACTTGTAAGGGGAAAAATATCTCTGTCGCACCAGGGAGTTGACGGTATCCGACACTGCGAATTATTGTCTGTGGCGGAATTGCACCAGGGAGAATGCGAGTTTCCTGACTATTAATCCAAGCGCCATAGTCTAGGCGCAACCATTCACCTTCCCTACCTGTTACTGTTGCGCGTGTGCCTTTAGGCAGTGGTGTGAGTCGAGAATAATCGGTGCTTGGGCCAGTGCGAGCAACGCCTGATTCTACTGTAACCTCAGAAACCGGCAACTCTGCTCTTGAGAGGATTTGAATTTTACCAGTTCCTGGTTGAGTTATTGTCTTGCCATTGAGTGTTAGTTGAAACTGAGGTTTTCCCAGATCGGCAGCTGTTGCCACTGTGGTACAACCTTTATAATTGCCTACGCTAGACTGGGCATGAGGCTGATTTTGCCCTGTTAGAGCTGCCAAATTGCTTGGTAGTTGTGCCTGTTGAGGTTGGGGTGAAAGGGCAATAGTTTGATTAGCCAGGGTTACAGAGACATTGGCGTTAGGGGGTGCTAACGCACTAAAACAAATTAGTTCTCCTGGTAGTCTGGCAATGTCAGCTGCGGGAGTCAGGGAATCTTTAGCAAAGGCTACCCCCTGTGGTAGTTCAGGGCTAGTGTTAAGCCTGATCACCTTAATCTTAAGTTCTTGATTCTGGCGACGCACAGTAAAAAGATTCTCCCCCAACTGCAAGGGGAAACTGGGGGAAAAATGACCAGCTTTGCTGCGGTTAATTGGCTTACTATTGATCAAAACCTCACCATCTGGTGGTGCAGTCCCCAGAAAAAAGATTTTTTGGGAACTCGTCTGGTAGTTTGTCTCGGGAAAAACGATTATAAGAGATGGATCTGCCAATGCTACGGAGGATGTGAGAATACAGCCTAATATTACTAATCCTAAAAGGTTTTTCACAGCAAATCACAGAAGATTACACCACAACAACTGTGGCACAATGACGGGATGTATTTTTAGAAGTTGTTAGAAATTCAAACTACTATGACTAAGTTTATCTTCGTAACTGGAGGCGTAGTTTCCAGTATTGGTAAGGGCATTGTAGCAGCAAGTCTAGGGCGTTTGCTCAAATCGCGCGGATATTCAGTGTCGATTCTCAAACTCGACCCTTATATCAATATCGATCCTGGCACGATGAGTCCCTTTCAGCATGGAGAAGTATTCGTTACCCAGGATGGTGCGGAGACAGATTTGGACTTGGGGCATTACGAACGCTTCACCGATACTTCAATGTCGCGCTTGAACTGTGTAACTACTGGCTCGATTTACCAGGCAGTCATCAATAAAGAGCGGCGCGGAGAGTACAATGGCGGGACTGTACAGGTTATTCCTCATATTACCAATGAAATAAAAGAGCGAATTCTGCGAGTTGCTAAAAGTACAAACCCATCTGTAGTAATTACAGAAATCGGCGGGACGGTGGGAGATATTGAATCACTGCCGTTTTTGGAAGCGATTCGCCAGTTTCGCAAAGAGGTGGGACGGCAACATGTACTCTATATGCATGTAACGCTGGTACCGTGGATTGCCTCTGCTGGTGAGATGAAAACTAAGCCAACACAGCATTCAGTTAAGGAACTGAGATCCATTGGGATTCAACCAGATATTTTAGTTTGTCGGAGCGATCGCCCCTTACCCAAGGGATTAAAGCAAAAATTGTCGGGATTTTGCGATGTGCCCGAAGAATGCGTCATCACTTCCCAAGATGCCAAAAGTATCTATGAAGTACCCCTGAATCTGGAACGGGAAGGAATGGCAGAACAAGTGCTGAAGTTGCTGCAAATGGAGCAACGCAAACCAGATTTGACACAGTGGCAAACCTTGGTACAACGGTTACATACTCCCAAGCACGAGCTAGAAATTGCCATTGTCGGCAAATATGTGCAGTTAAGTGATGCCTATCTATCTGTAGTGGAAGCATTAAACCATGCTGCAATTTCCACTTATGGCAAACTGCGCCTGCGTTGGGTGAACTCAGAAGATTTGGAAAATGAACCAGCCGAAACTCATCTTGAGGGTGTCGATGGCATAGTTGTACCAGGAGGTTTTGGTGTTCGGGGAGTGGATGGCAAAATTGCCGCCATTAAATACGCGCGCGATCGCCAAATTCCCTTTTTGGGTTTATGCCTGGGAATGCAATGTTCTGTAATTGAATGGGCTAGGCACATAGGGGGATTAACAGATGCTAATAGTGCTGAATTTGACCCCCATACAACGAATCCGGTAATTAATTTATTGCCAGGACAGCAGGAAGTTGTCGATTTAGGGGGTACAATGCGCTTGGGGCTATATCCTTGTCGTGTTCTTCCTGATACATTGGCTTTCAAGCTTTATCAAGAAGATGTAATTTATGAACGACATCGACATCGCTATGAGTTCAACAATGCTTACCGCGATCTTTTATTAAAGTCCGGCTATGTGATTAGTGGTACTTCTCCCGATGGACAGTTAGTTGAAATTGTGGAATTACCCAAGCACCCATTCTTTCTGGCTTGCCAATTTCATCCAGAATTTCAATCGCGTCCTAGTAGCCCTCATCCTTTATTTAAAGGGTTTATTCAAGCAGCGATCGCTCTTTCTCTGTCAACTTCAGGTACACCAACACCATTGGAGGTTTCTTAACAATTCGTAATTCGTAATTCGTAATTCGTAATTCAAAATTAATTTTTTAGATTTTGAATTAGTGCATAACAACATTAACTTAGGGCTTCAGTAGATTTGGATATACAGGGTGCATCATTCGTAAATTTCGGACTTGAGGAGATGTTGTGGCGTACTGGGTGAAAATCCTTTACGAGAGGAGAGAATATGTAGTGAATTTTGAACGTGTCCATGCTTTTTGTTATGAAGTAAATGGCAGGGTTACTTTTTGGCTACCCGATAGTGCCATTCCAATAGTAATTAATCCACAAAGTAACCTAGAAGATTATCAAAAGATTCTCGATTATTTAGAATGTGTGACAACTTTAGAATTAGACCATGCCCACTGGGTGAAAATCCTTTACGAAAAAAACGAATATGTAATTAATCTCAACTGCATCAGTTCCTTTTGTCATGAACAGAATGGCAGGATAACTTTCTGGTTGCCAGATGGCACTATCCCCATCATCATCAACCCTGTGAGTAATCCTGAATCATATCAAAAAGTTGTGCAATACGTTCACAAGGCAACGGGCTATTCTTTATCTTAAAATTTTAGATTTGGGATTTTAGATTTTAGATTGACTCCAGCAATCAAGTCATATCAAGTTCGGGTGATTACTTGTAATAAAATCTATCAATGTTAGGTTGGGTTGAACGGCAGGGAAACCCAACATGAACAAGGATACAATGTTGGGTTTCGTTCCTCAACCCAACCTACAGATACTATAAGTGTTTAACCGAACCTGATATCAGAAGCTTGTCATTTAATTTTAGATTTTCGACTTTCCTGTGGAACGCTACGCAAACGGTGTGAGGGTAGCTCGACTGAGCGATCGCAGAACGTCTCAGTCGAACGATTTTAGTAACTCAACAATTCCAGTTCCAATACTGCGTAGGTTTTGAGTCGATCCCCCCAACCCCCCGATAAATTGGGGGGCTAAAAATGCCTTATCTTCCCCCTTTTTAAGGGGAGCCACTGCGGTCTTGGGGTCTCCCCCGCCGCAGGATGCGCGAAGCGCTGTAGTGAAGCAAGTGGCGTGGACTAAGGGGGATCTCCAATGACTATCCATCTTAACCAAGAAGTATTGATTCCTGTTCCAATTACGAATTACGAACTTGTACTGAGCGTAGCCGAAGTATTACGAATTACGAATTCTGCTGAGACAAATCCATCAAATTTGCCAGCTTGTAAACTACCCGCGCTCCAACATTACCATCCCACTCCGCATCCCCGACTTCACAGATATCAAAGCCAATAATTTTTCTACCACTCTTGACTAATTCCCGGAAGAGAAAAAATGTTTGCTCTAATTCCAATCCACCCGGAACAGGAGTACCTGTACTGGGACAGAGTTTGGGATCTAGACCATCGACATCAAAGCTAATGTAAACAGACTCAGGTAAATGACTGATAATTTCTCGGCATAAATCAAGCCAAGTTGTTCCAGAGTAAAGCTTTTGTTTAATGGCTGGGTCGTAATATGCAATAATGCGACTATCAGATTGGTCAATCATTTGCACTTCATCATGACTAATATCACGCAAACCCACTTGCACTAACTTGGAAATTTGCGGTATTTTCATCGCATTAAACATAATCGAAGCATGAGAAAACTCAAATCCCTCGTAGGCATCGCGTAAATCTGCGTGGGCATCAATGTGCAAAATGCCATAGTTGGGGTAGTTAGCTGCTAATGCTTGGAAATAACCTAACGGCGAACTGTGATCTCCACCAATAACTGCAACTCGCTTACCCTTGTTAATTGCTTCTTGGCAATTTTCAAACAGCCATTGATTTACCCGTTGCCCAGCCTGATTAATTTCTGTGAGGACAGGTGTTAAATCTGGTGTATCTGAGAGTTCTTTACCTTGGGCTAATCGTTCAATAATTTTTGCTGCCAAGGCGCGGTAGTATGTATTCTTCTCTAAAATATCTTGGGGAATTTCCACCATGAAAATTCCCTGCTTCCAACCATTAGGGTTATCGAAATCGAACAAATCTAATTGAGTTGAAGCATCGAGAATTCGCTGGGGGCCGTTAGCTGTGCCTGAGCCATAAGAAACAGTGACTTCCCACGGCACACCAAAGACAATCAGGTTTGCAGACTCATAATCGCAGGGCAAACCTAAGAGGTTGCCATTTATTTCACCTACGCCGCTAGGATTGTAGTCTTGTAGTTGATTACTCATCGATTATCTTCTGGATTTACGTGGATAGACAGCACGCCGCCTAGTGGACATCTGCATTCTAATCAAAATTTTTCACAGGCGGTAAACTACAGCGCCTCTATTACTTGGTCAAAATTGCGGCGATACACCTGTTGGCAGTACTCTTGCCACTCTTTATCTGACGAGTGGGGCGATCGCTTTAATGTTGCCTCTTGGACGTATGCCATGAATGGGCGACGAAGACACTCATATTTATTAAAGGCTTTGGCTATAGCTTGCAGATCGTTCCAGTTATTCTCCTCAGCAATTTTAGCGATTAGTGTTGTAACTATTAGTGCATCTTCCAATCCTTGATTAGCTCCTTGAGCCATGAAGGGAGGCATTCCATGTGCGGCATCGCCAACTAAGACGATTCGCTCTCCACTCCAGGCTGGTGGAATTTTGGCAGGATTAGCTTCAATATTGAGGTCTGTTGGGTGAGAAACTTGTCGAGAATCCGAAATGGTAGCGCGGTGAATGTAGTATGGACGCTGCTGCATTTTGTCAGGAGAAGACATACGCACTAATTGCTTAATCGGATCGGGAAAGCCCGCTTTTTCCAATTCCTGCAAAGCTAAGTCAATTAAAGAACTTTCAGACTTTCCTTGCAACAATTCTAAAGGCAAAGCAAGATGTATTATGTACCCAACTTTACCAGTTGGTCTGCGAAATAATATTATCCTGATGTTATTTATATAAACAGAATTTCCAGTTATTTCATCATTAGTGATTGTTACAAGTGGTGAGTCTTGAAAGAAATCTTCTTCTAGTTTCGTGTATAATTCCTTTGGTACTTCAGCTATTTCCCTACAAAATATAGCTGCAAATCCAGAGTATTCAGGTCGGGCAAAATCATGATATTGAGTATCTGTGTAAAGCAGTCTACGAACTGTAGAATTAATCCCATCTGCTGCAACAATTAGTTTAGCTCTAATCGATTTTGTTACGATTTCTTGGGGGTCAATATCTGAGTTTTGGGGCTGCGGATCGTTATCTTTCTGCCCATCTGTCCAATATGCATAAGGGTTGGCTTCTATTCCTGTGTCACCTACACAATCTATGCGGACACAACCTTTTTCTGGCTCATTCACAACATTAATACAACGGTGATTAGCTTTAACTCGGTCTTGTGGAAGTAGCTGTCTAAGGGTTGTCTGCAAATTGTACCAAGAAATTGATACTCGACCCTCGCCATAATCTTTAAACCAGTCATCGAAACTAAGCGATATTGACTGAATTATCTCCCCCTGTAAATTTTTATAAGCCCATTGGGGTGAAGCTTTTGGGGGTTGTTGCTCTTGAGTCGATTTGACAGTTTTCCCATCATTAGACTGCTTGGGATTCAATAAACCAAGTCCAGTTTTTTTGACTTCTTCGTAAGCGTTGGGATCTAAATGTTTGAGAGATTGTAATCCATTAGGGAGAAGATCCAATGTTTGTCCAACTTGACGAAAGGCGCGAGTTTGATCGATGACAAGGAAATTTTCAATACCACGTTTACGTAAGCCAATGGCAGTTGCTAACCCAATAGGCCCAGCGCCAACCACTACAACATCGTAGATTTCTTGAGAGGTAGAAGAGGAGATAACAGATGCAGGTAAGGTATCAGCTTTGGTTGATGTGTTTGTATGTGGATGAGGACTTGATTGAGTTTCTGGCATATTTATACATTGGATAGAAGCTGGACAATGTGGAAAGCTATAGCCATCAAGTTACATAGGATTACACAACAATATTAGAATCAAATACAAAAAGTAAATATACCTGGCGATTAGAAAGCACGGCTATACAAACGAAGTCCGCCTACGCGGACTAATCAAAATCAAGGGTTCCTTAATCCACGTTCGCGTAGCGTTCCGTTCGCGCAGCGTCCCGTAGGGAAGGAAAGGTGGGTTTTGCCTGTGTAGACGCGGTTTCTAACCGACCTTTTAACTTGCGATGTCTACGACGAGCTACGCTAACGCACATTGCCTCAATGCAATCCTTGATAAAGGCTACATTATTAATTAGCTCAATTTCTCTGCTGCGCGTCCAGGCAGCAACTCGTCGTCAGGCATCGCCTCTGTAAAACCCGAAATGACTAACGAAGAACTGCTGCAAATCATTAAAAAAGCTGCCAGAGACAAAGCGACAACATTAAACCTTTCTGGCAGAAACTTAACGAGACTGCCAGCAGAGATTGGTCAACTCTCCAACCTCAGGGAGCTTTACCTCGACTCAAATCAACTGACGACGCTGCCAGCAGAGATTAGTCAACTCTCCAACCTTAACGAGCTTGACCTTAGCTCCAATCAACTGACGGGACTGCCAGCAGAGATTGGTCAACTCTCCAACCTCAACGAGTTTTACCTCTACTCAAATCAACTGACGACGCTGCCAGCAGAAATTGGTCAACTCTCCAACCTTAGCAAGCTTTACCTCTACTCCAATCAACTGACGACGCTGCCAGCAGAAATTGGTCAACTCTCCAACCTCAGCCAGCTTGACCTCAGCTACAATCAACTAACGACGCTGCCAGCAGAAATTGGTCAACTCTCCAACCTCAGCCAGCTTTACCTCAGGGACAATCAACTAACAACGCTACCAGCAGAGATTGGTCAACTCTCTAACTTCAGCGTGCTTTACCTCAACTCCAATCAACTAACAACGCTGCCAGCAGAGATTGGTCAACTCTCCAACCTCAGCCAGCTTTACCTCAGTTCCAATCAACTGAGGATGCTGCCAGCAGAGATTGGTCAACTCTCCAACCTCAGCGAGTTTTCTCTCAGGGACAATCAACTAACGACGCTGCCAGCAGAGATTGGTCAACTCTCCAACCTCAGGCAACTTCACCTTGACTTTAATCAATTGAGGACGCTGCCAGCAGAGATTGGTCAACTCTCTAACCTCAACGAGCTTTACCTTAGATCGAATCAATTGACGACGCTGCCAGTAGAGATTGGTCAACTCTCCAACCTAAAAACGCTAAGGCTTCATGGTAATCCAGTCCCAATTTCACCCGAAATTTTAAGTTCAGCTAATGCGAAAGAAATTCTAGATTTTTATTTTCGTGTGCAAGATCCAAAAGAGACTGAACTTTTATATGAAGCAAAATTGCTCATTGTGGGTGAAGGGGGAGCGGGTAAAACCTCTCTAGCCAAGAAAATTGCCAGCAAAGCTTATGAACTTCAACCAGATGAAAAATCAACTGAAGGCATTGATGTTATTCAGTGGAAATTCAGACTGCCTAATGGACAAGATTTTCGTGTCAATATTTGGGACTTTGGCGGACAAGAAATCTACCACCACACACACCAGTTTTTCCTTACCGAACGTTCTCTCTATGTATTAGTTGCTGATACTCGCCAAGAAAACACAGATTTTTCTTACTGGCTCAAGGTTGTGGAACTCTTGAGTGATAATAGCCCCGTCCTCATTATCAAAAATGAAAAACAAGACCGTCAGTGCGAAGTCAATGAGCGGCAATTGCGGGGAGAATTTACTAACCTCAAGGAAACTCTTGCAACTAATCTAGCCACCAATCGAGGTTTAGCCCAAATTAAAGACGTTATTGGGCAATACATAAGCAAGCTTCCCCATGTCGGTACTCCTTTACCAAAACTCTGGGTAAGAATTCGAGCCGCCCTAGAAAACTATTCTCGCAATTACATTAGCGTCGAAGAATATTACAACCTTTGCCGAATGAATAGTTTAAGCGATCGCAAAGATATGCTGCAACTCAGCCGCTATCTACATGACCTTGGGGTTTGTTTGCACTTTCAGGGCGATCCACTTTTAAAAAATACTGTTATTCTCAAACCAGAATGGGGCACTAGCGCCGTCTACAAAGTTCTGGACAATAAGCAAGTCATAGAAAATAAAGGTCGTTTTTCTAAGAATGATCTCGCAGATATTTGGCAAAACGTAGAGTATGCCGATATGCAAGACGAACTGCTACATTTGATGATGCGATTTAAGCTCTGCTATGAAATTCCAGGTAATCGGGAAAATTATATTGCACCTCACCTACTTTCTACCAATCAGCCTGATTTCAATTGGGATCAATCTAACAATCTAATTCTGCGCTACACTTATGAGTTCATGCCGAAAGGTATTCTTACCCGCTTTATTGTCGAAATGCATTCTTTAATTGAACAACAAACCCTTGTTTGGAAAACAGGCGTTGTTCTCAGTGAAGGTCAAACCCGCGCGAAAGTGATTGAAAACTACAATCAACGAGAAATAAAAGTTCGCGTAGCAGGAAATCGCAAGAAAGACTTGCTAATACGTATTACTCATGAACTAGATAAAATCCATAATTCTTACGAACGCCTGAGATATCAAACACTTGTTCCTTGCAACTGTGAAAACTGTAAGGCTAGTCAAACGCCTTATTTTCACCGCCGAGACGTGTTGTACAAATTCCGAGACAAAAATCGCTACCAAATCCAGTGCCAGGATAGCGGTGATATGGTAGATATCCGCAGACTAATCGACGATGTTTTACCGACTTCACCGAATTTAGAAATACATACGTCTGAACCCTTAACTAGAAATCAAGTGTTCATTAGCTATAGTCATCAAGATCAGGAGTGGCTTACTAAACTCCAGAAACACCTCAAACCAATAATTCGTAACCAAAGTATGCTGGTGTGGGACGATACTAAGATTCAACCTGGTGCTAAGTGGCGAAAAGAAATTGAAAATGCTTTAGTAGCAGCAAAAGTGGCAGTATTGTTGGTTAGCCCAGATTTTTTAGCATCAGACTTTATTGCTGATAATGAGTTACCCCCATTGTTGGATGCGGCTGAAGCTGAAGGACTCACGATTATTTGGATACCGTTGAGTTCTAGCGGCTATGACGAAACAGAAATTGAAAAGTATCAATCAGCGCACCCTCCCAATAAACCTTTAGACAGCCTGAACTTAGCACAACAGAATGAAGCTTGGGTGGCTATCTGTAAGAAGATTAAAGCAGCAGTTGCCCGGTAGAAGATGACTAAGATTTTTTCGTTGTGGTAATGCAATACGTTTGGGTTAAGGCTTGATAAATTTATATTACTAGCCCTGGCGACTAGAAGTCGCGCGCCAGGTGCTTCAAGTCGGGCATTGCCCGCCCAACGCACTGGCTTGGCTATACAGACAAAACCCACCTCCGTGGGTTAAGAGTATTTTTTTAATTGGAAGTTCCTAAAGTTTTGTTCTTTTACTAGAAGTGGTATATTGGCACTTGATCCGACCGAGTACAAACTATAGCGCTTCTCGAATGGAAGCAATACACTTTGACCTCACTTCCATTCCTCTCTCCTAAAAGGAGAGAGGCTTTGAATTTTACTCCCCTTCCCTTGTAGGGAAGGGGCTGGGGGTTAGGTCTGTATTCCATACAATTGAGAACCGCTATATGCATAAGCCCGCAGAACAGCGAAGTCAAGGTGTTGTACTCACTACTACAGGACAAGAAAGGAGAGTGGGCTTATGAACAAAAATATTGGGCAAAGTGGTGTTTTTCCCCTGTTTAAAGGTGTACCTTTACGTCGCATTCTCGTAGTGTTGTTTCTGCTGCAAATCTTGCTAGCTGTGGGATTGACTGCATACTTATCAATTCGCAATGGGCAAAAGGCAGTCAATGAGGTAGCTAGCGAATTGCGTTATGAAGTCGCTAATCGAGTAGAGCAAAATTTACAGGCTTATCTCTCTACCTCGCGTCAAGTACTGCGCGGTAATCAAAATGTCATTGACATCGGGTTGCTGAAGATGGAAAATCTGGCAACCTGGGAGTCATACTTAATCAAGCAGTTAGAGATTTTTCCTGATGCTGTAATTTTAACGGCAAGTAATGAACAGCAAGAACACTTAGCGGTAGAAAAGCTCAACGATCGCCAATATTTACTCAGAAAAGCTGATAAGTCAACTGGTTACGACCTCTACACCTACAAAATTGACTCTCTTGGTCAACGTACCCAGCTACCAGAGGTAATCAAAAACTATGATGCGCGATCGCGTCCTAATTATCAAGCAGCAGTTACCGCTAAACAATTCAGCTTTAGTCAGATTTTTCCATCCATCACCGAACCAACCCTTCTGATTAGTGGATCTCAACCTATACATAACTCCCAAGGTGAGTTACTCGGAGTCAACAGCACTCTAACTCATATATCACAAATCGGGGATTTACTGCAAAATATTAAAGTTGGCAAGTCTGGGCAAGTTTTTATTATCGAGCGATCGGGGCTATTAGTAGCAACTTCCACAACTGAAGAACCATTCCGCCTACAAAATGGTAAACCGGTTAGGTTGGCAGCTTCCCAAAGCGGGAATTCTTTTACTCAAGCAAGCGCTAAATATTTAGAAACTAAATTTAGTAACTTTGACCAAATTAAGAGTTTACAGCAACTAGATTTTTCTTTTGACGGCAAACGAAAATTTTTAGAAATTAGACCGTTGCAAGGCGAACCAAATGTCAATTGGTTAATTGTGGTAGCTGTCCCAGAAGCAGATTTTATGGGACAAATCGATCGCAACACTCAAACTACAATTTTTCTCTGTCTGGGAGCATTGGGATTAGCTACTTTACTCGGAATTATCACCGCCCGTTGGATAACTCAGCCAATTTTGTACTTCAGCACGGCGACAAAAGATTTAGCTGATTTCACCAATGGGGAAGACTCGGTAGTGATTGTACAAGGCATTAAAGAAGTAGAAATGCTGGGTAAATCTTTCAACGAGATGATTCAGCATTTACGTAAAACCTTTATTGCACAGATTACTAAAAATGAAGAGTTAGAATTGCAAGTTAAACAGCGAACTGAAGAATTACAGCAAGAGATTCAAAAAAGTATTAACAGTGAGCAAAAGCTAAAACAGCATAATCTGGCGTTGGCAGAACTGGCAAATCACAGGGCAATTTCAGAAGGAAATCTGGAAACAGCATTTAAAGTCATAACCGAGAAAGCAGCGAATGCTTTAGAAGTAGAGCGAGTGGGTGTATGGTTATTCAATAGCGATGCCGATGCTGGGCTGCGCCAAACCAAACTACAATGTATAAGTCTCTATGAACGTAGCAATCAGAAACATTCGGCAGGTTTAGAACGCAATCGTGCAGATTATCCCATCTACTTTAAATCCCTGACATCTGCCCGCATCATTGCTGTTACCGATACTCGCACCGATTTACGCATACAAGAATTATGGGATGAATTGCTAGAACGAAAGAATATTACATCCCTAATTAATACCTCCATTTGGGTTGGGGGCGAAGTGGTGGGAACAGTATTGTATGAACAGATTGATATTCCTTGGATATGGGAACTAAGCGAGCAAAACTTCGTTAGCTCAATAGCTGAATTTGTTGCTTTAACTTTAGAAGTCTGCGAGCGCAAAAATGCAGAATCCGCTTTGCGTGAGGCGAAAGAAGCTGCCGAAGTCGCCAATCGTGCCAAAAAAACCTTTTTAGGAAATATGAGCCATGAATTGAGGACTCCCTTAAGCTCTATTATTGAAATTGCAGAAGCACTCCAAGATGAAGTGTACGGTACTGTAACCGAAGAACAGCGTCAGTTCTTAAATACCCTCAAATCTAGCGGTAAAAACTTACTAGAATTAATTAATCAAATCCTTGAGCTTACCGATATTGAATCCAGCAAAATAGAACTGCAACTAGCGGCTACTTCGATCCTAGAATTATGTGACTCTAGTATTAGTTTCGTCAAAAATTTAGCGTTACAGAAAAATATCCAACTGAGTGTACAAATCCCTGAAGAACTCGAACCTATTGAAATTGACGAGCGCCGCATCCGCCAGGTATTTATCAACCTGTTGAGCAACGCTATCAAGTTTACTCACGACGGAGGCAAAGTTTGGATTGAAGTTCAGCCAAATTCTACAAACGAGTATATCTTTTTTAGCGTGGTAGATACGGGTATTGGTATGCTTTCCGATGACCTTTTCCGATTATTTCAACCTTTTATACAAGTTGAAAATCCCTCTACTCGTCGTTCCGCAGGTATGGGTTTAGGATTGGTGATGGTGCAAAAAATCGTCGAGTTGCATGGTGGTACTGTCCACGCCGAAAGTCAGTTAGGCAAAGGTAGTCGATTTACAGTTAAACTTCCGTGGAAAAAGACCGGGGAGTAAGGTGTAGGGAATAGGGAGTGGGCATTGGTGTCAACTTAAGTTCAAATTATCCCACAAGCATTTTACCGAAGAAGAATTCAGAATACATCCGCCTGAATCCAGAATGGATTCTGTGCGACTGGATGTCCAAGGGAGGTTTAAAGCCCCCGATTTTAAACGCGCGTGATATTAATTCTTTCCGTGGCTGTTACCCCTGACTTGACTGCTGGGGTATTCTGAATTCTGTCTTCTGACTCCTTCTCATCATTCCCCATTGCCCAACGAATTCAGAAAAAACAAATCTTGGTAGAGATTCTGGGATATCCTTAGATAAGTGAAAGATTTGCCAAAAATAGTAAGAATGAAGCTGGCAGCAAGAGTAAGTCAGGTAACACCTTCATTAACCTTAGCGATCGCAGCCAAGGCTAAGGCATTGAAGGCAGAAGGAATAGATGTTTGTAGTTTTAGCGCTGGAGAACCAGATTTTGATACCCCAGCGCATATTAAAGCCGCAGCAGTCAAAGCTTTGGAAGAAGGCAAAACCAAGTATGGTGCAGCCGCCGGAGAACCAAAGTTAAGGGAAGCGATCGCCCATAAGCTCAAAAATGATAACGGTCTTGATTACAAGTCGGAGAATGTCATCGTCACCAACGGCGGTAAGCATTCTCTGTACAACTTGATGGTGGCGCTAATTGACCCAGGTGATGAGGTAATTATTCCTGCACCCTACTGGCTAAGTTATCCCGAAATGGTGACTTTAGTCGGTGGAGTTTCAGTAATTGTGCCCACAGATGCTACGACGGGTTATAAAATTACTCCCGAACAACTCCGTAAAGCAATCACCCCGAAGACGAAGTTATTTATCCTCAACTCTCCATCTAATCCCACAGGGATGGTTTACACGCCAGACGAAATCAAAGCACTGGCGCAGGTAGTAGTTGATGCAGATATCTTTGTCGTCTCCGATGAGATTTACGAAAAGATTCTCTACGACGGTGCAGAACATATCAGCATCGGTTCTCTTGGGAAGGAAATTTTTGACCGCACTTTAATTAGTAATGGGTTTGCGAAGGCGTATTCCATGACTGGGTGGCGTATCGGTTATTTAGCGGGGCCAGTGGAAATCATTAAAGCAGCGAGTACCATCCAAGGGCATAGTACATCTAACGTGTGTACCTTTGCTCAATATGGTGCGATCGCAGCGCTACAAAGTTCTCAAGATTGCGTCGAAGAAATGCGCCAAGCCTTCGCCAAACGCCGACAGGTAATGCTAGACAGACTCAACGCCATTCCCGGATTGAGTACCGCCTCACCAGATGGCGCGTTTTATCTGTTCCCTGATATCAGCAAAACCGGTCTAAAATCCCTAGAATTTTGTGACGCTTTGCTAGAAAAACATCAAGTTGCAGTCATTCCCGGCATTGCTTTTGGCGCTGATGACAACATTCGCCTTTCATACGCCACAGATATGGCAACCATTGAAAAGGGAATGGATAGATTAGAGAAGTTTGTCAAGTCGCGTGTTTAGTCATTTGTCATTTGTCATTTGTGAGGAGAATTTATCAACTCTTCAACTTTTGAACTCCACCTTTTCAACTCAGAACGGGTGGAGTTCGTTTTCAAGCTTAATGTTCCGAGTTCTTTCCCTTTCCTCCACTTCCCCTCTTTCCATCCCTTCATAAGGCTAGAATATTAACAATTTCCTTGACCGATTCAATGAAAGCTTTTGTTGAAGAACAAGTCACCAAAGGTGGTTACAATTCGGTAAGTGAGTACCTTCAAGAGTTAATCTATCAAGACAAAAAACGCAAGGAGCAAGAACATTTAGAGTCACTTTTAATTGCCGGACTGGAAAGTGGAGAGGCTATCGAAGTAACTGATGAATGGTGGGAGCAAAAACGCACGAGTTAGGAGGCAGGGGGTTAGGAGTATCAATTAAAACTTTAGTTCTGGGTTAAAGTTAAATCACCATTAAGCTGAATTTTGCATCAAAGGGTATGGTTGAATTAAAATCTGTACCGGAATCCCCAATTGTTGATGTAAACCCCGAATCATCTCCAAGGTTAGCGCCTGCTTGCGATGCAAAATATCCGAAATTTCTGCTTGACTGCCAATAACAGGCTCTAATTCATCTACAGACAAGCCACGAGATTCGAGACAATATAAGATTGCTTCAATAGGATCTGGTGCTTCGATTGGGTAATGCCTTTGCTCGTATGCTTCCACAAGCGTAGTTAAAACTTCCAATCGGTCAGACTCTGGTGTATTTATTTCTGCATCAAACAATCTTTCAATTTCATCAAGTGCAGCACGATAATCAGCTTCGGTACGGATTGGACGGGTTTCAAGCATAGGTATTACTGTCTCAAATACTTGTTGCATCTACGTTATCGTATTCTTTATGCGTTCCCAGAAAACGAATAAAAATAATTCCAATATCATAACGAACGTGAACAATTAAGCGGTAATCATTACCTTTGATATTAAAAACAACACGGTTATTAGCAATAATACTAGCATTGCGATAAGTGCTTTTGATATTTGCCGGACTATCCCATTCTGCGCGAGATGCTTCATCAAACCAAGCCTTTAATGACTGTTCAGCATCGGGATATGCTTCCCAAAACTTTCGTAAAGCACTACGGGCAATGATTCGCATAATGAGATAATTACAGCGTTACGATACATAAATATACTTGAAACCTTTACCAATGACAAATGACAACTGAACGTCACCGTCCCCCGATACTTAAACCAAATGAATTCTACACATTCCGCAGCTATTTTCAAATGAAATTTGCTCCTGCTGATATTTTGCGGGAATTAGGAGTAACTTTAACTAAATCTTCAATCAATTTACCTGTAGCTGCTTCAGAATTACTGACTCGTTTACCAGACTTACACCAACGCCTAGAAGAAGCGATCGCTCGTGTTAGTCTAACTAGTGAAGCCGCTAGACGCGAAGTACTAATCGCACCCATTTTATTAGAAGTAGCGCACATCACAAAAGCAACAGTTAATATTGAGTACCCCATTGAAGTTAGTCAGTACCTCAGAGGTGACTTAGATTACTATCTGGAGTCAAAGCACAATGTCTTAGTAGTAGAAGCAAAACAGGCAGATTTAACACGGGGATTTACCCAGTTAGCAACGGAGTTGATTGCTTTAGATACGTGGGTAGAATCAGATGAGCCAATCTTGTATGGTGCTGTAACTACTGGGGATATTTGGCAGTTTGGTAATTTTGATCGTCAAGAGAGAAAAGTGAGTCAAGATTTAATGTTGTATCGAGTACCAACTGATTTAGAAATCTTGATGCAGATTTTAGTAGGAATTTTGATGCAAGGTTAAAAAGCCTAAAAGTTAGGCGTTCCCATCTGAAAGTTTTTGAACCCCATGCCCCATGCCCAATGCCCATCACCTCTACATCAACTCCATCTCCTGCAACCCCTGGCGTAGTCTCTTCGCTTCTTCGGGATTATATCTTTCATGAAGGGCGATCGCTTTTCTAAAAGCTGTTAAACTATCTTGATGATTGCCAGCTTTGAGCAATACTACCCCTAAATTTTGATACGCTTCAGCATAGTTGGGATTTAAGGCGATCGCATTTTGATAATATGCGATCGCATCTGTCAATAAACCCAAAGCCTTAAATGTCATCGCCAAATTATAATGTCCAAAAACAAAGTTAGGATCAATTTTCAAAGTTGTGGCGTAAGCAGCTTTCGCACCATTGAAATCTCCTGCTGCTTTGAGTAAGTTACCTAAGTTGTTGTATGCTCCTAATTTGAGCATGGGGTAAATTGGCAATTTGATAGCAGCTTTATAGTGAGAAATCGCCTGTGGAGATTTTTGCAAGCGACTGTAAGCAATGCCTAAATGATAGTGGAGTTCATATAAAATATCGTAGTTGTCTTCAGCAACGCTGATTCCATGTCTGAGCAACTCCATACCTTGAGTAATTTTCCCAGTTTCCACATACAATGCCCCTAATTTACTGCAAACATAAGGGTCATCGGGATGAGTAGCGAGAAACCCTTCCATCGCCGTAGCTGCTTTGGCATATTTGTTATTTTGAGCGATCGCACTTTTTTGATATCCTGTGTGTACAAGTGCAACCCCAGGTAAATAACCTATTTGCCAATGGGGTTCTTTAGTTAAAATTGCTGACACGCTATCATCCACTAAGGCATGATAAGGACGGTCAAAACGAATATCTGGATGATTGCGGAATAGCCTGGAAACCAAAGAATAGGGAGATTGTTCAGCACCTACTTCTTGGCGGACGAGGTTGATAAGCAGGTATTCATCTCTAGCGATCGCCTCTCGCAACTGCGGTACAATTGCTGGTGTCAGAGTTTCATCAGCATCTAAAACCAAAATCCAGTCACCAGTGACATATTTTAAAGCTGCATTTCGGGCAGCACTGAAGTCATTACACCATTTAAAATGATGAACTTTTGCACCCAGTTGTTGGGCGATATTGGGAGTGCGATCAATTGAGCCTGTGTCCAAGACTACCATTTCATCCACCACTTTTTTGACACTGTTTAGGCATTTAGGCAGTGTTGCGGCTTCGTTTTTCACAATCATGCACAGACTCAAACTCATAATTTAAAAATTGGGAATTGGGAATTGGGAATTGGGCATTGGGCATTGGGCACTTGTACTGAGCGACTTGTGCCGAGCCTGTCCTGAGCGTAGCCGAAGGGCGAAGTCGAGGTAAGTCGAAGTATTGGGCATTGGCAAGAAAATAAATTAAGTCCTCATTGCCCATGCCCCATTCCCCATTCAAATTTTGTGCAAAAATCAAGATTAACAAAATCAGTGAATTTAATGCAGGGTCAAACCATAGGTGGACGCTACCAAATTCTCACCCAACTGGGACAAGGGGGGTTTGGCACGACTTTCTTAGCTCAAGATATGCAAAGACCAGGGAATCCACAATGCGTTGTTAAGCATTTTAAACCACTCTCTACCGATGCATACACTTTACGAGAAGCTAAACGTCTGTTTAACCAGGAAGCATTAACCCTGGAAACATTAGGAAATCATGACCAAATTCCTCAACTATTGGCTCACTTTGAAGAGAATCAAGAATTTTATTTAGTTCAGGAATTTATTCCAGGTCACGATCTTACCAAAGAAATACCACCTGTATACAACCGATTGAGTGAGCCGGAGGTGATTAAACTGCTAAAAGATATTTTGTCAGTTTTAGCATTTGTCCATCAGCACAATGTGATTCACCGCGATATCAAGCCTGCTAATATTCGGCGGAGAACATCAGATAACAAAATACTACTAATTGACTTTGGGGCTGTCAAACAAATTAGTACTCAGATGGCTAATTCTCAAGGACAAACAACTTTTACCGTAGCCATTGGTACTCATGGTTATATGCCAAGTGAACAAGCTAATCGCACTCCCCAATTGAGCAGCGATATCTATGCAGTAGGAATTATTGGTATTCAAGCTTTGACAGGGATTAATCCTGCCGATTTTGGCGGTCAAGGACTGCCAAGAAACCCTAATACTGGCGAAATTGATTGGCGCAACCAAATACAAGTGAGCCGGCAGCTAGCAGAAATTTTAGACACAATGGTACGCTATGATTTCCGTCAGCGCTATTCGACAGCAGCATCGGCATTGCAAGCTTTAGAAATGCTGGATAAAGTACCAGATACTACTATTCAGAAACCCCTCCCATCTGCACGATCTAAGAAAGTTTTTATCGGTGTAGGAATAACCGCAGTAGTTGTTACTATAGGTCTATTGTTACTCAAATTACAAACTCCGACACAAAAGTTTTTGGCTTATGAAGATTCTAGTAATGGGATAAAGATAAAATATCCAGAAAGTTGGAAAATCCAAGATTCACCAAACCTGATAACTAAAGAATTAGTGACATTTTTATCGCCTAAGCAAAGTGATACAGATAATTTTCAAGACCTTTTGACTATAACTGTTGAAGATTTTTCTGGCACATTAAGCGAATCGCAAGACTTATTTATTAAAGAAGTCAAAGCCACTTTATCTGATGCAACTATTGTGAATACAAGTGAAACAACTTTAGCTAATAAACGAGCTAATAAATTGATTTACATTGGCAAAGATGGAAAAAAGAGTTTAAAAAATTTACAAGTTTGGACTTTAAAGGGTAATCAAGCATACGTCATCACCTATTCAGCAGCAACAGAGGATTACGATCGCTTCTTGCCAACAGCAGAGAAAATGATTGAATCATTTGAAATTAAGTAATGATTTTGTGATAGCTGAAAGTGCGATGGGCGAAGCCCCGCCGGAGGCGATCGCTATTGAGCATAGTAAGGCTAAAATTAAACGGGAGCATCCCAAATGTGCAAAAACCTTGATAGCCCTCATCCCCTAACCCCTTCTCCCAAAGATGGGAGAAGGGGAACTAGAGTTATGTCTCCCCTCTCCCATGTTTGCTACGGTGTACACACAAGTCTTCTAACATTGCCCTACAAGCTTTTGATCCCCTGGCTGCCAGAAAACTCGGAGGTACGCTACGAATTGCACGATGGGGTAATACCCCCTATTTTCCAGCTGTATCCTTTAAGAAGTCGGGGATCTTGTTTATCACGAATAATTTAGGATTGCTATGTTACAACTTATTTGCTTTCCTGCATCTTTCTGACTAGTTTAGTCACTAACTTCCTGGGAGTAAATCTTACGGATTCAGCGAGAAGCTTATTTTTAATTCCAGGAACCACAAGAGTTTTGTTTTCTAATAGACCACGAT
The DNA here is from genome assembly GCF_017115105.1 of Nostoc sp. NMS2. Taxonomy (GTDB): domain Bacteria; phylum Cyanobacteriota; class Cyanobacteriia; order Cyanobacteriales; family Nostocaceae; genus Nostoc. Next base: position 104,321 of record NZ_JABXKH010000137.1, read on the forward strand.
AGCCAATTTGGGCTACTGTTTCCGCAGTCATAATTTTTTTACCGCTTACCAGCTTTGAGTCTTCCATCGCGGCTCTTTGTTGGAAATCAGACTCAGTAGGCCCTGGACAAAGCGCCGTCACAGAGACACCTGTGCCTTCTAATTCATTTGCGATCGCTTCTGAGAAGGATAATACATAAGCTTTACTAGCGTAGTATACTGCCATCAGCGGCCCTGGTTGAAAAGCAGCAGTGGAGGCCACATTTAATATTTTTCCAAACCTCTGCTCAACCATACCTTTAAGGAATAACTTGGTTAAATGGGTGAGACATGAAATATTAACCTGTAGCAATTGTAGTTCAGTATTCAGGTCAATTTCGTTAAATAATCCATAGGTAGCAAAGCCAGCATTGTTTACCAGCACATCAACTGTGATAGATGCTTGTTCTAGCTCAGTGAAAATTTCTTCTGGGGCTGACGGGTTAGATAAATCCTTAGTAATAACCTTGACATCAATCCCAAATTTATTTTTAAATTCATCGGCAATTTTATTCAGCTTTTCCCCACTTCTAGCTACCAATACAAGATTGTAACCATTCTGAGCAAATAACTTAGCGAATTCATAACCGATGCCGCCAGATGCACCAGTAATAAGAGCCGTTTGTTTGCGATTATCTTGCATAATTTTTACGCTTTTACTCTAGACTAACAAGAGAACAGGGAATAGGTGTTTACTGAGTTTTGTCATGCAATCAAATATGAGTCCTTTTGTTATTTATCATTTGTTTAGACTTACCAATGTTCCATGCTCAATCACTGTTATCCTGATTCTTTAACAAACTTTGGCGGGTTTAAGTCCCCGGCAACAAGTAAGCCGTAAGTTTTGTGGCTCTTTCTAAATCCCCGTTACAAAACTGTACTTCCGACTTCTTTAATTATTCTGAATTCTGAATTCTTAGGTTTTCCGGTTATCTAGTCCTTTAAAATTGTAATTTTTAAACTGGTATTTTTCGAGTAACTCTTTTACTTGAGCGGCCACTAAAGGATGTGGATCTTTTTGTAACTGAGGGAGGATTTGCAGGAGGACGCGATGTGAAACCATGTTTAGATATGCGATCGCAGCTTCTCTAACAAAGCCTGTTGGATGACGCAAACTCACTAAAATCTCGGAACTTGTCAGTCTGATGCGAGTCACCTGAGCAAAATGGAAACAACAAGCTAGACACCAATCAGAAAGGAAGTTACCCAGCATCAGCAATCTGTGGAGGCGATCGCTAACTACCATATTCTCATATTCTACGATCTTGGCTTCTACAAGATGTTGCAATTTTTCTGACTGCGGTCGATTATCTAAAATATTCAGCAACACAGACTTTGAAGACAAAGTTACGGTATGCTCTAAGATTTCTAACCCCCGTGCTAAGTTTACCACTGAGAGCGATCGCAGATTAAATGCTGCTGCCTGCATCTTTTCTGGTGAGTAAAGCAGTCTGAGCAACAGTAGCAGCCGCTCTTTGACATCCAATTCCAATTCTAAAAGGGCGCGTTGCAGTAACTTAGAGACAATCACAATCCTCTCACTTGAATGATGATTTTCTTTTTCATCTAATATTTTCAAGTCTATATATGCGCCATAAATCTCGCCTAAAAACTTTAACTCCTGCTCAATTAAATTTTCTACCCGACTTTCATAAAACCGATCTACTAAACCTCTAATTCCTGGTTGTTTATGTATTTTTAGTAAGCTACGAAGAATATGATCTCTAGTTATACCCCAGGATGCCTCCAAGTTTTCCCATAAAGTCTCTAATGCTTCCTGAGTGCCGATTTGAGCAATAGTACGCCAAGCATACATCCGCACTACTTCTGGTTTGTAAATATTGGTAGCTAACCGCAACAGCATCTCTATAGCTTCATTTTCTAGTCGCACTAAGGATGACATTGCTGTAGTGCGGGTTGATTTGTAATAAAGGGCTGCAATCAGCGCCGAATAGTATTCCTCTAAATGGGTTGCTGCAATCATTTCTAATACGGCACAGCGCACCCGTAACGACTCATCTTGTAATAAATTCGGAATGTGAATCCGTAACGCCTGCAAATAAACTGCTTCTCTCAGCGCTCTGACTCCATTTACCCGTTCCCGTTCTTTCTTATGAGTCAACATCCGGCGCATAGTTTGAGTGGCTGCTACCTTTTGTATGGGCGTTCCCTGGCGTAAGACTAAAGCGGCGGCGGTAGCGCGGATGAGTGAGTTTTGGCGGGGGTTCAGATATTCTTCTAAAATGCTTAAATTGGGATTCGGTTCAGCTAGCCAAACGTAGCGTAGTGCTAGGGCGAAAACTTCGGGGTTAGTTTCTTGGGGTTGTTCTAACAAAGGACGGATGGCGGATAGATAAGCGGGATTTGCACCTGCTATCAGCATCACTTCCAAACTTTGGCGCTGCAAATCTGGGGTTAACTTCACTAATAGGGGTGCTAAAACCTCCGCAGCTCCTTGAGAGTCAATTTGGGCTAAAAGTTCAATACAAGAGCGTTTATCAGCCTCGCTGCCTTTTTCTGCTAAAGCTTTGACTACCCCCTGCTTAAAGAATCTTAAGCCGACATTGGTTGCACTCAAGTGACCCCGGGCCACACTCAAGACTAACAGTTCAACGTAGCGCGATCGCAATTCCCAAACTACTGTTAAACAGGTGCCAGCTATCAGCATTGTTTCTGCCACCAACACCCACTTTTGCATGGATACGGGTACAAAGCGCCCACAAAACAATAGAGTTGCAAAAATTAGCACTCCTGTCAAACCTGTAGCGATCGCTTCGGCAGTTCCACCAGATAAAGTCTGCATCCGGCTGCGAATTGACTCAGGAATCGGTTGGTACAGGATGGGGCCGCTACTCATGACAAAGGTGTAGCGCAAAAGTTCATCGCAAAATTTGACAATTATCAAACCCCAGAAAAAGCTTTGCGATTGGATAGCGGGAATTAAATTCAAAAATACCAGCACTCCTGGTAATGAAAAGCCGACGGTGATTGGTAAAAGTGTCGCTGTGAAAAATACCCCCATCCGTTCAATGAGTCGGCTGGAAATAAACCACTGCAATAACAACTCACACAGTCCCAATGTCCCACCAAAAAGACCCAAGAAGCTGGCGAGTTCCCTGTCGCCCAAATTCGATTGGAGTTCGCGCAGATATTGAAAATCTATTAACAACCCAATGACTTGCAACAGACCAACAAAAGCAAACAATTGCCAAACATAGCGCTTCAGTGGACTTTTAATAAAGCGCTCTCGTGAAGCTTGTTCTTCAGGAATTAGTCTTTGTGGGGTTTCAGGAAAAGCCGCTCGATAGTGATTAGTTAAATAGAATAAAATCGCCGAGCCTAATAAAATCACTACACAGGCGATGAAGATGATCTTATTCAGTGTGGTGTATTGCACTAGCCAAGGCAAACTAAAGCCACTAATCACATCTGCTACCAAAAGTCCACTACTCACCAGTGGGTAAGTGCGCTTAATCTCCCGAATGTTAAATATTTGGTTGGCAACGATGGAGGTGTTGAGATCGTTGACTACATAAAGGGCATCTACCCATAGCCGCAGCAGAAAAGCCGAAATAACTGCCAGGTAAGAAACATGAGATCCCCAACGTAATACAACTAATAGAAGTAATGGCATCAACATGCAAGGTGCGATCGCTACAATCACCCGGCGTAACGGAAAAATCCTTTGCAGCCAAGAGTATAAAAAAACCAATGCTGCGCTCATCACAGCACTGGCAATATACATCCACGGCAATAGATGAGTCCCATATTCATCCAAAAACAGCGCCACCGTACTGTCCTCTGCCCACCGCAATCCTACACACACAGTTGTGTAAAAAATAAACATTATCTGAGTTCGTTCACTCTCCTCTGGTCGGAGATTCACCCACTGTAGTAGTCGTGGTAAAACAACTTTATTTACAGCAAACCAGTGATTTTTCAGTTCCATGCAGTTTTATTTTCTGGTAGTGTCACCGTGGAGGAGGCAGGGGGCAGGGGCAGGGGGCAAGGGGCAGGGGGCAGGGGGCAGGGGGCAGGGGGCAGGGGTCAGGGGGCAGGGGGCAGGGGGAGCAGGGGAAGTCGGGGAAGAAAATACTTTTTTGTCCCCCTTGTCCTCCTTGTCTCCCTTGCTCCCTTGCTCCCCTTGCTCCCTTATCCCCCTCACCCCCCATTCCCTCATCCCTGGAAATAGCAAAAGTCCTGAGCAACTGAGTATTATGTTTCCCACTCAGCCTTCAAGACTATCGATTTGAGATAAATTTATAGGACTTACGCAAAATCACACACTGTAAGGGCAATTCATGAATTGCTCTAAGAAGAAAATCACGGTTTCAGCTAAAGTTTTGCGTAAGTCCTAATTTATAGCGGTTCTCAGTTGAGTGAAATACAGACCTAACCCCCAAGCCCTTCCCTTGTAGGGAAGGGGAGTAAGATTCAAAGCCTCTCTCCTCTTAGGAGCTACGTGTACACACAAGTCTTTGAGAGTTGCCTTACAGCGTTTAGATCCCCCCTAACCCCCCTTAAAAAAGGGGGAACCGGAGTCAAAGTCCCCCTTTTTAAGGGGAGCCTCCATTCGAGAACCGCTATAAATGACCTTAGAGCTTTGGATGCACAGATGTGCGCCCAAAGCACGTCTTACATCCAAACGAAAATTAAAGAGAGAACAGGAAAAACTATTCCCTATTCCCTATTCACCATTCCCCATTCCCTATTCCCTTTTTCGATGAAAAAAACCCCTGGCTAGAAGTCAGGGGTTTTTCAAACTTGGTCTATTAAAGAGTTAGAGGATTATTTTTTGGGCGAGATAAGCATCATCATGTTTCGCCCTTCTTTTTTAGGCGCTTGTTGAAGCTCACCAAAAGGCTCCAAATCCGTTGCCATTCGCTTGAGCAAATCTTCTGCTAGGTCGCTGTGTTGAATTTCTCGACCCCGGAACATCACAGTCGCTTTGACTTTATCGCCATCTTTCAAAAAGCGCTCTGCTTGTTTAACACGCACGTTGTAGTCATGTTCTTCTATTTTGTAACGCATCTTAACTTCTTTGACATCAGCCGTGTGCTGCTTTTTCCGGGCTTCCCGCGCCTTTTTCTCCTGTTCAAACTTATATTTACCGTAGTCCATAATCCGACAAACTGGCGGGTCAGCTTTATCACTTATAAGCACCAAATCTAACTCTTTCTCTTCTGCTAGTTGTAGTGCTTCCTGTGGGGGCATAATTCCCAGTTGGGCACCATCAGTATCAATGACCCGAATTTTCGGGAAGCGAATTCGTTCGTTAATTTGGGGCAGATCGCGAGTTCTTTTCTTCTCAATCACAGGCATTATGATTTGTGGGAGCTCTTAATGAAGGATTTGGTGTGGTCTTGATTGGTATGCCGTTAGAGGCAAAATACGGAAATAACTCAGAACTGAAAACATAGTCTACAGTTCTAGAGTAACTAATCCATAAAATAGTTGTGTCCTTGTATTTGTCATTTTACTAACTCTGAGAGAATTTCTCTGCAATAGTTAATCTAAATTACACAACCTAGACACATATTAAATATTATTACAACTTTTGCTCAATCATGTTGACGGTCGAGTTAAGCACTATATTTCCAGAATACCAAGCTTACGATGTAGATACATCTAGCAAGAATAATGTAACATATTATCTTACACGAAGTATTCTAGCATTTAAAAGGGCGGTTAGAAACCTTGGCTGCACTAGGTTTTACCCACCTGTGTGGGTTGCAAACCCTCAATTTTCCTTAGACTACCCGGCGAGAAGGCTTTGCTAACGTTTACATAGCTGCTCAGAGAACAACGTAGTAATCAGATTGACACTATCAGGTCTAAAGACACAAAGACACGCTCGATTCTCCAAGTTAAGTTTCCCTTCTCTCTTTAGCTTCGTGGGCATTCTCAAGGTTAGAAGAAAAGCCATAACGCGCAGGCGAACTACGTTTGGATGTAAGATGAACCGTGATTTCTAATCGCCAGGTATATTGATTTACAACGGTGAGGTGCTTTCATACATTTGTTTATGTTTGGCTAAAAGCTCTTGATATTTCTTATTTGTCTTTGCTTGTATCCACTTGGCTTTAAAAATTGCTGCTGACTCGGCTTTAATTGGGTCTTCTTCGTAGGGAAGAATCTCTTTTTTAGAACCTGAAGTTTCGGAATTTTGTTTATATTTTCTGCCAGTTTTATGATTGGCATAACGGCGAGAGCGAGTATAACCCATTTGGATAAACTTTCGTGCCATATCCGCGCCGATAAAATCATCTTGTTGTAGATAAACAAGAAACATTTCGTAAATTTTTTCACTTGACTCTCTAGCAATCTCAGGAGTTTTGAACCGCCAGTAAGGAAGAATTTCTGATTTGTATGGTTCTACCAAAAGTACTCCCTGCTCACCCTTGCCAACGCGATAGAGTTCAGGATGTTGGCGAAAATCGATATTTTTAAAGTCTAAAGAATAATCAAAAGGCATGATAGATTTTTATGAGGAATAATAAACTTTAAGTAAAAGGTTCAGCTTCTATCCTAGTAAGGAGATTTTCTTCTACTATGCTATCTAGCACTCAATCTGCGAACAGTGTTCTTGCGCCAGGAAATCTGCGTAAAGTGCATCACATTGCCCTTAATGTCCAGGATATGCAAGCTTCTCGCTACTTTTATGGCACAATTTTAGGTTTGCACGAACTCACAGGCGATGAAGTACCCGCAACCCTGACGGAACTTGTTGCATCGGGGAAAGTAGCCAACTTTATTACCCCGGATGGGATGATACTGGATTTATTTGGGGAACCGGAATTATCACCACCAGATCCCAATCCAGAGAAGACATTCACCAGAGCGTACCATCTAGCCTTTGATATCGATCCGCAGTTATTCGATCGCGCGGTGACAGCGATCAGAGACAATAAAATAGCGATCGCTCATGGCCCAGTCACTCGCCCTACTGGTAGAGGTGTGTATTTTTACGATCCAGATGGCTTTATGATTGAAATTCGTTGCGATCCAGAAGCTAGTAACGCTTTGCGTAATTCGTAATTCGTAATTCGTAATTCGTAATTACCGTTGCGTAAGGGTTTTAGACATTTCAAATGTTCTATTTATTTCCGCCGTACTGTACTAGTTAATTTAGGGGTAAAAACAAAAGTATCTACTATGACTGCGAAACTCATACAATTATTTAAAGTAATTGAAGACACAATCACAAAACCGCCAATTCCACACGAACCATACAAGCAATCATTGAAAGCTTGGGCGATGTATTGTTTGCGAGATAAAGGTTTTATAGTTGTTTATGCTCAAAATGCCGATTTTGCTATTGAAAGAAAAGGTGAGGAAAAACTATATTTTAAAGTTTCAAATAGTCCCAATGATTTAGATAATTCTGTTAGCTGGATTGTTTGGGATAGCACAATTAAAAGCGCGAGTCTCATTCCCCAAAAAATAGACTGATATCAAAAAAGCGCTATAGTCATAAAATTTTACTTCCCTTCCCTAGTAGCTACGGTGTACACACATCTCTCTACAAAACCAAAATGTTGTAGATCCTCCTAAATCCTCCTTAAAAAGGAGGACTTTGAGAGGTTTTTGCCCCCTTTTTTAAGGGGGGTTGGGGGGATCAAAAACTTGTGGGGCAACTCTCAAAGACTTGTGTGTACACCGTAGCCTTCCCTAGTGGGGGAGAGGCTGTTCTTGTTAGGTCTGTGCGCTATACAGCACTTACGGCAGCTATGAGGTACATTCCCAAATCTGAAAGCTTTGATAGGAGAGGGCAAGGAAAAAAACTGTATTGCATAATAGCCGGAAGCGCTGTATTTTCCTTAATCCGACAACTGCTGCACAAATATTTGATGTTCTGGCGAATTTAATCCCAACTGCAAGACAGACAATACTTGCTGCATATTGCCAGCAAGTAAATCTGACATTGACAACCACAAACCAGGAAATATTTGACTTTTGATAATTCCATCTGCGTCCACTTCTAGGGACAAATATTGCCCTTGTTGCAGGCTAAACCAATCTAATTTATTTTCAAATATTTGCCAAATAATGTATTCTTTTACCCCATTCCGACCATAGACTTTTTTCTTGTCATGTAAGTCAATAGCAACACTGCTAGCTGCTATCTCTATTACGAGTTCTGGCGCACCTTCTATGTAGTCATCATCACTTAAACGAGATTGTCCTTTAGCTGTTGGTGTGATTAATAACACTCCATCTGGCTGCGGTTCATTGTCTCGATCTAAGCGGACTGTTGGCTCAATTCCCAATCTCACACCAGGAGTTGATGCTTCATAAACTCCCAACCAAGTGATTGTATGACCGTGTGGTTCAGCATGACTTTCAAAGCGTAATGGGGATGCCAAGTATACAATTCCTTCAATTAATTCTGCCTTTTGATGACGGGACATTGCTTGATAGCGTCGTTCAAATTCGTAGCGAGTAAGGCGATCGCCATTTTCTAAAGGAGGAATTCGTTGCTTGAGTGATAAGTTGACCATGATTTTCTGCTCTGGCAAGGAGTCTTACTTTATTATGGCTTGAGACATATTTTTCTTGTGATGTACCGTCCAAGCCTCATCTTGTCAAAACATCGCTAGAATTAGGTTTCTCAAATACCATTAAATGCTGTTGAGGTAACAAGTTTTTAGTTTCACGCCAAACCAAACCAACAGCTTGCATTTCTTTGCGGACTTGCTTTTGAGTCATTTTATGCAGACCTTTAATCATAATAAAGGGATTTTCACCCCGATACTCAACCAGAACTACCCGACCACCTGGTTTTAGTGCTTTCACAATTCCTTGCATCACTTCTTGAGGATACTCAAGTTCATGATAAGCATCTACCATCAACGCCAAATCGATACTTTCAGATGGTAAATTTGGGTTACAAAGGGTTGCTAAAATAGGCTCAACATTGGTGATATTTTTCTCTTTTTTGAATAACTCAATTATTTCTAACATTTCTGGCTGAACATCTACAGCTAACACCTTACCTGCTGTTAATAACGGCGCGATACGAAAGCTTAAGTAACCTGTACCAGCGCCAATATCTGCCACCACATCATTAGGTTTCAGGTTGAGGACGTTGACTACCTTACTTGGCTGTTCCTCCCCCTCTCGACTTGGACGTTCTAGCCAGCCAGCGCCAGTGTATCCCATAACTTGGGCAATTTCTCGCCCCATATAATATTTGCCGATGCCATCTGGACTGTGGATTATCCGTTGTTCATAAACAGTGGTGGATGAAGTCGCGGCTTGTGCTGTCAGGGTTGGATTCAGCAGCAAGCAACTCAACATCACAACAAGAGTTACTATAAAGTGGAGAAAATTTGACATTTGGTTATGACTGATTTGGATAGTTATAAGCAGCAACTAAGAGAATTTTATGGTAGTAGAACTACTTATGACTATGAGGAAGGTACTCGCCATCCTCTAGAAGCCAAGATTTTACTTGAATTTGTGCCGCTAGAATTGGGACAGAAAATCCTTGATGTGGCGACTGGAACAGGTTTAGTTGCGATACCCGCAGCTGAAAAAGTTGGTTCAGAGGGTTATGTGATTGGGATTGATATGACCCCTGAAATGTTAGATCAAGCAAGACTTAAGATTGCCACATCAAGATTACAAAATATCGAGTTGATTGAGGCAGATGCAGAATATTTTAACTTTAGTGATAGTAGTTTTGATGTTGTCTTTTGCTGTGAGGCAATTGTACTTTTTCCTGATATCCTTGCTACTTTGCAAAAGTGGTATCGCTTCTTGAAACCTGGAGGATTTGTGGCATTTACCTGTCCTCCCGAAACTGCTTATATGGCATCTCTTCATCAGAGTATTTACACTAGAGTTTTGGGCGTATCACTACCATATATCCTTGAACCACTGGGGACTCCAGATAAATGTCGCGATTTACTCAATCAGGCAGGTTTTAGAGATATCGAAATTAAGATTGAACCATCAGGACGTTATCGCCATCTTCGGGATAACAGATTATCTAGGACAGCAATTAATATAAATTTTAAAGGTAATCCTCTGTTGTCAACATTATCACCAGAACAATTAAATCAGTTGCAAGTTGAGTACAAAGCTGAAATTGAGAAACTAGCAACCGATCAAGGTATTTGGGAAGACACTACAAAGTTGTTTGTTCGCGCTCGAAAATAAGTTGATGAGCGATTGAAAATCGCGGCTACACAAGACTTTACCCACCGATCTGGGTTAAAAACTGTTGATTTTCTCTTAGTCCACCTCCGTGGACTAAGTACAGCATTTCATTAATTCGTAGCGAATTAAATTTGGCAATACCCGACAATGTTAATGCATCGGCTTGCATTGTTAATGTATCGGCTTGCATTGTTAATGTATCGGCTTGCATTGTTAATGCATCGGCTTGCATTGTTAATGCATCGGCTTGCATTGTTAATGCGTTGGCTTGCATTAAAAACGCTACGCTTTTACGCAAAGCTGTACTAAACTTTGTGTAGCCACGACTTTTAGTCGCCTAATACTTTTCAAACAACCTCTTCGGGCGATCGCGCATGATAATCTTGCCGTTACTAATGACAACGAAAGTTTAATCTCCTAGACCGATGTGGAAGTAAACATTTTCAGGATTTACTTGAACAGCCCCTTGAAAAATTTGTAATCCAACCTTTGGACGCTTATATGCAAAACCTGTCCCTAATGTTAGTGCCTGTACTCGCTGCACAGAAAGTAGCAGGTGACGGTTTAATTAAACCTCTCGGTCATCATGAACTGCTGTTAGTGCTGGTGCAACTGTCACTATTGCTTCTCGTAGCGCGGGGATTAGGTGAGTTAATGCGCCGAATTAACCTCCCGCCTGTTGTTGGGGAATTACTGGCGGGTGTGCTGCTGGGCCCTTCTCTATTTGGTTTGCTCCTTCCAGACTTGCAAGCTCACATCTTTCCCAAAAGTCAAGAACAGTCTAATTTACTTTCGGTGATTTCTTGGTTAGGTGTGTTATTTTTGCTGATTGTAACTGGGTTGGAGACGGATCTCAAGCTAATTCTTCGCAAGGGTAAAACGGCTCTGCTGATTTCACTGGGCGGAATTATTGTCCCGTTTATTACCGGATTTGGATTGGGTTGGCTATTGCCAGATAGTTTTTTAGCCGACCCAGATAAGCGACTGGTATTCAGTCTATTTATTGCCACAGCAATGAGTATTTCGGCAGTACCAGTAATTGCCAAGGTGCTGATGGATTTAAACCTAATTCGCCGTGACATTGGTCAAGTAACCTTAGCGGCTGGGATGACTGACGACACCATCGGCTGGATTTTACTTTCTGTGGTTTCAGGTCTAGCTAGTAGCGGCAAATTTGACTTTGGGACAATTTTTCATTCTGTGAGTGCAGCTATATTGTTTTTAGCGATCGCTTTCACAATTGGGCGTACCATTGTAGATCAGATTTTGCGGTGGGTTGATGACTACGTTGGCGGCATCTCTGCTAGTATATCGGCTGTGCTGATTCTTTCGCTCTCGGCAGCAGCACTTACCCACGCATTAGGTCTGGAAGCAGCATTAGGTGCTTTCGTGCTGGGAATTCTGTCCGGTCAATCTCGCCGCTTTAGTAACGAAGCTGGACATCTGCTAGAAGTATTCACAGCAGCCTTTCTAGCGCCAATTTTCTTTGCTGGGGCTGGCTTGAAAGTTAACTTGCTAACTCTGTTAGTGCCCCAAACGCTACTATTTGGCTTGATTGTTCTCGCTGTCGCCTGTGTTGGCAAATTTACAGGTGCTTACATTGGTTCTCGCGTCGGTGGCTTGAGTCATTGGGAAGGTTTGGCGATGGGTTCTGGGATGAATGCTCGCGGGGCAATGGAAATTGTCGTTGCCACCATTGGTTTATCTTTGGGAGTGCTGAATCCCCAGATGTACTCAATTATTGTTATGGTGGCGATCGTCACTTCCCTAATGGCTCCACCCCTTTTGCGCTGGTGTTTGTCGAAGGTGGTGATGAGTGAAGAGGAAGCTCAACGGTTGGAACAAGAAGAGCAAGATAGCCGCAGCTTTATCAAACAAATCCAACGTGTTTTAATACCTACTAGCGGTGGCCCCAACATCCAACTCGCAGCGCAACTTGTGGGCTACATGGCTCACCAAAACTCCATAGAAGTGACATCTCTATATGCCCTAAGTGATAAGCAACCTCAAAGAAAAGGCCGCCGGGCGGCAACCCAAGTTAAAGATACCGCCGCCGAGGAAGCTCTGGCTTCTGTTGCTGAGGAAATGCAGCTACCTGCTGATACGACCCTGCAAACAAAAACGGAGTCTGGGCGTAGTAAAGCGGAGGTAATTCTGAATGAAGCGAACAAAAACTATGACTTGATCGTATTGGGAGCTTCTGAACAGATACGTCCTCAGAAAACATTGTTCAATTTGCTTGTAGATCGGGTAGTACAAGAAGCGCCATGTGCAACGATGGTGGTAAAGTCGCACCTACCCCAAGCTAAAGGCGAGATATGCAAAATCGCTCAGCAAAAGCTGACAAAGATTCTAGTGCCAACGGTGGGGACAGAATATAGCAAAAATGCTGTGGAAATGGCAAGTACGATCGCTGCTCAGACGGGAGCATTAGTGATGATCGTCAACGTGATTAATTTGCCACAAGTTGAGTATATTCTTTACGAACGGCGATCGCTAACTCCAGTGAAGGAAATTGCTCACGATTTGCTCGAACAGCAAGCAGCAATTGGCCGCAATCTGGGTGCTGATGTCAAAACCTATATTCTTCAAGGAACCAGCCCAGAAAGGGAAATCCTCAAGTTTGCTCAAACCCAGCAAGTTGACCTAATTATTCTCGGAAGCAATATCCGAATGGTTACGGGTCGCGTTTTCTTCGGTCACAGAGTAGATGCAATTTTGAGTAAAGCCCATTGCCCAGTAGCGGTAATTACTACGCCATAGTCTTTCTCAGCTGCATCTAAGCAAACTTTTCTTTACTAATTCTCCCTCATCCCCCTCATCCCCACCTGCTCCCTGCTCCTCTGCCCCCCCGGTTACTGAGCGTAGTCGAAGTATGCTCCCCTGCCCCCAATACGGTTCAGTTAAGGGTAAAAACTAAAAGTTGTGTAGGTTGGGTTGAGGAACGAAACCCAACATTATTAACCATTTGTTGGGTTTCGCTATTGCTCAACCCAACCTACTATTTTTCTTAACTGAACCGTATTGCCCCTGCCCCCCCCGGTTACTGAGCGTAGTCGAAGTATGCTCCCCTGCCCCCTGCCCCCTGCCCTTAAAGCGATAGGATACTTTTTATTTAGAAGTCCCCTAGCGCGAAGCCCTGGAAGTGACTGATTTTTGCAAATTAGCTAAAGCGCGATTGTAATCCAAAATAGCTGTGACTCGATTACCTTCTGCTCTTGTCAGGTCATTTTCAGCAGCAATCACTTCTGTTTGAGTACCCACACCAGCTTGGAACCTTAGCCTTGCTAAATTCAGAGCTTCCCTGGCTTGATTTAAAGCCACACTAGAAGTCTGCACATTATTTAAATTAGATTGCAATTGAGAATAGAATTGTTCTACATCAAAGCGAATTTGGTCACGCTGGGTGGCAAACTTACTCTCTGCGATCGCAATATTAGCTTTTGACTGAGCCGCTCTTGCTCTTGCTGAACCTCCATCATACAAAGTGAGATTTCCTTGGAATCCCACTGAATAGCCATCAGTAATGCCGACACCATCATCATAGCGATCTAGCAGGTTGTAGTTGGCTGCCAAACTAATTTGCGGCCCTAACTTTGAAAGTGCTTGTCGTCGCTGTTGCTCACTAATATTACGTTGTGCTAATTGCTGTTGCAATTCTGGACGATTTTGAAACGCTCGGACAATACTTTGTTCTACCGTCTGCGGCCAAAGACCGGCTAACTGTACAGGATCTGCGGTACTGATATCAAATGACTGCGACAAACTTAACGTGGTGGCAAGCTGACGACGGGCAATTTGCTGCTGCGAGATAGCATTAGTTAGTTGTTGTTGGGCGTTTGCTAAATTCACCTGAGCTTGTAGCACATCGAACCGCGTACCCACTCCAGCCCGTTCTCTCGCTTGAGTATCCCGCAAACTAGCCTGGGCATTATCCACAGCAGACCGGTTAATTCTTACTAGTTCATCTGCTTGTTGCAAATCGTAGTATTGAGTTGTGGCATTCAATCTTATTGTCAAAGACTGACTTTCAACATTCAATTCATCCACACGTAATTGTTCTTCAGCTGCTTGGATTGTCGCTTGTCGATTACCGGAGGTATAGAGGTCGTAATTCAGTTGTGCGGAACCATTAAAAGAGGTGCTGGATTGAGATGAATTATTAGTAAAACCATTACCACTATTAGTCAAACTACTGTTGATCCCCAAAGTAGGAAATAAAGCAGCTTGAGACTCGCGGAGGGCTGAACGACTGCGTTCTAGCTGTAATATGGCTACCTGTAAATCTCGATTGTTGCGTTGTGCTAGTTCTAAAGCTTGTGCCAAACTGATTGGCACAGTTCCCTGAATCTTTACTTCCTGGGGTTTAGTAGGAAATTGCAGAGGATTGGGATTAGGGTTGAGGTAATCAGGAACCTGCACAGGGCTTGAGTTATTCTGCGGTTTTGGGGGAGTTGCGGCACTTGCTAAAGTTGGAAAAAGAATAGCGAATGCTACGCTAACCCAGGTAGAATGCACAAATAATAAGCTGAAATTCATAATCTAGATGTAGTCATTAATTAGGTTTTTTGAGGATACAATCAAAAGTTTTTATCCTGATTGACCTATAGAAAATTAAATCTTAAATTCCTCCTCTAAGGGTTGATATTAACAAATTAGCCGACAATCAAGCCATCCTGAACTCGAATAATCCTTTTGGTTTGAGCAGCAATATCTGGTTCATGAGTGACAATCACAATTGTGATTCCTTGGTCATTAAGTTCTGTCAGCAAACTCATCACTTCATTAGAAGTTTCAGTATCTAAAGCTCCTGTTGGCTCATCTGCCAAAACTAACGCAGGTCGGTTAACTAAAGCACGAGCGATCGCTACCCGTTGTTGTTGTCCCCCAGAAAGTTGACTAGGACGGTTAGCTATGCGTCCCTGTAATCCTACTTTTTCCAGGGCTTCTAATGCCCTTTCACGGCGTTTTGGCTTGGGTAAATTAGCGTAAACCATTGGTAACATCACGTTTTCCAGTGCTGTTGCCCGCGCCAATAGGTTAAATTGTTGAAAAACAAAACCTATCCTTTGGTTGCGAATATACGCTAATTCATCATCATCAAAAGTCGTCAGGTTTCTCCCTTCAAAAATATAGTCTCCAGTTGTCGGACGATCCAGACATCCCAAAATATTCATCAGCGTGGATTTCCCCGAACCTGACGCACCCATAATCGAGACATATTCCCCCTCCTCAATAGAGAGTTCAATTCCCTTGAGTATGGGAACACTAACTTCTCCCAAGTAGTAAGTTTTAGTAATAGATTCCATCCAAATCATCGTTGGCATATAAATTACGAATTACGAATTACGAATTACGAATTATTTAGTCACTACGTAAAGCAGTGATTGGATCTAATTTAGATGCGTTTCGGGCTGGAATTACCCCAGCGACTAAGCCAACAGTTAACGAGAGTCCAAAGCCGGCAATGATTGACAAGAAGGAAATGATAAAGGGAAACTTGAAAATGCTTGCAGCGATAAAGGCTAATAAAATGCCAGTGGCCATCCCAATACCGCCGCCGACAATGGAAATTACGATCGCTTCGGCTAAAAATTGATTAAGGATTGCCGAATTGGTGGCCCCTACAGCTTTGCGAATCCCGATCTCTCGCGTCCGCTCAACTACCGAAACTAGCATAATGTTGGCAATACCGATTCCACCAACCACTAACGAAATTCCAGCGATCGCTACTACCATTACTGTAAATAAACCCACAACATTAGTAAAAGTACTAACAATATCAGCTTGATTAGTCAGCCGAAAATCATCAGCTTGCGGCGGATAAATGTTGTGACGCAGCCGTAAAAGATTGGTAACTTGAAACTGAGCCGCTTCTAATTGCTCCTGATTAGCGCCTTTGACTAAAATTCCATTTACAGAAACGCCTACCAGAGCATTGTTCCCAACCAGTCTCTTCGACATACTAGTTAGAGGAATGAAAACCTGGTCATCTCGATCCATCGGCCCCTGAGAACCTTTAGGTTCCATCACCCCAATCACTTTGTAAGCCTCTCCCTGAATGCGAATGCTCTCACCGATAGGATTTACACCCTGTCCAAAGAGGGTATTTTGGACTGTAGGGCCAAGAATAGCTACCTGTGCCACAGTATCTAGTTCTTCTTGAGTAAAATATCTCCCTTGCTGGGGGTGAGTATTTCTGATTTCTGGGTAGTTCAAATCTGTGCCATAAATGGTTGTAGAGGTGTTCTGTCCTGCATACACAACTTGGGCAGACCGTTGCAGATAAGCAGAAACCATCTGTGCTGATGGTGCTTGTGTAGCGATCGCTTTTGCATCTTCCCAAGTCAAGGTGCTGCTAGAACCTACTCCTTGACGGACATTCCCGCTTCTTGCAGCACCCGCTAAGATTTGGATCACATCTGTACCCAACGCTTGTATCTGTTGCTCAACCCCTTTTTGCACTCCCTGACCAACAGAAGTAATAGCAATGACTGAGGAAATCCCAATAATCACGCCCAACATCGTTAGACCTGTGCGTAATTTGTTACTCCACAAAGTCTCTGCCGCCATTGTCAAGATTTCCAGCAAAGGCACTGTACGAGTCTTCTTAGTTTTGTAAAAGCCCTTAAATATCTGAAACATAAAGTTTTATTTGAAACTCAATACAATTCAGTTAAGCATTTCTTCCTTCTCTTCCTTGGCGTCCTTGGCGGTTCGTTAAATAATTCGTAATTCGTAATTCGTAATTCGTAATTAAGTTTTGTGACGGGGA